>NZ_JBITPK010000013.1:0-830796 GCF_050467785.1 Paenibacillus sp. NRS-1760 | reverse complement strand
AAAACCGAGGGACGGGGAACGATAGTTGAATGATACACATTGATGAGCAGGTGCTACAGCAGCCTGCTTTTTTCATTGAAATGGGGCAGGATAGTTTGAAGTTTGCGTAGAATAATCCTATATAGCAAATCCATATTTTGGTTCGATAGTGTGAAATGGGGTTGATACAAATGTTTTTAGTAAATTCTCGTGCCATAATTGAAAGAATAGTAAACGGAATATTAGAAATAGTAGTACAGACAAGGGATAAAGCGGGTGAAACGAAAAAAATTGAACTTCCTGGTGGCAGAATTGAGCAATATGAATCATTAACACAAGCTCTAATAAGGGAAGTTAAGGAAGAGACTGGACTGGATGTAGTTGAAATTGAAGGCGAGGATACACGGGTCGATACAACAGGAATCGACCCAGAATTCCAAGTGGAATGTATAAGACCGTTTGGAGCTTATCAAACAATAAAGGGTCCTTTCGATTCAGTTGGAGTTTATTTCCGTTGCAAAGTGCAAGGGGAGTTATTATCTTCAGGTGATGATACTAAGAACCCACGATGGATTTCAGTAGACGAATTAAGACGTTTGATGGATGATGATCCTTTGCAATTTTCTAATGTAGACAGAGCAGGAATAATGTTTTACTTAAAATCACTCAAGTAGACTTGGGTTTACAATTAAGAGCTTGGGAGAAAAACACCCTGGAGTAGAGCGATTTGAATGTAATTTCTCACAACATAAATGATTGTACAAACGGGGAACTATAGCTTAATTAGCTATCAAAAGAACGAGGCTGCCGACATAAATCGGCAGCCTCGTTGAGCTGACGGGCAGTTTAATTTGAAGGTATGATACACAGAGGATGTAAGAAGGGAGCAATAAATTATGTTGCCTCTATCGAACAAAGTCACATTGTCTTCCATTGATGGTTCTGCAAAGCTTATACTAGCGACAAGATATCTGGTTCATATTAATTATACTTTTGATATGACAGGAGCAACAAAATTCATATCACATACTTCTCATTTTTGCGTGAGATAAGAACAGATTGAGGGTATTGTTTGTTGTATCGACCAAGGAATAATGGCAGAACTTCAAGATAATGATTCTGATGGGTATATAAAAATAAGTTTCAAGGAAGATACCATTTTTGTTCACGCACAAATCGGTGGTTCGCATGAAGAGAGTGTTTACATTGAATTTATAACAGGAGGAAAAGCTGTACTCAAATTTACCACGGGGCTAAGAGAGCTTCTAAATAATGAGGATATTTACTAAGTTACATTGTACTAACGGGTAAGTTTAGTTCAATAGCATACAACGATGAGCAGGCGCTGTAGTGACCTGCTCATTTCATTAAACTAATGGGCAGTTTAATGGATAAGATTCGTAGAAAAAACCTATAAATGAAAGTGACAAAAGTAGTGTAGGTCGGGTGGATTCCAGATCTCGTATATGCTGCGGGATCTTCTGGCTACCCTCTCTGGCGATTTTCAATCTGGACAATTCTACCGGCAGTTGAATAAAGCGGATGTGACAATTCAACCAACGCTTGATAGAATCACGTTTGCGGAAATGCTATGCTGTATTCGACGGTGCGCACTGTACATTTTGTTTTTACGGAGGTAATACGATGCTCGACTTACGTAAAATTGGAGCTTATATTTCGAAGCTTCGCAAAGACCAGGATCTGACCCAATTGGAACTTGCAGATCAACTGAATTTAAGTCATCAAGCGGTATCGAAATGGGAACGGGGCGACTCGATACCGGATATCGGAACGCTTCCGCAGCTTGCGAGGTTATTCGGAAAAACGGTAGACGACATTATTAATGCAGGAGAAAACGCAGAAAATCGGGAACACCAGCACCTAGGAACGATCGTTGAGGAGATCGCAGGGAACAGGCCAGAACAAGTTGCAGAGATGGTCAATACCGGAGAGGTGGAAGTGGAAGAGCTTGTAGAAGTAGCGCCGTTTGTAAAGGCAAGCGTTCTGCATAAGGTTACTGAACGATTAGACAGCAACGTCTTTACGTTAGACGTGATCATGAGGCTGGCTCCGTTCCTTGGAACAGACACATTGGATGAACTGGTTCGTCAGGCAGAAGAGGGCGAGATTGTGTGGAATGTCATTACCGGACTCGCTCCGTTCGTCAGCAGTGACACATTAAACCGACTGGTAGATAAATCAATTGACGCTTCCTTAGAAGTGCACAATCTTGTTGGAATTGCGCCGTTTCTTGGAAGAGAACATTTAGATCGATTGGTACAACATGCAGAAGAGAGCAGCTTGAGCTGGCATTCTATTCAAGGGCTGGCACCCTTTATTAGTAGAGAGACATTAAGTCGTTTGGTAGACCGGGTTGTAGATGGCACCATTGATGCGAACCGGATCGTAAGCCTCGCACCTTTCCTGAGTAGGGAACAGGTGGATCGGTTGGTACAAGAAGCCGAAGAAGGAAGCTTGAGCTGGAATGCCGTGAATGGACTGGCGCCTTTTACTAGCAGTGAGACATTAAGTCGTTTGGTAGACCAGGTTGTAGACGGTACCATCGATGCGAACCGGATCATAAGCCTCGCACCTTTTCTGGACAGGGAAAATCTCGAGAAGTTGATTGGTGGAATATCCAAGTAGAGCAAATCAATTCGAATCAGATATGACGATCAATAATGTATTGCATTTTTGTCACAATAAATATTCAGGCGTGTTTATCGCAAACTTGTTTCCAATTTACGAGCAAGATCCAAAGAAATTGAATGAGTATACCCGTAATCCAGAATATGCAGAACTCATGGCCAAAAAAAACCAAGCGATACATGATATGCTCTTGAAGAATCCTCACATCAAGGATGTCATCATAGCTTGGGGGACAATGAATCAAAACTAGGTGGTAAATATCAAAAAGCAATCAATAGCGTTCTTGAAATTCTAAAAATCCATAAAAGGCCTCTTTTTGGGATGCGATTTTTAGCCAGTAGCCAGTCTTGGCATCCACGAAATTGGGGGGCAAGGGAGGGGTTATGAGCTCGATCTATATAAGTGGGATAGTACAGTTCAATAAGTTCGAATAGTAAACGGATGGACAACCGCAACTGCAAAAAAGACTGAAGCTGCGGTTTCACTATTGTTAGCATTCTTAAAGATT
Source organism: Paenibacillus sp. NRS-1760 (assembly GCF_050467785.1). Lineage (NCBI taxonomy): Bacteria > Bacillati > Bacillota > Bacilli > Caryophanales > Paenibacillaceae > Paenibacillus > Paenibacillus sp. NRS-1760. The sequence goes on along the minus strand of NZ_JBITPK010000013.1, from coordinate 827,660 downwards.
CCGACCAAGGCCAGCCTTCATGGTTCGCCGCTGTTTCATTTTTATGGTCAGTCTATAACGATGACCAAAAATGCTTTAGCTAAAGGAATATAGGAGTGACAAAATAATTCAAATAAATAATCAGTGATTGTGACACAAGCCATAGATGTCGGATGACAAGAATATGTACCGATTGCCGATGAGCCAACAGGCAGTATAAAGTAACAAATCCGAAAAAATACGTCTAAATATTGGAAGCTATAGTGTTAAATGTTATGAAATAAAAAAACTTCGCACAATGAAAGGAGAAAACGTAATGACAAGGAACAATATCAGTGAACCAGAGAATGGTAATACCATTACTCCACAAAAACCGTCTACACCTAATCCTGCAATGGCACGCTTGTATGTTGATGGCCATATGAGGAAAGATGTGGTCAAGGCTATTGAGATCATCGGCTATGATGCTTCCAGTCAGACTTATACAACTGTTGATTTGTTTGGTAGGCAAAATGATACAGGGGATTATGTGGTTGGAATCCAATTGGAGAAAGTAATTGTTTAAATAATTTTGTGTAATACATGAACCGTAATGGTCAAAATAAAGTTCATCCTTTTGTTATTAGAGGTCGGGAAACATAAGTTCAGAAACGGTTATCGGTACACATTCTTGTCATCCGATGTCAGAGGACAACAACATAAATGTATTGGAAACCGCCTAAACAGCGGTTTTTTTGTTGTAAGGATATATGTACTTGTCCAAGCCTGAAGACAAGTACATATATCCTTAGCCGAGATTGAAAAGAACATATACGCATAACCGATTAATCTTGAGATAAGGAACTATCGTTAACTCTATGCTATCCCAGCTAATAATAAGCAGCAGAGAAGGCAACGGGAGAATGCCTTCTCTTTTGATTGCCGAACGATGTCTTAATAATAACGAAGTGCCAGCGGTGATAAGTTTTTGATATTGTAATTGGGAATCAAAACTGAGTTGGATCATTGAAGCTGTGTTCAGCTTGACCAAGCTTGAAACCTTTACGTTTCCAACTTGTTTTGTCGGTGGGGAGTGCTCATCCGCCTTCATCGCACTTTAGAGCTTCCTTAAATGAGGTTCATATTTATTCAAAGGCGTATTACATTGTCCATCATTCGGTGCCCAAACAGCGATGTTTAATGTTTCCAAAATGTCTTGAGAAGATACATAACGGTCTTCATTAGTTAGATGCGGTTTTGTATCTGTTGTGAATTCTGTCCAGTTCATTTCCGCGGGTGTCCTTTTTCGGGCTTTAGGTGACCTATCAAAGAATCCAGTATTTAAAATACCGGCAAACTTCTCCCCTGCCTTCAGGCCAATTTCATTAAAAAATGACGGATTGTTCAGCAATGGGTCCGTGTACCAGAGCATTCCCAAACCGTTTTCCCAACCAACCAATTGAAGGTTTTGCATGATGCTGCAGACGGCGGCATAATTGTTGTCACGCTGTCGATGATTTTCTGAAGATGCCGCAATAAAAACCAGATGAACCGGCGTATTAAGAACTGATTTGGTGAGAAATCCCGTTAATTTTGACGGGATCAATTTACCAAGCTGACTGTCTATTACTTTGGCAAACATGCTCTCTGCCAGTCGCAAACGCGATTCCATGGAGTCATAATAAATGCAACGCCACGTGTCCCGGTTGGCCATGAGAATCCGGAGTTCCTCATAGGCTTCTGGGTTGAACTGGACAGGGGAATAGTAGCCATTTTTGACCCTATCTGCGATGACGAGTACGTCTTTGTGGTCGCTTTTGGAAGGGTTATTGTCGCGGTTTTCCTTGTTCTTTTTGACGAGGTGGGGATTTACGAGAACAGCCTCAATTCCTTTCGATGAAAGCCAGCGAGCCAGGCTGAACCAGTAGTGGCCGGTAGGCTCCATGCCGACGATAACTTTGCTCAGCTTGAATGATTTGAGCAGATCTTGAATTCATAGGCCGAACCGCCCAAACCCTTCATCATGACTGCCGAATTCTAGCGACGAACCCAGAGCAACACCACGATAGCTGACTGCACGAGCGACATGATTCTCCTGGGCAATATCTACTCCGACAACAAGATGGAATGAGGAAATGTTTTCAATGCGTTGATTTTGTTTATCTTGAGATTTAAACTTCATAGTAGAGCGACCTCCTAATGGTGAGATTAAAGGGCTGTAGACCCGATTCCAACTCCCATATTACAGAGGCGCTCTTTTTCATGCAAAGTCCAAAATATTCGTTTTACAGGAATTCCAACGGGCAGGATAGTTTAATCATTTTCGCGATTAACTTCAATTAGTGGGTTCATAAATATGTCCGTATCTCGGCTCAAATTTGAAGGAGGAACAAATAAGCCGTAGGGCTTATTTGTTTTAATAACTTGTTGGGTTCAAAAGAATAAAACAATATATTTTTATTGTAAAACGATAAATAAAGTGATAAAATCAAAAACGAGGTGAAATTAATGAAAAAAGAGACGCTCTTTTTAAAAATTGTTCTGGTTGTTATGGCAATTCCTGCATTAGTGATGTGTTTTTATGGAATCCCAGCGATGGCGCATAGTATGATGCCGGATTTCCCGGATATTAAAGTTTATCTTTCCGCTTTGGCTGCGTATGTGGCGTCTATTGCGTATTTATTTACGCTACTTCAGGCATTAAAGCTTCTCAGGTACATTGATATAAATACTGCTTTTTCGCAAACCTCTGTTTTAGCGCTTAAGAAAATAAAGCAAGCGGCGGTTGTCGTATCACTCATGTTTGCATGTAATCTCCCGCTTTTCTACTTTGTAGCTGACGGCGCAGATGCACCAGGCGTCATGGTCATCGGGCTAATTATAACCTGTGCGCCAGTCGTAATCGCAGTATTTGCCGCAGTTCTTGAGAAACTGCTCAAAAACGCGATCGAGCTCAAAGAAGAACAGGAGTTGACCGTATGATAGTGGTTAACATTGACGTCATGCTTGCAAAGCGGAAAATGAGCGTTACTGAGCTATCCGAGAAAGTCGGCATTACAATGGCGAACCTGTCGATACTTAAAAACGGAAAAGCGAAAGCCATTCGAATCTCAACACTCGAAGCGATCTGCAAAGCACTCGCTTGCCAGCCTGGAGATATTCTCGAGTATCGGCAGGATTGAATAAAATAAAAAAACCGCCGTACATTGCGGATGTAAGTAATGGTGAAGAGTTCGAAAGCTATATCAATCCTAACGACTACATAGCCTTCGCCTTTGAGGCTAATGGCAATATGACACTATACCATAAGAATAACTCATCAATATTAATGCTTGCTCATAACCATTGTTTAATCGGGTGACAAGAACATAGTAACATTTTAAGCTGCATAAATTGCGGCTTTTTTATTTTATGTTATCAAGTTCTTGCCAAAATGATATGACATGAACGTGATAACATTTCTGATGAGTGACAAGGGGATATGGTTTAGTTTCTTATGAAGTTTATTGTGAGAATGACATACCTGAGTCATAGATTTGGGATAAAAATGTACTTAGCGGTGATAGTAAAGAACACTTAGAGGATAAGATTCATTCATTACTAAAGGGAGCGTTCAAAAAGTAAATTCTTTAGATAGTTGGCAATGATGAAGAATTAATTGAAGTAAAGAAATAAAAGTTCCATTTTGCTAACAGGAGAATTTAGTTGAATACAACAGGGAGCAGATTGCGATCGGGCAGCTGCTCCATTTTTCATTAAGCTAAAGGGCAGGATAGTTTAATGATTGGGGCTATAAGGCTGTACTAGATAGAACAATGTATAGTGTACTGTTGAGCTATGGGAGACCATAACAAAACCACCTTTTCGAAGGTGGTTTTGTTATGGTCAAATACTAGTATCAAAATTTAACATAGCCTAGATTTTAAATATTGCACCCACATCCCGTGCAGCTCAGCTTCCGATACTTGAAATGCGCCTTGAAAATCAGTGGCATCGCGTATGAATTTGTTGAGCGCATCTGAACTGTATGAATGGATGAGATATTCTACGAGCAAGTGCGAGAATCCATATCCCCCTATCTTCTCGAAATCCCAGGTATCATTAGTTAATGCTTGAAAACTAGGGACAGCGTTATTTTGAATCGCTTCGGAGGTGCTATACTGGATATATTCTTGTGACATTTGTTTGGCTTCATGCCCGCCGAGCCCGTGTGTAAGCCATTTCGGTGCCAACGGATTAATATCCTTCACTAACCACATCGTAAACAAGCTTATAGTGTGCCGTAGTACCGATTGATACGTATGTTCAGGGCCTGGGTTGAGTGGGGATACGATTTTAATTTTATTATCTTCATAGGTTCCCATAAACCATATGGGCGCATCCGGCTCGTTTATTGCTTCATGAAAAGTGGGCAGATCCGGATAGATCTCAATAGCGATTTTCTGAGAAGGTCGATGACGATAGGTTGTAATAATTCGATCTACATTGCTTTTCAACTCTTCAAATAAGTCATGGTATACCTTGTTCATACCATCATTCTTGGAGGAAGCCTCGCTTTTATCCACAATTGATATCAATTCTTTAATAGACATGATTGTAATGTCACCCCATTCTTTTAATTCTTTTTTTAGTTTGTTTAAGGCACGATAGAGTCTGTTCTTGACTGCGCTCTCAGGCATCCCGATGATTTTGGATATTTCCAATAAAGTGCAATCGACGAAAAAACGCAATGATATGATTTGCTGATCCAATTCATTCAATCGGGCTAATGCAGCACTAATATCAAGACGGATATCGACATCTCTAGCAATATCGAGGGATATCGATTGGGACTGAAAATCGATTACTTCGTGCACCATTTCTTTATTTCGTGATCTTGTGCGATACTCGTTTTTCACAATATTTTGCGCGATTTTGAATAGCCAAGTAAATATACTGGAGTTACACTTAAACAAGTGAAAGTTTTCCATTGCTTTTAAAAAAGCTTGTTGCGTTAAGTCATCGGCAGTTGCCGAATTTGTCTTTACTGCAATATAATTTCGAATTCTATCTCGATATTGATTATAAATGGCTTCGAAATGCTGGATGTGCTCCTGCTCCTCCGGAAGAACAGGGATTTTCTTTTTGTCTTGAGCTCGTGACACTAGTAGTACCTCCTCCTGAACTTACAATTCATTAGACACCGAAGGGAGGTAAAAAGCCACATCATTTTAAAATAATTTTACACGACGCCACTCCACTTTTTTAAACCCCGAAAAAGCAAAGCGTAAAGGCAATTCAGCTATGTGGTATTAAGTGAGGATTACCAACTTTTATAATAGTACTCGTGACTTTGCTCATTTTGATTGGAATCTTTCAATTTATAATCCCCCAACCAATTGAACTAACGGGACACTATAGCTTAACATTCACTATGACGATGCTGCCGGTATGAATCGGCAGCCTCGTTGAGCTAACGGGCAGTATAGCATAATATTGAACTTTATAAAAAAGGAACTTTTTATTAACGATGTGCGTCTATACTTACGTGAATAATGATTTCCAATTTTGTCCAATAAGAAGATTTTCCCGAGGATTAATCACCTTTTTGGAGAGGAGTGCTAAAAAAAATGTTAGGGCTAAATAACTACCACATTTACTTTTGATAAAAGGAGCTTTTAAAATGAAAAAGGTTTTCTCAGGAGTATTCCTTGCATTGATTCTAATCATTACATCGTCGACTACTTATGCAGCAGGTACAAACATCAAAATAAAAGTTGACGGTTTTGTTATTGCATCCGATGTGAAACCCGAAATTAAGAACAATCGTATAATGGTGCCGTTACGTGTTATCAGTGAAAATTTGGGAGCTAAGGTCAGTTGGTCAAATTCTGAAATTACACTTACTAAAAGCGAAATAAAAGTAACATTAAAACTAAACAGCAGTAAAGCAGTCATAAACGGTAAAACGGTACTGCTTGATGTAAAACCATTTATAAAAAATAATCGCACAATCGTTCCACTTCGCTTTATTTCAGAAGCATTTGGCTGCACAGTCAATCACAAAAACTCCATCGTAACCGTTGATACTGAGCCATTAGTCATAGACGGTATAAAAGTGAAAGCATTGCAGCAGGAATACCATATGACTATGGGGGGCGTAGTACAGCAAATTAATGGGAATGCATTTAACGAAACAATTTATAATATTTTTGTAGAAAACATAGGTAAAAGGGTCGAAGCTCCTGCTAGCTACTCTTGGAATCTTAATCTTGACATACCTGGGTCTTATTATAAAGATGGACAATATGATTTTGTAGACCACAAAGGTAACAGCTTAGTTCGTTTTGATATTTATTCTTTAATTCGTTCTTTTCCATCTGAACTTTTAACAGGATACCCAGAAATCTTGATTCATGACGTATTTAAAGATGAGTGGTATTTGTTTAGCGATACTGCAATACAATCCATTAATCAGCTTATTGATACCGCTACAAAGAATGGTTTTCTGACGATTATAAGTAATACAGTTGTATAAAAGTATTTTTTCTTATTGCACTAACGGGAAACTATAGCACAATAAATAAAGCGGTAGCCGACTCATAATAACCGGCTGCCGCTTTATTAAGCAAGCTTCTTATTTTTCACAGCAGAAGAATGGTGTGTATTACGAGAATAGAAGATGTTGTAGATGTAACTTATTATTTTAAAACTGAATAACGAAACTACTTAGTGTTTGACACCAATGTCGGATGACACAAACATTGTCCGAATCAAGTTCGCATAAACTGCGGGCTTTTTTATTTATCGGCTCAAGTTCTTGTCAATTGACAAAGTCAAGAACTTGAGCCGGTTGTCGATTTGTGACAAGAACATTGTCCGAATGCCGATAAGTTAAAATGTAGAGATCAACCAAGAGCACAAGACTTTCGTGGAGTCGAGTAAGGAAAACCAATTACGTTTGAGAACAGTTTAGAATGATTCGAGTGCTTCCTTAGTTGGTTTCCGCAAATCATGTCGGAACACGGGTACGAAGAGGTATTAGTCGGAATGGAGCCAACCGGCTATTATTGGCTGAATGATGTCCATTACTCGAAGGAACAACATATATCTTGTGGCGTTGTTAACCCACTACATGTGAAGAAGAGCAAGGAGCTGGATGACAACTCACCGACCAAGAATGACGTGAAGGACGCCCAAATTATCGCACAGCTGCAAAAGTCTATTTTATAGAGTTCCGGATTCCATCAAGTAGATTTGATGGGATTTTATTTATTAATATAATGAAAATGTAAACAAATGTATATGAAAGTAAGAACTTATCTATTTTTCTATGGCTAACACGTCTCATACTATTAACTGTGAGGAGGCCTCTTGGTTAAGAATGAGTGCCCGGGAATGCCGAGTACTCAAGTTAGCAGTACGAAAAACCGAATATATCATTTCATACGAGGAAATGAGGATGAGGAAATGCAGTCAAGCCGAAGGAATCAACAAAGATGTTCGTTATTGTTATCGTTGGTCTTATTTTTTTCTATCATATTTTCTGTTCATCCATCGATAACGTACGCAGACGGCACATCAAATGCAGAAGAAATCACGCAACAAGCACCGGATAACTCACTACCGGAAACAGTGCCTGGTTCTGAAGTAGTTTCGGATCCTGAAGCGGTCCCAGATGCTAACCTCGAAGAGCCATTCGCTGTGCAGCAGCCAGGAATGGATGCAGCACCAACGGCTCTAGCTAGCGTCCGGGAGAACTATGCGTTGAAGAAGGATGTGAAAGTATCCGGCAATGAAGTTCTGGACGGACTTTTTCCTAAATATGCCGTCGATGGAGACTCGTCAACACGCTGGTCTTCCGATAAATACGACGATCAGTGGTTTGAAGTAGATTTAGGCGAAAAGAAGGAGATCGGTCAAGTTATCATTCATTGGCAGACGCCAGCTACATCCTACCGCGTGCTGACTTCGGTCTATGGTGATAATTGGGAGAACATTACACTTGAAAATGATGGCATTATTAATTGCCAAGGTGGAACGGAAGTCCTAAATTTCCTTTCACGAGAAGCAAGATACGTCAAGTTTGTAGGGGTTGAGCGGAAACCGGCTGATGGCATTCTGTATGGGTACTCATTCTATGAGTTCGAGGTATACAGGGAAGATCCACTAGAGAAAATCATCAAAGGGATTCACGGCATTGAACCGATCAGTCAAGGACAGACCGAGTTCCCATTCCCGGCTGTACCAGAAGGTTATCAAATCTCCATCTACGGATCGGATGCGCTGCCTGTCATTGACAAGGAAGGCGTCATTCACCCCCCATTGGTGGATAAAAAGGTTCATGTGATGCTGCAAGTACAAAGCATGGAGGACCCAACGCAGAAAGCGATAACGCCGTCTTTCGAAGTTACGGTCACAGGATTAAATCAACAGATCGAAGGGCTGAATGAGGAACCGAAAGTAATTCCGTCCCTGCAAGAATGGATTGGGAGAACAGATCAATATACATTATCGTCTGCAGCGAAGATTGTCTATAATGACCCGTCGTTAGCCAAATCAGCAGCTATCGTCCAAGAAGATATGAAAGCGATTACGGGACGGGAATTGACTGTTACCCAAGGGACACCATCCATCGGAGATCTGTACTTGTCCTTAAATCCGACGGATAAGGTCTTAGGTCAAGAAGGTTACATACTCGATATCGGTGATTATGTAGCCATTATGGCGCCGACGGTAAAGGGTGTCTTCAGCGGAACGCGTTCCGTGCTGCAAATTCTGAAGCAGGATGAAGGTCATGACCAGATTCCGAAGGGGCAGTCCCGCGACTATCCGAAATACGAGACACGCGGATTTATGATCGACGTGGCTCGCAAATTCTATACGATTGATTTCTTGCGGGATTACGTGAAGATGATGGCTTGGTATAAGATGACGGATTTGCAAATCCATTTGAATGATGATATAGGTAATCGCGGTACGTTTCGGTTAGAAAGCGAGAGGTATCCGAATTTATCAAGTATAGATGGCTTTTATACGAAAGAAGAGTTCCGCGATTTGCAGCGGTTAGGTCAAGATTATGTTATTAATATTATACCTGAAATCGATACGCCGGGGCATTCGCGTGTTTTTACGACATTAGATCCTTCTCTGGGGACTGATTCGCATCTCGACGTCTCAAAACCCGAAACCGTCGAATTTGTCAAGAATTTGTGGAGTGAATATCTTGATGGCTGGAAAGGCGGAGTCCCTACATTTCTCGGTCCTGATGTTCAAATTGGAACCGATGAATACAAAGGAAACACGGAAGATTTCAGAAAATATATGGATACCATGATCAAATTCATCAATAGTAAAGGGAAACATCCTTTGTTGTGGGGCGGATTGCAAGAGTACGCCGGTAAGACACCGATCAGCAATGAAGCGACCATGGCGATCTGGCATTTACCGTATGGAGGACCGCAGCAAGCAATCGATCTTGGTTATAACATCATTAACATCAATAATAGCTATTTATATCTCGTACCCCGACTTTATGCCGATTATTTAAATACGTCACTCTTATATCAGGAATGGGAGCCTGTAAAATGGTACGGTGCGACGCTGCCTTTCGGCCATCCGCAATTAAAAGGCGGCATGTTCGCACTTTGGAACGATATTTCGTATGAAGCGGGGCTATCGATGGATGATACCCATGTCCGCTTGCTCCCTGCCATGCAGGTCCTTTCCGAGAAAATGTGGCACGGCGCGAGAAGCGATGTAGACTACGACACCTTTGTGAAGACGGCCGCGAAGATGGGCGATGCGCCGAATACCCACCTTTCCTATGATGTGAAAGTCAAAAATACGGAAGGAAGCGTCCTTGATTATTCGTTCGAAAACAATTTCATCGACGCATCCGGTAACGGATACAATGCAAGAAGCAATAACGTCGATTTTGTCAAAGGAAAATATGGGCAAGGCGCCCACTTCAACGGCGGTACTAGTTATTTGAATACACCGCTCAACAGCTTAAACTTTGGTTGGACCGTCTCTATGTGGATTAACCCGGATGCGGACAATCCGGACGATACCGTATTAATGGAATCGCCTGCGGGAACGGTAAAATTAAAGCAACACGGCACCAAGGGTAAATTAGGATTCTCTAAAGAAGGATATGATAGCGCATTCAATTACAAAGTGCCGGCTGGCCAATGGACTCATCTTCTCATCACGGGGGACAGCAATGGCGTCTCGCTCTATGTGAACGGGAATGAATACGTCGAGAAGCTGGCGCAGCCAGTGCAGCGCATTCAGACGCTTGTCTTGCCTGTCGCGAAAATCGGCGGCACAACCAACGCGTTTAAAGGAACAATCGATAACCTACAAGTCTATAATCGCTTCATTCCGCTGCTCGATGTGAACAACTATGCGCTGCATCAGGGAACCGATGCCTCGGGATTAGAGGCGGCATGGGTACCTTCAAGCCAAGCCGTCGATGGAAATATGATCACGCGCTGGGCGAGTACGTACAAAGACGATTCGTGGTTCACCGTTGACTTGGACAAAACGCAAAATATTAGCAAGGTCGTCATCGGATGGGAGACGGCCGCGAAACGGTTCAAGATTCTCTATTCCACTGATAACGTAACATGGAAAAACGTGATGGCAGACGATCGAATTCTTACGGCCAGCGATAAACGAGAGACGAGTACGGTGGAATTCGCTCCGAAGAAGGCCAGATACGTGAAATTCCAAGGAATTGAGCGAATGCCGGTCTATGGCGAATACTACGGATATTCCATCTATGAGTTCGAAGTGTACGGCGATGATCTAATGGAACCCTACAAAGAATTAATTGATGCTGCCGAGAAATTGATTAATTTGAACAAAGGGAACGAGGAGCTTCGCAAACAATTGATGTTCCTGTTGGATCGATACCCGTATCATTTCGAGACAGTAGTGGATACGCTGCGCGATCTGAACGCGAGGTTGAAGGATTCTATCGATAAACCGGAACCGAAACCTCCAATCGACACTGATAATCCTAGACCTGGCGTGAAGGAAGGCGAAGCGACGATCAAAGCCGGCGAAGCGGGAACGGTCAGCTTAGGCAAGCAGATCACCGTCTCTGTTCCGGTAGGCGCAGCGAAAGAAACGATGATGCTGCATCTGAAGAAAATCGACAAATCCGCTGACTTGCTGACGCTGCAGCCGAATGCAATAAGCCCGGTGTTCGAATTGTCAAAGGATGTGAAGGGCGGCTTCGATAAGCAAATTCAGATCAGCTTGACGTTTGATGTGAGTAAGCTTGGCAAAGATCAACAAGCATCTGTGTTCCAATACGATAAAGCAACAGCGCGTTGGGTGGAACTCAAAGGCACGGTAACGGGCAGTACGATTCAAGCGGATACGCGTAATGTCGGTATATTCGCCGTCTTTGCCGTCAATCGTAAGTCGACCGAGCCGAAGCCGGCCTTCAAAGACATCGCAGGCCACTCGGCTGCCAATGATATTCAAGCAGCCGTGCAGCGAGGAATGACGAACGGATATCCGGACGGAACATTCAGACCGGATCAGTCCGTGACACGCGCGGAGTTCACGGTATGGCTCGCGAAGGCGATGCAGCTAAGCGGCGAAAGCCGTACGAAGGCGTTCGTAGATCAAGCCTCGATCCCGATATGGGCGAGTGAGGCCGTGGCGCAAGCTGTAGAGCTCGGACTCATTCAAGGCTATGCAGATCAACGGTTCATGCCGAATCAGCCGATCAGTCGCGCAGAGATGGTGACGATGGTCGCGAGAGCATTGAAGCTGTCTAACGACGCAAGCGCAAGAACGAGCTTCGCGGATGACAAGCAAATCCCGGCATGGGCGATCGGAGCCATTGATGCAGCTGTGCAGCAAGGCTGGATTAAAGGGCGTGGCAGCAATCAATTTGCGCCGAATGCATCGACAACACGCGCCGAAACGATCACTGTCTTATTGAAAGCATTTCCAAAAGCATGAATAAAGAAGACGCTCATCATCACCAAGAGATGTTGAGCGTCTTTCTCATTCATTAAAGCGGGCGAAGCGCGACTTCTGGCGTCTCCTTCAAATGCTCGATCATATCAAGCCAAGTGTATTATTTCCCAAAAATTATACTTCATATTAAACTCTATATGTCGGACGACAAGAACATATATACAACTGAAGTCTCCTAAACAGCGGCTTTTTTATTTTTTGTATAGAAGTTCTTGTCGTGAGCTCAAGTCAAGAACTTCTATACAAAGCCGTATTGGGACAAGAACATCTATACAGCCCCGTAATCCCCAGTAATACACGCTTTATTAAACGTGAAATTGAGGTTGGGGAGAATTATAATTTGGCTAAAGTCAGAGGATGCGAAGCAACCGAATTGCCAAAGCTGATGGTAGAATCGACAGACTCATACCTTATGAAAAATAGTGGAATTAATTGACAGAGCAAGTTGAGTGTGATAGCATTGCTTTAACTTAAAACGAAAAGGCTATGATGAGAAATAGTAGCTATTAGGGATCTCACAGAGAGAAGATGGTTGGTGCGAATCTTCATTGATCTAATAGTGAAGCAGTCTCGGAGCTGTGAACCGAACAGAGGAATCTTAGTAGGCTTCAACGGAGTTCCACCGTTATTCAGGAAACAATATCGGAGATATCCCGTATTGATAGAGTGCAGAGAAATCTGAAATTAGGTGGTAACACGGACATAATAGTTCGCCCTAAGTTGACAAGAAATATGTCAGCTTAGGGCTTTTTTGTTTTATTTCTTCTCGTTCGAATATTTGCAAAATAATTTTCTGAGAATAATTAATAATTGAAATGGAGGTATTGATCATGGTGAAAATGACACCAGATGAGTTAAGAAAATCATATATTGATTTTATGAAAGGAATAGGGGCTAGCCAAGTGCCCTCTTCTAGCTTGTTACCAGAAAATGATCCCTCAACTTTGTTTACAGGAAGTGGAATGCAACCTATGGTTCCTTATTTATTGGGGGAAAAGCATCCGATAGGTAATGAGATTGCTAATATTCAGAAGTGTTTAAGGACAGTGGATATTGATGAAGTAGGAGATACGTCGCATCTGACATTTTTTGAAATGATAGGTCGATGGGAGTTTAAAGCAAATGAAAATAACTATAAGAAAAAGCAAATCGATGCCATTTGGAATTGGCATATTATCGAATTAGGAATTGATCCTGGCAGGCTGTATATCAGTGCTTTTATAGGAAGTGATGATTTGAATATACAGAAAGATACGGAAGCCATTCAAATCTGGTCAGAAAAATTTAAATCAGTTGGTATAGAACCTATCATTGAAGATGATCCCTATCAATATGGGGCATCTAGAGGTGGAAAAATATTCTTATACGATGAAAAAGAAAATTGGTGGAGTCGAGCCGGAAGTCCATTGGATATGCCTGTTGGTGAACCGGGTGGGTCTGATAGTGAAATGTTCTATGATCTTGAACCAGGAGGTGATTCACTGGATCATCCTGCTTCTGTAAGCGAGAGGTTTTTAGAAATTGGGAACAACGTATTTATGTGTTACAAAAAAGAAGACACAGGATTTGTAAAAATGCAAAATCCCAATATTGATTATGGAGGCGGATTAGAAAGGGTTGCAACAGCCCTTAATGGTGACAAGGATATTTATAATACGGCTTTCTTCCTTAATCCCAAGAAAAAATTGATGGAGTTAAGTGGTAAACAATATACTGACGATTTAAAGTCGTTTAGAATCATACTTGATCATGTGAGAGCGGCTACTTTTCTAATTAATGATGGTGCGGAGCCAGCTAATAGTGATGCAGGGTATATAACAAGAAGGTTATTAAGAAGGGCGATTCGTGCAGGTAAAAAAATAGGTATACAAGGAAGTTTTGTGGGTGAGTTGTCTGAAGTTTATATAGATGAAGCAACAGCTTATGAAGATTTGATCGGTAATAAAAAGAAAGTTATCGAAATAGTAAATAAGGAAGAAAATCTTTTCTATAGAACTTTACAGCAAGGAGAATTTGAAATACAAAAACATCTTAAGAATAAGGGTAAAGTTACAGGTGCAGATGCCTTTTATTTTTACGAAACATATGGGTTTCCCTTGGAGTTGACGGAAGAGTTTCTAACTGAAAGTGGATATAGCATGGAGGACAAGGCGTCTTATATAGAGGCGGCAAAGAAACATGCTGAAAAGAGCAGAACTGCTTCTGCGGGTAAATTTAAAGGTGGATTAGCTGAACATTCAACAGAAACAACAGCGCTGCACACGGTATCTCATTTATTACTTGCTGGTTTAAGGGAAGTTTTAGGTGATCATGTTCATCAACAAGGAAGTAATATTACTTCAGAACGATTACGGTTTGACTTCAACCATGATGAAAAACTTACGCCAGAGCAAATAGCTGAGGTGGAAAAGTATGTGAATGATGCGATTTCATCAAAAGCAGTTACCTATATTTCAGAGCTGCCTAAAATTGAAGCGAAAGAAAGTAATGTTGAAGGGAATTTTTGGGATAAATATCCGGATATCGTTAAGGTGTATACAATCAAAGATAATGAAGGGAAAGTTTGGAGTAGAGAAGTATGTGGAGGACCTCATGTAGAAGATACAACAAACTTAGGAAAGTTCAGTATTAAAAAAGAACAATCTTCTGCTGCTGGAGTTAGAAGGATTAAAGGAGTAATTAATAAAAATTTCCAGAACGCGGAACAATAGCTGATGTTTTAGGATTGCCATTTGTAACAACGTTATGAGTTGCCGGGAATCCATGATGAATGATAAATTCGGCAATCGAAGAGGGTTTGACATCGCTTGGCCTTTCCGTTGGCGGTACCGGAGCACAGTATTCAAAGAAAAAGCAATTCGGATTTAATCCGAATTGCTTTTTTACTGCAAGAAAGGGAAACTTATAAAAAAACAGAACGAAAATCGAGCTATATGGTGTATGACACTTGTCGGATGACAAGAATATGAGCCGATTAATTACCGCGTAAATCGCGGTTTTTTTGTTATATCGGTACATATTCTTGGCAATGTGCAATGTCAAGAATATGTACCGAATGCCGAAAAAGGCCAAGAATGTATAGCGATTGCCGATGAGCTATTTATCATGTGTTGGGCTTGTTTCACAATAAAATAAAGACTCGGCCTCTGTTCTGCTGGGCGTTAAGCTAACGGGCAGGTTAGTTTAATCAATTCACGAATACCTTAAACATGGTGAATTTGGGGAAAAGACGTTATACAAAAAACTCACGTGAAAGGATAATGATTAATGAACCTATATAAATTGAGTGATATTGTGATACAAATTGCAGTTCACTCATTTCTAAATGAAACAAAACTATCAGAAGAAAAATTGAAGCAAACCCTAACATACTTGTACAAAAAAATAGATATTATTGGCACAGATAATGTTGAATTACGAAACCCTTTAAATCTTGACGAATCCGTTTTTTACTTTAGAGATAGAGAGACTCCCTTAACTGGACAAGAAATGATTACAGGGGATTATTTGATTTTTGATTATACTGGTCACAATGAGGATATGTTCATTAAACAATTTAATTCCATTAATGAGCTAGAAGAAGAGATTACTGATGGCGGGGGGATAACCAATACATTTACAACATTTCAAATTGCACTTGTTTTTGGTAAAGTTCGTCACTACAATATCACATTTACAAATGGGAACAACGGTCAGGAGTATAACTTTGTAAAAGATGTTCACGATGCACTACCAGAATATAATTATGAAGAAGGAAAACCAGGGACTCAGCTATTTGAAATTACAAACGTAAGGATACATTGGCTTGATTAATCGAGGTGTCGGGCTTTCGCTATAATTCATTAAGCTAACGGGCAACTTTAGTTAAATAGCCCCAGTGTAAAACCTTTTATTCGAAGCAAACTAGAATTAATTGCTCTTATAGGAGGTTTTATTGTGATCTTAAGTGAACTTTGGAATCATTATGAGGCGGATAAACGAATTCAAGGGTTTAGCCCAAATACATTGCGTGCTTATGCTTTGCAAATCAAGATGTTGATTACGGATCTCGGGGATATAGATATTTTCGAGGGTAACTCTAAATCTCCTGAAGGAATACTTAGCAAAGCAATCAGATCGTTTAAAGCCAAGCAGTCTAGGGCACCGTATCCGCTTTGTACGTTCCTTATTTCGGTTTGCATTTGAAGAAACCTATCTAACTAGCAATCCTTCCGTTAAACTGCGTGAGCCAAAAATGGAGAAGCGAGTACCTAAGTTTTTGATGGAAGAAGATGTGATACATTTAAAGATCTCTTGTCAGACCTTACGGGAAAGAGCTCTTCTTGAATTTCTATATTGTACAGGTTGTCGTATAGGTGAGGTGGAGAAGTTAAACATTGAGGACTTGAACTGGGAAAACTGCTCGGCCATTGTAAACGGAAAAGGGGCAAAGCAAAGAGAAGTTTACTTCACCACGGAGTGTAAAGTATGGTTGAAAAAGTATTTAGACAGTCGCGAAGACTCGTGTAAAGCCCTGTTTGTAACAGATACCAATCCAGTGAAACGAATGGCTATACCGACGCTCATATGGACATTAAAGCGGTTAGCATCTCGCGGGGCAGTTGCAGCAAATGTATATCCTCATCGTTTTCGTCATACTTATGCATGTCAATTGCTCGACAATGGAGCACCATTAGATTTCATCCAAGGCATGTTAGGGCATGAAAAGGCATCAACCACACAAATCTATGCTCAACTACGCGGTGAACGACGGAGAGAACTATATCGGCGATTCTTTTAGCTTTGTTAGCGGCAGATCTCATTTAGGGTCTGCCGCTATTCCACTATCGGGAAGGATAGATGAATTTTGTGAATATACTTCAGGTATGCGAACGATAAAAAATAAGTTTAACTTTTAAGATTAAAGACGTGCTACAGTCTTCAGAGTTCACTGAATTCGTTAAAGGAAGTACGATCGCAGAAAAAAGAGGTCGAACCAGTAAGTTCTGGTGACCTCAAATCCGATCGGTTAGGTTATGAATTCATGAGAGATATAACCGGGCTAAAGAACAGGGAATCTTGCTAGGCCTGACAGACATCCAATGCAAGTGACGATCTATTCTTTAGTGCTAAGTGACAACAAGTGTTTTAGATTGTCATCAATATATTGATTATCGGCACTGTTGATTCCACGACCGGCAAAATGGCCCCAGATCGATTGGATTGGTTTCAAGACAGCATTAGGTATACGCTTAGCTTCGTATTCATTATCGTCCGCTGTGCAAAAGAGATCCGTGCTTCCCGGCATGATACAGGCAAGAGCTTTTATGCTCTGAAGTGCTTTATCAAAGTCTCCGTTATAGGAGGGGGTTGCACTGATATCTGCATGTTGGCCTGTCCATAACATTGCCAGAACATTATGAGGATCCATATTCATAAAGCTATCTTCCCAGACACCAGCTACAAAATCCTCCAATGTGTCAAATCCCATCTCACGGTAAAGCTCTTCTCTATAAAACGCATGTGATAGTCCCCATCCCGCATACACCCGACCAACGGCACGCATGTCTGTAGAACTTAGTTGGTTTAATTTACTTGAGTCGAAGCCGACTGCAGATAGCAGTGAGGCTTTTACACCTTCAAGCACTACATATGTGTGAGGCCAAGGTTTGGCGATGCCTCCGAAAGGTGCGATTCGTTCGACCATCTCCGGGTAACTTGCCCCCCATTGAAATGCCTGAATGCCGCCCATCGACCACCCGACGACGAGAGCAATCTTTTGAATACCGAATTTTTCGGTCAGCAGTTGGTGCTGGAATCGAACGTTATCATAGATGGTTACCTGTGGAAAGTTAGCCCGATCAAATGGAGCAGGCGTGTTACTGGGAGAGGAAGATAGCCCATTGCCCAGCAAATTGGGAACGATAATAAAATATTTCTCTGGATCGAGTGCCATCCCGCTGCCAATGAGCCATTCATTCTGAACATGCTGATCCCCAAAAGCTGTTGGATAGACAATAACATTATCCTTCTGTTCATTTAATTTTCCGTATGTTTTATAAGCAAGAAAAGCATTTGGTAACGTCACTCCTGATTGTAAGAGTACATCACCCAAATTAAAAATTTCATAGTCCATCGTATAGTCGCTCCCTTCAAAATGAAAAACCACATGTTCACTGTGATCTCTTGTGCTCAGTATAGAGCTGTGATACTCTCAATAAAAGTGAATAGAATTCAAGATAGCATTCAATAAAATTGAAAGATGAAGGGGGAGCATCGGATGGAATTGCGTCAACTGAATACGTTTTGTACGGTTGCAACAACATTAAATTTCACGCGGGCAGCAGAAGTGCTGAGCTACGTTCCTTCCAACGTCACGATGCAAATTAAAGCATTGGAAGATGAGCTAGGTGTTCGCCTCTTTGATCGGTTGGGCAAGCAACTCGCCCTCACAACTGCGGGTAAACGCTTTTTAACACACGCCCAAGGTGTTCTTGAAAAAATGGAGGAAGCTCGTAGTGCTGTCCATGATAATGAAAAACTAAGTGGTACCTTAACGATCAGTGCGAATGAGGTTATTTGCTCCTACCGGCTTCCACCTGTCTTCCAACGGTTTCGTTCGCAGCATCCGGGAGTTCGTCTAATCTTCCGCTCAGTTCCGAATCAAGAGCTCAAGCAAACGCTCTTTGAAGGAACCACGGATATTGTTTATATGTTGGATGAACCCATTCGCTCGAGTGGACTTTCCGTGGAACCTTTGCTGGAAGAACATTTCCGATTGTTAGCTGCTCCAGATCACCCACTCGTCAAACGAACTGTGCTTCAGTTGGAAGATTTTCACGGAGAAGTATTCCTGACGAATGAAAAGGGTTGTCCTTATCGAACTATGTTTGATCGATCATTTGAGAAAGAGGGCATTGATAGCATTACATATTTAGAGTTTCAAAGTGCTGAAGCCATTAAACAATGTGCAATTTCAGGAATCGGTATTGCCTTTCTTCCTGAGATCGTCGCGGAATCCGAAATTGAACGCGGAGAACTTGTTGTCCTCCCATGGCAAATTCCGGACTTGCAGGTATATACACAGATGTTGTGGCATAAAGACAAGTGGCTTTCACCAATCATGTTATCTTTCATAGAAGCAACCAGCGCAGTTTTTGGTTCACAGAATGAGAAACTAGTTTTTCCGACCAAGGGCAAGAACTTAACTCCATAGCTGAAAAGGTTAAGAACATGGACCAATGTCGATTAGAATATTAATCTGTTTCGTTAAGCTTACGAGGAACGATAGCACAACAACTAGGGAGCTGTCGCCGCGCGGTTGGGGAGTGATTGAAGACGGAGACTTTCAAAGAAAGAGCCTACGTATATTTATTGTATTGTGTTCTTCTAGATATTCGGAGCGCATCTTATACTCATCGTATTAAATGGTGGAATCCTGCATCTTGGGTCCAGGCTAAGTATAATGTGATTGAAATAAACAATATTGCCGATGTTTTTCATAACTTACCTGATTTGATTGTTAACAGACCAGATGAATTTGATGAAAAATGGTTTTGGGATTACTTAAGAAATCGACTTCCAGAGAAATATGAATTCTATAATAAAGTTTTCAATGAAAAGATAAATGAAATTGTTCGTTCAACTAACGGGAAACGATAGTTCCACCCCTGAAGGGCTACTATATGGCAGCCCTTCGCTACGCTAACGGGCAGTTTAGCGCAACTTAAGACTATATTAATCATATGAATTAGGTAGGAAAGTAAATGAGTTCCATAAAAGGGATGAAGCTAGTTGCAGACGAAAAGATGGATTGTATCAATCAGCTTGATTATTATCGTCATTGGCGCAATCTGGGTCATGTATGTGAAGCACCCCAGCACAATTGATGTAAAGCTGATTGGTGTTAAGTATCAGTTAGGTTACGAAGATGTAAAATCGGGGATAGAGCCTGCGACTGTTATAATTCAGGGCAAGGTGCATACGAGCTTGAAAAGAGAGCGAATATTTAAGGGTGTAGTACGAATTGTAGGTGAACAAATTCCAGTGCCTCAGGATCAGCGCAATATAGAAATTCATTTTTCTAGAGACGGCTGGGGCTCAATAGCCTATCCTTATTTTCTTTATGACGAACGGGGAACAACTGTAGGAGCTGAAATTTACCAGTCACATTCTATATTCGCGAACAAAGACTTTAGTCAAGTAACATTCCTTATAACAACGCCCAATCAACAGTCTGAATCCGAAGATGGAAATCTTCAGACCGTTTGGAACACTGAGAATGGAAAGATGCTATCTGCCCCCGCAACAACACGAGAAGAGGCCCTAGCCTTATCCAATAAGCTGATGCGTGAATATTTGAAACCTTATGGGAAGTCTTTACGATAACCTGTACATCACATGATTAAGCTAACGGGAAACGATAGTTGAAAACCAAAAGGGCTGCCGCGTGGCCAATGTCATTAAGATAAGCTCAAAGACAAGACCGGGAATAAAACGGAATTCGAAACGGCATGGGGGATAAGCCCTATGCCGTTTGTTTTTTTGGTGCAAGCAAGGAAAAAAGCGTACAGTAAACAAAACGGACAGGATATCCGCTTAAAAAATGTACATGTGAACCGAATTATGCTACTCAGTAAACGAAGCTCACAGTTGTTTCGAACGGATTTTGCGCGTATTCTTCTGACCTGGGCGAATGGGTAGAATCGGCTAAATGTTTTTGCGAATCACCTTAACTTAATGACATTGCCTATATTGGGTGTTTTTTTGCTATGTATGAAAAAATGGTCTCTTTATGAATATAAAATATATTTAGTTATTCAAAATGAATAATTTTGTATATAATAATGCTTACCACACAAATCATCCCAGCTCAGAGAAAGTCGATAAATGCTTACTCATACATAGAAATTAAATCGAAATGGAGGATGAAGAAAGTGAATGTAAGAAACAAAATAGTTGTATCCGGTATCATTTCATGCTTGTTCGCCACGCTGCTCACGGGTTTGCCGCTGGGAAGCTGGAATCAGCCAGTACGTGGAGGCAGCTTGGGGATTGCGAGCGCCGCCGAAGCGCCGCCTAAAGCTAGCTTGGTCAAGTGGGGGGAGTTCCATGAGGCGCTTGCTGCAGGTGATCCGGCCGATACCCAGCATGTGTCCAATCTGCATGACGAGCTTAATGGGCTGGATGACTTGAATGACCAGACGCTTATTGATCCGGTATGGAATAAGATACTCCTAAAGCTCCCTGCCCATGTCGATAAAGTAAAAGTGAAAGCCGATCTTTTTCGGTTTTTAAAAGCGGTCATCGTCAGCCAATTTGATCCGAAGGCTAGCGAATTGGAAAACATCCGCGGCAATGCCGATTACCGCGCGGCGATTCAAGCAATTTCTGCCGCAGCGGGGCAGCCAAGCCTGACACTCGAGGATTTTTTACTTTTTCTGTATGGCGACGGCAACAGTCGTAAAGGGCTTGAAGGGAGTGTCAAGGATGAAATTCATAATATGGACCCATTTTCGTTAATGGCACTGACACAGGAAAGAGAGAAGGTTTACAATCTTCTTTTCTCCGAAATGAAAGAGGTGCTTGGCTTATCGAACGACTATCAGGTCAGCAGAGTTTTCCGCAATCTAGGGGTAACCGCTCTGAACGTGCAGGAGATGCTGCAAAGCTTTGGGAATAGGCTGCAGCTCGATACGGATGCTTTTGTCGGAATCGCCGTCGCCTATATGCGCTCGAATGTGAGCACCAGCTATCGTATAGCCCATTACGATGGCAATGTCACGGACGGCCGTATTTATCATTATGATCTAGGTGTATTCGGAGCCTATGTATTGCCAGCTCAACTGGTTTGGTCCAAGCGTTCGGGAAGCTCTGATCTGAAGGTCTTTCCTAGCGGAGGCATGGAATTAGTTTACCCTGCACGCAGCGCGAAAGCGCTTATTCAAGTCAACCTGCTTCATCCATACGGCGGTCCGGATAAGGTAATCTTCGAGAAAGAGGTGAGGCATTCGCATTCATTTGCGGACTTCCCGGAGGAGCCTTTCTTCGCGAGAATGGGCAAGCTGTACGGTACGCTTGAAGAGGGGCCTCCTTCTGACTTGTCAAATGTACGCAGCTTGCAGGAGGAGTGGGCGGCTCTTGATGTGAATTCAAACTTGCAACTGCTCGATCCCATTTCGAATAAGCTCACGCCAGCTCAAGCGGATGGGATGAAAATTGCCCTGTTTCAGCTGCTGAAAGAGACCGCAGGCTTGTATTTCGACCCGCAGGAAGCCCGGTTGGATGCCATTCGCACTAACGCTGACTATAAGCTGCTGCTTAATAACATCATCCCGGTTTACTCCAACGGCGCTGAGCAGCTTCTGATCCTGTTGTTCGGTGATGACGCCGCCCGAGGCGGGGTGCAAGGCGAAATGCTGGGACTTCTTGCAAGACAATCTCCGGAGGACTTGATCGCCCTACTTCATAATGAAGAGAAGCGCAAGCAGCTACTTCGATCGGCAATCGATACGGTCTTAAGCGAATCGGATGACGGGCAGCGAACGACATATTTTTATGCTTTGGGCAGCGCTCTTAAGCAAAGAGGGGTGACAACGGAGGATCTCCTAAGCGTCTTGAGCGACTTTGAAGATAGGCTTGGACATAGCGAATCAGCTACCAGTGCCATGCTGAGCGCCTACTTTCGCTCCGAAACACAGGAAACGGCGAACATTAGCGATGATGGGCTGAAGCATACCTATGCGTTGTCTGTGCTTGGGAAGTCCGTCCCTGCCGAGCTTCTGACATGGTCCAAAGTATCAGGCAGCGATGCCGTGATGGTGATGCCTGGTGGAGTCGTTACGATCCCGCCATATACGCCGGAGGTGTCTGCTGTCATCCAGGCGAAGGCGATCAGCCCGGATGGACAATCGGAGAGCATTCTTTTCCGGAAAGAAGTAACATTGAAGGCTGCCGATACGGGAAGCGAGCCCGCTATTCCAGCGCTCCTACTGGAGCGCATGAATAGGCTGCACGAGGCTATTGCAGCGGGAGGCTCCCAGTCGGTACAGAAAATACATGCCGTTCAAGAAGAAATAGCCGGGCTTGACGATAACGAGATGCAGTTTCTCATAGATCCGATCTGGAATAAAATAAGCGAAAAGCTGCCAGCCTCCGTTGATGCATTACTGTTAAAGACCAGCCTATTCCGATTGATCAAGGCTGCTGGTGCCTTACAGTATGACCCTCAGGCGTCTGAGCTTAAGGCCATGCTGGCGAATCCCGAATATCAGTCTGCGTTAGCCATCCTGACGGAAGCCGGCGGCAGCGCGGATGTGAGTATCGACGATATGGTTGTTTTTCTATTCGGCGATGGGAGTCAGGCAAAGGGAATCGAGGGAAATGTCCGCGATATTTTGGCTGCCAAAAAACCAAAGGAAATTACAGCGCTATTTTCAAATAAGAAAGCGGTAAGCTCCCTAATCAATCAAGCTTTAACCGAAGTATTGCAGCAAAGAGACCGGTATGCCGTAAGTGAATGGATTCATGGATTAGGTATTACGGCGGCTGAGTGGCAAGCCGTTTCCGTAGGCTTTCAGCAAGCGCTGGAGAAGGAGAAGCCGGCAATGAATGCTTGGTTAATGGCATATATTCGTTCCGAGGTTCAGGAAACGGCGACTATTAGCGACAATGGCACGAAGCATCAATACAGGCTTAACGTATTAGGGGCAGAGCTGCCGTCCGCGTTCGTGAAGTGGATTAAGCTGTCTGGAGACAAAGCGGTCAATGTGAAGCTTAACGGGACCGTTTCCCTTTCGAACAAACAATCAAGCGGAAGAGCGGTCATTCAAGCCGTATGGCTGAATGCTTCTGGGGGGAATGCAAAGGTTATTTTTCAGAAGGAAGTAGAGCTCGTTAAGGAAGCGGAATAAGAACAAACGTTAAATATGGCTACGGGATTGACCTTTTCGGATAAGCGGCTCATTCTCCAAGGAGATTGCAGCTGCTTATTTTCGTTGCGGATAGTCCTCATATTTACTTCCGGCTACTTATGCTGGATAATAAAGAAAATTTATGGATGATCATGAGCGCAGTTCTTGCATACGATTGGAGGCATATCGAATGAATGTTTTTCTTCTCAATTCTGAATTTCACGGCGCGCGGCATGTCCCTACATTTTTGAGAGACCATTACGTCGGCTTTGAATGGCCGGGTATAGGGGATTTAGAGCAGTTAAGCAAGGAGGCTGGACAGGAGAAGGTTGTTCAGGCTTCCGATCAAAAGGGGGCGGTGCTGCTGGATCGGCTGCTCGAGATCGGCTCCTTCGTTTACGATATGCAGGACGGGGATTATCTTTTTCTGGCAGATGGCGATCATGTTCATATGGGCGACTTAGGCGACTATTACTACGTGGATAGACCGTCCGAGGAGGACGGGGGCCTCTGCCATCGGCGAGGCGTGACATGGCTGAAGAGCTTGCTGAGGTCGGAGCTGCATCCGGAGCTGAAGTCTTTTGTAGACAGGAAGGTTACCATCTCGATGCTCGAGCGGAAGGTAACGCCGGAGCAGATTGAGCACTGGCTGGATAAGCCTTTCGGACAGGTGGTGGGTACGGAACGAACATGTTCAGTCGATCAGGAGACCATTACGTTGGCGCTGGATATATTAAGGAAGGCGATGATAAGCGGGGATCCCGATCGGAGAGAACGTGCTGCAATTGCCGTGCTTCAATTCGCTAAGCAATAGAGTTCCATAGACAGGCAACAAAAAGAGCACCGGTTCGGTCAATGTCATTAAGATAAGCTCAAAGACAAGGTCGAGAATGAAACGGAATTCGAAACGGCATGGGGAGAAGCCCTATGCCGATTGTTTTTTTTGGTGCAAGCAAGGAAAAAAGTTTGAAAATAGGTGTCCGTGTCCGCAGAATCTGTTGTGATATGCAAATCCGGACCGTCAACGGCAAGTAATCGATACCCTCGGTAGTCCTTGATATCCGTATACGACTCTGTAAATGCGACCTTCATCTGCTTGTCAAGTCCTTTTTCATTTTATTCAAAAAAAAGAGCGGGTTATCTTTTTGATAACCTGCTCTTTTTCTTGATATTTGGTCTGCACCTTAACTTAATGACATTGGCCGCGTGGCTGCCCTTCCCCGTTACGCTAACTGGCAGGTTAGTTTAGCACACCGTCATTTATACAAAGTTTCAATTAAGGAGGTGTTTTGAATTATCAGAAGGAGATGGAGGTATTACGGAGCAACTTATCTTATTGGTTACATAATTTCAATTTATGGAACGGGCATTCCTCAGTGGTACTACTTAATTCCAGTTTAAATAGTGGCCTGTTGTTTTATGCTGATTGGTGGAAGTTCTATATATTACATGGCGGAAGAAAAACTTCATTTATTATTGGCTTTCTTTAGGTCATTAAGTATATCGCAATATCATTTGCAATCTTATTCGTCTTTGCTTTGATACAGCATATTTTTGATATTAACTTATCTGCAATAGTAGGAATTTAATAGTTTAACTCGCTGAACTAACGGGATACGTTAGTTAAACAAAAGTGAAGCAGTCCATAACTTTGAGCTCAGAGGCTGGTTAGCAACCGGTGGTGATTATGTGATAGTCGAGATTGATGGTTATTTCTAGCATTCATTTCTTATCGGCAAGACATGTTCAATAAAGGAATTAAGTGATATGTACAGAGTAGCCAAAAACCTATGCACGAGCATGAGTGTGTTTACAGATGTTTTTTGCAGGCTTTTTCAATTTGAGCGGGTGCCTTCATTATATCTGGAGAGCGTCAGATCTGAAATCGTAATTGATACCGATACTGATCACATTTATGCGCCAAGAAATTAAGCTTACTGGGAACTAAAGTTTCATAATCACCAGGATGAGGCTGCCGGCATTAATCGGCATCCTCGTTGAGCTAACGAGCAGGATAGTTCATTGAAATCAGGATAAAATGGAAAACATGCATGATATAATGTTGTAGGAAGTGAAATATAGTATGAACAAAAAATCATTACTTGAATGGGAAACTAGCCATAATGCAATAAATAGGACTGTCGAAGGCTTTTGGAGTTATTTTAGAAAATGGCGTCAAGAAGAGAAAGTCGATTACCACGACACATTTCATGGAAAGTTGTATGAGGATTTTATTAGTGTACATGAACGGTCAATGTACCTTAAATATACTTTTAACCTTGAAGAAGCAGTAATATTTTGTTCAGTAAATATTTTTTATTTAGAAGAACACATCGGTACTTATGATATTGAATTTAATTTAGACAGAGAAATTGCTGATGAATATTTAGATTTTGACGATATTTTATTCAAAGATAGGGTGTTGAAAATGAAACATAACTTGAGAATTGCCCGAAATGCCTTAAAACAAGGAATTGAAATTGGAACAGTATCCAATATTACTGGAATTGATTCAAATTATATTGAGATTTTGAAGGTGAAATATTGTTAAGCTAAGCGATCATTTGTTATACCCCAATGTTCATTTGACATCGTATACATCCTAGAAACAAGATGGATTTAAAATACTTACAGTCAAGCTGAGCGATTTCAGGAATTCCTCCTGAGATTCGCTCTTTTTTTTTCGCATTTTAAGTCCTAATAATTTAATAAACCTCTCGTCATAGACGAGAGGTTTTAATGATAATTACTATTTATTCGCTATTAACTCGCAAAACCTGCCATAACATGCCAGCTCCCTGGAGCTGATAACGTATAACGGTATTCGCCAGCTGGTTGTCCAGTTGCTATTGTTAATAATGGTGTGGTTGTAGAACCCGGATAAGTCCATTCTTGAGGGTTCAACGTGATTTGTTTGGAAGCAACAAATGTGTTCCCGCGATAAACATTAATCGTCAAAGTATCACGGTATTTACCCGTGTTAACAATAACGCCATGTCCAAATTTAATGGTTCCGCTTGAGATTGTGACGTTCGGGCTAGTGTAACTAAACGCAGCGAATGCTGTTGCTGCAAAACTCAAAAGCATGACTAAAACAAGTGAGAGGGAAAATATACCTTTCTTCATCCTTACATCTCCTTTAATTAGAAATATTAGTGAATTATATAAGAGGGCCTCTGCACCAAGAGTATAGACAAAGCTATAGAATAAGTAAAGGTGAAAATCATACTATATGTTCAGTTTGCAGATGATAGAATATTATCCCCGATCCGCGCCGTGCTGATATATTCCGGAAGCAGTTTGACTATCTGTTTCCAAAATAAGTAGGGTCTAGAGGAGCTTAGTGTTGATTTCCCTATATCTGATGGAACAAAAATGAATAGGATGATTGTAATATTCTTTGAGGAAGTCAGTAGCTCACAGATAGACACTTGAGTGGACGGGAAGCCACTGTTAGCGGACAACTTCGCGCAGCCAACTCGATGCGACCTCAAGAGGTGCTGGCGTAGTGTGCGTCCTATGAATATCATTATATTTGATTAATAGCAATCAAATTTGCCGATACTAATGATACCGGCTGCCTTCTATTGGATAAAGGGGGAGTGTGAGAGCGCTTCCTCGATTTAGGGTGTGTGGACAAAATAACAATGCTAAGAATACAAGATAGATTGTGACACAAGCCATGGAAAATTCAGTTGTTACTAGGCTTTAAATCGATCTGTTAACATATGTACAAAATACGAGTTTTGTGAAGTAGTAGTAATGAAATTAACATTAATGACTGATTCATCTTTAACTTGCTGTTACTTCACTTACTCTTGCTTTCATTTTATGTGCTTCATTATAATGAAAATTCCATACAACTTCCGCTCCAAATTAAACGGTTTGCTCTTGTGAATTAATACTAATAAAATCTAGAGTTTAATTTCATTAGTAATTCTACAATTCAGCTGTCGTAATTATCCTTAGAGTTAATTTTAGAGTTAATCCTTAAAGTTTATTTTGCTCATCATGAATTGTAATTCTAAATTCATGTAAAGTTCCCATTGTAAAAACTAATTTTTCCCATATTTTTCAATGTTCATTTTTTCAGTCATACCACAATGTTTTTCTATAATACTGCAGCTGCAATTTTCTTAAACGGATTGATCAATGAACTTGCATTGGATCATAAAAAAATCACCAATATGACGCATGTATTGGTTAATAATTTCCTCCTAACAACGAATAATTTTAACTTAATCATCGTTAACCTGCCCGTTAGTGCATCGAGGTTGCCGATCCGTACCGGCAGCCTCGTTCTAGTTGCTTATTGAGCTATAGTGTCGCGTTAGTTCAGCAGATTTTTATTTTTCACTAGATTGTCTGTTTCGTGAATCAGATCATGTAACAGGCTTAGAGCTTTCTCCAAACCGGCCTGCTCTTCTGTCACTAAGGTGAATATCTTGTTTATTCTATGGGAGTAATTGCTTGGGACCATGCTAAAAGTATCGACGATAGCAGCAGCTCCTTTTTCGTTCATCCAGTATGTTTCATTAAGTGCAAACAAAACCTGATTTAAACAAGAGACTGATCTAAAACAACATCCAGCAAAGTAAGATAAATCATTTTTATAGATACCTTTTTTCCCATTCTCTAAGGAGAAATTCGCTTCCCATAAAAATTTTTTGAATTACTGCTTTTTGCAAAACGTGCGAGTATGGACTTGTTCTAGACTTCATTTCTCCAATAAGACCTGTTGGATCCCATAAAATCCTACACAACGCGATTTCAGCTAAATATATAGAATTGATAAATCCATGAGGATGTCCCGGTTGATAGTCGATTGTAAGATCCCCTCTGAGACAGTTGTCAATTACTTTTGACACTATATTAAGATCACGGTATAAAAAATCGACCGGTTGTTGATGCACTTTCAGCCAACCACCACCATTTATCCATGGACCCCAGCCACCGATTTCTGTTATTAAATTGACTCTATTATCATCATCCAAGGTGGAAGCTATCCGATCAAGGTGTGAAATATCTAACCCATTGTTTAGGTTATAATAAATTCCAATATCAATATCAGAGTTGGGGTTTTCAGTCCCCCTAGCTCTTGAACCACCTAAAACCAGAGCCTGCACACCATGGATTTGCTTAAGACAATCAATAATTTTGGAAATAATACTTTGTACATCCATACCTCTCACTCCGTTCGAATATGTCTAAAGCTGCCCGTTATCTTAACGCCTATCCGTACATCTATACAAAAACCTTTATTTTGTGAAGATGTACATGGAGCTGCCGAGATAGCTCCCTATCGTTCGTATTGTCGATCGCTGATCGGCATCTGAAAGGTAAAAAGACATCCCATCTCCACTTGCACAACGATGATGGAGACGTCTCTGGTTGAATGAATTCAGATGGCTTTGTTGTTAATTGCCTATCTCGGGCTGGTAGATGTGAATTGTGACACCTGTGCTTAGTGTTTTGGCGTCCATGAGGCGCATAGCAGCCTTCTCGACCCCTTCTCTGAACAGCAGTTGTCCGCGACCTAAGATCACAGGATGGATCCAGAGCCGGTATTCGTCGATGAGATGATGCTTTATCAGCGTTTGTGCAAGATCGCCGCTGCCTACGACTAACAAGTCTCCGCTGAACTCCTGCTTGAGTTTCGCTGCTTCTTCTGCCGCGTCGCCATGGATGATTGTGGCATTCCACTCCGCATGGCTTAGGGTTCTCGAAGCCACGAACTTCGACATGCCGTTCATCCGATCGGCCAGCCCCCGCATGCCGATCGCTGACGGCCATGTTGCCGCGAAGCTCTCGTAAGTTTTACGCCCCAGAAGAAGTGCTTCAACCGCGTGGGCCTGCTCGACAATGAGTGCCAGGTGCTCCTCGCCAACATAGGACCGCTGCCAGCCCCCATACTCGAATTCATAGAGTTCGCCAGGCGCCTGCATGACGCCATCCAACGTAATGAATTGCTGCATGATGATTTTCCCCATTTTTGTCCCTGTCCTTTCGTGTCGTGTAGTCGATTCCGACCGCTGCGTATCTCCCGGATGTCCTTCATCCAGGTTCAGCTAAACTTCGCCGTTATAAAGACAACGAACGAGAGAATGGCAAATCGACATCCACGAGTTAGAAATAAATAGAACTTTGATACTCGGCTTGTTGAATGATCATACCGTTTCAGGTTAAAGTAAGAAAAAACGCCAAGCCGGATTGAGGGCTTAGCGTATATTTTCGTTAATTACGCGGTAATTAATCGGCTCATATTCTTGTCATCTGACAATGTTAAAGTTCGTGATGTGTCACATTTCTTAAATCGTGATAATAACAAACAAAAGGAGCCTCACTGGCTCCTTTTGTTCTACGAACATTAAAAAATCCCCTTTGGGGATTTTCATAATCTTTTTCGGTCTTCAATTCCTTGATATAAACGTTCAATACTGTAGCAAGATTAATTTTTGTGCTCTCGATCCTTTCAACTATTTATTCTTCTGCTTTGCAACTTGCTTACCGCCGATGATAAGCATGATAATACCAATTATTGCTAGAATACTCCGAACTAAGAATGGACGCATTGAAAACACAGTTTCACCTTGCCATTGCAATCCGAACAACGTTTCATTCAGCCCCACTATCGCCAATAATGGCTTAAAAAACAAACTCAGCGCTAATAATACTATCCCCCAAATCATTTTGCTATTCATTGATTCAAAACCTCTTTTTCAATTAAGATAATGGCACAATCACCTGTTGATAAGAGAATGGACTTAACATTTGGATGTTGTTCTATTTTAGCGACGATAGCTTCCCGCATAATGTTTACTTTGCACTCTTCCCAATCTTTACGGAGTGGTTTATTTTTATCTCGGCCTAATCGGGCGGGATCCATTGGCGTACTTGCAAAACGTATTTCATCTTCATGAACGGTACCTACAAACTTTTGAGCTTGAAAATAGTGTTCCGTTGTTGGCCATTCTTTGTTTTGTAATGTAATTGAATGTTTCGAAAAATTCGAGAAACAACCATATGGCTTATTTATTTCATAAAAATTGATTACCTTCTTATCAGCATTTGTGCTTAAAAGATTCCGTTTATTTTCTTCAATATTCTTTAATAATTCTTTTGCGATTTTTGCAATCTCATCCAAGAAACTTCCCCCACTCTTCCTTCGACTTATAAATGATGTTTGTATTTTTCTATATTTATTCTAGATGTGATTAAGCGATCCTGCTTGTTGGCTTAATGAAGTAACGTCAGTCTAATTCTTTATTTTATTCTGACAATGGCTGCTGCATACTGTCGAACGTTTACCCCTTATTATGGAGCGGGCATTTACTAAGTAAATCGCAGGATGCATGACAGGAATGTCATACTCTGTTGTTTCTTTTATAAAATTCGCTTCTACAGCCAGAAGTAGAGTATAGTAGGAGAAGTTAAAAATTTATTCCAGGAGGCAACAGTCATGTCACAGGAGATTTGGATTAACCTACCAGTCAAAGATGTTGAGAAGTCAACTGCCTTTTTCAATGAGATTGGATTCTATGCGGTGAGTGTTGGTAACGAGAGAGCCAAGCTTGCCATAGGCCAAACAACGATTCTGCTGTTCCCGGATGCGGCGTTTGAGAAATTTACCGGTTCAAAAATCGCAGATACTTCCCATTGCGCAGAAGTAATATTTTCCATTGGCGCTGGAAGCAGAGAAGAAGTAGATGCCTTTATTCAAAAAGTAGAGTTTGCCGGAGGAAGCATCTTTGGCAAGCCGAGTGAAAATGACGGCTGGATGTACGGCGCAGGATTTGCGGACTTGGACGGTCACCGTTGGAACCTGCTGTACATGGATGAGAGCAAAATGCCGAAACGCTAATATGGAAACGCCGGTCACCTGCTTAAGGTCAACGGCGTTTTCTCATATTTCGGGTAGGTTTTTTTCGATTTCCTCTAAAAAATCTGGAGAAATTGCCCACCAATTTTCATCCAATAGAAACAATATTCCAAAATAATGACCGGCACCTTGCCCGAGAGTACGTTCAATTCATAAAGCAATTCTCCCAGTCGTTCAAAACCGTTCTACTCGTGTGCAATACTCTCAAATATCCCGTACGGTTCGTTCCTTCGTAGAAAAGCCTGAACGACGCTGGCTCCTTTAGCCCCATCTGATCCTACACCTGGCTTCCATAACACACCCTAATTATAAAGTTGCTGTCACTCCCACGATGGTTTCAAACCCATAGCTTCGCTACTGATTTATTGAACTATCCTTTCGCATTAGATGTAGAAATCAGGGTCCCCTTACGATTGGCTGTTAGAGTATCAATGATCATGAGCAAGAATGCTGGTAAGCTTACCAATCGAGTCGTGTACATACAATCTACGAACACCCCAAGGCTCATCAACAGGCCCATATTTTATGTGAAATCCAGTTCTCTTCATGCCTTCTAATGCATGTTCGTGAGTTTATTTCCTATTGTAAAGTCTTCGGGAATGAGTCAATATAGTAGTCAATAAGTGGTAAAATATAGCTAAAAAATTATGGAGGTGAAGGATATCTATGAGGGATGCTGCAGAGGGACAACATGAGCACAGTGAGATGCTGCCGCTGTTTTCCACTACGGATAAAGGCGGACGAATGACTGCGCTGCTGCCGGGACGTGGCGTCGGACGCGCGACTCCGCTGCTGCCGTGGCTGTTCGCAGCTGCTGCACTGTGGGCGCTGACAGGCTCCGTACCGTTTGGTGCTCTACTCGGTCTTGCGCCAACACCGGAGATCAGCATGCTCCTCGGTCATCCGGTCACGGTGGGTGTCGCCGTGGTGTTGCTGTTCGTCGCAATCGGTGTGACTGGCGGAGTGTACTTGAGAGCGGTAGAGCAGTTCGGACAGACTAGGGTCGCCGGCCTCTTCGTGTCGCTCGCGATTGCAGGAGGACTCGTCATAATCGCTGGAGTCTTCCTGATCTGGACGCTGATCAGCGATCCGTCGCGCCCCTTCAAACTCGAGGCCATCGGGACGTCACCGACGATCCCGCCAGAGCTTGGCGCTGTCATAGGAGCCGCCTTCGCCCTCTGGGCCACCATCGCGCTCTTACGGTTGCCCGGCTCGATCGCACATGCCCGGCTACGTCAGAGTGACATTGAACGCCTCCGAGTGGAGGGCTGCTCGTTCATCGGAACACTGACCACCGTGAGCTTCACGAACTGCTGGCTCTTCGATCTCCCGATATTCAAGGTCGAGGTAGGTTACATCGTCGAGGGTACTCCTCGGGTCATCTCAGCGCACATGCGCACCAGTTCCGACCGTGTTCCCCTCGTAGGCTCGCGCATGCTCGTGCTGACCGACGATCGCGGAACTACCCACGTGGAGGTGGACCTGTCCAATGGAACGACATTTGAGCCGGACGTGAGGAAGTACGCCGCATCGACCGATTGAAGCTTCGGCCGGTGCACTCTCCACGAGCTTCACTTCCGCCTACTCCCGTGCTCATATCATGCAGTTTTCCTGCACAACACGAGCACACTTGCTCGTCTTCGCTTTTTTGAAGGTTCAATTTCATTTTCAGGAGCGATTAAGAATTACTTTGTTTGATGGGATCATGGTGATACCTCCAGCCGTTTAATTATTCTCAACCTTTTTTATAGGGCGGGAATGCTGACAACAGTATGTCAAATTATTCAGCACTTTTTTGTAAATGACTTCGTTTAACCTTTCGATGATGACTGTACTAGACCAAACATGAACTTGATCACACTTAAATAAAAAAAGCCGCAATTTTTGCAGCTTTTAATGAAATAGTACTTATGTCATCTTACAAAGCTGCTCCACATCTGAATTATGTAGTTTATTACTTTTGGTTTAGTGCTTCTACCTCTTCCGAAAAAGCATCTTTGTATTGCTGATACAATCCGGTATCAAACTCGTAGTCTGAGTCATTAGGCTTCGGAGGATTATCTTGAAGTTTTTTATACAAAGTATCAATCTCGCCTGAAACCTTCGTCCATAATTGTTTCACTTCATCATATTTTGAATCTATTTCTTGGATATACTTATCGTATTCTGCTTTCTTTTCCATCGCCTTGCCGAGTTGCTGGATCATGAATTCCATATCTATGGTTTCTCCTGTTGCAGAAGTACCACTGTGGGCAAAGTGACCGATGTTAACAAGACCATCGTTCCAAATATCTCTGGTGACGAAGTTGTTGATCTCCGCTAGTTCTGACTCTACAGTAGGTTTTTCATCTGACTGAGACGAATTATCTAGTTGTATCCCCGCATCTTTGAAAGCTTGCTGTACTTGTTCTTGCAATTTCTCTTCTTCGGTTTTCTCTTTTCCGCAACCTGCAAATACTGCCATCGTGACTAAGCACAGAATGATGTATACGCTCTTTTTACCCCATTTTGACATTTTAAGTCTCTCCCTTTTTTTCAATAATTTCCTACCTTTACTATTATCGGTTTTGTAGACGGGTTATTTAATACACAAAATAAAGTCAACCATCTAAGCTAATAACTTGTCTTGAATCTAGGCGTTGATAAAAACAAAAACGAAAAGCACGCCAGAAATCAGGCATGCTTTTCGAAGATTCAATTTGATCCATAAAGCGAAAGTTTTATATCACTTTGCAATCGTTATATCGCCAGAATTAGGATTAAATGCCCCACCCATGTCTGAAAACTAATCTGTACTTTCATCGTTAATTTTTGTATAACTTGCCCATTTAGCAGTCAGGGATGGTTTGTACTTTGTTGCAGTGATTTGATCATTTCGATGATAGTTTTCTTCGTGAAATTAAAACTTGTATTTTGTATACCTATCTATAAATGGCCTGTAAGCCATACCGCAAATGGTTTTCTATTCATCCAGTAAATGAGTGATATCCAGTTTATGGTTAATACCCCTTATACTTATGTAAATGTTAATTAACTACCTACTATATACACCCTAATCTACAATTAAGTACGTAACTTAGTGTCAATAATAGGGTTTCAGTAGTGGGAGCTTTATGTTATGACAATCTGGACGTTTTTTGAGGGTCCACTGCCCCAAATAAGAATAAACACGGTCGGATGCTCTGGCATCTGTTCCAAAAATGTGCTGTCTTCTTATATCATCGTTTTACAAGCATTTTGCATAGCTCAATACATAATTTCAAAAATAAAAAACTGAGTGGATCGTTCTCATCCACTCAGCTCTTAGGGTTATTTTACAATAATTTGTATAACTTCACTTACCGTTGTTCCGCTTCCATTCATAAACTCACCGCGATATTGATAAATGCCAGGAGCTTTTCCCGAAAATTGTGTATTTGCCGATTGGGCATTTGGTGAGTGTGAAGATAAAGATTGCGTTTCAATAAGTTCGCCATTTTCATATAATCGATACTGTGCTGCGTTCGTGCCCCACCACATATTTGCAGTAATGGTATAGTTCCCATCTTGATCCCAGTTGTCACTGGATAACACAGGTTTGCCAGGATTCGCATCAGCCACGGTGACGGTATGTGG
Source organism: Paenibacillus sp. NRS-1760 (assembly GCF_050467785.1). NCBI lineage: Bacteria > Bacillati > Bacillota > Bacilli > Caryophanales > Paenibacillaceae > Paenibacillus > Paenibacillus sp. NRS-1760. Next base: position 792,335 of record NZ_JBITPK010000013.1, on the reverse strand, counting down.
ATCACATGAAGTCGTTCCATACAAATTTGATAACTCACATGTATACACATAGGTTCCATTTGGCTTGCCTTGAATTGGAATAATGGAAGTTTGGGCAGCTGGCGAATCAACGGGCAATGACTTTGTTTGGATCAATTGGCCATTCTCGTACAACTTATACAGTGAGCCATTGGTTCCCCACCACATATTCATCGCAACATCATAATTGCCATCATGTAAGCCTGTCGCAGCACCGCTATTATTCGAAAGAGTCGGTTTACCTGGCGCCTCATTCACAATCAGCTCCGGATTAACGGAATGCCGATCGAATTTGACTGCATCAACCCTCGTATAGATCATATCGGCAGGAAGTGTTGGCGGGTCTACCGTTGTAGGAGTAACCCTGGTTAAACGAACATACTCGCTGCCGTCTCCTGTAAAGTTGAACGTTCCTAAATTAACCCAACCCGATGAGCCAACTGTTGCATCGATATATGTGACCTCGGTACCTGACTGATGCTTCACTTCCACTTTGACATAATTATCGTTTGCCGTCGTATGGACGATCTTGTAGATGGAGACCGTATATTTCCCCTCTGGAAACTGGCCTTTCCACGTTGCTGATGATCCTTGTACTGTAGAGTAGCGGGACTTAACCCCAATTTTGTATCCGGCTAAGTTGCTTTGGCTCCAAGACCCTTCTGTCGTGTATAACCCCGTTGTATTTGTACTGTCGACGATAACCGTTAGGTCCTTGATCGCGATGGTCAAAGGCGGTGTTGTTAAGGTCACTCCGTAAATCGTTACAGTGGCCCATACCTCAATGTGATCTGTGTCTCCATCAAGATTTAGAAGGGTCAACCTACCGCTGCTGTCTACTTCAGCCAAATCCGTACGATCAACGAAATACTGTACATTGGCCTGTGTAAGATCACCGATCAAACCGTTATCCAAATAGCCGGTTACGCTCAGTTGTGCAGTTTGAGTCATCTGCAGCTCGTTCCGATCGGATAGGATCACCGCAGACTCTAATTGCGGCATCCTGTTCGGGTCCACCCACATGATCGCATCGGCAACTACACGAGACTTATTGGCCTTATTGGTTAGTTCCACGTACCCGCTATTCCCTGCTGCAAAAGGATAATCGCCTAAGTGCACCCAAGTTCCATTTGCCGTTGTCTCATCAACGGCAACCGTCTCGGAGCCCCCGCTATAATAAACGTTAAATGAGGCATTCGTTGCCCAGTTTTCACTCGCAGCCGTTATTTGCGGAAGCTTGTAATACACACTGTAAGTAACAGTATCAGGCAGCTCCGGCCGCCATATAATTTTGCTTGTCGCTGTGCCGGCGGTCGATTTGGCATACACATAGTTATCGTAGTAATAGTCGTTAGCCGTTGTATCCCTTATCCAGACCCCTTCTGTCTCCGCCTCGGTATTATCTACAATAATAGATGAACCCTCCTGCCAATCGGGTTGGACTGGAGTTTCGGATACCTTATCAGGCAGATAAAGTGTCCGTTTGCGGGTTTGTTTCCCGTCCGATTCCACGTAATAAGTGAAGGTTTGAGATAAGTCGTTCACCCGTATTGACCATTCCATCGGATATATCGTATCTGGGATGGTTGTATACGTAGCCCCGCCATCCAAGGAATAATGGATTGTCGCTGGTTTCGTCGTTTTTGCCTGTACATAAGCATCATAAACCGTCTCGTCGGGCTTTACGATCAGCATCCCTTTAACCGCATCGATTGGACTGTGGGTATCGAAGAAGTAGCTTGCATCCGATGTATCAGCAGTTCTAACCTGATGCAGCGGCACATCAATCTGGAGTCCCTCAACAATGATAGCGGTTATCCCTTTGCTTGAAACCGTAGCTTGAATAATTCCGCCACTCATAACCGTTTGTTCTGGTGTGCCATTATCGCGGATGATGGTTACGGTATAATCTAGTGACGGGTTGAAACCAATGATTTGCTCATTCAGTTCAATCGAAGTCTGAACTTCATCTGACGATGCGTTGCTTAGCCCGATATAGAATTTATCCCCGCTCTCTCCCGTTATCCAGTTCAATTGAGGATCGTTAGTCTGGATAATTCCCTTGGGCATCCAGAGCCAAACGTCGGAATTACCGTAGAAATGACCTGGTTTATTGCCATAAAGGTGATATTTGAACCATAAAAAATTCGTTTCGAATACGGAAGGAAATGTAATACTCCCGTTCGATTTTAATGATTGTTCGCTGATCAAATAATCCATCGTTTGCCCGAGCTGCCCCGGAATATGGTGATAGTAGATGGATGTAGCCCCGCTTGGGCCTTCCAGAGGAAAATCCGGTTCAAGTTGGCTAACGGCAAAGCCCTTATAGTAATAACCTGGATAGCTGGAATATCGACCAATAACCGAATTATGAGCGATATCCTGCAGCAGTTTATCACCTGTATAGAGCGACAATCGCAGCATGAATGGAGCTTCCTGAGCATTCATCCGATAATAGCTGGTTGTGCTTCCTGCTTCAAACGTCAATCCGCTCGGTGAAACAAGCCAACTATCCGCTTGTACGCCTCCTGCTACATCTTCTGGGAGCTTGCTCCTAGGATATTGGTATTTTCCGCTTTCCGGCCAATGGAACGACTCCGCGTAATTATACGTCTCGGGCTGTGGAATTGTAACGGTACCTTCAGGAACTGGTCGAGCAACGAACATGGTGGCATACCGTTTGGCTTCCTTATAAGCGGCATTTAAGTATTTGGGATCCTGTGTTTCCTCGTAAAGCTCCAAAATCTCCATCCACAGCTTGCTATAATAATAAATGAATTCATTTTTACTCACATTAACGGATTCAGGAGTATCGATATACTGCAGGATATAGCTGTCGGCTGCATCCTTGGCAGCCTGTAAATACTGCGCATCTCCCGTCATCCGATACATCATCAGGGGCTGAATGACAGGACCCCGGTCTTTCTGGTCAGGATCACGCACGAGGTATTCTTCCTTTGCCAACGCCCCAATTCCTGCTGAAGTGCCCATCATCTGATTGACAGCGGCTACGCTTGAAACATCGAACGGCAGGGTGGCCATTTTCCATAACGAAGGCACGCCATATACTTTCTTCTGCGTCGGCGACCAACCGATGCCATTTCGCGATACGCCATACTGGACGGACGGCAATGCTCTCGTATCGTAAAGCTGGTCATCCCCAGTCAAATAATAAGCCCCCAAAAGGACTGCATTCGAGCTTGTTCGAACGCTATCCTCGTTTTCGATATCAATAAAGCCCTTGGCACGGCTCCACCATCCGCTGGGTGACGGGACATACTGAACAGAGTCGTCCCCTTGCGGCTCAATCTTAAGCAGATCGATCATATTGAACATTGCGTCAGTAAGCGATTGATCTGATACATTTTCCCGGTATGCCGAATAACCGTACTCATTGCGAAGAATGTCCGCGTAGGACTCATAAAGATTGCTTTTTTGTGCGATTAGCCCCATATGAAATCGATAGGTGTTTTCTGCGCTCATTTGCGAATAAGTCCCTAACTGAGGAGCATATAGGATTGGCTGCACGCTGCCTTCGTTGTTGACAAGGCTCATGCCAAGCCGTTGTTTCGTAACGCCTCCCGTCGGTTCAAATTCAACCGGAAGCTCTTCCGAAGGTACAAATACCCCATACGTCAATGGATTCTCCGCACCGTCATTCTTCTCCACCAGACTCATCGGAGCGCTCAGCTCCCTAAGGCTTGTGGATTCCACCGTACCAACCATTTTTGCATGCGACCTAAATCCATTTAATACTTCATTGATGCCAGAGATTTGCTCTGTTGTGAAGGATTGATATCCAATTACATAATTACCATCACGGCGAGGCGTGAAGGCGAAGGAAACATCTGGTTTATCTCCTGACATGGACCAGTTCACTTCAAAATCGTAATCACTGCCATGCATAGAATCGGTTAATACCGCCGTCCGGCTGTCGGGAAAATGGATCTCGTCGAATGTAATCCAGCGTTTGTTCATCGTATCGTAGTAATTGGTTCGGCTCCCCGCATTCCCATCCAATAAAACCCACTGCTCCTCAAGCCTTTCCGACACATTGTTTATTGGCATCCAGTTCCCCGTGTCCGTGTTCTTGTAGAACATGTCACGAACGATGGATTTGCCTCCATCCCATGCTGCCTCATAAAAGATTGCCTTATAGTTTGCATTTTCGATGCTGCCTTTTTCTGTGTAACTGAGATTCGCTAATGTACGGCTCCGCAGCGCGGGCAACGGCGGAGCTTGCTGACGGATATTCCCTTCAAATTTGACTGCATCGGCCCGAGTAATAATCGTGCCCGTCGTAGGCTGCATTCGAGTCAGCCTAACAAATTCGGTATCATCACCACTAAAATAATACTCCCCCAAATCCACCCATCCGACCGATGGACCTGACGTAGGCCTAAGATCCATAAACAAAACATCCGTAATCCCGTTGTGAACAATCTCAATCTTTACATTACTGTCTGCTTTATCCGCCCAATCAAGCTTATAGAACGATATTCTCGCCGTCCCTGCCTCCAAGCGTGGATTCCAAGTGATGCTTCTACCTACCGCGTCCGTATATTTGGAACTGGAATTATTGTATCCCTTCACTCCCGCACTTGTGGTCCAATAAGGAGCGGAGAACCCGTTACTCGCGTTAGCTGCATCTACGGTGACGATATTATCAATCGTGAGGCTTCCATCATCAATAATGATCGTCTTATGCGGCTCTTTCTGCTGAATATTCCCTTCGAACTTGACCGCATCTGCTCGCGTAAGTATCGTGCTCGTGGTGCTGGTAGACCGTGTTAATTTAATGAATTCTTCACCAACCCCAGAAAAATAGTACTCTCCCAAATCAACCCATCCCACAGGAGGGCCAGATGAGGGTCTCAGATCCAGAAAGAGTACATCCGTCGTTCCATTATGAACGATTTCGATTTTTACATTGCTATCCGCCTTATCCTCCCAGTTAAGCTTGTATAACGATACTTTCGCCGTTCCTGATTCCAAGCGCGGATTCCATGTTATCGATCTGCCTGCTGTACTCGTATATTTGGAGCTAGAATGATCATACCCCTTCACCCCTGTGCTAGTGGTCCAATTTGGAGCCGAATATCCATTGTTCTCGTTACCCGCATCAGGTGTCACAACATCATCGATCGTGATGCTTCCGTCATCGATGATAATCGTCTGATAAGGTAAGTTCTCCGCATAAGCGGTCGTTATTCCGACCAGGCTGAAAGGAACTACTATCGTCAACATGAAAACGATGAAGAAAAACAGCTTCCTTTTGACCAAACCACTCACAGCCTCTCCTTTAAATGATAACGCTTCCAAAATAATAATGCCCCCTTTGCTTGAATGATCGTAAAAAAGCAATTAGCCTAATCCATCAGCTAATCCAGCTCTTTCGTTTTTATCATAGCATGTCACATCACCATGAAATTTCTTTCATTTTAACAATTTCTTATAAGATTTTAAGCGATAAGAAAAGGGTATCCGTTTCTCATAGAAATTGAAGAATACTTTATCGTGTGAAACATATAAAATCTTTTATCAAAAATTCGTATATCTAAAAAAGAAACCTACATCCTAATTGACCGCTCAATTGCAGTCAGATAGAATGTAGGTTTTCCAAGTGAACAAATCTATTATAATGGCGGCTGCACCACTAGTAGCTTCCCAAGCTGAATGACCGTTTGATCATACCAAGCTGGATGCTGCCGAACATGGTTCATACTTTTTGCATTGCCGCTTGCCTCAAACACGGCTGCTTTGTCTGTCTTCTCGTGATCGACTTCGAAGCGAACCGTATGTTTCCCATTCGGTAGCTCCGGCAAGAAAACATATTGATTTCGATTATGATCGTTATAGGGTGTGAATCGGTCGATAAGGAAGGGTTCACCTCCATCAACTGACACCTTTAATCGGCCAGAATCTGGCCCCCCGATATCGAATAACCCGAGATGGGTCCCCTCGAATTGCACAGTTATAGCCTCTCCAGGATCGACAGCTCGCCATAGGCCAGGGAACAACCAATTGTACTCACGCACTAACGCAAAATCATCGGGGGTCATGTAAGACCATCCTTCCGAAAAAAGAGTAAGATTATCCAGCGGCAGCATGGATGCATACTCCCAAGGGTTAGCCGGGACCAATGGATTCCGAGGCAAGTGATATTCGAGTCTTCCCTGATGATCGCGAAGCTCGCTTATTTTCTCAAATGACCGGGTAATTGTATCCGTATAAATCTGATGCCCTTCGGGAATTGTCGGATGGACCGAATCATGCGTAAAAATAACGGCTCCCTGGTTAGACTGCTCTGCCATTGAGGTGAAAATGAGCTTTCCATCGGATACCAATTGACTGACCGCTACGCCCAGATGAATGGAAGGAATACCGTAATAATCGGCCACTTCCTCCTGCATAATAGCCCCCTTCTGGTATTCGCCGGCTTGAAATAAGGGCACATCTCGCTCCTTCAGCGTATAAACGAACAAAATGTCGGTAAACGGGCTTCGCTTGCGGATCTGTCGGACAATTCCTTCGATCCGCGCCTTGGATTCGGGGACTCCGCCATCGTTACCAACAAATTCGACAAACACGAGATCAGGCTGATGACGCAGTACATCCATCTCCAAGCGGGCACAGCCGAGGTCTGATCCTGTCCCATCAATGCCTGCGTTCACAGAGCGGATTTCCGAATTGGGATATTTATCTCGAAGCCAATCTCCCGTCATGACCCTATATCCTTGAGAACGCGTATTGCTGCCGCCAAAATAGACAATTGTCACGGTTTCCCCATTTTCCAACTTCGAAATAACATTAGGCAGCCCTCTTCGAGGGAATAGTTCCTTCATCGCGACTTCACCTGCCCTCACTTATTAATTTCGGAGTAAAGCATTTTACAGCAAACACTTCATAGTAAGGAGAACCGTAGGTTGCGCAGAAATGAATCCGGATTCGGGTTACGCGTTTCGCATCCACCTTATGTTTATTCAGTGTCAGATAATTACCGCGGATAATGATTTCACTCTCGGTTCCGTCTTCTAAGGTCAAGGTCACATCATAATCTTGGATAAGGAGCTCGATCGGATCGTCAAAATGCTCCAAATCCAGCCGTGAATTGAACACAAGATGGATTTCCTCCACATTTTTGGGGCTTGCAAAGCAGAATTCCAGCCATTCCTGTCCTTCCGTACGTTCAGATATCCAACCGTTCGGCAGACCATAAGGTCTGGAGAAGCCATTGACGACATTCTCTGGGCTATACATATTTTGGGAGGGCACCAGGTCTTTGAAGCAAATGCTCTTGTTAAGCTTCTTCAGCTTAGACGGAACCTCTGGCCTATAATGGAAGCTGACCGCTCCTGTCAACTTCTCTTCATTGCCATAAACAGCAAGGCTCGCCGCACCTTCCAGTACGATGTAGATTTTGTCGTCAGCCGGCTTCTTGCAGCTGAGGTCCAGCGTAATCCAGTCATCGTGACCTGCTGCTATAACTAATTGGTAATCTTTCAGCTCGCTGGCGGGAATATAGTTTTCCTTCCGCTCCCCGCCAAACAGCTTCACTTGCAAAGTTTCCGAATGCTCGGACCTATTTTTAATTTTGATCCGTACGCTTTCAGCCGTGGATGTCTGAATCGGCAAGACCAAACATAACGCGTTCTCCAAGGAAATCTCTTCAGTTGAATGAAGATTATCATAGCTTCGCTGAGACGAGGCATGAATCGTTAATCCGTCAGCGAAATAAGGATCCAACTCCTCTTGAAGCCCTACAATCGTTTGCCCGTCTCGAAGCAGCTGCGCTTGAAGCTCACCCATATGGGCTGTGACTATTTCCGCGGGGTCTGCCTCGTATTTTAAGCATAACGCAGCAGCCGTTCCTACCGCCTGCCCCATACAACCGCAGGTTGCCATAACCCTTGTAGACCCGAAAGCGACATGAGTAGCACTTATATTGCGGCCAGCGAACATGAGATTAGGAATATTGCGTGAAAATAAGCTGCGGAAAGGGATATTATACAATCCCGGCACGAAATTCCACGCTGTAGCCGGACCCTCATCGTAGATGCCTTTATTCGCATGCAGATCCATATACCAGCCTCCAACGGATACTGCATCCTCGAAATGAGGCTTTGCTGTAAGATCGTTCTGAGACAGCATGTGCTCCCCTATGAATCGCCTCGACTCCCGCTTTCCCGGAATCGGGCATACGTAATCCAGGATGAGATTGTCCACATCATCAAACTCGCCGCTATTTTTGATATAATCCCAAATCCCGTATACCAATTTCCGCAGTTCCAATGCGATGTCTTCATTATTCTTGATAATATCCATATGACCGCCGTATTCGAGCCACCACAATCCGCCAAGCCCGTTGATTTTCCTTGGAAAAGAGCGATGGTTTAAGCCTTTTCTAATACTATCGAAAAATGGCAACTTCGTAATATCGTACGCAAAGCCAGGTCTTTTGTAAGGAACGGAATAGTCTACGTAACGGGCTTGAAACAGAATCGTATCGCCCATAGTGTAATGATCCGCCACTTCGGGAGCCAAATCCTCCTTATATTCATGCTTCGCCTCTCTTCCCCATCGGAAGTGAGCACCTGCTTGATATCCAACAATGCCATCGCCGGAGCAATCGATATAGGTTCGGCTTTCAAAACGAAATTTTCTTTCAGAAGCGAGTTGAAGGCCTTCTACCCATTTAATTCTGTCGTTTTCCATCCCCGTCTCATGCACGCATGTATTGAGGAATAGAGAAATATTAGGCTCAGCATAAACCATGTCGAGCAAGACCGTATCCGAAAGCGAAAGCATAAGCTTCTTGTTGTATAACGGATTATAATGAAAGATCTTCAGCTTGAGTTCTTCTACCAACCCGCCTTCACGAGCATAATAGGATGGACTGTTTCCGAGATATGCCGACCCGTTGATATGAACCCGGACCTCGCTGCTCGCATTTCCCCCAAGAACCGGCCTATCATTAATTAGTGAAACCTGCAGCCCTTGGCGTGCGGCAGCTATAGCAGCACAAATTCCAGCAATACCTCCGCCTACGACGGTTACATCTGCTTTTATAAGCTCCATTTTGATAACCTCCATGATTAGATCCTTCTATCATGGTAATTGTTTTGGTCCTTTTTTTTTTACATGATTTCGCGAAAAAATCATACATTTTTTGCAACCTTATTTGGATTCGTACCGTGTCATTTTTATCCGGTATTGCTTAGGAGTCTCACCCGTATATTCTTTAAATAGTTTGCAAAAGTAACCTTCATTGACGATTCCTACTTCCTCGCACAATTCCAATAAAGAATAATCCTGAGCATTTAACAGCTCGAGAGCTAATTGAATTTTTTTACGGTTGATGTAGCTGATCACGCCTTCGTTCATTGTTTTTTTGAATAAGCTGCTAAAATACGACGGAGCCAAATTCACATCCTCGGCAATAGCCTCCAGCGTTAAACGCTGTTTCAGATTTTTCTCTATAAACTGCATAGCACTCATGATTTCTGCACGATGTAATAGTTGTCCAGCATGTACATATTCGAATGTGAAGTCGCCAATATAGGCAAGCTGCTCTTGAAATGCCATAAATTCCATGGGGAATTCAGCTACTTCCGTGGCCAGCTTGTTCCCTGATTTAAACTTCAAAGTAATGTCTCTATATAAGTCTCGAAGCATGGGTGCCATGATAGACTTTTGGATTTTATGGTCCGAAACAAATTGGTTCAAATCAGCAAGTTCACTCTCCAGCTCTTCCTTGGAAATCTTCCTTTTCACCCATATAAGAAAATCAGCCAGTTTCTGCTGAAAGTCTGATTTTTTGTCATTATGGTATTGGAACCGATGCATGGGTGTTTTTACTACTTTCTCAGTATGATAATAGAAATCCTCACTCACATTTTTAGCTTCCGAGTATGCTTGTTTAATCGATTCCCAGCCTCGGTGCGGACCTCCAAAAGCGACGGATACCCTTTGATTCAAATATTGCTGCAAATGAGAGACGATCTGTCCTCCTAATGATTGGCAAGCATATTCCGTTTCCATATCACTGCGGTTATTTTCCCAGGAAAGAAAACCAATAAAACGATTATCGGACAGATCCGCAGCTACGCCGCTTCCGCCATTCATCACCGTTTCCTCGATTACATTCGTCATCGCATATTTCAAGATGTTTTGATCAGCGGCTGAGTATTCGTTCCGGAAACTTTCATAAGTATTCATTTCTACAATGAAGCAGCAATAGTTGGCTTGAAAGAAATGGAACTGCATGCGATTGGCAAAATCCGATGCCCGATGGGAAGGAATTTCGCCTCGGATAAGCTCGTTAAAAAATTGCTTTCGGACTCTATATTTATTTTCAAGCACGGATACGTTTAACGATTGAAATTCCGCTTCTTTTTTCTTCACTTCATTTAAAATCCCAGCCGCCTTAGATAAGGCCCGATTCAAATCCGCTTCCCTCAGCGGAACTTTAACAATGTACTCTAATACGTTGGCATGAATAGCTCGCTGGGCGTATTCAAAGGATGAATAGGCGGTCAAAAGTATGTATTGGGTATGGGGGAGCTCCGGCTTTAGCTGCTCAATCATGGAGATTCCATCCATTCTTGGCATAACGATATCGGATATTACGATATCCGGCTTAAGCTTTATAATTTCCTCGATCCCATTCAGCCCATTGTTCGCTTTTCCCACTAGAACAAATCGCTTATCCCTATGGGAGAGCTCATTAAAAAACAATTCCAATCTTTGAATGATTAGGTCTTCATCGTCAACAATGAAGCAGGTATATTCTCTCACCATTATGTTTCTCCTTTTAGCAAGTCTGCTGGGAATATGGCGCGTACATGGGTTATTTCCTTAGGTATGCTCACGATTTGGAGCCCGTATTGTTCCCCGTAGTGAAGTCTAATTCGGCCATGAATATTATTTAACCCGATTCTTTTCCTTTTCACTTCCACATCACTCGGTTCTGAAACTAAAATACGCTTTATTTTATCAGCTGGAATTCCCTCGCCTTGATCAACGACTTCTATGATGACGATGCTTCCCTCCCTGTACGCATGAATCGTTATCGGGCCTTCGATCCCTCCTCCGTTATAGCCATGGAAGATACTATTCTCCACAAGGGGCTGCAGCAGCATTCGAAAAACTGGGAAATCTATTAACCCTGCTTCGATATTTTCAATCAATTGGAAGTTTCTGTTATACCGGATGTTCTGGATCTCGATATAGTCCGCTACATTTCGTAATTCCTGATGTAGGGAAACCTTCTCTGAAGCGTCATCTATCCCATATTCCAATAATGAAATGAGCGAACCGATCACCACATCTACTTTCTCTATTTGTCCGAGACGAATAACATTGCTGATCGAACCAAGCGTGTTATACAGAAAATGAGGGTTTATTTGAGACTGCAGCACTTGAATCTCCAGCTTTCGCTCAAGCTCATTATGAAGATCCGCTCGTCGTATCAATTCCACAATTTGCTGCAGCATACGGTCGAAGGCGCGGGAGAGATCTCCGAACTCATCGTTTCGTTTAATCGTTATTGTCGTTGTAAGGATGCCTTGTTCCACCCGTTTCATTTTTGATTTGAGCGCATAGAGCGGAGTCCTTATATACTTGGCAATAAAAAAAGAAACGAACAAACTTAAGAGAAGACCTGCGGCTAGAAGCTCGATGTAATAGGTTTCCAATCTGGATAAAGCGGCTTTCAAGCGTGATTCATCATTGATCGAAATAATGGTCCAATTGAATTTCTCCGTCGGTTTTTTCAGTAGGGAGACCGGCATGCCGTCCTTGGTATGCAGTTGAAGGGTTGTTTCTGCCGTATCCAGAATTTGTTCTGCTGACGTTTCCCCGATTGAAAAAGTATGATCTTGAACATTCAGCGGTCCTCTATTTTCCGAAAATCCGGCAATGATCTTACCCGATGCGGTGATCAGAGCCAAATTCATTTGTTCCTGCTTATTAATCTTGAACAAGGTTTCTTCAATAGCATTTAGATCCAAATCTACGGCAATGGCCATCGGAAATGGAGCGCCATTCAGATATCGAACCATCGTAACTGTCCAGCCGGAATACTTGGATTTGTAAGGATCACTGACGAAGGTCGTCCTTCTGTTCTTGTCGGCCGCATGAAATAAAGGCTCTCTTTCCGCTAAAGGTTCATCGAAAATACGGGTAGGCGTGCTTCCGCCTACAATGGATAAATCGCTTTTAATCAAATAAATATTACTGACGTAATTACTGTTGAGTTCATATAGCTCTCTTAATTGCTTTTTGATTACTTCCGTATTGTCAATGTTGGCTTTCACCGATGTTTCGACCGAGAACAGGATCGTCTGGAAGGAGGAAAAATTAACGGTGAAATACTGATCGACCTTGTCAAGTATTTGGTTGGTGTAGAAGATGTCATTGGTTCTTATTTCCTTTTGGACATAGCGATAGGACAATTGGCTTATCAAGATTATGCAGCCTAATACAAACGCAAACACGATAAAAAATAATTTTAAAGGCAAGCTGATTCTTCTTCGCATTGCGCATCTTCCTTTTTTGAGTCCGTATTAAAATGACAATAAAGAGAGGGGCTACGAATAGCCACTCTCTTCGTTCATTTACTTGATTAAGCCTGCTTCTTTAAATTGCTTGATTGCTGTTTCCTTATATTTCTTCATGTCAAACTTGGTATCCAACGTTTGGAGGAAATTGTCCCAATTGGATAGAGGGTCTTTGCCCGTCATAAATTTGACTAAGCTTTCATTAATGAAACGCGAGCGGTCAGTTGCCAAGGTATCGCTAGGGTCTGCGGTCAATAAGTTTCCAGGCAACGTTGGCCCCACATATTGCTGATTGTTCACGAAAGCTTCTGCCGTCTTAGGATTCTGGAAGCTGAAGTACTCGGCATCGTCACCACGGCGCGGCATTCTGTAATGATCGACCCATAGGTACTTTTCTTTCATTTCCTTCGATAATTCGGACGTTTTATTTTTGATCTTGCCGTCCACTACATCCCAATGAATTCCTTTGATTCCGTATGCAAAATTCGGATAGGCTTCTTCGTCCGTAAAGAGATAATTCAGCATGGACAAGATCCGAATGATTTTGTCCTTATCCGCTTTCTTGGAGATGGCCCATGAATTGCCTTGGAACGATTTTCTCTCTACGATTTGATCGCCGTAAGGACCTATCATTGGAGGAATCACGATCCATTCCGGCACCTCTCCGCTGATTTCTTTCATTTTCTGCTGATAATCCGGCTCCAGCCTGCGCGCATCCCTGATCATGAAGCCGACTTTCCCTTTAAATAGCTTTTGGTCCAACAAATCAGGCGAGGTCATCGTCACCCAATCGGGGTCTACCACATTGGCTGCCATCATTTTATTAATGTAAGCAAGCGCTTCTTTCATTTTGGGATCGATAAATAGAAATACCGGTTCATTATCTTTCACTTCAATGGCTGATGGAGGATTAACGCCAAACATCCACATCAAGCTATCGAAGCCGTAGGTTTGCAAACTGCCCTCTTTATTCATGCCGCCGATGAATCCGTACGTATCGTTTTTGCCGTTTCCGTCCGGGTCTTTCTCTGTAAAGGCTTTCATGACTTCAAATAGCTCGTCAGGTGTCGTTGGCACTTCCATATTCAGCTTTTTCAACCAATCATTGCGGATGAAGAAGCTTCGGCTGATACCGTTTACATTATCATAACCTGGAACTCCAATGGTTTTCCCTTGATAGGACATCGCCTCCCAGGAGTCGCTGCTAAAACGTTTCTGAAGTTCAGGGAATTGATCCAGATACGGTGTCAAATCCGCAAGAACGCCTTGATCATAATATTGTGCGAGATCGGACCGACTCTTCAAGAATAGCAAATCCGGGATATCTCCGCCTGCAATAAGCGTATTTAGTTTGGTTGTTGATTGCCCAGCCTGAGGAATCGTCATATCCAAGTCGATGTTCATTGCCTTCTCCAGCATTTGCCGTTGAATGTCTTCATCGCGTGGAGGAATCGGAGCGGCAGCGTTGAACGTGCCTTGGTTAAACATCGTGATTTTCATTTTTTTCGCAAACGGGTTATCCGTGGATGGTGAACTGCTCGAAGCTGTCGGCTTAACCTCCTCTTCTTGATCCCCACATCCCGACAATACCGTTCCCAGCCCTACAATAGCAGCCAGAATGGCAAATGATATCTTAGTTCTTTGCATATTGACCTCTCCTTTGCTTGTATATTATCACGGTTTCCCGTAACAACCTAGATAAGATTTGCTTTTTAACCTTTAATCGATCCCATGAGCATACCCTTGGTAAAATGCTTTTGCATAAATGGATATACGATCAAAATGGGGACCGTAGTCACGACAACAGCAGCCATTTGAACAGCGAACTGGCTAACCGTTCCGGTATTGGCCATCGACTCAGCACTTTGATTTGCAATATTAAGCAGAATGTTGCGCAAGACAACTTGAAGTGGCATTAAATTCGCATCATTGATATACACAATCGCATCGAAATAACTATTCCAATGCCCTACTGCGTAAAATAGGGAAATCGTAGCGAGGACAGGCATGGACAGCGGTAAAATGATTTTCCATAGCGACTGAAGTTCACTTGCACCGTCAACTCTCGCCGATTCCTCAATTTCAGCAGGCAATTGCTCGAAAAAGCCTTTAATGATCACCAGATTAAATGCACTAATGAGATGCGGAACAATCAAAACCCATGGACTATTTAACATCCCCAAAGAGCGGATTAACAAATAAGTCGGAATTAATCCCCCGCTAAACATCATGGTAAACACAATGAATAATAAAAACGGACTGCGTCCCGGCAAATATTTTTTGGATAACGGGTACGCCGCGATTACCGTAAAAAACACATTTAACGCAGTGCCTACAATCGTTCGGAACAGCGTAATTTTATACGCCTGCCCTATACCATTAGAAATGAATACTTCCTTATAGGCTGCAAAGGTAAAGGATTCTGGTATTATCACAATCCCTCTTCTTAACACTTCCGATTCCGGTGTTACCGAAACAGCGACCACATATAAAAAGGGAAGCAAGCAAAGCAGCGATAACATAATAAGAATAAAATAAACGGCTGATTGCCATACCTTTTCCCCGATCGTCAGCTTAATCATATCTCATACCACCTCACCAAATTTGCCCATCGAATTTTTTGGCAAGCTTGTTTGCAGCCAATACTAAAATAAATCCGATGACAGCTTTAAACAATCCCACAGCAGTTGCGAGGCCAATCTTAAGACGCTCCAGCCCCTCGCGGTATACCCATGTGTCAATAATATCGATTTTCTCCTGGTTAAAAGTATTGGCAAACATGAAGATTTGGTCAAAACCAGCGTCCAGAATATGGCTCAATTTAAGAATGAGCATCAGAATAATGACTCCTCGAATGCCGGGCAAGGTTACATGCCAGAGCTGTCTTGATTTGGAAGCGCCATCCATTCGAGCTGCTTCATATAAGCTTGGGTCAATCCCTGATAATGCGGCAAGGTATAGTATCGCTCCCCAACCGATGTCCTTCCATATTTCAGACGAGATAACCAGCAGTCTTCCCCAAGCAGGCTCCGTTAGGAAGGAGATGGGATCAAAACCGTTTTCCTTCAAAATCATATTGAAAAGGCCATCACCCGGAGCCAATAATGCAACCATCAATCCATAAACAATGACCCAAGACAGAAAATGCGGTAAATAAGTAATGGTTTGTACGATTTTCTTAAACCATTGGGTATGAACTTCATTAAGAAGCAAAGCAAGTGCGATGGGAGCGGAGAAACCGAACAATAGCTTATACAGCGATATAATTATCGTGTTTCTCATGATGTCCCAGAAATAAACGCCGTTAATAAAATCTGTAAAGTTTTTAAATCCGACCCACGGGCTATCCCATAACCCCAAAGCCAGATTGTAGTTTTTAAAAGCAATAATGATTCCGGCCAATGGGATGTATTTGAATACGGCAAAATAAACCAATGCCGGAATTAATAGAAGGTACATCACTTTATACTTTTGTATGGTCCTTAACCACGAATTCCGCTTTTTGGAGAGGGGAATAGCTTCCGCTGCCAATTTCGATTGCATGTCATCACCTCGTCTTTATTTATATTTGTATAATAGCACCCCCCTCTCAGATAAATTTCTGTCATTTCAAGAATTTCTTATAAGATATTAAGTAAGTGAGCCTTCGATAGTTCTAAGTAAAAGATTTCTTCTGAGATCTGCTCCATAAAGTAATTCTCTACTGTGCTCTACAATGAAGGTGAAGGCACCAATCGATTGTTTATCCTTTGAAAATAAAAAAAACCGCCTTATAGGTGGCAAAACTTCTATTTGCTATATTCATCTGTTCGTATCAGATCAGAGGTTTTCTTAAAGTGAGCTTTATTGGATTTAAGACTCTATCCTTGTTTTCGTCATGTCCTTTGGGCTTGCCAATTATGAAGCAGTTTTCGGCCTCTTCGTCGACCATAAGCTCGGCTTCACACCGAAGGATATTGCTTTCATTTTCACCTTTGCGTCCATTGTAGGCGCAGTCATTCAGTTATCCATTTTCGGCTGGCTCATCAACCGTTTCGGCGAAAAGCGGGTCATTACACTTTGTCTGCTCGCTTCAGGGGTGTTCGTCCTGCTGACGTTGTTCGTTCATCAATATTGGCTGATTTTTGCAGTTACTTTTGTTATATTTTTGTCCATTGATATTATACGCCCCGATATTAGCACGCAAATGTCCATGGTTGCGCATGAACAGCAGGGATATGTGGCAGGACTTAACTCTGCTTTTACTAGCATGGGCAATATTATCGGACCGATAGCAGCCGGAATCCTGTTCGATGTAAATGTAAACTTTCCATATGTGGTTGCCGGATTCGTCCTCATACTAAGCTTCGGGCTTACTCTGTTAACAGGAAACAAGCGTGTAATGCGTACGAGTAATTTAAGAAAAGAGCGGAATGCGGTGCTATATTTACAATAAAAAATGGACATATCCGCTCTTCTAAAACGGATGTCCATAAATGGTGTATAACACAATATGAAGTTACAGTCATTCTAATGGTCTATGCTGCAGTCACGATTATTGGCTAATCCTTTGTTATGATTATGGTATGCTCATGTTGTGCTGCAAAGCTATTGTCGATTGTAGTAATTAGGATGGCTTTTGATGCGATTACCAATCTTCCCATTCTTCACACGGAGTATTAAACATATAAGTAAATAAATATTGCTCAAAGAGGCTGCCGTTTAATATCAGCAGCCTCGTCATGTTGATTCTTACGCTATAGTATTGTTCGATTGTAGAACCAATGATTACATAAGCTTATACGACTTTTATTGGTGTTGAATATGCAATCAAGCTCCTGTTAAAGTAAAGTTATGTCGTCAGAACCAGTGGCAAACGATTGACCCCGAACATCATCCAGCTGTCCAGCCGCTCTAGCGTGTGCGAACGATCTCTTGCGTAGTCAGGAAACCTGCTAAGAAGTGTTTGAATGGCGATCTTGCTCTCCAAGCGGGCAAGCTGAGAGCCCAAGCAGAAGTGTATGCCGTGTCCCAATGCCAGATGCGGATTCGGGTTGCGATGGATATCGAATTTTTCCGGATTATTAAATTGCTCTCCGTCATGATTGGCCGACCCGATCCAGAGGTTGACCATTTGTCCGGGCGAAAGCGTTTGGCCGCGCAGAACAGTCGTCTTTTTAACGATTCGATTCATCGTTTGAACGGGAGAGCAATAGCGAAGCACCTCTTCGATGGCTTGCAGAATCATGGAAGGTTCCTCGATGAGACTTTTCCTAGCCTCTCTGTCACTATCTAGGCACAGTAAGGCTGACGTTATAAGATTGGTCGTCGTTTCATTCCCCGCCACCAGCAGCAGAATGCAGAATCCGATGATCTCCAAGTCACTTAATTGCTTGCCTTCGACCTTTGCATGAACGAGATTGCTGATGAGATCATCCTGCGGGTCAAGCCGTCTTCGATTCATGATGTCGGAGAAATAGTCGCTCATTTCCTTCTGGCATTGAAAATAACGTTCGCCGTCATTCCCAACTAGCGAATCCGACCATTCCTTGAACCGGTCGCGATCCACAGACGGAATGCCCAGCATTTCGACGATGACGATGATCGGCAGAGGGCTCGCATAATCGAGAAGGGCATCCATCTCCCCCGTCTCTTCTGCTTGATCGCACAATTGCTGCGCAATCGATTCAATTTTCGGTGCGAGCGCTTCGATAGCCCGAGGCGTGAAAGCTTGCGAAACGAGCATACGCAGCTGTCGGTGTTTAGGTGGATCTTGCCTAAGAATGCTTGAGTTGATCGGCTCCATGGCGCTTTCCGTCCCTTTTGAAGAATAATGCTCATGATCGGCAAATATCTTCTTGACATCTTCGTACTTGTACACGTCCCAAGTATTTTTCTCCGAATTGAACACGACAGGGGAAGAGTTTCGCATTTCTTTAAACCAAGACAAAGGTATCAGTTCGCTGTCAGTTTTCCAATTCATACGTCGCATCGCCGCTTTCCGCTTAGAATGAAATCAGTTCAACATACCATCTGGCTTGCCGCTGGGGGTCAAAAACAACCCGGTCGTAATAATCTGATAAAGAAAATGTTCAAGATCGTCGCGGTTCATACTACTGCCATAGGTTAGAAAGTAATCGCAGGAACTGTTGAGCAATCCGACAATTCCCGCAGCAGCCAAGCTGCAATTGACATTGATCATTACCCCCTCTTCCCGGCTTCCTTCCAGCACCTCTGCTATAAAACGAATATAACCGAGCTTCAGTTCATTCAATTCCTCTAGTACTTCCTGATCGATTCCGTTCGACAATTCGTTGAACACGATATGTGCGAATCCGCTGGAATCCAGAAACAAGTCGAGATTGTGCCGGATGATTCGCCTGATTTGTTCTTCCAACGAAAGATCAGTTTGCAGCTCATTCCGTATTCGATCGGTAATTACCTGCAGTCCATCCATTACGATCGTCTTAAACAGCTGTGCTTTTCCTGGAAAATGATAATACAGCGTCCCTTTGGCAACCTTTGCTCTAAGTGCGATATCGTCCATACTAGCTCGGTGGTATCCATTTTCCGAGAAAACGTCTATCGCTGCTGACATAATTTTCGTTTTGCTCAATGCGAAATGTCTCTCCTTTCCGTAATAAACTGACTAGTCAGTACAATTAATATGCTTATGGTAACACTCGGTAAATTGATTGTCAATCATGATTGCCTTTTTCGTTATTCGGTACAAATTCTTGACATAGCACATTGCTAAGTATATGTACCGAAAAAACAAAAAAACCACGATATACGTGGTTTTTAATAGCTTGTCTCCTATTTAAGCATGCTCAAGAGCTTCGTTCAGATTTCTATTTTTTCAAGCTTTTCAAAAACACCATCAACCCATTCTTGGTCATCCCATAGTTTTGAATCATGTAGTTTTCTAACAGCGGGATGTCCAGTTACAATCGTGTCTACACCGTCTTTGTTTCCAAAGTACAAATCAACGATTTTTAATATTTTATTTTCTGTTTGAACTAACATCTTAAAGCTCATACCAGATCCTTGGTTCGAAAAAGGTAAATTTACGTAGTAGAGATTTTCATCAAGTTGCTTGAATTCTGCTTCCGCAAATTTATTTTCCAGACCGAAAACAACACTAAACTCTCCCTTTAATTCTTTTCTTTGTTCTAGCTCAAGCATTTTATTTGTAAATTTAAGAAGATTCTCGTTTGATATGTAATTTCTAAATGTGACTGCATTTTGTTCTGCAATAGCACCGGTATACAAATTCACAAAAGCTTTTCCAAATGTGATAACAGTGTCTTGATTCCGTTTGTAAAGGCGGGCCGTAATTCAAACTAGGAATAGCTTCTCCTATTATTTCTTGTGCTGCAGCTTTCTTTTAATGTGAACACCGATCAAACCGATAATTATAAAGCATCCTCCCGTAACGATCATGCCGAGAAAATTAGTCAAAATGAAATCAGGATCGGGACCATTTCCTACTGGACCAATTTTAGGTTTATAAGCATCAAAATAATAAAAAATAGCCATTAATGTCATTAGGGTACCTACTAATATATTAAATACTGATATCCATAGTTTATATTTATCTGGTTGTGTTATGAGTAAATAAATATTTTGGATGATTACGAAAGCCAAGAATATCCCTTTGTAGATCACCTTAATATCACCTTTCCTCAAAATGTAATCGTAGTGTGTTTACATACTACCTATCCTGATCCTCTATTACTTGCTCAATCCCCTTCAGAATCAACTTCATGCCGAATTCAAACGCTCCGTCGGTTCCTATCAGATTGAATAGCCCACTTTTGTACATCCCTCGAAACAGTCCGGCGTCTGTCTCGCTCATGGAGTCCAGAAGACTGTTTATCTCTCCCTCACGAAGCCCTCCCTGCTCCTCAAGCATAGTGGATACAACGCGCTGATGCTGATAATTGTCCAGAACGAAGTAGAAGACATAGTTCACCAGCGTAAGAACGGCTTGTAATTTTTGCTCTTGCTTAAGTGGCGTAGATTCCATGCAGAGCAGCATTCGGTTGGTGAACCGGATCATGTCTGGTTCGTGGGGCAGCGTCAACATCATGAGCTGCGTGGAGCAGGGATATCGGCTGAGCACACTACGTACGGTAAGCGCAAATTCCGCTAGCTGCTCCTGCCAATCTCCCTCAGAGTGAAACTCCTCCAAAATGATCTTCGATACATGGTTGGCCAGGCGCTGGTAGAGATTCTGCTTGCTCTTGAAATACCAATACAAAGAGGGAGCCTGAATGCCCAGACGATCGGCCAATCGCCTCATGCTGAATTTCTCAATGCCTTCCTCTCCTAGAAGCTCCCACGAGGTTTCCAAAATCTTTTCCTCCGAAATCTGAGGCTGCTTTTTTTTCATCGGTATCCGTCCTTTTATCTAACAGTGTAAGTTTATGCTTTACAGGTTCATAAGTTCATGATATCATCTAACACTGTAAGATACAAACTAACACTGTTAGATTGTATATCGAAATAAATAAAGAAAGTAGTGATTCACATGGATACAGAAAACCTCCATTACTTTGAAAAAGCACCTGTCTCAAAAGCTGTAGCTCACTTCGCTATACCGATGATGCTAGGCATGTCAATGAGTGTCATATACTCCATTTTGAATGCCTATTTTCTTGGTACACTTCACAATACGGCCATGTTGACTGCACTCGCGCTCACCTTGCCTTTATTCGCGGTGATTATGGCACTAGGCAACTTGATTGGCATCGGCAGCGGAGCATTCATCTCTCGGTTGTTAGGTGAGAAAAAATATGATGATGTTAAGCATGTATCTTCATTCGCCTTTTACAGCAGTTTAGTTCTCGGTCTCATCGTGATGGCCGTTAGTCTCCCGTTGATTAATACAATCGTTCATGGTCTGGGGGCAACGCCTGACTCCTTTGGATTTACAAAGGACTACGTCACGATAATGCTCATTGGTTCACCAATCGTCGTCTTATTTTTTACGCTGGAGAATATTGTGCGCTCGGAGGGGTCAGCTACCACGTCGATGATCGGTATGATTATCAGTGTTGTTGTAAATATTATTCTAGATGCGCTTGTCATCTTCGTTTTCCATTGGGACGTAATCGGTGTTGCATCTGCTACAGTCATTTCTAATTTAGTTGCGAGTATGTACTACGCCTTTCATATAAGATATAAAAGCCAATTTTTGACCATTTCTATAAAATGGTTTAAGGCTACCAAGGACATTCTAGGCAATGTATTCAAAATCGGAGTTCCCGTTTTTGTTATGAGTATCTTCATGGGTGCAATGTCGCTCATCTTTAACCATTTTCTTGTCGAATATGGGGAGCAAGCTATTGCGGGGTTCGGAATTTCATCGCGATTGCTGCAATTTCCAGAGTTTATTCTGATGGGATTATGTGAGGGAGTCGTACCGATGATTGCCTTCTCTTTTACAGCGAATAAATTACGCATGAAGCATACCATTACATTCACAATTAAAGTGGTTGTTGCGTTAGCAGTCGTGTTCGGAATTATCGTCTATCTGATTTCCGATCATTTAATTGGTTTATTTACGAATGACCCGCAATTAATTGAAATGGGCAGCTACATTCTGCATGTGACGTTCTTATCCTTGTTCATTACAGGAATGACCTCGTTGTTTACGGGAATCTTCCAAGCAACAGCGCAAGGCACCGCCGCTTTTATTATGTCAATTATTCAAGGTGTTACTTTGATTCCTGTGTTGTTTATAGCTAATCGCTTGAACGGCTTTCATGGGGTGGTCTGGTCCCTTGTCATAGCGGATGCCGTCGCATTCCTTGTTGGAGCGATCATGCTGTATGTCCTCAGGAACAAATTGCAGCCGGATTTGGAAAGTTTAGTGCACTAGTAATGAATAACCGTGTGAGGCAGGATAAGGGCACTCCCTGATCTTGCCTTTCTTCATAAAAAGAATAAACCCAGTACTGATACAGTACTGGGTCGCATTTGATCATTTAAAACCGTTTTCTATAAACCCTCATCGCAAAGAAGTAGGCTACAAACAAGATCCCTACGCACCAAGCAAGCGCAATCCATAATTCATTGCCCACCGGTTGGTTTGAAAGCAACGCGCGAATGGCTTCAACGATCGAGGTTACCGGCTGGTTTTCAGCAAAGGCACGAACGACCGAAGGCATCGATTCAGTCGGCACAAATGCCGAGCTAATAAACGGAAGGAAGATGATCGGGTAGGAAAAAGCGCTTGCCCCATCCACCGATTTTGCCAATAATCCTGCAATGGCAGCGACCCAGGTTAATGCCAGCGTAAACAGCATGAGTATGCCAGCTACTGCAAGCCAGTCTAGTATCCCAGCCGAAGAACGAAAACCCATAATCAGTGCTACGAGAATGATAACGACAACCGAGATAGCATTGGATACTAGTGAAGTCAGCACATGCCCCCATAGTAAGGTAGAACGCGAAATTGGCATGGAATGAAACCGCTCGAAAATACCTCGCTGTACATCGGTAAACAGACGAAATGCCGTGTAGGATATCCCGCTAGCAATCGCAATGAGCAGTATTCCGGGCAATAGATAATTAACATAGTTATCCGTACCGGTTTGAATTGCACCGCCAAACACATAGACGAACAATAGCATCATCGCAATCGGAGTGATACAGACCGTGACGATGGTGTCCATACTACGGGAAATATGGCGCATGGAACGTCCGAGCATAACACCCAAATCGTTAAAAAAATGTTTTTTTACCGTCTCCATTTATGCTCCCTCCTTCTTGCCAATAATGGAGAGGAATATCTCTTCCAATGTCGGCTGCTTTTCAATATACTCCACTTTCGTTGATGGAAACATCTTTTTTAGCTCCAAAAGCGTACCACTGGCGATGATTTTACCCTTGTGCAGAATAGCTATTCGGTCAGCGAGCTGTTCCGCCTCTTCCAAATACTGCGTAGTTAGGAATACCGTAGTGCCGCTGTCTGCAAGCTCCTTCACGATCTTCCAAACCTCGATGCGTGCCTCGGGATCAAGGCCAGTGGTCGGCTCGTCGAGGAAAATAACCTGCGGTTTCCCTACAAAACTCAATGCGATGTCGAGCCTGCGGCGCATCCCACCCGAATAAGTAGATACCCTGCGGTTGGCGGCGTCTGTCAGGCCAAAGCGTTTAAGCAAGTCGTCCGCAACTTGCCGCGGATTACTCAGGTATCGCAGTTTGGCAATCATGATTAGATTTTCCCGTCCGGTCATTAATTCGTCTACAGCGGCAAATTGTCCGGTTAAACTAATCGCCTGCCTCACATGATCAGGTTTAGACGCTACATCGAATCCCTCAACGACGGCGGTTCCACTGTCTTGTTTGAGCAGCGTAGTGAGGATTTTGACAACCGTCGTTTTACCTGCCCCATTTGAACCGAGCAGTGCAAAAATACTGCCCTTTTCCACCTCGAAATCTACTCCCTTAAGGACGGCAAGCTCTTTGTAAGACTTTTGCAGACCTATAACTTGAATTGATTTGTTTTTCATGTTTTTCCCCTCCTTATCGAACTGTAACCTTAGACAATTCGGCTCCCATTCCTTTAAGCGCAGCATAGGTCAGCTTATCCATGACTGCGTCGTCAAAGCAGATGGTCTTGATGGAGCGGTAATACTTATTAGTCAAGGAAAAAAATGCTTGAAAAGAAACATTCTTGAGTGTAGCACCCTTAAACGAAACTTCATTTATAGCAGACTTGTCAAACTTAACGCCGATAAAGGTTTGCCCGTCAAGACACAGCCCACTCAGGTCACAATATTTGAAGTCCACGCCGTCAAAGATACAACCTTCAAAAATTGTTTTTTTAAGGTCGATCTTGTTTAGCGTGACGTCGGTCAGTTTTACGCCTGTGAATTTTGCTCCTTCCATCCCTGAAATGCTGAAGTTGGTGCGTACAAGGATCGATTTATTGAAGCTCGCATTGGAAAGATCATTGACAGATAGGGTACAGTCGGTCAGATTTGCGCCGTTAAAATTGGCTTCACGTATGTCGCTGCTCTTAAAGGTGCTTCCGGTCAAGTCTGCTCCTGCAAAGTCAGAGCCGTGTAATGCACTCGATGTGAAATTTCCTTTATGCGCAATAACACCTGCAAAGTCACTCTTTGGCAAATTGCTCGCGCTAAAGTTTGTCAGTACTTGCCTCTCCAGCGAGCGGGAGAGATTGGCGACTTCCAGTATCGTTTCCTCGATGTCGCCAATGCTCTCAATGGTCTTATTAAACGCTGTTTCATCGTCTTTGCCCTCGGCTTTAAGTTCACGGTACCTCTCCTGTAAATCGGAGAGCAGGTCGGCTTTTAATTCGGTGACGCTTTTCACCCCATCGTATGGCGTAAAAACGTCGTTCAAATAATTCGTCAATTTCTGATTCATCACATCAAACCTCCTATAGTAAGTTTTCAAGCACGCGTTTTGCATACTCCCAGTTGCTATTGTTGCGGGCATATGTTTCCTTGCCCTTCTCGGTAATTCTAAAATACTTGCGCCGTCCACCCTGTGATTCATCGCCCCAGTACCACTCGATATCACCGTCTGTCTCAAGACGTCTAACACTGGAATACATGGTCGCTTCTTTTAGTTCATACTCACCGCCCGAGCGCTCCGCGATCAATTTGACAATTTCGTATCCATAGCGATCATCTTCGGATAATAGTCGCAATATCATCGTATCGGTATGTCCGCGCAGCAGGTCGGATGTAATTTTGTTCTCACTCATTTAATCACCCCGCAACTGTATAATACGATATACTACTGTGACTGTCAAGGTAATATTTTAATCAAAATACTGTTTCTGTGATTTCCGAAGCCTAACCCTATCGATTTTAGTTGTAAAATGCAAAATGAACCCAAGGATCCCCTTGGGTTCACGCGATTAGTTACCTTGTGTGTCTTTGCTGTATGGCATGTGACATGATATCCCCCACAACTTAACTGTGAGAAAGTACCTTATTTCAATTCATTCTCATTCAAGCCGGTGGAATACTTTGAGGATTGTTGAACACATTATTTGGATCATACTTAGCTTTTACTCTACGCAGCTTAGGAAAGTTTTTACCATAATAAACAGGACCAGAACATTTGATACCTTGGTCTGGTACATTGATATAGGAGCCTACGATATATGGCTGCAGCTTATGCCTTGTGTTCCGTGCTAAGGCAATATTTTTAGCGGCATGAGATGGCTTAACCCATGAGCTGTTCCATTCGACATAAAATTTAGCTTTACGCCAGTAAAATGCTGTGGCTTTAGGTGCGATACGGCTTATGGCACCTCCCCAGTTAAGGAAGAAGAAGCCGGCCGGAGTCCCTCCCTCAGCGTTTTCTAGAAACTCGCGCATAACTTTATAGGCTTTATCTGGAAAAGGACGTCTGCCGAAGCCGCTTGAAAACTGGTTGCTGAACTTTTGTGTCAGCACTGGATCAGGAGCTAACAAAAACTTTGTAGCTTCAATATATGGTAACAATCGGATGGTTTTTTTTGTAGGCGTCCCCACGCTTAGAATAGGCTCTAATTGACGCAGGGCTTCCGTTTTAGATCCAAGAAACAGACCGAGCATGCTAACATTTCCACCCTTTTTGGGCCCAACATTTAATTCGCTGCCCAATCTGGTGCTGGCATTAGGAGCCCAGACTTGCCATTTCTTTACGACTTTTTCGAACTGCTCCCATGGCCACGTTACGCTGAAGACGGTAGCTTTGGCTGGAGCACGCAGTACTTTGAATTTGTATTTTGTGTATACGCCAAAGTTACCGCCTCCTCCACCGCGGGAAGCCCATAGGAGATCGGAATTGCGTTTTTTATTTGCCCGGATTACTCTTCCCTTAGCGTCAACCATTTCTAGTCCGATGAGATTGTCGCTAATGAGGCCAGTCGTTCTTTGGAGCGGACCAATCCCTCCGCCAAGTGTAATTCCACCGATTCCAACCGAAGGACTATCACCAAACGGTGCGATAAAACCTTGTCTTGCCAATTTGTCTACGACTCTTCCTACCCGATTGCCTGACTCAACCACAACAGTTCTGCACTTTTTATTCAACTTGATTTTCTTCATTTCGCTAACATCGATGACAATGCCTCCGTTAACTTGAGAAAGGTTGGTCTCCAAGGCGTGCCGTCCACTTCTCGGGCGAATAGGAACATTATTTTTGCGAGCCCATCTTATAGCGTTTGCAACATCCTGTGTTCTTTGGGCAAAAACAAAAACTTTTGGAAATCTGTCGGTATGAGGATCCCAATTCTTACGAGCCGCTTCATAACCAGGGTTTCCCTTGAAAATCACTCGCCCCGTAAGTTTCGTTATTGATTTCATCTATCCAACTCCTTTATCCATTTCTCCCGCAATTTAGACAGTTGCCATGTATCGTATGGTGGGTTTAACCGGTTGGTATAGACTGCTGCTGATAAAGTTTATATAAATCAGAACTCGAAAGATCATGGTTTTCATTATTTGTCTTTACAAGTGCATGAATGTTGAACTGATATTTGTATTCCAAACTAAAAACAGTGACAGTCATGAACAAATAAATAATGTCCTAGACTGTCACTGTTTCAATGCACTAATGACTACTTTTTCGTACTCGGTGGAGTTCTATTTCCTTTAAGTTATGTTTTAGATAGTGTTGAAAAATATATGATTATGTTTACGATGTTTTCTTGCACTTTATAATTAAAAAATGGATTGGAGGTGCATTTTTCGTGTTTTTATTTGGCTCGTCAATTTCTGAAATCTTTACCAGTCCATATTTTTCAAAATCTTGTTTTATGGAATCATCATCATAAAAATACATTTTTACACCTTCCATTACCTCGAAATAGTCTTTAGCCAATTGTTTGCCCTTTCCGAACATTGGGGCTTTTTGTGAAACCGTTGTAAAAACCAAATATCCATTTGGCTTTAACTGATCATAACAATCTTGAATAAACTTTTCTCTCTCGCGATTATCCAATAAGTGAATAAGCGCATGACTGAATATACCATCATAGAGCTTGTTATCAAAGGGCATATCCGTTACTGAACCATGAAAAATACTTATATCAAGCCCGTTATCCTTCGCCAAATCAATCGCTGTATTTGAAATTTCTATACCTGTTACATTTATTCCATTGTCAATAAAAACCTTTGCATTTCTGCCATAACCAATACCTGGAATCAGAATGTCCTTAACATTCTTTTCAAGGAAAAAGTCCTTTGTTGCGATTGCGGAGTCGGTAGGTTCAAATCCCCACATCGTTTGTTTTTCTATAAAACTTGATTCCCAAAATTCCGTCATATCTCTATCTCCTTTATGACTTAAATTAAATGTTATCTTGCTAGCCATTACAATATTTCGATATACCCTTCAGTTCCATGTACACGTATTCGTTGTCCATCTTTTATTAATGTGGTAGCATTCTCCACCCCAACTACTGCTGGTAAGCCATACTCGCGCGCGATAACTGCCCCATGAGTCATCAGCCCACCAACTTCGGTAACTAGACCTTTAATGGATACAAACAATGGTGTCCAGCCTGGGTCAGTAAAGGAAGTGACTAAAATATCTCCATCTTCTAAATCAGCATCCTCCATACTTAAGATAACACGTGCTCGTCCCTCGATTACTCCAGAAGAAACAGGCAGACCTGCAATAGCATCGGTTGGGAGATTTTCTCGTTCATATTTCCCCGAAATGATTTCACCATCAGATGTAATAACACGTGGGGGAGTCAATTTTTCATATCGTTTGTATTCGGTTTTTCGATTGTTGATAATCTGGTAATCCAATATATTTGAGGCTACGATATCTCGAAGTTCTTCAAAAGAAAGATAGTATACATCTTCTTTTTCTTGAATAATGCCAGCTTGTACGAGCTGTTCGGCTTCTTTCAATAAAGCTTGCTTATATACGAAGTAGCGACTAATCATGCCGTACTTTGGATATTCACGATACCCGCTGAAATTTTGGATTAAGCTGATCATTTGTTTGGTCTCTGCGGCTTTGTGATTACCATCCGGCAATTGTTTTAATAGGTCTAATAACTCTTGTTCTTTTTCCAAAGCTTCCTGTCGCCCTTGTTCGAATTTTCGCTTGCCGGCATTAGGCTCAAAGTTTTTGATGTTACCTAGAATCATCGGGACAAGTGTAATTGGTTTTTCACTCCAACGAGTTTTTGTCATATCGATTTCACCGGCACATCGCATCCCATATTTGTCGAGATAAGCATAAATAGCGTCTTGGGTTGCCTTTCCACCATTAAGCTTAACCAGATCATCCAAAAAGTTATCTTCTCTTACATGTTGTAAATAATCAATTACTTCTTGATAAGGACGAATCACATCAGCGACATCCAAGAGTGCCAGACCCATTGTCGAAGTAATATTGTTTGGTACAGATTGCGAAAGCGTATCTGCTGCGTTTTTTTCACCTAACCACTTGTTCATTTTTTCATTAATCCATGATGAAGCATCCATGGCAGTCATAATTACAGCCGAACTTTGTGGGTTAAATAGAGTTTTCTTTAAATGCTGGATATCTTCTAAAATATAATCAAATAAATCTGATCCTGATTTCGTTTGGATGTTTTGTTTTAACTCTTCTATCGATGTTTGACTACTCTTAATTAAATCAGTAACGATTGTTGGGTTATTTTCGATTTGTGCTTGAATATCAGAAAACGTCTTACCTTTACTGCTCTTAATGGGACTAGGTAATTGTTTAACATCAGGTGTTGATTTTATAAAATCCTCTCGCTCTACGATAGTCATAAGCGCGTCTTTTATGAGGGGATCGGATTTTCCCAAGGCATCTATTACTATACTGCTACTGACAGGGGAAGCCAGGCTATGTGTGATATCAACAAACAACCTTCCACCAGCTGTTCGCATGGTTGCTGGGGTCGTTAACAGGTAGAAAGACAGTCCCAATGGTTTTATGGGGTCGGTCATCATTTGTTGATGACCAACAGAAACATAGACGTGATTTTCTTTATCATTCGCTTCAGGGATCGGGTATAAGGTTGTAATTGGACGACTCTGTACAATATAAAAAGCATCATCTACCAAACACCATTCGATATCTTGTGGACAACCAAAATAAGCTTCGATCTGTCTTCCGATGAGTGCCAATCGTAAAATTTGTTGTTCAGTAAGTGTTTGTGTATTCTGTAGTTCAGGATCGATTTGCTTTGTCTCAGTTCCTCCTTCTTTTAATCCATAGATAGCCACTTTTTTGGTTGCTATCCTTTTGTTGACGATTTCTCCTCCTTGTACGATATAACAATCGGCAGATACTAGGCCAGAAACCAACGCTTCTCCAAGTCCAAAGCTGGCATCGATGGAGAGCAGCTTTCGGTTAGAGCTGATCGGATCGGCGGTAAATAAAATGCCCGAAGCCTGTGGGAAAACCATCCTTTGAACGATAACGGATAAATAAACTTGACTGTGTTCAAATCCATTTTGCATACGGTATATTACCGCGCGATCCGTAAATAGAGATGCCCAACATTTACTGATATGCTGAATGATTGCTTCTTTGCCGATGATATTTAAATAGGTGTCATGCTGACCAGCAAAAGAAGCATGTGGTAAATCTTCAGCAGTCGCACTAGAACGTACGGCATAAGCATGTTCATCACCAAATTGTGAGAGATAGTGTGTAATTGCTTTCACAACTTCAGAAGGAATTTCTACCTCCATAATGATTTGTCGAATCTTTCTGCTGATTTCACCAATCTGGTCTCGATCTACTGCTTTTAACGTTGTAAGTTGATCCAACAATGCATGATACGTTTCGTTATGTTCGAAGGCTCTTTGATAAACCTCAGTTGTAACGCAAAATCCTACTGGTACTTGAATTTCTTCGATTTTTGATAATTCCCCTAAATTCAACCCTTTTCCTCCAACGAGTGAAAATTGCTTTTTTTCCATTTGCTGAAAACCGAGAACTAAAGTACTCATTCAATATCTCCCCTATCCAATAAACTGAGTAAAAGATTTGACAAGAGCTTAGCAGCATGATACAATGAAATTGTAAGATGTAACATTTATGTTTAAATCTATTTTTGAAGACGTGCAATGATTATATCATCGTGTTTGTTTATATGCAAATCTTTAGAACCTGATAATATCATCCAGGTTCTTTTTTGATTCCCCTCTAACATTATCGCATTAAAAAGCAGAGCTCGTGCCGAGCTCCGTCACTTCATATCACCTTCGGGTCCTAATAGGATAGGATTTGCTCTCTTCCACTCTATCGCCGCAATAATAAAAAAGTTACTGAAAAATTACCGATGATAGCTCTCTTAAAGTTAAACTCCGTTAACAGGAGTCTACAAACAACCAAGTGTATTGCTTCCTACGAGGGGATCAAAATCGTTCTATGTTATGGAAAAAGCCTACCATCTCAGAAAAGGCCTTCTGTGCGGATTGTTCATTGTATTTGTGAGAATACGGGTCACTGAAGCCGTGTTGTCCGCTAAATTTATGGATTTCATTCGCATCGTTTTTGCTTAAAATCGAAATTAAATCATCTACATGAAACGACAATTCTTCTTGCGGAAAAAATAGTATTGTTGGACATTTAGGCAGTAATTCCGTGTAGTTTCTAATGCGTGAACCATAGTATGCTGCTATCCCATCAACCTCTGGTTCCTCTGAACATAACCATGCAGCTGTTGCTCCTACGCTAAATCCGGCAAGAAAAACTTTTTTATAATTAGCCCTTTTGTCGAATACGAGCTGCTTAATTTGGTTCGATGCCTTAATAAAGCCTACATTTTCCATGAAATGACGATATGCAGTTTCCTCATTGGCATAGTCGAAAGGTACTTCTTGTACCAAAAGATTTGGACAAATAACATCAAAATCGTGATCCGCTAGTGATTGACAAATATGTTGCATATGACGGTTAATGCCATAAATTTCATGAATGACTATGATTAAAGTTTCAGAACCGTTAATTATGCTAATCATTATTTCAGCCGCCTTTGTTAAGTGTTTTTGTTTGGAGTGTCAACATGTTGTTGAAGCTTCGAATAGTCATAAATATCAACGATAGCACCATGTTCAAAATGCTCTGTAAACAAAAACGCTATTATTTGTTGTGCGGTTTCTTCTGGTGTCGTCAGCATGCCGGCATCTTTGGCCATTCCGAATAGCTGAGCAGATGGGAAAGCTGCTTGGTCTTGAGTTCTTGCTTCTTTTTGCAAATTCGTATCAATCATTCCTGGCCATATAGAAATAATACCGACTGGTGCTTGGGTGTGGCTTTGTTCAAGACCGACACATTGAGTGAATACGTCCAAACCTGCTTTGGAAGCCGAATATAGACTCATGCCAGGATGGTGATGTTTGGCTGAGGAGGATGATATATTTAAAATGCGCTTATTGCCTAAAAAGGTTTTCGTATGCTTCATAAATGTAGAAGTCAGTAAAATAGGTGCGAGCAGATTAACATGAATGTTTCCTGTGATTTCGTTAACAGCAGCCGAATCAATAAATGCAACAGGAGCGATCATAGAAGCATTGTTTATGAGATAAACCCCGTTGGCTCTAGACAGATCAATTTCTGAAAAAATTCGGTTCATTAACGCCTCGATTTGATCAATGTCGTGTAAATCAAATTCCAAATAGGTAATGTTCTTGCTTTTGTTTGTTAACGAATGATTTCTTTCGCGTGAAATACAAAATAAATAGTGCTCTGATGAGATAAGTTGCTCTGCAATAGCTTGTCCAATTCCTCTTGATGTGCCGGTTATTATAAAATAATTCATAATTACGCGCCTCCAATATTAAAGTTTTGAATTGGGAATTCAAAGATACTTTTTAATCAACTTCATCTAAATTAATATTTAATTCTATGGTCTTCCTTTCACTATTAATCGAAAATATGGTTTCAGTGTAAAGAATTTGATCTTCAGGTGTAATATTAATCATTTTGTCCTTATCGAAACTGTATACTTCATTCTTAGCTAATGACTTTGAGATACCAACAAAACTATAAATAATATCTGGGCGATTAGATCGCTCTCCGACGACTGCTCCAGTCAAAGGGTCGCCATGGATGATCCCAATGGAATTATCGCCTGTATTCACCAATTCGGTATGAATTTTAATTTTTGATGCTTCTTCTCTTTCCACTTTGACTCGAACTGTAATGGATTCGGACGAAACCTCCTTAATTATTGACTTGTTCTCTTTGCTTTGACATCCCATTACGAACAGAAGAAATATACATAATATGATAATAGGCTTCAAGTAGTTCAATCCTTTCTGCAAAAGCAAGAAATGAGACTCTAATTCCAACGCTCCATAATTGGGAAGAGAAAGCCGCTTAGGATTCCGGGTACGCAGTAGAAGTAATTCCATTCTAATTTGCCTACACAGAGGGAATAAATCATTGTGGAAATCATCAACCCGGTAAATGCGTGAGCAAGCATGGACGAAAATAATCTCCTTTTTTTAATTCTGAGTAACAGATCAATTAAATAAAAAGCAGGGCATAAGCACAAAAGAGTGAATATCCACAGAAATAATATCAAAAATGGCAGCAGATACACAAAGAACATCATATGGACCTCAATTAAGAAGCTCAGCGGATAAAAACACATAAGAATCAACGAAACGACCACTGCAACCCAGAAACTATTTAATGCAGCGTCATGAACTCTCTCCAACGGTGCTACATCCCCTTCATTCCAATTGAAATTTTCAAAATGAAAAATTTACTTTATGTTATTAGTTAGCATTATGAATAAATTATTCTAATTCTTAAGGATATGGAGCGGAAATTGCTAAAAAGTGTTATTGTTTCCTTAATTATATCCCCATTCCCGTCGTAATGAATAGTTCTATCATTAATAGTACCCCGTCATCCTTCTTGCTCTACTACTTGTTAAGATAAAAAAATAAGCAGGCCGCCGAAGCGTCTGCTCATCCACAATTATCATTGTTTTTAGCTTTCCGTTAGTTCAATAAAAATCTATTTTAGAATCTCTGTCTTCATCTATGGTGTAACATAGAAAAAGCCAGGATAATCTCCTGACTTTATCATGGTCAATGTAAGTTCTAATCAAGTATCTATTCTTCCTCTTGATCAAGGAAGGACTGGAGATCGTCAAGCTTGCTGGACCAGAAATGACGATATGACTCCAGCCACTTATCGACTTCTTGAAGCGGTTCTGGGCGTAAGGAATAGATGTTTTTTTGGGATACAGATCGTACCTCAACCAATCCAGCTTCTCGCAATACTCTTAGATGCTTGGAAACGCCCGGTTGACTCAATTGACACTTATCTACAAGTTCCCCAACTGAACGCTCGCGAATGCGCAATAGATCCAGCATAGACCGTCTGTGTGGTTCCGACAAAACTTCAAATATATTATTACTCATCACTTGGTCCTCTCCACTCGAATGCGCAACCGACAATGGATTTTAATTTGATGTGCTAATCGCTCCAAGAGCATCAGCATTGTCTTCCTTTACAACTCAATTCATTATCGAATCATATTTCTTGCGCAAGTCTTTAAAACGATCCGAAGGGAAGTCGACCTGCTTTTCATGAAGAATCATATCAATCATGTCTAGATGCACATGCCAGCCTGCCAGAAAATCAGCAACTTCAGCGGACTCGTAAAACGTATGAGTCAGGTGAAGATGGCATCCTTTATCATCGTCATGCAGCTCCCATCGAACCACTGATTCTCCTGAAGACTTCTCTATCCAAGTGTACTCGAGCTCATTTGGGGGATTGACAATAGTGAACTTTCCATGTACCAGATCCCCATTCTCCCAAAGAAATGTAATCTTTCCGTTAACGATCAAATCAAATTCAGCATGCGCAGTTAACCAATTGACAATCTGAGTGGGACTAGTTAACGCCCTCCATACTTTTTCTATCGGATGATTTAGATAACGCTCGAACCGAACCACACTTCTTCCTTCATATTGTAGAAGTTTACCGTCCATTCAATCCCCTCCAAAGTTATAATTTCCATATTGTATTATATACATTACCATTTGGTTATATAACTGTAAAGGAATTAACGCTTCTCCATAATGTAGTTTTTCAAGAAGTCGTTGCAAAACTTTCCTTGAGGGTCGTTTTGAAGTAGTAATTGCCGAAAGTCAGGTAACTTCTCATATAATGATTGAAGATGGGCAGGCGGCGTGGCAAACAGCTTTGCCCAATGTGGGCGAGCATGGAAAGGCGCAATTTGTTCCTCGATCATCGGAAGGATTTGTCGGACCGCTTCCCAATCCGCCTTCCATGTAAAGTGAAAAGCAACGGATTCCTGCTTATAACAAGGACTCATCCACAAATTGTCTTCTGCAATCGTACGAACTTCTGACACATAAAGATGTGGCGATATGAAATCACGTATCCGGTCAATCGCACATAGTGCTTGATAGGCATCTTTGCGCGGCACAAAATATTCACTCTGTAGTTCCTCTCCGGCACTTGGCGTGAAATCCATGCGGAAGTGCGGTAGTCTTTCATGCCATGGCCCCGGAAAACCAAGCTGCTCACTGCAATTCTCTGCAGAATAACCTGGCACTGGATGTCGTGGTACACTTGCGAGCTTGGCGCCAAAAAATTCGGATTCCACTTCAGCGTGTTCAAGATCTGGTAACTTACGCTTTTGCCAGACTTGATTGAATGTAGACGTTTTCCAATCCGTAAAAAGACTAACACTATAAGCGCTAGAGAATATTTCGTCAAAATGATCTTTAAGTTGAACTAAAGGCAAATGATCAAATACATATTGACTCATCTGGAATGTGGGGATTATATCTAGAGTGATTTTCGTAATTACCCCGAGCCCTCCAAGCCCCACTACCGCACCAGCAAAGAGCCCATCTTGTTGATCACGGGAGAATACGACCTTATTTCCATCTGCTTTGACAACTTCCATGGAATGAATCGCCGAAGCAAGATTAGCATTCTGGTCACCGGAACCATGTGTGGCCGTTTGGCATGCGCCTGCTATTGTAATATGGGGCAACGAAGCCAAGTTGTGCAAAGCATAACCGAATTCATACAGATATTGACACAGATCTCCGTATCTAATCCCTCCCTCGACTGTAACCTTATTGTGTTTAGTATCTAATGCAAGGATTCGGTTAAACTTTTGTAGAGAAATTAGGTTCTCGTTACAATCAGCGATTCCATTGAACGAATGACGAGTGCCAAGTGTCTTAATTCGATTGCTACGTGCTACTATTTCTTGTATTTGCTCCAATGTTTCCGGAACATGGAGTTCGGATGCGCTATACCTATAGTTACCTGCCCAATTTCGATTATTTTCCATAAACATATACCCCCACTACATCTGATGAAAGATTTGTCAAAAATATCGATATGTTATAAAAATATTCTATATATTTTGGAAGTATCCTGCACGGAGAATAGTTCTGGTGAACATTACATCAAATACCACTGCAATGACCCTTAGGTCTCTTATGCTATCTCTTATGCTTAATAGCAGCTATAGAAAAAACTAAAGGTACAGCTCCTCATATTTTTAGAGGTGCTGTACCTTTTCTCATAATAATTTGAGCTTTAAGCATTGGTGTACCGTTTGCAACATGAAGTATGCTAAATGCTAAAACCATAATTAATCAAGCCAATGTATCTTAACAATCGTAATTTCAAATTGTAGAGTTCCGTGTCTCTTTTCAGAAACCAATCATTTTAAGAATTAATGGCACCTGAATGTCATCGGCCTTATAACAATTTTCAAACTTTCCTTTTAACAATAGACTTCGACATGCTGCTCCAGATTCTTCATAAATATCGGACTTCACATTTAACTCTATATTCCTATGGTCATTATATTCCGGACTTTCATTCTTAATTTTAAGAACTTCTGCGGATTTCCAATTCATAGAAAAAACGTCTTTATGATTGCTTGAATAAATCGTTTTTTTCTTGCCCGTTTGGGTTTCTTCAACCTCGACAATATACAAAACGTCACCTGCTGCGCCACCATAAGGGATATAATATGCACTTGCATTATAATCACCATTCGGAGATTTGGTCGGACCACTAAATATGACAGCATTATTATTAAGAGCTTGAAAACTATAAAAATATCTATTATATCCTATTAATAATAAAATACTGATTGCTATAAATAGCATGAAAGCATATCTTTTTTTCATAAAGCCTCCCATCCATTTCGATTCCCGTGTGTGTTGAAGCCTTTAAAGGTTGGCAGTGACATTATTTTTCACACTCGTACTTTGATACTTTGCAATCGCCCAGTCGATAAAAAAACCTGCGCTCATAAAGAAAAGAAACACATTTGGGTAACCATACCTATTGAATGCGACAAAGGGAATATAGATCACAGTAAAGTAAGCCAATGAAAGTAATAAAAACAAATAAGCAATCTCCTTTTGCCGGAAGGCTCGCTTAAGCGTAATCAGTAAACCTGCTGCTCCCAATAGCATAAATACGACATGATAGATGCCCGCGATCCAAATATTTACACCAAATACCGTTTTCCAATAATAAGGAGCCGCATATAATCCAAATACTTTATCAATCGTATACCATTTCAAGTATTTTAATGGTTGATTTTTAAAGCCGAAGCTTACAATTTTTTGTGCCGTTTCGGCTTGAGCAGAGTCTGAGCCTGCAAATAGATTTTCACTGATGCCCTCGTATTCTAGATGGGTGTCGAAGAAGGCCTTTGAAGGTGCCTCGTTGTTAATAAGAGCGCCTAATAACATCGGATTGCCTGCTGACTGTGTGAATGGAATGAATTTATCAAATGTGACGTAATTCCGTATCCACCATGGAGATAGCAAAAGGATCATCGTTAACGAAATAACTGCAGTATACTTCACTAAAATTTTCCGAGATATCTTTTGCACAAGCCATAAAATGAACCAGACAACGGGAAAAAGCACCGCATGCGGTTTGAAATAACATGCTAGCCCAACAATAGCTGCCGAAATAATATAATACCTCGTTTCCTGTCTCCTTAAAGCAAGAAGGCTAAAGCAAATAAGCAATATGAACAGCGTGCGGAACATTGTCTCCGACAAAATGGCGCCTGAAGAAAAATAATCGGGCAAATAAAGTGCAGTTGCGATGCTGGCTATTATAGCAGCTCTACTATTAAACAGCTGATTAGCCGCAATAAAAATCAAATAAATCGAGAACGCCTGCAGGGCTGCCATTAGGACTCGGAATGCCACAACCCCTCCATCTCCTTGTCCGAAGATGAGCATGAGACCAGCCAGTACAACTGGCATTCCTGGCATGATGAAAGCAGACGGCTCATCGCCGCTGTTATAAGCAATCGTGTGCTTATTCAATAAAATTTTAGCGCTATTTATATATTTGACGTCGTCATTATTTTGTTTATTATATGACCCAATGAGAAAGTGATCGCCATACAACAGAACAGATGCGGTGCTAATCGAAAAAACGAGAATGATAATAATGAATAAAGTATTGCGCATAGGACGAGAGACATGATTAAGCTTAAACAGGATTTACACACCTTTCTCTTACAAATACGAGGGGTACAGACCTTCTTCATCATATATCACTATGACCAAGTATTGGAGCCATACGATCCTTTGTATTAATAAATAATAAAGAGCAGCTGCCATGGCAAACTGCTCCAGAACTAAAGTATAACTATCGTTTACCCTTAATTCAAACAGTAACTATTGATATTTCTATCTCACAAAATTAATATAATCAATGTTGACGGGTTCAAAACCATTTGCTCGAATTCGTAAATTAATTTGTCCTCGATGATACTGACCATGTAGTGCTACATGAGTTAAAATATCTCGTGTGGAAGTTACAAACTCTTTACCTTTACTGTTTGAATATGATACTAAGTTATCTAAGTCAGCGTATGTGAGTTCAGTGAGAATATTTTTGAAGCTTTCTTCATTTTGTTTAATAAGTTTTGCACAGGATTCTAGATCACCATCTGACCAGATAGGCATTTGTGAACTGTCCATCCCTCTTATTCTTGCAATCCAAACTTGTTCGGCATTTAGAATATGAGAAAATAACCGCACCAGTTGATCCTCGTTTTCTACATTTTGCAAAGTTTCTAGAATACGTTGATTTGCCCAGTTTAGATGTTCATACATCTTTTGAATTGTTTTCATTGATTCCATCCTTTCATTAACTTCACTTTATCAAAGAGTAAATGTTTGTATCATAGGCAACACCATTTTGATACATATAGTTTTTCAAAATCCCTTCTTTTTCAAAACCTAGTTTTGTTAATAATTGATTGGATTTTTTATTTTCAATAAAAACAATCGCGCCAATACGAGTTAACCCAAGTTCGCTAAAACCATATGTTATAACTTTTGAAATGGCTTCTGTTGCATATCCATTTCCCCAATAATCAGGATGAAGCTCATAGCCTATCTCAGCTCTCTTATGTTTTAAAGACAAAACATTAAAACCGATGGTCCCGATCATTTCTTTTTTACCTTTTATTTCAATGCCCCATCGAATGCCTCGATTTTCTTGGTAGCTTTGAGCGAAAAACGCAATGAACGGTTCTGCTTGTTCGATATTTGTTAACGTATCTTGTCCATAATATCGTGTCACATCATGATTGGAAAAGCAACGAAAGATGCTATGAGCATCTTCTTTAACGATTTCTCTCAATTGCAATCTTTCTGTCTCTAGAATCGGAAACACTTAATCACTCCATTTTTATAATTTTAATATGTATTCCTATTAGATGGTTAACGCAACAGTGATTCCGCTTGCTTCGGATAATATTCAAAAAACAAATACTTCCAATCATTCATGAAGTCACTTTGATAAATTCTATTGTAGAAGCAAATCTGTTCATTCCAGAAATCTACAGCGTTGCATTTGTATTTACCTAAAATGAATGATGGATAATTATACATCTTCTCAAAAATGATAATCACCTGCTTAGTAGGAAATCAATAATTTCGAGTCCTTTGAGAACGGCCGGTACTTCACAAAATGAGCCTATCCAGACCAATTGCACTAATTAAAAGCCGCTCTTTCCTGCTGCCTAACATACTTTGTGTCCAATCTACAAAACCGCCATCGCCAATAAAATACTCCGTTTCGCCTATTACTGTCTTCAATGTGAATTGTAATCCTTTGTAATACTGGTTTTCCATATTCGGCTCACCTGTACTTACCGACATATTCATTGACAATTCATTTCCGTGTTTTATAATCCTTGAGACTAAGCCAGCCGAATCTTTGTAACCACTGCGTTCACTTAAAATGATCTCAATGTCAGATCCAAACAGCGTTTTAAAAATACTTTGGTACACTTTTATATGCTCCCATAATGATTGTTTTTCGAAGCTATAGGAACCTTCATCTAATCCAGACGACACCATACAAAATAAATGGAAATGAGGCAGCATCCCTGGAGCATCTCCAAAGAATTGCGCTCGGACATGCCTATGGGTTGTACAGAAGCGAATAAAATTATCTCTCTTATCATTGGAATCATTTGATTTAAGTAATTTACTGATGTGCAGGGATAAAAGATTGGTTGCATCTGATACAACCTCCGTTCCTCTTAAAGCGGAAATTGCTTTGTTTTGATCAACTGTTCCTAGCACAGAAGCACAGCCCAATGGCGCTACGGGAGATAATTGAATAGGTGAAAAAGAATGTTTTGAAGCAATATCTAAAACATCCAACTCCAACCTCTTAAGCAATAGCACATCGACGTCAGCTGGGTGTACAAAACGGTTATTCTTGTATCGTTTAAGTAGATCATTTGGAGAAGATGTTTTTGTTTTCTCACTGAATACTTTTAAGAGAAGTGAATTCAAGTCACTGGAGGATATCCGATCAACTAAAAGATTAATTAAATCAGCTTGATCAAGTTTTCGCAGTATTCTTTCAAGATCGGCTGTAAGGGTAGGTTCCATTAACTTCACTCTCCTTGACCTCATTCTATTGGTTATTAATGGATAATTATATGGGGTGACATTACTTTAGGTCAAGAACTAAACCAATATAATAAATGATCAATCTTTTAGCTTGAAAAATGACGTAAAGTTTTCTTCTGTATTTCAACAGGGCTACTCACAAAAATCCCGACGGAGAAGATCCCGCCGGGATTTAGTGGAACATACGATTTGAATTTAAATCAATAACTAAATCGTATCCTTTACTGGTTCGAGTTATTTACTGAATTTCCAAATAATCAATGTAAACATCCCATGTCCCGTTATCGGAGGTGCAAACGAGCTCAATTTCTTGATTACCGGTTTCATGGCTGACATTGCTTATGGTATAGACTGCGGGACTACTGCCTCCGAAGTAGAAGGTCCCTTTCGTCACCCCGCCTATTTTCAAGTCAACTCTGGCCATATTGGAATTATTTGAAGCACCACGGAGTGCGAAACTATGAGTTCCGCTCGTGAAATTCTGTGTGTATTTGACCAAATCATTGTTGGCGTATAAAGCAACACCAGAGAACGGCGAGCTAATATTTCCGGTGTACTGACCAGCTTTGGTCATGCTTTCGGCTTCCTTTTTTGTACTTGTGCTTGGAGGAGTAGTTGTACCGCCACCGTCAGGCGCAACCGCTCGGCCGGTGCTTGTTGAAATCATACCAGGGCAAAGTCCACGGCTCTTAAGGTTCTGAGCAATCTGGGGAATCGCTTGGAGCGTAGTCTGGTATTGATCATGCATCAGGATGACATCGCCGTTCTGCAGTCTGCCCGCAGCGGCTACGATCTGTGCGGTGGTGGCGCCATTCCAGTCCTGTGAGTCAACGTTCCACAGTACCTCGGTTAGACCATTTTGACTCTCGATTGACCTCAACGTTGCGTTAGTTTCGCCGTACGGCGGGCGGAACAATTTTGGTGCAGTTCCGGTAGCTGACTGAATCGCTTGTTGTGTCCGCGTAATCTCCGATGACATCTGCGAGCTGCTCAATGTTGTCATGTGAGGATGTGTATAAGAGTGGTTTCCAACCCACATGCCCGCATTCACTTGATCCCGCACGAGTGACGGGTTATTTTGTGCGTTTTGCCCAAGGTTGAACATCGTTGCACGCAAACCGGCCTGCTTCAGAGCATTGAGCAGTGATGTAGTGTTACTGGCATTTGGGCCATCGTCGTATGTCAGACCTACATATCCATTCGGGCAGTTGGCATCGGCTGCACTGGCAATAGGCATTATCGGGGTGGAGAACAACGAACTGAAGATTGCTAGGGCCGCTGCCCCTTTTATTAGTTTTGCTTTGAACATGGTAGTACCTCCTCGTATTAAAATACGAGTATAGTTGTTCGCGTCACTCCGTACCGATTAACTCTCTTTACTAGATTTTTTTTGGGGGGTACTGAATTTCTAAATAGTCTAGGTAAGCGTCCCATGTCCCGTCATCGGAGGTTGCAATTATTTCATCGGTATTCCTCCTCTTTTTTAAAATTGCATTTAGTCGCACATGATGCTGTACAGCCTGCAATAGGCTACTCGAGCCTCACTTCCTTCCATATATTAACTTGAGAGCGATTACAGTAATTATCTTAACAAACGTTTATTAATCGTTTACCTGTAAGAATTTATTTCCTACTGTAAAAAACTTAGTTTTTTTGATCGGTCTTTTTTTGATTTATGATCGT
This sequence comes from Paenibacillus sp. NRS-1760, assembly GCF_050467785.1. NCBI lineage: Bacteria > Bacillati > Bacillota > Bacilli > Caryophanales > Paenibacillaceae > Paenibacillus > Paenibacillus sp. NRS-1760. The sequence continues at coordinate 750,148 of NZ_JBITPK010000013.1, read as the reverse complement.
CTATTTTATATAATGCTAGCAAAAAACCGCATCCATAGGAGGATGCGGTTAGTATGCTAACAGCTGCTAAATCAAAAATTATTGAAAATGACGTCGGCTGTTACCTTTCCGCTCGTGACGTCTTCCGAGGTGAAGCCAGATACCGTGTTGCCCACTTTAAATTCCTTGCTTACCAGCTGCTCTGAAATATCAGGAGCTGTTGGGCCTGTTATGCCGTAAGTCGTTTTTTCCGTAACTGTCACCCACAATTCGCCAATTCGAAAGCTTTGGCCGTCGGTACTTACCTCATCAATTACACCATCAATGTTTACCCTGTGTTTTGCTGAGGTCGCCGGTCCAGGACCATTATTCTCAATGGTGTCGCTTGGATTTTTCGTGACCGCACCAGGAGAAGTACTGCCTGCGTCTTGGTTTACTGCATAAATGCTCAGAGTCAATACCGCACAAGCCGCAATGCTGGTTGCCCAGATCATCACTTTGTTTTTCTTTACTTTAGAATGAACTGTTTTCATAGGAATCTCTCCATTTCGTATGTTGTTATTATTGTTGTCGATTTGTTTGTGCTTCTCCAGGCTTAAGCGTTCAAGTGTACGTTCTTGAAAGTCTTCACTTATTTTCACTTTAGACATGGCCGATTTATAACTTGTTTTTTTCATTCTCACAAATCACCGCCTATAACTTCTTTAAGCTGTTTACGCCCTCGAGCGAGCCAAGTACCTACCGTCGCAGGTTTGGCATGAAGTATATCCGCTATTTCATCCAAGGAATAACCTTCGTAATAATGCAAATGGATCGGGACCCGATATTTTTTATCCAATGATAATACTGCCTGCATGACCATGTATTCATCCTTCGGTAGGTTAGACAGGTTGTCCGGTATGGGGTTTCGACTCTTAAACCACCCCGTCTTGAGCAAGTTTTTACATTTATTGATCGTTGTACGGATTAACCAGGCTTTCTCATGTTCATCACTATCAAAGACGGGGGATTTTTGGAGATAGGCTAGAAATACTTCTTGCGCTACTTCCTCCGCGTCAGCAATATTTTTGAGATAAGCAAAAGCTATCTTGACCAGGCTGTCGGAATAGTTGACCACGGCTTTGCGGACGGATTCATTGAGCTCATATGAATCGTTCACTTGATGTCCCCCTTTCACTAGTAATACAATCGAGCAGCCCGTTATTTTTCACGCTGTAAAAAAAAATTGGGACAATTGCTTTAAAAGGGAGCAAAAAGTTTTTTATTAGTATGTCCTCTCACCAAAAACGGTAACATGCAAGCAATATTAACTGCAGCACCTGTAAATTCAATAAAAAAAGAACCTTCAATCTATAACTAGATCAAAGGTTCAATATTTATTTTAATGAAATTAAATAATTCACTACATCCATATTCATTTGATTTTACATCAGAAAAACTAACTAAAAGCCAGTTCTTTTTCACTCAGGCCTAGTGAGTCAGCTGTAGAAGTATGAATTTCGTGCAGAAGCTCTGGATTTTCCATTAATGAAACGCCATAAGAAGGAATCATTTCTTTAATTTTTGGTTCCCACTCTTTGATGTGTTGAGGGAAACATTTTTTAAATACTTCAAGCATAACGTGAACAGCAGTAGAAGCACCTGGCGAAGCGCCTAGTAATGCTGCAATCGAACCATCAGCAGCCGTTATAACTTCCGTACCAAATTGAAGTGTTCCTCTGCCGCCAGCTTCAGTATCTTTGATTACTTGCACACGCTGACCAGCTGCTACTAAATCCCAGTCTTCCGTTTTGGCGTTAGGGATAAACTCGCGCAACTCATCCATGCGCTTTTCTTTGGATAGCATAACTTGCTCAATCAGATATTTTGTCAATGACATATTTTTTGCACCTGCGGATAACATTGTGATGAGATTATCCGGTTTTACGGAAGTGACCAAATCAAACATTGAACCGGTTTTCAAAAACTTAGGTGAGAATCCGGCAAATGGACCAAACAGCAAAGATTTTTTATTGTCGATAAATCTTGTATCCAAATGTGGAACCGACATTGGAGGAGCTCCAACTTTGGCTTTGCCGTAAACTTTTGCATGATGCTGTGCCACAACATTCGGATTATTACAAACCATAAATATTCCGCTTACTGGGAATCCGCCAATATGTCTACCTTCAGGAATACCGGATTTTTGCAATAAATGCAGGCTTCCGCCTCCGCCTCCGATAAAGACAAATTTTGCAGTATGCCGTTCGACGTTGCCGCTGCCATTACGTACTTTCAATTCCCACGAGCCGTCGCTAGCACGTTTAATATTATCAACGCTATGTTTGTATTTGAGATCAACGTTTTTACTTTTTAAGTGATCAAACAGAATGCGCGTTAAAGCACCAAAGTTGACATCCGTGCCAGAGTCAATTTTGGTTGCTGCTATAGCTTCATTTGATTTACGATCTTTTATAATAAGTGGGATCCATTCCATCAATTTTGTAGGGTTATCGGAAAATTCCATCCCTTTAAACAATGGATTAGTAGACATGGCTTCAAAACGTTTCTTTAGAAACGTTACATTTTGTTCTCCTTGGACCATACTCATATGAGGTATTGGCATAATAAAGTCTTGCGGATTACGAATTAGCTTACTATTTACAAGGTAAGACCAAAACTGCATGGAAAGCTGGAACTGTTCATTAATTTGAATCGCTTTGCTAATATCTACAGATCCGTCTGGCTTATTTACAGTGTAGTTAAGCTCGCACAGTGCTGCATGCCCTGTTCCTGCATTATTCCACTCGTTAGAGCTTTCTTCTCCAGCACTTTCGAGCTTCTCAAACACGGTAATTTTCCATTCCGGTACCAATTCTTTCAGAAGTGTCCCTAAAGTCGCACTCATGATTCCGGCACCAATCAAGATGACGTCTGTTTTATTTTCTCCGTTGCTCATTTTTACCATCCTTATATCCTAAAATTTGCATAAAGCATGTAGGCGCTTCTGTATAGGCGTTACACTAAGCCAATGCTCGACCCAGTCACACACCTTTTCTGTTTCAATTAAAACCATATCATATTGTTTTGTAATTGATTATAGATTAAATGATCTGTGATTATCAGATAATTATAAGCTATTTGAAAGCTGGTGAAAAGTGAAAAGTCCGTTTACAAGGCTCTAGGAACACACAAAGCAAAGGCAATAACAAAGCTTAATGCATCGATTGAAGCTTTTGTTTGCCGCTATGTGTTACTAGCATCATTACATTTTTTCCGATACTTGCGGTATGGTTCACTGTATTTGATGTTAAACTAAACTTCTATTAGTTTCAATCTAAACGTTGCTACTTCTCTGCTTCTGAGATTTTCAAGTATACAAATTGTGAATAATCTGCAACGTTTATATGAAGGAGTAGATATATTTCACAAAGTTGTTCAGCTTCCCCATTAAATTCCTTTAGAATTTCAACAATTTATATTCATATCTTATTGAGGCTGGAGCCTTTTTGACAACAGTTAAGGTAATTTTCTGTTTGTTTTGCCTGTCTGCCGTATTCTGTATGTATTGTATATGTATTTAAGAAGAAAACATCTCTTGTTTCAGTTTTTGTAATCTTGAAAACAAGCGAAAGACCCGTAAGACAGCCGCTTCATTTGCGAAGCGTGGGCTCTTACGGGTCTTCTTTAATATTTAAGGACTATTTTTTGGAACGTTTTTTGGAAGATATTTTAGCACGTTTTCTGCGTTTTAAGCCTGAAACCATGACATTTTTCTCAGATTGCGTGTAATAATGCTGATAGACAGGACAACAATGATGCTTCTTCACCGTTTCAATATTTTGAATAACATTTACAAGCTGCGGATGGTAGATGTCCTCATATTGCGTAATTGGAGGATCATAAATCGTTTGTGTTGGACAATCTGGACAAAAGTTAGCCGAATTCGCACCTTCTACCATACCCATGTTACTGCCCATATTACTACCCATGTTCATGTTATTACTCATGTTATTATAATCGTTACGGTTCACAGAATTATCTCCTTCCTGTTTTGGAATACACCATATTGTATTCTCAAGAAGACAAAACGACCTGTACGATTGACATGGAAGACGATAGCCTACGCTGTTCCTACAGGATGTAGAGCATGATATTTACCTTGTACTGATAATGTTTGAAAAAAGTGTTTCATTATGAATGAGAAGTTAATGGAAACAAAATATGTTCTGCTCTATCTTCAAATGAAGGACGAACAAACAATGTGTCCTCACTCTGTGCTAATAACTCGACATGAATGTTTTCATTATCGTAATCGGGTATAAAGTGAAAATGAATAATCTCCGTATCGGCAGTAACAAGGCTGTTCAAAATAACATCATAATCAACTTTTTGAACACTGATGACATCATAAAGATGAAGTTGTTTATCCTCATGCTTAAAAATAACAATGGCATCAACTTCCTCGACATAATAAATCGCATCATTGAATGCTAAGATAAAATAAAACAGCAATAGATGTTCATTGTTTTTCACACCCATTATAGGGGATACAGGTATTCTTTCCTTAGCAAACTGCTCCATCAACCGATAATCATTGGCGTTATTCGTATGTAGCTTGCGGTAGGAACGGATTGCTTCTGGTTTTAATTCTAAACCTAAAATGTTTAAAGTAAAACTACTTTCTTGCGTTTTTCTAAACCCAAATCTAGGATAATAGTCTAGAACCGAGTCATTAGCGAACAAGTAGATAAAGTCATATTCTTGTTCATATTTCTCGATAATATGGTTCATCAGTTTGCCTGATAATCCTTGATTTCGAAAGTCGGGATGCGTCATAACGGTACCGATTTGAATGGCTTTATACTCTTCACTGTTACATATAACCGTCATTTTGCTTGCTGAGGCATTGGCAATGACTTTACCTTTATCGAGAAAGGAATAACATATATAATTTTCGTTCCAGCCCTCTTTTTCATACCATTTTTCGAAATCAAGTCCAAATACCATTTTAGCCAATTCATTAAAGCTTTCTTTGTAGGTTGAAATGTCTTTATAGTCACTTATGAATTGGTAATTAGTCATATTAACCTCGCTCACTTTACTTCTCCCCTTCATTCTCATCAACTTTTGCTGACTGCTTCAAACACCATTAAAAAGTAACAGCAGTCCAACAGTGACCATATGTCACCGATGGACTGCTGTTAGCTTATTCAAATTATTGCACTATCTAACATGATTGCTCGAATCTTCTTCAAGACGTACGAATGTAATTTAATAATCCCTGCTTATAATATAATTCAGAAGTTGCTTCAGAAAAGCTGGATTACGTGGCATCTCCTTCAATGCTTCCATTGCAAGGCAGAAGTGTTCCCACATCTCTTTTCTAGCTCCATCTAGACCAAGGATGGTTACAAAAGTCGAGTTGTTGTTCTCCACATCCTGGCCAATAGGTTTACCGAGTAAATTTAAATCTCCTTCCGAATCGAGCAAATCATCTTTAATTTGAAAGGCTATGCCCGCATGATAGGCGTATTTTTTTAAAATCGCAATTTCTGACGACTTTACCTGAGCGAGAATAGCAGGCATTACAAGTGAAGCTTCAAATGCAATTCCGGTTTTGTAAAAGCACATCATATTTAGCTGCTCCAATGTTAATGCTTTTCCTTTGGAATGCAAATCCATCGCCTGCCCCATGCACATATCTCCAGCTCTTTGGGACGAATATTGCATTAAAGCAAGCACGGTTTTAGGGTCAAACTGTTCAAGGGATGATTGCTCTTCAATCGCCTTCTGGGTAAGAAATAGGCCGGTTAATTCCGCGGTAGCACTATTATGCACCTGGTGCAGCGTAGGTCGCCCTCTGCGAGTAGAGGCATTATCCTGCGTTGGGAGATCATCGAAGATTAAAGACGCGGTATGCATATACTCTAATGATTTTAGAAGCGGCACGATCGCGGAAGCATGCAGTCCATACTCATTTATACCCATGACCCAAGCCAATATTGGCCGTAATCGTTTGCCATCTCCCTCAAGACTGTAGTTTGCAGCATCAATAAGCAGCTCTCTCATTGGAGGTATTTCATTACTTTTGTGAATCGGCAATAGATTGTTGATTTGCTCGCGAGCAGTTTTGACAGTTGAAAGGAATTGTTCCTTTTCACTGCGATTGCTTTTTAAAACCGTTACCATCTGATCCCGGAGCAGTTTATCGAAGAAATCCACATCATCTGCTTTTTGAACCACATGTTGGATAAGGCGATTAAAATGTGGATCTCCTGAAGCAAACACCGCCATAATTTCGTTGTATTTCTCAGTACCTATACGTTCTTTCAACCTTTTTAGACCATTGAAGGCACGATCAAGAATCACTTCTCGGGTTTTGGCATCGGAGTCGTATACGTTGTGAATTAAATAAGAGATGACGGACCAGTATAACTCAAAGGGATTGATTAGATCTGAGCGCTGCTCATGGTATTTGAAATAATAGGTATAGGGTGTTACCGCCCCGTCTTTCATATCATCAAACATATCTGCTAAATCATCTGCCAGCTGGTTATAAATGCCATAATAAAATGTTCGATTATCAAAGCCTTCGTCCAAAGGAGCACTAATGACAGAACGGACGATAAGCCTTGAAGATGAGGATTTTAAAATGATAGGCAGGTAAAGCTCTTTGTTAGAGTAATTTACATTCGATAGGTCCTTGACACGGTCCAAATCCTGAGAATGAAAAAACACGTAGGATTGCTCGAAAAAGGTTTGTTGTGTTTCAGGTCGCTGATATTTTTTAATATACTCAAAAGCGTCACTAAGCTCCGCGTGTACGTATTGGACAAATTTAAAGTTATTGCCGGACCATTCACCTAATTGTGGAACAGATCCGCTTAGAAGCGAAGTACGGATCATATTGGAATATTGTTCTTTCTCCTCTGCCTTTAGGACACCTGAATCAAGCAGATCGTCAATAAAAGGATAGGTTAGCCCATAGGAGTAACCAAGTCTGATGGCTTCGTCTAGTCTCCGGGCACGTTCAGCAGGCAATACTTGATCATCCATTTCTTCAATTACATGCAGCATTACGCCAATAATAATTTTGATCAGCTTGCGCACCGCATGCTCGGAATTCATTTCCTTTGGGATATTAGAGGAAACGGATTTCAGTTTATTTATTACCCAAATTATGCCGTTTTCTATGCCTTCCTTCTGAGCCCACCGATACAGCCCCGCCAAGGTCATAAAATCAGGCTGCTCTCCCCCGTTTGTTGTTGAGGGTTGAATAAAGTGGCTTTTGACGTCAGCAATCACTCGTTGAATTCTCATTTGTGTCTCTGGAGCATCTAAAGCTTTTCCTAAATCCCTCATATAAATATAGGAAACGCTTCGATCCAAATAATCATCAAGTTTTCCTGAATAATTCAGCCACCATATATATCTATGATAATCCCGAGAATCCGGTTTTTTCTTTCCTCTCGAAAAAAAGGATAACAATGAATAATGTTGGATATGGTTCTTTTTCCACAATTGAATATCTTCGGTTAGTGTGGTTACATAAGTTTTATTCTTCACTTGTTCGTTCAATGTTTCAAAATACTGGGCTGCCTTTTGCTCTGCAAGCTGGTACCAAGTATCTGCTTGAGCTGTATACTTATCATTCATACGACGCATAACCTCGACTTATAGTTAAAATAAAATGACTGGGAAATGTAATAAAATAACTGATTTGAAGCCCTAGTATAGTTTCCTGAAGTACATAAGACTAAAATATTATGTTTACTCACTTCCTCCGAGGAATTTGGAACGATATGCGTCGAGCAAATAAGTTATATTTTACACGATTGTTGGTGGTTCAACAATTTTTTGGTAAAAATATGTAGCGAGAATATCAAGTTGGACATGAAGTGCAAAGTACTGAGATACATTACGCAAAAAGGCTCGCCCCCGTTCCATTTGAGCCCTTCTAACAAAAAAACAACAAAGGTTAGGTTGATCATCAACAATGTGAGATCAAACTAACCTTTGTCGTTAAGAGTTTTTTTGTATCACTTTAACTAGTTGGTTTATACCATTAATAAGTAATCTGCCAGTTGATTAAACGTCACTTCATATCCTTCGCGAACCATATCTTGTGATGCTTCAAGCGTTTTGGCTTCCTCTTCAGTTGGAGATACTGCTTCCCCTTCCATAGTAAGAATGGTTTTGTCTCCATCTTCACTGAAAATAATAGTGACTGAAAATTCAAGAGGCCAATTAGCGTCAAAGGGTGCACGCACGGTGTTACCTTTCTCATCAGAAAAGGAATTGGTATATACAATTTTCTCAGGTGAATTAACTTCATGATAGATAAACTTGACCCACATCTCGGTTCCGTCTGGTGCGGTCTGTTTGTAATGAAATAAACCACCTGGGCGGAGATCGAATTTTTTAATATCAAAAGCCCATCCTTTTGGTCCCCACCAATTCAATAAATGTTCTGATTCTGAAAAAGCCTTAAAAACAAGGTCACGAGGAGCATTAAACGTATGAGTCATTTTAATTTTTGTAGTCATCTGAATCCTCCATTGCGAAACGAATGTTTTTCTTATATTTGCACACCTTGCCTCTATTTATTATTTACTGTGAGTCCTTTCGTATTGTGACTGCATTTATGTTTCGTTAAATGAAGTCTTCCTCTGCCAGCTCCAAGTTTACGCTCATCGCTATTCGACTGCCGTCTGCCGCTGCAAAAACCAATTGGGATGGCATGAAGTAGGAAGCATCACCAGCGATATAAAGACCGGGTATTGAGGTTTTCCCCTTTCCATCCGTTTGAATTCCTCCCAACTCCGTTTTATCACAGCCCAATTGTTCTCCGAACCGCGTGCTTGAAATAAACTTAGGAGTAACGAAACCACCAGCTCTTTCGATGGTAGTTCCATCTGAGAAACGAACATGCTCAAGCTTCCCATTTTGTCCGACGAATGCTGCAATGGGCTGCTCCATGATGACGATCCCGTTTCGTTGAAGCTGTTTTTTTTGTTCGTTAGACAGGGTTTCATTCCCGTTTGTACAGACAACTAAATCCTTGCTCCAATTGAGAAGCAGCTTCGCTGTATGAAAAACAGTCGGATATTCCGAAACAACGACAAGCGGCTGATCACGCAGCTCCCAGCCGTCGCAATATGGGCAATTAAACAAGCTTTTTCCATAAAGCGGGTAAAAGCCTTCGATCTCGGGAAATATTTCTTTTACTCCTGTTGCCAAGATCAATTTACGTGTATGAATGCGAAATCCAGATGAATCAATAAGCTCAAATCCGGCTTCAATTTTGCTGACAGAAATCACCTCAGCTTGCCTATGATCGACTGTTGGATAACTCAGCACCTCTTCATAAGTAATGCGACGAAACTCAGCAGGTGTAACGCCATCCCTTGTTATAAAGCCATGCGATGAATGAGTAACAGCATTTCTTGGACGATTGTTGTCGATCAAAGCAACGCTTCTCCTTGCCCTGCCAAGCATAAGTGCGGCATTTAACCCTGCTGGTCCTCCGCCAATAACGGCACAATCATAATTCATGCAGCTCATCTCCTACTAATGGGATATTAAAGACTCTTTATATCTATAATAATGCGAAAAAACGCTTATTATCATGTTTAAATACGATATTAAAGATTCGTTATGTCTACAATTGTATTAAAAAAGGATTTTATACGAAATTAATTGTACTTCTCCTTTTTCTGAAATAATGTTCTTAACCTTCAAGTTTGGTTTGTTTTTTTGCAATGTCAGCTAATTTCGTTTGTTTCAGATGTTGTTCCATCTTCTCTTCCGCTTCTTTCATTGCAGCTTGAATCAAGCATTCTTCACCATGAACAAAATCACATTCAAATAATGATGTTGTTCCTTCAATAGCGTGGATAATATCCAAAAACGTAATGTCGTCCTTTTTGCGTGATAGCCGGTAACCTCCGTTTGCCCCAGAAACGGATTCAATCATCCCTGCTTTGACGAGTCTCGTTAAAATTTTGGAAAGATAAGTAGGTGAAACGTTTTGGGATTCCGCCAGCTGCTTGACACCTATGGGCTTCAAATTAGAAGCTTCAACAAGCATGAGCATGGTGTGAAGTGCATAATTGGTTGCTTTGGAAAATTTCATGTTCTCACCTCAATTACAGACTTATTGTGTCTATAATACCTACGAAGTCGCTAATATGTCAAGTTGTGAAATATTATGATGTAACTAAATAGACTCTTGGTTATGTTATACTTTTTATGGATAAAAATTCATAAATACATTTTTCCTATAGATTAATTGACTAAGGAGACCAATATGAAAAAGCGCTATATGTTTGTTCCTGCATTATTTTTGTTTGTAATCGCTGGTGTTGTTGTTTTTACGATTTCTTCAAAACAAACGACGTTTAATAAGGTCATATCGGATCAATTAAATTTAAATCAAATTAGCACAATTGAGATTTTGAAATCAATAGATGATCCATTAGAGGAAAAAATAGTCGTTACTGATTTAGCTCAAATTGAACGCATCATGAATGTATTTTCTAACACAAAGCTTATAAAAGAGCATTTTTCAACGATCAATATCAATGAAACGTATTGGATAACGATAAAAACGAATGAGAATAGACAATTCGGCCTTACACTTTATGATTATCATTATCTAAATGTATTTAATTATAATGCTTCAAAAGATGCTGCTAATTCTTATAAAATAACGAATGAGCTTGACGCAAGCGTCATTAGAGATTTATTTGGAAAAGTTTAATGTACATAAGAAAAACCTCGCTACGAATAGCGAGGTTTATTTTTTAATGAGATGCTGAATATTCTTCTAGCTCGGAAGCTGGATCAAACTTCTCCTTGCTCATAGCAAAGGCAGCTAAAAGAGCAATGACGGATGGAATGATGGCCCAAGCAAAAGTATGAACGAGTGACGAGGACAGTGCTTCAGTTATTTTATCAAGAATCTGAGAAGGAATGCTCTCCCTTGTCTCAGGTGTCAAAATTTTACTTGGATCACTTAGATCAATGAACTCCGACGTTTGACCGCCGCTGCCGAACGATGAAGAAAGTTTATTTGCAAATAAGTGACTTTGAATAATGCCAAATACCGTAATTCCAAGCGTCATTCCCAGTTCCCGAGTGAAGCTAAGTGTAGAGCTTGCAGAGCCTCGCTGCCTAGCAGTAAATCCATGTATTGCGGAATTGCTTAGAACAGAAAACGATGAGCCGATGCCAAGACCAACTAAAATCATAAAGATTGTAACCGTAAATCGGGATGAATCGGGTGTTAAAGTAGTCAGTAGAGCCATGCCGCCCACTAGCAGAAACAATGTCGAAATCATAATGGAGCGATAACTAAACTTGGAGAGCAGAATACCGCCGCCAGCAGCAGTGACAACAGATCCGACCATCATAGGAAGCAACACGAGCCCCGAGTTTGTAGCTGAGCCTCCAAGTACCCCTTGAACGTAGATTGGGATGTAGACGGAAGCTGTTATAAATGCTGCGCCGCTAAAAATAGCCATTAAATTGCTCGTGGAATAAAGCCGATTTTTGAACATGCTGAAGGTGATAATCGGTTCTTCTGCGCGGCGTTCAATAAAGATAAACGTGACCAATAATACGACAAAAGCTAAAAACAAACCTATTATCGTAAAGGAGTCCCAATCGTATTTTTTACCTCCTAGCTCCAGCGCAAACATGAGACAAAGAATTGAGGTTACGAGCGTAATAGCGCCCATGTAGTCGATTTTTTGTTTAGAATGCTCAACAGACTCTTTGTAAAAATAAGCAATCATTACAAATGCAATAATTCCTATTGGTAAATTGATGTAGAAAATCCAGGACCAATGAACATAATCTGCAATATAAGCGCCAATTAGAGGTCCGAAAATGCTGGAAATACCATACGCAGCACCAAATAATCCGCCTATCTTCCCACGTTTTTCATGTGCGACCACATCAAACATAATTGTGAATGCAATGGGTACAAGTGCTCCGCCGCCAATACCCTGTATCGCACGATAAATACTTAGCTGTACAATAGATTCCGCTGTACCGCATAAAGCAGAACCGATCATGAATACGATAATTCCGAAAACAAAGAAACGCTTGCGGCCATACATATCAGATAACTTACCAAATATCGGCATGCCAGCCATCTCTGCGATCATATAAGCAGAGGTCACCCACATTAATTTGTCAAACCCGCCAAGATCCCCTACGATTGTCCCCATCGCTGTTGCTAATATGGTGTTATCCATTGATGCCATCAGTGTAGCCAGCAGAAGTGCTGCAATGATTACACCTACTTTATTTCCTTTTGCCATTTCCATTGTTTCTCGTTCCCTCCACTTTGTTCAATTGACAATGTAATTGCCACTCTTTTTGTTTATCTCGACGACAGATTGTCTTGATTAAATATAATTATAGTTATAAGTATCTTGATAATCGAGATAATATTATAGTAAGAGGAGCTTCATTTTTTGTCAAGCTATCAATAACTACCGTCAGTTGAATTTTATTGGATGGGAGATATCAGATTGGATTGGAGGGTCACAAGGTTTGAGGGGCACTGTACGATTGTTGTAATCACGATTAGAAAGGATGACAACATATGATTTCCTTCTTAACTTTATGTGCATGCTTCGTTGGCGGCATTATTTATATCTTATACGCAGGAGTAGGTATCATTAGAGATGATGAAATTCAGCAAGACCAAATAATTAGCAATTTTAAATGATAAAGAAGCAAGCCCTGAGGGCTTGCTTCTTTTGTAGTATAGTTATAAATGGCACAAAAACAGTTCCTAAATCCTCGAATATATTCGTAAGTACATAACTATTTCTGTTTATTACTTCCCTTCCTTCACAAACAACTCAATACGATTTTTTATCGAATCGCGGACCTCTGCGAATGTAGTATTGATTTCTTCTTCTGTACCTGTCGCTTTTGCGGGGTCGTCGAAGCCCCAATGCCATCTTTGCGCTTTGTCGTTACTTACAACCGGACAGTTATCGTTAGCATGACCGCAAAGCGTGATGATGTAATCTGCTTGTTTCAAAATTTCAGGATCAATGACATCCGAAGTGTGATTGGAGATATCGATGCCTGCTTCTTTCATGGTTTGAACCGCACGGGGATTCAAGCCATGAGCTTCTAGACCAGCACTCTTCACTTCATATTTGCCGCTGCCCATTGCCTTTAAAAATCCATCGGCGATTTGGCTTCTGCAAGAGTTTCCAGTACACAAAAAATAAACGAGTGGTTTGTTGTTCATTATTATCGTCCTCCTATATTCTCGAATTAACTTTTACTATCTCTTCTTGAAATTTCGTTTTGCCCATTTTCGAGCTAATCCAAGCATTTATCCATATGGCGATTAGAACCAATATTGCGGTAATTACAGCAATTAACACCCATACATTAATGCTTGTTGTATGGATGAAATGCAGCCACAAATACAACCCTGTTAATGTGATAAACAGCGTTGGGATCGTGAGAATGATACCCGTTTTAAAATAATTTCCCCATGTGATTTTTACACCCTTACGTGATAATACGTGCAGCCACAAAAGTGTCGCGAGCGATCCGATGGGTGTCATCTTAGGTCCCAAATTACTGCCGATAACGTTGGCATACACCAAAGATTCACGAATGACGCCTTGCGTTGCTGTTCCTTTTATGGCTAGTGCATCGATCATCACGGTTGGCATATTGTTCATGACCGAAGACAATATCGCAGCAAGGAATCCCATACCGATAGTGGAGATGAATAGTCCCTTGTCGGCGATGGCTTGAATGACTTTTCCTAGTTCATCTGTCAGTCCCACATTACGAAGTCCGTAAACAACCACGTACATGCCAATGGAGAAGATGACAACTGCCCAAGGAGCGCCCTTGACCAGCTTCCAAGTTTGAATAGCCGGGCTGCGGCGAGCAGCTAAAATAAACAAGATTGCAGCGACGCCTGCTATGACGGAAATTGGAACATGAATGTATTGAATTACTAGGTATGAGAGAAGTAACATAGCTAAGATTACCCACGAAATTTGGAACAGCTTCTTATCTTTTATGGCTTCAGACGGCTTCTTGAGCTGTTTTAAATCGTAGTGACCAGGGATGCTTTTACGGAAGAACAAAAACAAGACCAGAAGGCTTGCCAGCAGCGAAAAAAAGTTCGGAATAATCATCCGGCTAGCATACTCGATAAAGCCGATTCCAAAAAAATCAACGGAAACGATATTTACGAGGTTGCTGATTACAAAAGGGAGCGAAGTCGTATCTGCGATAAAACCGCTGGCCATAATGAAAGGCAAAATCATTTTCTGATCAAATTTGAGTGCACGCACCATCGCAAGCACAATAGGTGTTAATATAAGCGCGGCGCCGTCATTGGCAAAGAATGCCGATACTGCTGCACCAAGAAGAACAACATAAACAAACATAAGCTTTCCATTGCCTTGTGCGAGCCGCGCCATGTGAAGCGCCGCCCATTCAAAAAAGCCGATTTCATCTAAAAGAAGCGATATTACGATAATGGCTACAAAGGCAAGCGTAGCATTCCAAACAATACCCGTAACCGTACTAACATCAGCAAAGCTTACGACGCCAAACAAGAGAGCCAGAATAGCACCGGCAGCTGCCGACCAACCAATACTTAGTCCTTTTGGTTGCCAGATTACAAACGTGAGCGTAAGTAAAAAGATTAAAATGGCAATAAGTGTCATGCTTCCCCCTGTGTATCACAGCTGTTATTTTTTAAGCCTGCTATTTTTTCTTTCATGGAAGGCAGATATGGATACACGCACTGAACATAGGCTTCCGCATCCGGATTAAGGGAGTAATATACCCACTGCCCTTTTTTCTTTTCATTTAGAAGTCCGGCTGATTTTAGTTTTCGTAGATGCTGGCTGGCATTTGGCTGAGACATCCCGATAATGTCAGTGATATCACATACACATAGTTCCTTTTCTTTGAGCAGTGCTACGATGGTTAACCGCGTTTTATCGGCTAATAATTTATAAGCCTCGGCCATTTCCTGTATCTTTTGCTCCATATGAAGTACCTCCCTCTGTTTTATCCCGTTGGCTTCTTTTCATTTCATAATTATATAACTAATTACTTATATAATCAATGGCGAATATGATGAGATGTGAAAATTTCGAGTGTTTATAACCATTCATAGTCGCCCCTTCTTCCTAAATAAACAAAACAAAGGGCATTAGATTGAATAAATGCCCTTTGTTTTAGGTTGTTTGAAGTAGAACGTTGCTCATACTCTTGCTGAAATATCGTATATTATTTTTCCACTTGAACTGGTCCACAGCAACTGTCTCCGCCGCCGACACCAATGCTACAAACACCTGTCTCCGGCAATTCCAGCTCTACTTTACGAGCAGACTCCATATCCCCCACTAAACCGGCTACAATCGATCTAACTTGCTCATAGCCGGTTGTCATTAAGAAGGTCGGTGCTCTTCCATAGCTTTTGGCACCGACAATGTAAAAATCTTTCTCAGGTTGACGTAATTCGAGTTCACCATGAGGTCTAACTGTACCGCAGCTATGAACGTTTGGATCGATTAGTGGCGCTAACTCATATGCACTTTCAAGATTCGGGTCCGTCATCACTCTTACCTCACGGACAAATGATAAATCAGGACGTGAGCCCGTGTTGCATACGATCTCGTCAACACCGTCAATATAAGCTTTCTCTGATCCAACCGTACCGATAACATGAATTTTCCCGTTACTCTGTTTTAATTCATCAATATAAAACGAGGTCATCACTTTCAAAATTCCCGATTCAACTAATTTTTGAATTCGATTTCCGAGTTCTCCCCTTGCCGGTAATCCATCTAACTCACGTCCGCCATAAACATCCACAAGATGATGTTTTCGTATTGCCCATACAATTTCAGTCTCGTTTGTTTGCTTTTGAAGCTCGCCAAGTTCCAAAAGTGTATTAATGGCGGAATGACCACTTCCAACGACAAGGACTTTTTTTCCGCGGTAACGTTCTTCATCCTTTCCGAGCAAATCTGGGATGCCATAATATATTTGATTGCTAAGCGCTTTTTCTTCTAATAAGAACACACCATCCGAACGAAGCGGGTTTGGATTTGACCATGTACCTGTTGCATCAATAACCGCTCTTGCTTCAAAAAGATGTTGGCTGCCATTTTGGGTGGCGTGAATGGCAAAAGGCAGATCATCACGACCGTTCGTTTTGACTTTATTTAAACCCTTACGGCTAATGGCAGTCACCTTCGTATTCAAATGAATAGACGGACTTATTTCAGAGAGCTCTGACAGAGGCTTTAAATATTGTTCTACGAGTTCTTTCCCTGTTGGAATATCCGTATTTTTTGGTGCGATCCAGTTGGTCAAAAGCAACAATTGTTTAGCTGCTTTATCGATGTTATATTCCCATGGGGAAAAGAGTCTTACATGCTCCCATTTTTTAATATTTGCTCCGATATCGCAACCAGCTTCTAAAAGTAAAAATGACTCTCCTTTTAAACTTAAATGTGCAGCTGCCGCAAGACCTACCGGTCCAGCTCCTATAATTGCAATTGGCAAATTGCTTTTTTCGTTGTCATGTACCTCACAGCAGCTAATTTGGTTAACAAGAATACTTTTCATCATTTTATTTCCTCCTCGATATTATTTGCAAATTGCAAGTATTAATGATTTTTAAAGGGATAAATAATTATCCCAGTGTTGTACAACATACTTTCGATTTTGCCATGCTGTCGTTAAGCAATTTTATCGAGTTTATGACCATGTCTTGTTCAAATTCAGACATATGCGAAAAGACCTCTTTTAAATAGTCATTCATTTGGCCATCAATGACTGTTGAAATGTACTTGCCTTCAGTCGTTAACGTTAAAATATTGATTCTCCGGTCTTCAGGAAGTTGTGTTTTCTTCACCAATCCTAACTTCACAAGGCTTTGAACTTGGCGGCTAAACGTCGTGATGTCTATGGATAGTGAATCCGCCACCTGCTGAATAGATGGATTATGTTTTCGATCGATCTCATAAATAATATGGCTTTGAATTAATGAGATACCCACTCCGCCCGCTGTGCAACAATTTTTATCCAGAAGCCCAAACCGGCGAGTCATTATTTGAAACATCTCTCTTGTGTTCTCCACTTGTTTCACCTCTTGATCTATTTATAGCGCAATTATTTGCAAAATGCAAGTAATGATTGATTATATACCCTTTCACTTTTTATCTTAAGAAAATACGCAGATGAACGCAAAAAAACCAGTAACAACAAAGCTTTTGTCGTTACTGATTTCCATTTCCTGAGCTATTTGTTGTTGTAACTCACACTCTTTTTTGTTTAATTATTTAGGTTGCTGTCATCATGATCTTCCCAACGTCTTGAATACGCTTTGTTCGTGATCCAGAATGTAATCCATGAAAGAATGGCTACGATTATAAAAGATACGATCCATACGCCGATAGGTACTTGCATATGATTTCCCCCTATATGTTAGCAGTATATTTTTGATCCCTAATACGTGCAGTTCATTGAAATGTGAATTAACGTTTATCATAAAATAAAAAGCGAAAAAACGAACCATCCAAATCGGATGAATTACTACCATCCAATTCGATTGGTTTTCATTTAACTGTCATAGTTAGGTTGAAAACATCCTCTTTCAGTTTGAAAATCAGTGGTATGATAATCATGACTATAATGTTTTATTTACAAGCAAGGGATGTGAACCTGATGTGGGAACTTGAGAGGAAAAGTAAAATTCCTATATATAAACAAATTACCGATCATCTAGAAAGACGGATTTCCTACGGTGAATTCCCTCCTGGCAGCTTGCTTCCATCGGAGAGAAAATTGGCTGAACAACTGGGCGTCAACCGCAGTACAGTCATTTTGGCTTTTGCCGAGCTTCGATCGATGGGGATTATTGAAAGTCAGACAGGCAGTGGAACGCGTGTATCCAAAACAAAATGGGGAGCCACTCCGAGGCACACGCCAAATTGGAGTCGGTACGCTGAAGGCGGCAGCTTTCTACCTAACTTACCCTTTATGCGAAGAATTCGTGAAGCGCTCAATCAAAACCCCTCTCTCATCGATTTTGCTAGCGGCGAGCTGTCGGCTGATTTGGCTCCTAATGATGAAATTACAACGTTGATGAGTGAGAATAAATACACTTCATATTTGGGTTATGATAATCCTCAAGGGTATATTCCGCTTAGACAAGCGTTGGTATCCTATCTTGATCAACATCGAGGTATTAAGACAACGGAATCATCGATTTTGATCACATCGGGATCTCAGCAATCGTTATATTTAATAACCCAGTGTTTGTTGTCGCCTGGCGACGCAGTTGCGATTGAAGATCCTTCCTACTGCTATTCTCTGCCTATGTTTCAATCAGCGGGGCTTAGATTGTTCCGTCTTCCTGTTGACAGTCAAGGGGTATGTCCAGAGGACATTCGAGCCTTATACAAAAAACATCGGATCAAAATGGTGTTCATGAACCCGAACTATCAGAACCCAACAGGTACAGTGTTCGGTGCTGAACGTCGCAAACAGCTGCTTGACGTTGCAAGCGAGTTGGCGCTGCCTATTGTCGAGGATGATCCATTTAGCTTAACGGACTATGAAGGTTCACCGCCTTCACCGCTGAAATCAATGGATTCAATTGGGTCTGTCCTCTATATCGGTTCTTTTTCCAAAATAGCTGCATCTGGCATGCGAATTGGTTGGATGGTTGCCCCTAACTCCATTGTGGAAAGGCTTGCTGACGCAAGGCAGCAAATGGATTTTGGACTTAGCGTTATACCGCAGCAGGTAGCGGCACAATTTTTGAAGTCCAATTATTTTGAACCTCATCTTGACCGCTTGCGAATGCAGCTCCAATATAAACGAGATTTACTTATTGAAGCATTGCAGAAGGAACTTCCAGGATTGGTTACGTTCACTGCCCCACAAGGTGGTCTTCATCTATGGTGTAAGCTAGTTCCGGATGTTCACGATGGAAAGCTGCTGGAGGAATCCATAAAAAGAGGGATTGTTTTTGTTCCTGGAAGTGTGTACGGATCGGATTCTGGTTTCGTAAGATTTACTTTTGCTCGAGCAAAAGAAGCTGAAATTGGTTTAGGAATCTCCAAATTTGCAGATGCGCTGCGTGAGCTTATGAATTGCAAATAGCTTAATAGGAATTAGAAATAACCGCGGAGGTATACCTCCGCGGTTATTATCAACTCGTTAACATGATTTGGCAAGGCGAAACCCAAGGTCGTCAATACAAAATGACGGATGACTGCGACGACGACAAGTGGCTCCGCAGCCTCTCGCTTCTTCAGCCCAGCTGCCGCCCCGAAAAATGCGATATGAGCCATATACCTGCTCATCATATAAATCCCAGCACCATTCCCATACGTTTCCTAACATATCATATAAGCCCCATGCGTTGGGTTCTTTTTTACCTACTTCGTGAATGCTGTCTCCCGAATTTCCATTGTACCAAGCGATTTTATCGATCTCTCCGTATTGATAGCCAGCTGTTCCTGCTTTACACGCATATTGCCATTCCGCCTCTGTCGGAAGGCGATAGCCATTAGATTCCCAATCACATTCAACATGATCTCCATCCTGACTGAATGAATAACACTCCGTTAATCCTGCATTCAGGGACAATAAATTACAAAAATAGATGGCTTCATTCCAAGAGATATTGACCACTGGTTTTTGATCACTACTCAAAGAAAGAGGAGATTTTTTGGTTACAGCTAAATACAATTCCATCGTTACGGGATAAGGTGAAAGATAAAAGGGTTTAATTTCAGACTTCCATTTTCGCTTCGTCCGGTCATCTCTTAATTCAATTTCTCCAGCTGGAATGCTTGCCATTGGATATTCATTATGTTTATTTAGAGCATTAGAAACGGCGATCTCCTCCTTTGTTTACATGTTGCACTACTGTAATTTACCATAAATTAGTGATTCGTTATAAAAGAAATTGAATTTTCCTCTCCATTTGGAATACTTGACAAAAAAGGTACTGCCAGTATGACAGTACCTGCACTACGTATTGATTTAGCGATAGATTGGCAAGCTATAATTACTGCCTTTTAGCCAACATTTCCTTTAAGAACATACCCGTATAGGACTCTGCTACTTCCGCTACACGTTCAGGAGTGCCTTCTGCTACTAATGTGCCGCCGGCTGCGCCCCCTTCTGGGCCGATATCGATAACCCAATCGGATTCTCGTATCAGTTCCAGACTATGCTCAACAACGATGACCGTATTGCCTGTATCAACCAGCTTACTGAGTAAAGTATGGAGCTGCTTAATGTCAGATGGATGGAGGCCTGTCGTCGGTTCATCCAGCAGGTAGAGCGTATGGTTTTTGGAAGGCTTGCTCAGCTCTTTCGCCAGTCTGATCCGCTGTCCTTCGCCGCCAGATAACGTTTTGACCGATTGACCCCATTTCAAGTAGCCTAGTCCGACTTCACAAAGCATCTCGATTATACCTGTTATTTTAGTTTCTTTTTTGAGAATAGCTAGGCTTTCCTGTACAGACATATTCAGCAAATCCGATATAGAGCATCCTTCATACTGAACCTGCAAAACCTCATCCGTAAATCGTTTTCCTTTGCAGTCAGGACATTTTACCTCCAGATCAGGCAGGAAGTTCATATCAACGGAAAGCACGCCTAACCCCTGACATGTCTCACATCGGCCACCAGAAGTGTTAAATGAGAAATGTTTGGTTGTCAGTTTTCTTTTTTTAGCTTCTGGCAAACCAGCGAACAACTGGCGCAGCTGCGTAAACACATCTGTATATGTTGCTACGTTGGAGCGCTGCACTCTTCCCATGGGTGTCTGGTCAAATATAACGACATTGCCGACATGCTCTAAGCCCGTAATTTCCTTGCACCCTATTCGCTCCAACTCCTTCTGACTTCCTTGTGCAAGGATATCAAAAACTAGCGTGGATTTGCCGGAGCCAGATACACCAGTAACGGAAACGAGACAGCCAAGCGGGAAGGCTACAGTTGGAATTTCAACATTACGGAGTTTAGCCTGCTCGATTGTAATAAATTGACCGTTGCCTGTCCTGCGAACGCGTACAGGAGTTGAGCCATTCTCTTCTCTCAAATAAGCGCCTGTAACCGAAAGCGTACTCGACATTAGATCCTCCAGACTTCCTTCGCCTACGACGGTTCCACCGTGCAACCCAGCGCCAGGACCTATATCGATGATATGGTCTGCTGCACGCATCATTTCAACATCGTGCTCGATTACGAGTACTGTATTGCCTAAATCACGAAGCTGCTGAAGTACTCGTATGAGACCGGATGTATCACGGGGATGGAGACCCGTGGTCGGTTCATCCAAAATATAAAGTACTCCGGTGAGGCCAGAACCGAGCAGCGATGCGAGCCGCAGCCGCTGTGCTTCGCCGCCGGATAGCGAAACGGTTTGCCGATTCAGGGAAAGATAACCTAGGCCAACATCAATGATTCGTTTTAGCCTAGTAGGCATATCGTGCAGAATGGGTTTGAGCAGATAATGACCTTCAGGCGGAAGCGTCTCTTGTAATTCCTCGGTCCACTTAAATACATCACTGAGCGACCATTCCGATACGTCTGAGATGGTTGAGCCAGCTACTTGAACGAGACGAACCTCTTTCTTAAGGCGTGCGCCTAGGCATTCCGGGCAAAGCTGTTCATGAAAAAAACTTCCCTCTTTTTCCGCAGTGCCTGTTTCT
This sequence comes from Paenibacillus sp. NRS-1760, assembly GCF_050467785.1. Classification (NCBI taxonomy): domain Bacteria; kingdom Bacillati; phylum Bacillota; class Bacilli; order Caryophanales; family Paenibacillaceae; genus Paenibacillus; species Paenibacillus sp. NRS-1760. The sequence goes on along the minus strand of NZ_JBITPK010000013.1, from coordinate 728,429 downwards.
CCTTCTTTTTCTTTGTAACGCCGCCATAAACCAGGGATGACCCCTTCGAATTTTGTACCTTGGACAGGCTTCACATTTGGATAATGCCGCTTGAAGGCTTCACTCTCGACACCATAATATAACAAATCGCGCTGTATCTCTCCGAAATCCTTTAAAGGCTGATCCGGATCAAATGCAAAGCCGTAATGCTTTCCTGCCGCCATCAAAATACGAATTTGAATATCGCGATGAACCCCGTTCAAAGAAGCCACTCCCCCATCGCGCAAACTGAGCTCCGAATTGAAAACGGCTGCTTCATTAATGCTTGCCACATGTCCAAGCCCACTGCAAGCTCCGCAGGCTCCTTCTGGCTTGTTGAAGGAAAAGTGCGACATTCCTAGCTGCTCAAGCGCTGCTCCGCAGTGAGGACATCCTATCATTTGATGATCCATTTCCTCATCTTCATCAGCCATTGCACCTTTGGGCTCAAATGAAGGAGCAATGTGACCGCTGCAAGCTAGGCAAATCCTCTCCCCTAGTCGCGAGAAGATAAACCTTACAAACGTATAGATATCGGTTACTGTTCCGACTGTTGAGCGTGGATTTCGATTGGTAACATGCTGTCCAACGCTGATGGAAGGTGACAATCCTTCGATAGACTCAACCTTCGGCTTCCCTATCGAATCCGAGGTCATGCCCATGGAATCCAAATACTGCCTTTGGCACTCTCTTTGAAGTGTATCCATAGCCAAAGTTGATTTGCCAGATCCTGATGGACCTGTAAGAACGACCAGCTTGTACTTGGGAATTGAAAGGGAAACATTTTTCAGGTTGTTTTCACGTGCACCTTTAATAAAAATGGTATCTTTCATAAAAATCCTCCTCATAATAAATAATTATTCTATGTCTTAAAGCATTTCGATCTCAAATATGGGTTAAAATTGTTTAGCCATCATGACTAAAGTTTTTGCAAAGTACGAATGATTTCGATAGAATGAACTTGATTATATTCATTTCATCTAATATCTTTATAACAAAGTATCTCGATAACTGAGATACCCATATCTTAAAAGGAGGTTTGTCCTTTGTCAAGCGAGCAACAAGTGCAAGCGACCGATAAGCAGGAACAATTCGTCGCACGTATGCGCGGACTAGGAAGCCGAACAGTTTTGTACCAACAAAATGTAGCTGGTGCTCTCGGCTTATATAATAATGATTTTTTATCTGTGGATATTTTGCGTGAAAAAGGTCCGATCACAGCCGGTGAGTTGTCCAAACTAACTGGCCTTGCTACAGGAAGTGTGACAGCATTAATTGACCGCCTTGAAAAATTCGGTTACGTACGCAGGCAAAACGATCCCAATGACCGTCGCAAAGTGATTATTGTTCCCCTCTATGAAGAAAAAGAAGACGTCAGCAATACGTATATTCCACTTCATAACGAGATGGTGAAGCTGGCTTCTTCCTATACAGATGCAGAGCTGGAACTAATTACACAGTTTTTAGAAAAAGCCAGCAAAGTACTCGATAATCAAATTGATCGCCTCAGCTCTGCAAAAAGCACTAAATCTTCATCTTAAATATAGGGTACATCAATTGAAAAGGACGATATCCAGAAGTCTAATGACCTCAGGATACCGTCCTTTATTGTAATTCATATGATTATCCGTCTCTTACTTGTGACATGAGCTGCCTTTAATCGAAGTAGATCGTTTTGCCGGTTTCGGCTGATAAGTATACCGCTTCCAGAATTGCCGATACCACCATCGCCTCTTCAGGCTTAACGAGCGGATCGGTATCGTTAACAATACTGCTGATCCACTGCTTGGCTTCATACTCGAAATCAGTCAGGTTTTCTCCACGGAATTGCTCTCTCTCGGTTGCTTTGACGTCGATGACGTTTAGAAATAAGCTGCCGTCCCTCTCACCGTTAATGCGCAGACCATCGTGAAAATCAGCGCCGCCCTTCGTACCGCACAAATATGATCCTTCAGATTTGGCGATATTAAGTGCCCAGCTGGTTTCAATTGAAACGACAGCACCGTTTTTGAATTTTACATAACCAAAAGCGGAATCTTCTACTTCAAACTGCTCTGGGTCCCATGATCCCCATTCATTAGCTGCATTTTCAGTATCCTTCAGCTTCTGGAACACACTGCCTACTACACTGTGAGGTTCATAATTGTTCATCAGCCAGAGGATGAGATCCAGTGAATGGGTGCCAATATCGATCAAAGGTCCGCCGCCTTGCTTCTCTTTATCCAGAAATACTCCCCATGTAGGAACGCCTCTACGCCTTGTTGCAACCGCTTTGGCATAATAGATCTCGCCAAGCTCATCATTCTCGATCATTTTTTTTAACAGCAACGACTGAGCTTTGCTGCGGTTCTGGTAGCCAACGGTCAGCTTTTTACCGGTTCTAACATGAGCTTCGTACATCGCTTTCGCTTCGGCACTGGTCTTGGCCATCGGCTTCTCACACATAACGTGTTTGCCTGCTTCCATGGCATCGATTGAAATGACAGCATGCGAAATATTTGGCGTCAATACATGAATGACTTCAATATCCTCCATGGCTAATAACTGCTTATAATCGGTAAAAACCTTTGCGCCGGGAACTCCATACTGCTCAGCTGCTTCGCGTGCTCTTTCTTCGATCAGATCGCAGAATGCGACCATCTCTACATTACCCACCTTGGCTAAGCTTGGCATATGTTTGCCGCCAGCAATCATACCGCATCCGATAATACCTACCTTTACTGTTCGCATCTCATTAATTTCCTCCTTGCCGTTTAAAATCTACGGTTCTTCTCTCGCGATGTGCGATATATGCCGTTTCAAGAAGTTCCGTCAGCTTTGTTCCGTCCTCGAGTCCAAATGGCATCGGCTTGTCGTTCAGAATGCCATCCACCCATTGTGTTAGTGGAAGCGGCTGCTCCTTTGGAAGCTGTCGAGGTGAAATCCAGCCTTGGAGCGGTGAATCGGTATGTTTGGAAGCAAATTTAACATCTTCCCCGGAAATGATCAGTGTCCCTTCAGTACCGTATAGTTCAAACGCAGAAGGCGTCGAGTAAGTAACGAGGCTAGTTTCCAGCAGCGCAACCGCGTTGTTAGCAAACTCAATCGAGCATTGTGCATTATCTTCAACAGCCCGGCCCGTAAAATAATTAAACATGGATGTAATTCGTCTCGGCTCACCAAGCAGCCAGCTTGCCAAATACATCGGATGGCAACCAAGATCCATCATAGCTCCGCCGCCTGCCTGTTTCTCATCGTACCAGTATTCAGGCAGCCAATTGTTTAATGCTCCGTCGTGACCATTTCGGATTCGCAGCAGCGTAATGGCACCAAGCAGCCCATCATCCAGAAGCTGTTTAGCGAATATATGGTGAGGCCTTGTTCGAGCGGGAAAAGAGATACAAAACTTCACGCCGGATTTTTGTACAGCAGCCGTAATTTTGTCGCATTCGGCTACCGTAAGCGCCATCGATTTCTCTGTGAAAATATGTTTTCCAGCTTGCGCAGCAGCAACCATGACTTCCGCGTGCATGCTGGTAGGGGCATCGATGACAACAGCATCTACATCTGCCCTTTGAAGCAGCGTATCTAAATCAGATTCAAAAGCAGCTCCGAGCTCCGCTGCCCACGTTCGCCCTCTCTCCGTTATTTCATCCCAAACTGCTGTTATGTTTACGTTTCCAAGTGATTGCAGGTGTTTGGCATACCCATCAGCATGAACATGCCATTTGCTAATCATCGCTACATTTAACATTCGAAAATCCCTCCATTATTCAAATATTTGCTTAAGCTACGCATTACTAATCTTTAAATGCCGTTGCGGGGTACCCGGCGCCAAATGGCGCGTCTGGCCGCTCATATTCCCCTGCTAAATAACGGCGCATAGGCGTTGTACGCTCCAAATAGTCCTTGTTGTTTGCAAAGCGATCGGAGAATCGAACCCAAGGCGGACTATAAATATAATGTGCGGTATAACGGTCGTAATCTCCGTCATGATAATATGTACGATGCCAAACCGCGTTATGGAAGAGCAATACAGATCCGGCAGGTGCGCAAATGACATGTCCTACTGGCAAATCACCTTTATCGCGGCGGATGTCTGCCGGGAGTGGAACTTGGGCTCTATGGCTGCCTGGAATCATCTCCATGTTGCCCATCCTAGGCAGCGATTGGTCAGTAAGCAAATAGGAAGCGCGCAGCTGCAGCAGAGGAATGGGATAAGCTAGTTGATTAAAATCGTAAGCTCCTGAGCCATCCTGATGCCAGCCGCCTGCTCCTCCAAATGCCGGCTGCTTCGTGCACCAAGCGGATTGAAGAATAAAACGATCGCCATATAATGCTCTCACTTTTGGGAGTACCGCAGGGTGATCAATCAACTGGTCCAGCGTAGGTTCACTTTCAAATCCTCGGCCAACCTGAGCCCATCCGGTTGTCCCTTCTCTCTCATGCAGGCGAATAGATGCCTCCAGGCATTGCTGTGCTTGGTCAGCGGTTAATACATTAGGAATGATCAAATAACCCCAAGACTCGAACATGAAACGGTCAAGCTCTGTGAATTCACCAGGTTGCGAAATGGCATTAAGTCCTTGACTGTGCTCGGCATTCATGCGATAACCTCCTGCTTTCTGGAGTGAATTGCTTCTTTTATATATAAAATATGAACGGTAATTCATTTAATGCATAGAATGCTTGGATTATTCCGATTATTTTTATTTAAATCATGAACATTTTGGTTAACTATTCGCTTTGTGTTATCTAAATAACGACGTTATCAACTAATTGCTCATATAATTGTTTGTTTTTCACATTCATTTTCTAAAATCGTATATATTTAATATGTATTTTTAGATTCCTCATTTTCGTTGTATAGCTTTGATAAACATAAAAAAAGTGGAAGAGTTCCGAAGAACTCCCCCACACAGCCATTTCTTATTGTTACTGAATGATCCATCTGTTACTGAATGATCAAACCAAATCCATTCTGAATGTAATTCGTGTTGGGATGAGCGATATTGCTAGTCGTCAGGTTGTTGAACGTTGCTGATCCATTCCCCGTATAGGTGTAAATTGCCGCACCTGGATGCGGTGATGTGAACCGCGATGTAAGGATTCCATCACGTCCCGTACCATTAATATTGATATTGTTGAACACGATATTTTCAAAGCCGCCGCCATATCCAAACTGGATTGCACTGCGCTGCGTATTGATAATATCAATGTTGGTAAACGTCACGTTTTTGATGGAATCGTTAGATGCCTCCAAATCGATAGCTCCGCGTTCGCCATTGTAGAGGTCTTTACTAGTTCCGCTGTTAATAATCGTTGTATCCGAGAACAAAATGCCGGTATTGTTCTGGAAATGGTAGCCTGGGAATACAGTGTTCATTCGAATGCCAGATCCGCCGACAGTATCGATGATCAAGTTGTTAGTAGCCTTATGTCCTCCCCCACCGAAAAATGCAATAGCAGCCGCACGCCAGTTATTCTCAATCGTATTAAACGAGAAAGTATTGTTGACACCCGCGCGAGCACCATTTACATTACTCGTCCATACGGCAAGACCATCATCACCGTTATTTCGGACGCTGCTGTTGCGAACAGTCGAATTACTCGTTCCTTGGGCGAAGTTGACACCATCAGCAAGATTATTTCGGATACGGCTATTTTCGATCACTAGCCCATCCGCATAAATTGCTGGTGTATGTGCATAATCCCCTACCCAAAAACCGCATTCAAAGTGCTCAACCCATACATTGTGTACCTTTGAATTTTTTCCGAAATTGTCCATAAAGCCCTTGTAAATAGCACCCTCGTGATAGCGTGACCGCAGCTTGGAATTCATATAGATATTGCTAAAATCAAGCTTGCCTTCGACACGGAATGAAATGCCGCCCGATGCTACATTAGGGTTGGTAAACTGGATGTTTGTATGCCAGATGCCTGCACCCATGATCGTAATATCATTAATCATGCTACTGACAGAACCGACCTTCCACATGTTTCCGAGATGGAATGTTCCTTCCGGTATATACATGATTTTCCCAGTAGAAACCGCTGATGTTACAGCAGCTTCGAAAGCTGCAAGATCATCGAGGCCATCGTTTGCAACAGCGCCAAAATCCGTTACAGAAACCGAGTTGGCTGGGCGGGCAATCGCAGCAGGAACCTGCTCGATTTCAAGGAAGTCTACACCATATTCGAGATTGTCTGCATTGCTTTTTTGGATACGTATGGTATCGCCAGGTTGAAGGGCTGCGTCGAGTTTCCAATGCACCTCATCAAATCGGAAGAGCGGACGTCCTCCGGATGGAGTGTCAGCTGGTTGATCACTCGCGAAATACTGCCAGTTGTAGTAAGATGTGAGCGGGATGGTCTTGGCTTTGACACCATTGACGTAAACATCAAGTGATCCGCTGAGCCCCATGCCATCTGACGAGTCAGGCATCGTAAATCTCATCGTAACGCCTGCTCCGCCCTCCCCTTGCCTTACGTTCCACTGAAGATATGAGCCATTCGATGGAAGTGACACGTAGCTCTGACCAGATGCCTCGGATGCAATCAGCGCCTGATCGAATGTCGGTGCAGATTGTAAAGTTGCCCCTCCACCACGAGTCGCATCCTGCGTATCGTACCTGTTGTAAGGCATGCTAGCACCTCGAGCAGAATAAACGACTAGACTTGTTGAACTCGTGTTATTTGCTTGCTTAATTGCTAATTCATTGGCATCAACAGCAACGATTGTTGATACGGTATAGTTGCCTGTTACTGCTGTCCATGTTCCAGGAATACTGACATTTGCAGATGCGCCAGCTGCTAAAGTACCGCTATATGACCCGTTGTAGGTCTGAATGGTAGAGCCGGCTGAATTTTTAAGAATAACGGTTACGCCATGGGTGACGCTTGCTGTAGAAATGTTTCCTTGATTTTTAAGGATAACGTTGAAAGCGACAGTATTGCTGGCAACTGGATTACTAGGTGTCCAGGATACAGTTCCAATTAAATCGGAACTGGCTACAGGAGCGACAATGAGTGATGATGGATTCGTATAGCTGTTGTTGGCATCATTTTGCTCAATAATTGCATTGTTCTCATCTACCTTCGAGCTTACTGAGTACGTAGCTGCTGTTTTGGCGCCAACATTAAGTGACACTGTTGCTGAAGCACCGGCCGCTAGTGCGGCTACTGGAGCAGAGCCGGCAAGCGTATTGTTAAGGTAGAAGTTGACTGTAGTCGCCGGGGCACTGGCGTTGCCGATATTCTTAACTGTTGCGTTCAGTGTAATTTCGTTAGTCTCTATTGGTGAGACCGGTGCCCATGACATGCCTGTAATCGTCAAATCAGGGTTTGGAGCAGGCGTTCCGTAGACTTGAAACTCAGCGATTTGACCGGCAGGTGCGCCGGAGTTCGTCGTAATATTCAACTGCAGACGTTTAACCGTCGAGGTAATCGGAATCGTTACCGTATTGCCCGAAGCTGGATTAAACGTATAAGCTTGTGCCGACACTAAGCTGCTGAAGGTTGTTGTACTTTGGTTATGGCCTAGTACTTGAATCGTTTGTGTACGAGTGCCCCATTCTGTAGAAGGATTCAGCTTAAGCACGATGGATGTAATGTCATGATTCGCCCCAAGATCGAGAGTTAAGGTGCTCGAAGCGCTGCCGCCTTCCCAATAAGTGGCGGTGTTATTGTCGTTTGCATTCGCTGCGATAAACGTTTGTATACTGGATGATGCGCTAATAGCTTTGCCAATAGCGATGTTTCCACCTGGAGGAGTCGTAGGCGTTGCTGTTGGAGTTGGTGTCACTGTTGGCGTAGGAGTTGGCGTTGCTGTTGGCGTCACCGCTGGCGTAGGAGTAGCTATTGGAGTAGGAGTTGCCGTTGCTGTAGGAGAAGGTGTAGGTGTAATGATCGTTGAATCAACCGTGATTTGGTCAAGATTGACATTGCCGGAATCACCTGCATCGTATTTATAAGCAATCGTATTGGAGCCTGCATTTAAAGGGAGAGCTTCTGCTTTCGTTCCCCACGTATCCCAGTTCGCAAGGTTTGGAAGTGAGGTTTGGCGGATTTTTGTTCCGTTAACGTAGATGCTTATTGTTTTTGTGCTTCCGTTCGCATTGGCGTACTTGAGTGTCACGTTGCGGCTGCCTGCCGCGGCTGCATTGACCGTAAACGTTGTTGTCGCACCTTGTGCTAAGTAGCCGTCAACAAATCCAGTGCCGGCATAGCCGGTATGATCCGTATTTACACTCGCTCCGCCGGACAGTGCAGCAGACTCAGCCTGATAGATGCCCGTAGGCGTTGACGTAGGAGTTGGTGACGGTGTAAGCGCAGTGCCATAAATTTCGAATTCGGATAACTGTGCCGCTGGCCAGCCTGTATTGCCTGTAAAATTCAAGCGAACATAACGTGTGTTCGTTGAAGTGAAGTTAATTGTGACCGAATTGCTTGCAACCGCCGGATTAAATACATAACCGTTAGAAGCTGCAATATTCGTAAACGTTGTTCCATTAACACTGCCTTGAACCGCAAGCGTTTGCGTCCTTGTTTCCCAGCCAGCAGGCAGCTTTAATACGATCTGGTCGATGCTAGTACTTGAGCCGAGATCGACTTGAATCCATTGTGGAAATGCGTTATTTGCACTTTCCCAATACGTTCCTTGGTTGCTGTCTTTCACATTGCTTGGACTGTAGGTTTGAGATTGGCCGCTTGCTGTAACGTCTTTGCCGATTGACAGATTTGATCCACCTGCAGCAGAAACGGGAGTAAACGGTCCAGTAGATAGGAGCAAGGTCGAGAATAGCATGGTAACGATAAGCGACCATGCAACATACTTATTGCGCATTATATTCCTCCTCAATAATGTGGGGGTGCGAGAAAATGTGCGATCTACCGAGAAACGTACGAATGGCAGCGTTTACAAAAAAGATTGTTTCACTTTTATGCGATTTCCGTATAGCCTTCCGTTCACTTTCCTAGTTCATTTTAGAATGATAGACATCCCTCCTCACGTTGTCACACCCTTACATTATAAAGACATATTTGACCGAGCTATAAGATGTAATATTACGTAAATCGTATGCGATTCAATGATAATAAAACTAATCTAAGCTTCTTTCCTCTAAAACAAAAAACCAGTTCAACACATGGGATGTGTTGAACTGGTTATGTTCATTTTCTTATTTTGAAACTTATTTGATGCTCATTTTAATGTCTAATTAGGATTAGACGCCATTATTTGTAAAAAAGTTTCGTTTTCCTGTACAAAAAAACGACGATTCTCTCTAATATTAAGTAAGAATCGTCGTTTGTTCAGAAACGGTTGATCACTTCGGTGAAAGCTCGCTTTCCGTTACCCATTTATGGTTTTTCATTTTTTCTCCCCCAGTGGTTGGAACGTAATCAAACATATAAACCGTCGTTTGCTCTGTGGTATCAATTGTTGCGGTTGCGCCGTTCATACCCGCCATATGGTCTGCTTGAAGGATAACTTCTGTACCTGGCTCATAGGGTTTGTCGCCTGCATCTTTAATTTCTTCTTGAATAACCCACTTATGATTGGTCACTTTTTCGCCGCCCGTTGTTGGGGTATAAGATACGGCGTATACAGTAGTCGTATAGGCGCCCACAATTGTTGCTGTAGCTCCATTCATTCCTGCCATGTGGTCTGCTTTTATAATCGCTTCACTTCCCACCTTGTAGGTCGGATTCGTTGCTTCTTTTAACCCTTTAGGAAGCTGGCTGCTATTGGAGTGATTCATTTGTGAGTGGTCTTCACCTTGATTGCTGGTCATAGCGTTCTCAGCACTTTCGTTTTTACCGCATCCACTTAAAGCGATTACCGCAGCAACACTAATTAAAAGCAATTGTTTTTTCATTTTATATAACACTCCTCTGTTTTTTCGTTCAGTATGTTATTCGCATTATACCCCCAATGGGTATTTCGGAAACGTTTTTTCATTTCTTTTTTTAAAAAATTTGTTCTTGTGTCCTCCTATCCACTATTCCTTATCCTCATTGTAACTTACACTTTTGAAGAACTTGTGTAGACTGCAATCAGATATACTGGAGGAAGCAAATCACTATGAAAAAAAGAAGCATCAGAATTTCTGATGCTTCTTTTCATTTTATGATTCATGTTTTCCGATGAAGTTGCTGATGAATTTCTCTAAAACGGTGACATCCGTTATATTTGCGTTGCAGGCTTCGCTGTTTACGCACATATAATTCCCAATCGCCTTGTAGTAATCAGGTGAAGCATTAGCAGGCCTTGATTTCGTAATCGCCGTGAATAACGCAACCTCTTCATGTCGATTGCACAAAAAACAAGTGCTTTTCTTATTTGTTGGCGTAAACTTTCCTTCAATGCCGATAAGCTGTCCGTCTTGACGGTAAATAAGAAACAGCCTATTAGATGCGATATCGGTCCAACTCATATAGGTAACATAACGGTAGTCAATATCAGCAAAATCGGGTACCTTTAACTTTTTGACTTTTGGAAACAGCTTTTTTATTTGAGCTGCCGTTACTTGAGTGAATTCCGACATCAAAGGCTGCAGCGATTGCAAATAGGATTGAATTTCTTCCGTCCTATTTAACATTGCAAGCTTCTCTAACTCATGCTTTTGAAGATCAGTTGCGTCTTGGAACGCTTCGGTAATTTTTGTTTGCGTACTATACCTAACCGCTTCAACTACTTTCGGATCGGATACCGTGTTGCATGCAGTTTGAAGCAGATGTGCTTGTTTCTTAATTAAATTATATTGATGGTTTCTAATAAATGGTTTATTCATAGCTGTTCAGCCCCTTATTTTTAATGAAAAAATATAAGGTGCAAAGCTTTTATTAGAAACGATATGAGCTCCATTGGGCGAAAATATTTCAGTCCGGCCCCACGCAAAGTATCGCCCTAATATTAGGCTTTGCATGAGCAGTTACTTTTCCCGGCAATTTGATTTGCCATTCCTATCACCTCCCTGCCTCTTTACATTATAAAATGAATTCAGATGTTGTTACAACGTGTGAATTCCTCTAAATTTACATTTTGATTAAGTATGCCACTTTTTCCGGATTTCCTCCACAGTGGCCAAAGCAATGGTATCTTGCAAAATATCGCCAGGCTTGTTGCCTCTCCCAAGGATGTAACCTGCAAAATTTGTGCCCGTATAGTCGAAAATATATTGAAATTGCTGAACAAGCGGAATTCCTTTCAGATGGGGCTCGTCATCGCCTATACCGATGACCCAGGCTGTTTTTGACGCAAAACTAGATAGAAACTCGGCCTTATTCTCTCTTAATGATTGGGACCATCTGTCAATGAATGTCTTCGTAAGGCCTGATGCGCCATACCAGTAGATAGGTGTCGCGAACACTAATACATCTTGTGCCTTTACGCGTTCGATCAGATGATGGTAATCATCATTTGGGTAAGGCTCTTTCTCACAATGCCGATAATCGACTATAGGCTTGATGTTATAGTCAGATAAGTGAATTTTATCTGCTTCAAATCCTTCAACTAATAAATTCGCTAGTTGGTCCGAGTTTCCATTTTTGCGGGAGCTTCCATAAATCACTGCAATTCCCATAGTGAATAATCACCTCCACATTTAAATTGGTAAGCCTTTATTTTGAAAAGTCCTGACCAAGCCAATCCGTGCTAAGCTTTGCGAGGGCTCCATCCGCTTTCATTTCTTTTATCGTTTGATCCACAGCGTCGGCAAGTTTCTTTGACTCGGGGTCGTCTTTACGGAGTACATACTGGATATGCCCCTCATTAAGCGCATCTCCTACTGCTTTGAGCTTACCTTGCGGATCTTTGATCGGAAGAAGGAAGTCTGCGCTTATTGTTGCGTCAACCCGTCCGTTAGTGATTTGAAGAACTTCATCGTTAGCATCGTTTTGCTGGTACACGATTTTTATTGCGCCATCATGCTCCTTATTGTAATTTTCAAGGATTTGAGCTTGAGCGCTGGTCGGGCCAATCAGCACTTTTTTTCCTTTCAAATCATCTAAGGACTTGATCGATTCATTGTTTACTGCTGCAATAATAATTTTGTTCCGCCAATAAGCGTAAGGTTCTTCGTTAAAATAAAACTTTTGTTCACGCTCAGGGTTTTTCTCGAATAGATGAGCGGCTATATCGATCTTTTTCGTTTCTAGACTTAATAGAATGTTGGAAAATTCCATCGTTTGAAACTCAAATTCATACTCTTTTAGACGTTTGTCTATCTCTCTGATAACCTCAACGTCGTAGCCTGTTAACTTTCCGTTATCATCGAGAAAAGCTACTTGTTCGAAATCATTGCCAGTGCCGACAATAACTTTTTTAACCCCAGCGGTTGATTCTCCTTTATTGCTGCTGCCATTATTGGCGCATGCTGTAATAACAAATAAGAAAACAAGGGCAAACGCAATTCCATTAAACTTTTTCAAAATCGTTTCCTCCAATTTGGTATGTATTAAACTCATAATCCCTACGGGTTAAGTGAGGATTAAAGGCTGAGATAACTGTAGCATTCACGCCTGCTTACGGTCAATCGATTACATAATAGATAAATTTTATATAAGAAACCAAAAATGTTATATAAATATAAATATTGTAAAAAATCAAAGACCCTCGCCAATTGAATGGGAAGGGTCTTTGAACATTAATCATTTGTTTTAGTTTTGGTTGTCTTCCCCAATGACAATGACTTCTGTTTCTAAATCTATGCCAAAGTTTTGTTTTACCGTCGACTTAATAACTTCGATCAAATCAATGTAATCTTGGGAAGTAGCATGATCCACATTTACAATGAAACCTGCATGTTTCGTGGATACCTCTGCTCCTCCGATTCGTTTCCCTTGCAAACCGCTGTCTTGTATCAGTTTTCCAGCAAAATATCCGGGCGGGCGTTTGAATACACTGCCGCATGAAGGATATTCCAATGGCTGTTTACTTTCTCGCGCAAAAGTGAACTCATCCATTTTTTCTTTAATATCGGCATATTCAGCTTGTTTAAGATTAAATACAGCTTCGAGAACGACATATTTATTTGCAGAAATATTACTCTTCCGATAACTTAATGACAGATCCTCACTTGATAATGTGAGAAGCTCGCCTGCTTCGTTCATGACTAAAGCTTTGACTAATACATCCGAAATTTGTCCGCCATAGGCACCTGCATTCATATACAATGCACCACCGACCGTACCTGGAATGCCGCATGCAAACTCAAGTCCAGACAGATGCTGTTCTAATGCTTGCCTAGACACATCTATAATCGAAGCTCCAGCCTGCGCAATAATTGTACAATTTTCGGTACGAACTTCATTCAAGTTTTTTAGATGCATCGTAATCCCGCGAAGGCCGCCATCCTTCACGATAAGATTGGAGCCATGTCCCAAGAGGGTAACTGGAACATTTTCTTCTTTCGCAATTTTATAGACAGTGCTTATTTCATCATATTTATTTGGAGTAATGAATACATCTGCATTCCCCCCTAATTTTGTATATGCGTGATTTTTAACGGGTTCAGCAAGCTTAATATTCAAGTCGGGCAGTTTATTTAAGATACGTTTATAAAGGTTCAATTCATTATTCATAAAAGTTGTTCCCATTCGTTCATTATCATTCGTTTCACCTTTTCTTGTTGTTGTTAAAGCTTTGAAATTTCAACTTTAAATTATAGCACATTTTTCCGATTAATATTACCTTTTAATCAAAAGTTGTTATTTATAAATGTAATCAATCCTATTTCCCACATATCATTAAATTATCGTTTCTCCTTATTAAATATGCAACAAAAAAGAGCAGGTTACGATCCTGCTCGCTTTTTTAATGGCTTAATTTGAAGCAACCATAGCATGTCATCTCACTAGCCTTAATGACTTATCATTTATTTCTTTATTTCAATGACAATATCATCTAATTTAATTTGTTCTCTACCTCTACCTGATTTTTTAGGCAATACCATTTCTTTTGAACCTTCGTCTCTCGATATTTCTAATGATCCATGATTTTCAGCAGTGTGTTCATACAAGTTTATTTGAGATGTCAGTATAAGCTTGGTAGCATTAGGGTCTAATTTTTCGAAGGTTTTACTCCAGTTTATGTTATAGCCGCTTCGCTCACCTGCTCCTCCATTGCCTTTACCTACATAATGATTGCCTAAGTCGTCTTTAATTTCGATATCCACATCTACAGCATCCCATTCATTTCTTGTCTCATCCGAAATCACTTGATTGTAATAAACGATAAAGCTCATGGGGGTGTAGGATATATGGTTTATGTTCACTTTTACTCTCTCATGTTCAATACTTTGATTTATGATCTGTGTTTGATTCGCCGTTGCGTCTAAAGAGAGAGCAAAGTTCCATTTACCTTGTATTTTCTCTTCGTTATTTTGATCTGTTATATTTTCAATAGTCCAATTTATATTTACGTGATCCAATTCCTTTTGATTACGAAAATCGATATTGCTTTGCACTAAACCTACATAACTATTCTCATCCACTTTTGTAATTTCAGAGCTTTGACTACCACCGAGTGCTCCTTTTGCAAATAATAAACCATGTAACTTTGGTTCGTCACCCAAGTCTTGTTTACTTTCTAATGCATAGGTTAAAGTAACCGATTTCCCATCAAAAATCGCATCTTCTATCGTCACTTTTATGCCGCTGCTCTCCTTTGACATGTTAATTTCGCTGGAATATTTCTTATAGTCATCATAAAATCCGACCCTTCCGGTATCCAATAACCTGAATATATTTCTTATAACGGGGATTTCACTAGCATAAGCAGGGAACGTAATGCCAAAGGTAGCAGTCGTTAAACCGATTAGAATGACTGCAGCAGCATTCTTTTTCCAACGCTGTGTTTTTTTATTTTCAGCTAAGGACTGCTTTAATGCTTTCATGACCTTGGTCTTTTCAAATTCAGTTACTTCCATTTCCACAAACTGCTTGTCGTCTAGATCTATATCGTTTAATAAATCATATATATCCTTCATCATACACTACCTTTCCAATTCAGCTGCATCGCTTTGGTGTAAAGTGTCTTTTTCCCTCTATAAATTCGATTATCGATGGAAGATTTCGTTAAATCGAGTTTCGCTGATATATCCTCTGTTTTTAATCCAAGAAAAAATTTCATTATAAAAATATCCCGATCCACAGGCTCTAATAAATGGATTAATTGAATTAATTCCGTTTTATCCTCCAGCATAATCAACTCTTCTTCTGCCGATTTTTCGGAGCTCAATTCCATTTCATTAGTGGTGAACTCAACTCTTTTACTATTTTTTCTGTAATAATCAATAGACTTAAACTTGGCTATAGCACAAATCCATTTCCTGAAATCAGTCGAATCGCCATGGAATTTATTCGAATTGTTCCATATGGATAACAAAATATCGTTCATACATTCTTCAATAACTCCCTCGTTCTCAAGCGGGGACAGCACTTTATAAGTTACCCCTTTTATTAAGGGCAAATAGGTATCAACGATATATTCTAAAGCATCTTCTTTCTGGCGCTTTAAGCGTTGGATGAAATTTTTATCATTAGACTTCATTAGCGATTCTCCTTATTTTTTTGTAAAAGCTTTTACACTATATACAACGAAGTTGAAAATTTTTATTCTCATGTTTAGATTAATTATATTTTTAGGCCATTTATAATAAAAAAAGTCGATTCCTTAATCGTACAGGAAATCGACTTTTTATGATTGATTTTTTATGAGTCTGCTTTCGAAAATATGGCAATCGGCTTCTTATCCGTAGCTTCTACTACACGCTGCTCAAATGTAGGGCCTGCTTCTGAATAGGAATCATATTCAATAATGCCTACATTCAGCATTCTGAACTTCTTTCTCATAACCTGATAGAAGGTCGAATCATGTGTTGAGATAATAAATTGTTTATGATTTTGCAATTTGGAATCAGCTAAATTACGTATAAGATCAATTAATGCAGCTACATTCAAGTCATCCATGCTTTGTACAGGGTCATCCATTGCGACAAAGGACAGTGGGGACCAAGATTGAGTAAGCGCCATGGCCAAAAAGAATGAAATCGCAGTGGCATTCACCTGGGCTGCGCTAAATATGTACGAGGGATTTGCTTCTTGGTGGCCAAGGGCCGCGTCTTCTCTCGTCATCACTTTGAGAAATAAGCGATTGCTGTTGAATTTTTTCCCCGTATCATAATCGATCTCGGTAAATACGGGATGAGAGTTGATTCTGACAAAGATGGAACGCATAGTATCGAACATTTGATCCATGACTCGTTCATTCAAGCCGCGAATGGCATCTGGCACGGCCTGCTCGGCATCCTTTAGAGCGGCAACCATGTCTTCGATGGTTCGAAGACCTTCTTCCACTCGTTCTATGATCTTATGCTTGGCAGTTTTTTGTTGCTGTAATTGTTCGAGCAGTGCGAGATCTGTGTTTGCTCGGAAAGCATCTAATAATTGTGTTGCTGCTCCGTGCTTACAAGTATTTTCGAGCAATGACTCTTCAACCAAACTAGACTTTGCGTCTAACTGATCTGCAACTGCGCTCCAATCCGTTGTTTGAGCACTGGCACCAATAATTCCTTCTGCCGTTAGCTTACCTAGCCAAACAACGACATCATCTTGTAGATGCTTAAGTTCTCTCTCTTTGCTCTCCCTTGTCAGGGATGAAAACGATGTAGCAATCGTAATAAGCTGCTTGCGTAAATGATCTACTTTTTTATTGCCTTCATCCAGCTTAGTCAGCAACAGCTCTTTCAGAGCTGGCGTATGAATAGGGATATCCAACTCATCAGCCAATGCTTTGAAATCATTGTAGCTCTTGTCCATTAACTGCATTTTTTTATGCAAATCGTAGTGCTTTTCTTGTAAATCTGCCACTTGATCGAGCAATTGAGTATGCTGATCACTCCATTCCTGCATGGTAGCTTGAAGTATGGTTAGACTTTCTTTAACATTTGCTTTTGCTTCAAACAGCTGGGCATTATAGATTTGTCGTTGTAATTCAAGCTCGAGGCTCTTCTTTTCTGCACGAGCTAGATCAGGATGAATGGCATCCATCTGGGTGCTGACATAGTTTTGCAGGCGTAATGAATCAACATCTTCTATTCCACAGGCAGGGCAGCATTCTAGCTCTGGCTGTTCAATAGCAACCTGTAGAACATGCTTTAGAAAAGCTTTATGTTTCTTTTCATGAAGCACAAGCTGCTGTACAAATTCCAACTGCTGCTTGTGTAAACGATCAGCCTCCATAAAGGAGATTTCCAAATCTGTTTGTTCACGAAACCGCAGCTCTAACTCTCGTAATGAATGATAGAGTGCGAGTCGAGGAGACTCCTCTAAGCGTGGATAAGCCATGGCAAAGTTACCGCTCATCCCATCAAATTTTTTACGGTTTTTTGCCTGAAGCAATAATTTTTTCACTTCATTTAGCGCTTCAAATAAGTGATCGGCTCTATGCTGAATTGCCGTTGTTTGCTGCTGTAAATCCTCATACAGCTGTTCGTTTTGGAGCTTGATCTGTTCGTTTTGCAAAAAACTATCTGCTTCTTCATTGAGCCTTAGCAATTTTTGAATTGTATTTAAGTGTTCATCTAGCGTTTGAGTAAGATGATTTTCTCGTTCCCATTGCATCAGAAGCGGAAGCTTTTCCTGTAATGAGGTCATAGCATCTTTTGCTAGATCTAGCCGTCTGATTGTATCATTTTCCAAAAGATTTCGTTCCTGAACGAGAGCTTCTATTTGCTCCTCGGCTTCTTTGATCAATGAAATAACCTGATCTTCATCTTCTGAAACCGCTGCTTTTTGGAAGACAGCTTCATAGTTATGAAGTGCTGTTGACCATTGATTATTTCGTGATGCAGGCGAGAATTCTGAGATTTCTAGCTTAATGCCTTGAATACGGTGCTCCAGCGTTTCTTCCTCCGCAATCAGCTGCCCACGCTTTTGGCTAAATGCTAGTCTTCTTTCTTCCAGCTCCATCCTTGCTTTATGTACGAGTTCTCCATAGCTCGAAAATTGCTCTGTGCCGAAAATTCGGGAAACCGAATTGTAGCGATCCTTCTCCTTCATGCCTCTTAGGATGCCATTCATCCGTTCTTGACATAGAAGATGAGTAAGAAACAAGCTTTTGTTTAAATCCACTTTATCGAGCCATTCCGCGTGGACGAGCTTCTCTTTTAAAACGGCTTCTGCCTCCTTGGCAGGTACCTTCTTACCATTAATCTCAACTTCAAGCAAATGGGCTCCGCTATCTGTCCTTACATTCGTACTCACGATCCCCGTACGTGTTACTGTGATTTGTATGTCTGAATTTCCTAGTTCAATGATTACTTTTGGAGCTCTATCCCCGGCAAAATGATTCCCAATGTATCGATATAATTTTCGTTCGGGGTCTTGCTCATAACGATAAATGCTACCGGTTAATCCCCATTCGATCGCGTCAAAAAAAGAGGTTTTTCCGTAACCATTTGGGCCATGTAAAATGACAATGCTTGTATTGGGAAATTCAAATCTTCGCTTCTCATTAAACCCGCGGAATGCTTCTATTGTGATTGCATTAATCCTCATGGCTGAGCACCTCAGCTAACACTGGAATATTTAAAGATGACAATAGCTTGTCCACAGACTGCTCATCAGCTTTAAACAAAGCTATATTTAACTGGTCTTTTGTCGATTGTTGAACACAAGATTGCCATTGCTGGAGAAAATGCCGATCATGAAACCAAAGGCGCTCGAGCTGGTGCTCGGGCAGCTTAGTTTGAAAGTCTAAAGGCAGTTTTTCAGCTAAACGATTTAAATCAGAGCTCGTGATGATTATCTTGCGAAAGAAAAAGCGGTTTGACTCGATGCGTTTTTTCAAAACATTGCTTAGCTCTTGCGCGTCTACAAAGAGGACTAAATACATGTCCCAACGCAAATCATCTAGTTCGCTGGGCAGCTGATTCTGTACCCGGTAAGCAAATTGATAAGCTGCTCGCTCCCAGTGATTCTCGAGTGATGATGGAGAGTCATAGGAAACGACAGCAAAAATTTGCTTCGCAGAAAAGTAAAGGGCATCTATATGCCTAATCGATACATTTGTTAGCTTCTCAAGGTCAGATTGTTGGTCAAAAAAGTCAAATATCTGTTGCACCATTTTCAAATCACACTCCTTAGTCGCGTGCAAATTTCTTCATAACTCACTTCATGTCTAACTTGACGCAAGCAAGAGGAACAACTAATACTGACCGTTCCGGATAAGCGATTAGATTCTAAGCCTTCGAAGATGGTTAACTTCGTGTCTTGAGCAAATTGTAATAAAATTTTGGAAAAGTCAGCTTTACGGCCATTGTTGCAATGCTCGCATAGGTTTTCTGGGTTGCCTTTTGCGAGTGATTCCGTGTTAATATTTTCGAGCAGCAAGCGATATGGGAATAAATCCGAATGGTCTCTGGACTTCATATAAGATTGAAAAGAATTGGTATAAAGTTTAGTCATAAATCCGATGACGACCTCAGGCATCGTTTCTTTAGCCTGTGAGTAGAGCATACGCACCCAGCGATCGGAATCCAGCTGAAGATTGGACAAATGAACCCATTCCTCAGGATCGATAAAGTTCCAATCGGGATATACCAAATTGACGAGAGCCAGCAGCTCCCACAGCTCGCGCAGGCCGGGTTCTCCTTCAGGAAGACGAATGTTTGCAAATTGGTACAGCTTTAGAAACAGCTGTAATCTGCTTTCTTCCATCTCCTTCAGCTTTCGAAGAACATCATTCATAGAAGCAATAAGCTTTGTTCTTATTTCGTCATCATTTTTGAAACGTCGTATGAAGATGGTATCCAGCGCTTGTCGGTGAATCTCAAATTGATCGTTTAATCGAGCCTGCATCTTAGACACATTAGCTGATCCTGCTGGCTTGTCCGACAGCTCTAAGGAAGTTGTAATCTCTGGGCGGTTATCTTGTATACCTAATGGTGAAGGACTAAAAGGGCCAAGTACGTCTAGTAAAAGTCCTTTTAGAATATCGTAGTTCGTTGAGAGATGCCCTTGCAGCAGATCTAGAATGGTGCCATGATCACCGGGCAGAGACCTGGCAAGCGCGTACTTGGTTGAATGTCCCATCGTAGGAACAGCACTTCCCTCCTCGACTACGGTGTCCTTGTCTCCGAAGCAGTAAATGGACGTGAAGAAGCTCTTAAGCTCTTCTTGAGCATCAAAAAAACTGCGGTTCATATCATCCAAAAAAGCGTTGTTTGAACGCAGCTGTTCGATTTGTTTATGATTCTGAAAGCGCTTTATTAAATGGTGGAATTCAGCGAATTTAGAGCCGTTATAAGGTGTTGCATAGCTAATAAAGCCACCGATCCGTTCTAATCCTTTTTTGCGATGCAAATATTCGTTGAGTAGGAATCGTTTACCGATTAATCCTCCCATACTGTGGCCAACGATAACGATTTTCTCATATTTTCTATAGGTATACCCATCCAAAATAGCCTTTAATTGAATAGCAAGCTGGTCTATGGACAGAGGACTTTTTTTACTGACACTAATTTTTTGACCTAAAACTTCAAACTCTCCTTCGATTCCAAAGATGCTGCTGATGAGCTTAGAGGTGTCATATGTAACGATACCAATATCCGTATCCGTGATGTCCGGATCTGATGCGATGAGCTCCGCCCAGTCTCTGCCTGGCTTTACCCACGTTTCAGGAGCGCCCAAACCATGAATCAGCAAGACAAGCATCTTGCCGTTGCTTCCCGGTTTTCTCGGTTTCAGTTCGATCTGCATCGACATGTTCAGCTTCCCCTTTCTCCTAATGCTTTCCTATTATTTTATATCAAGCATATATGGTTTCCAAGGGTTGTACTACATGTTCTGGAAGATCTTTTTTTGTTATTTTCCATTTTATGAGTATTGTAATTGATTCGGATATGTGTATAATACAAGGTAATTGAATAAACGAAATGTTTTCTAGGGTTCCGCAGCGTAACCGTTGGTCTGGTCCGAGAGAAAACTCACAGCGATGCTGTGTCACGGAAGGATAAAAGCCTGGGAGAAACTGTTAAACAGTTTACTCTTGGGCTTTTTTTTTATGTTTTTTGGCAACAATAAAATTGGAGGTGTATTTTGGTGAATTCGAATTGGATTAAAGTATTTATTGCCGCTTTTTTCGAGGTTTTTTGGGTGATTGGCTTAAAACACGCGGATGATTTCTGGACGTGGGCAGGAACTGTTATTTCTATTATTATCAGCTTCTATTTAATGATCGCTGCAGGCAAAAAACTGCCCGTCGGAACGGTATATGCTGTTTTTGTAGGAATGGGTACGGCAGGAACAGTTTTTTCCGAAATCATATTTTTTGGAGAACCATTTAAATGGACCAAAATGTTGTTGATTTTACTTTTATTAGCGGGAGTTATGGGCTTGAAATTAGTTACGAAGGATAAAGATCAGAAAGGAGCTGTATCCTAATGGCTTGGATTTCTCTCATATTTGCAGGATTGTTTGAAATGTTTGGTGTTGCGATGATAAACAAATTGCATAAGGATCGCAATTGGCAATCCGTTGTATTATTAACGATCGGATTTTTAGCAAGCTTCCTATTTCTTGCTTATTCCATGAAAACACTGCCTATGGGAACAACGTACGCCATTTGGACGGGGATTGGAGCGTCAGGCGGAGCTATATTAGGAATGCTTTTATATGGAGAATCGAAAGATTGGAAAAGGGTTGTTTTTATAACGATGGTATTAGGTTCAGCCGTAGGGTTGAAGCTTGTCTCTTAAAGGCTTTCATTTGATATGATTAATCGTGGATTTATTGCTACATTCTATTTATGGAAGGAACAGGCTCATTAAGAGCCTGTTCCCTGCTTATTCAGACTCAATTCTTGTCTTGCGTCTACCCCGCTGCACTCTCTGTTTCATGCTGGTGATACACGACCGTTAACGTTTCTTTAAGGGCAAGGGCTAGTTCTTTCGCTTCTTGAGGGGTGTTGCCAACTGTAATGAAATAACCCAATCGATCATCCGAGCTTTTTGCTTCTGAGACCAAATCTCCTTCAGCTGCCGTTAGCTGTGCTCGGATAACATTTGTATGTTGTTCTAAATCGGCAAAACCTTCAATTCCATCGAAAATACCCTCTCGATCGGCGGTCACATAAGCAATTGAAGCTGCGCGGTTAAACCTTTTCTGAATATTGATCGGGTGGTTTAAATAATAGTTAACGGTTGCTTCAAATATATCGACACCGAACGCTTGCACTAATAAATCAGAAGAAATGTTGTCGCCTCCTGGCCTGCCGTTCACCTCGATAATTCGTGGCCCCGTACTTGTAAGCTTCACTTCTACGTGACTTGGTCCATTCACTATCCCAATAGCTCTCAAAGCATCAACAGCCGTACGAACGATGTGATCCTCATGCTCTACATGCACTGAAGTAGGTAATGTATGAAGGATCTCAACAAAATAAGGAAGCGGCGAGGTCAATTTTTCAGTAACGGCCGAGAAAATGGGCTCCCCCTCTTTTACGAACAATTCGACACTGAATTCTGGACCATCCAAGTACTCTTCAATTAAATACTCGTCGCGGACTTTAAAGTCCATATAAGTTACTTTAAACGCTGAGATCGCATCTATTGCATGCTTCAGTTCAATTGTATTGTTGATGAAATAAACATTTTGACTGCTTGCGCAATTCGTCGGTTTTAATACGATAGGAAATCCGATCTCTTCCGCAGCTGCTAAAGCATCTTCGTAAGTTCTCACTTTTTTGAATTTTGCACTCGGAACTTGATGTTCAGCATAAGCTTCTCTAGCCAAATCTTTGTTTCTCGACTTTAAAGCTGCTTCGTAGGGTACTCCTCTAAGTCCAATCCGCTCCGCAACCTTCGCAGTTACGTGAGAGGCGTAATCCGTAGCAGGAATTAACGCATCCAGTTGATTCGCATAGGGGGAGCTAACAATCGCTTGATAGAGTGACTCTTCATCTCGAATATCTGCGACAATCAAATCATGGTAGATCCCTTCATATCCATACTTTTGCGGATTTTCCGTTGAAGAAACGATGGAAATAACTTTATGTCCCTGTTCAAAAGCGACTCTCGCAAAACTAACGCCATAGAAACTTGGTTCAACAAAAGCTACCGTTTTAATTGCTGTCATCTTTTTATCCTCCTTTAATGGTTATGAAAGAAGTGGTTCGCAATGCAAATTTCAGGCTTCCAGAGTACTTTTTTGTGTCGCTTTACTATTCATCACAAAGTACACAACAAATCCGATGAACATTAAGCCGCTCATACAGATAAAACCCGCACCTGGAGAGAAATGATCAATGACAAGGCCAAGCCCTGTGGCGGACATGGTCTGCAAGAGCAAGGAAATCGCCATCCAGACCGAAGTCGCTCGACCCATGTAGGATTTGGATACCGATTCCATCAGCGTCGTTGTCATCAAAATACGTAACGAAGAGTTCGTTAATCCGATCAACACACTGCCAAAATACAAAAGCAGAATCAAATGGTTAAACGCTACAGCGAGCAAGCTCAGCACGGATATCATAAAAAATAATAGTATGGTTCCATGTTGTGATATTTTTTTTGCCAAGGGTGCTGCAATAAATCCAGACAATAATCCCCCAATGCCATAAAACATATCTGACAAACCGAATACAACGGAATCACCTTGCACCGTATTGCTCACATAGCCAGGAAGAACGACGTTGTAAATCATCGTAGAAACGAGTGGAATAATCGATACAATACCAAACATGAAAATAAATGGACGTTCCGCCAGATACGTTATGCCATTCTTAAACGTTGCAAAAAAGGTCTCTTTATCATTTTCAAAAGGGATAGGTGTATATTGAATTCGACTAAGGAAGAGGCTGCTCACTATAAAGGCGATCGCATTCAGAAGAAGAATGATCTCAAAACCAACGAATTTGTACAACACTCCTGAAAGTGCACCAGCCATAAACATCCCTACTTGCAAGCTGATTTCAATTAAGGAGTTGCCATGAATGAGATCCTTCTCCGATAGGATTTCTTGAACCAGGCTTCGAGAAGCAGTCATATACACGGTCCAGCCCATCCCGTTAATAATGGCAAAGGCATAAAGATATTCAATTCGGAATCCCGTCCATACAAAAGCACCTGTTATGATTAACAAGGCGATCGCCCGAATGCCATTGGCCCATAAGATAATCGTTTTACGATTCCATTTATCAATTAGGGTGCCTACAAATGCGGAGATGAGAAAACCAGCAATAACATTTAAGGAAAGCATGAACCCTATGGCGGTAATCGAATTTGTCTGATCCATGAGATACCAGTTCGCACCAATCGTACTCATACCTACGCCGAACCCGGAAATAATATCAGCGAAGGAATAATGGCGGAAGTTTCTTTGTTTAAGTACGCTAAAAACCATCCTTACCTCCTAGAATATTCTGGATTTGTTGTTGCAGTGGTTCAAACCCAAATCCTAAATAGTCTAGAACCTCAGCATGTGTACCGCCGTAGATTGGCCATTTCTCACCGCAATGATGTGAGTGAACTTGATGCTTTGGCAATAATAAGGCTAGATAGGACGCCGTACTGCCGGTTGCTCGATGCTCCTCAACGACCAGAAATTGGTCAGCTAAACCGCTTAATGGTTGAATATAAGGTTTCAAGCTTTGAATGTCGACGTAACATAAATGCGCATGTACGATATCGTCGTCTTCTTGAACGATCCGCTTGCAAAGTTCTGTTGCTTGTTCACCCACGGAAATCAAGCATAGTTTGGATCGGGCAGTACGTGCGCCTCCTTCAACAATTAAGTTTCTGCAGCTCTCGTCCTCTGCTCGATCCAAGCTGTCAAAAGCATCATTTCTAGAAAGGCGAATATAATACGGCTCCTCTGATGCTGCTGCTTCACGTATTACTCTTCGTGTTTCCTGCTCACCATGAGGGCAGGCGATCCGTATGTTCTGAAACGATTGGAGGACTGCGATGTCCTCCAGTGCATGATGTGTCGTTCCAAACCAACCACCAGATACCCCTCCATACGCAGCTACAACCTTCACATTTTTTCCCATATACCCCATCGTCAGCTTGATGCTTTCCGCTGCTCGCAATGCTGCAAAGGAAGCAAAGGTTGAGAAGAATGGCACATAACCTGCTTCAGCAAGACCGGCTGCCATATCAATGCCAGCTAATTCCGCGATGCCTAGATTAAAAAAACGCTGGGGATGCTGCTGTCCAAAAGGATGATTTTTGCCTCCTAGATCTGCTTCAATACATACAATTTGGTCGTTGCTGGAAGCAAGTGTAGTCAGCTCATCTTTATAGGCATCTCTACCTGACTTCTTGGTCATGATAAATTCACCTTCCATTTATGGGCGAGCTTCTCCGGGATTTTAACATAATGCGCTTCGGGGTTTCCTTCAATCGCTGCAACACCTTTTCCTTTTATCGTATTGGCTAGGACGGCTACCGGTCTATCTGGATCTGGTTCAATCGCGGCAAGGATTTCTTCGAAATGATGGCCGTTGATTTCCTTGACAGCAAAGCCAAACGCTTCAAATCTTTGCCGGAGATTGCGAAGCGGTGATATGTCATGCACATAACCATCGTTTTGGCCTCCGTTGCAATCTACGATATATACAAAATTAGTGATCGACTGGGCTTGGACAATCTGTGCGGTTTCCCAGCATAACCCTTCCTGCAGCTCCCCATCTCCACCGATCACAATCCCTAGTCCATTCGTTTGTTTCATCTTTTGCGCCAGTGCCCAACCTGCTGCGTAAGGAATGCCATGACCCAAACTGCCTGTAGCGAAGGGGATTCCTGATAGTTTATGATTAGGATGACCTGTGAACAAAGAGCCTGCTTTTCCATAGCTATCCGCTGGGTTATCCTTGATAATCCCATATACATGAAGCGCGGCATATAATGCTGCTGCAGCATGCCCTTTGCTAAGAATGATGAGCGTATTGGGATCTTGCACATATTTCGAATATGCACCAATCAATAAGTCAATCGCAGAAAGACTTCCTCCGATATGGCATCCAGTAGACGAAGCCGCCATGTCAATAATCAATTTCCTCGCTTCTTTCGCTTTATCAACCAGCAGGGAAATTTCTTCCCTTTGAATATCGATTGCCAGCTCCATTTATTCCTCCAATCTCAGCCGAAACCATTCGTTTACGGCTTCCTTCAAAATTGTTCTGGTCTGCTCTACCTCACCGTAATGTAAATATTCATCATTCGTATGATCCAAGCTGGAATCCCCTGGACCATAAGCTACCATCGGGACGGAATCCCAAGTTGTGGCCAGCGTATTCATGTCGCTCGTTCCACGTTTTTTGATATAGTGAATCGATTTTCCCTGCTTTGCGAAACTGCGAACAAAAGCTTTGACTAAGGAGCCTGTGCGAGAGTTCGAAAATCCTGGTGTTGCACGCAGGATTTCAACAGTCACATTTTCACCAAATGACAAATCAATTTTTTTCCAATAATCGTTGCCTGCCGTAGGTGATATTCTAAAGTTTAACGTCCCTTTTACCGTCAAAAAGCCCCGTTCATTCTGATGCTCGATATCAATTAATGAGGATAGGGATTGCGGATCGATATCACGTACGAGAACACGAATATCTGATACGACACTGTACAATTCGTCGATAACACTCTGGCTATCTTTGGCTGCGGTATGCTCCTGAGCTCGATGAATAGTAATTTCCAGCTTAAAGAGACCGTAATAACCAAGGGTTAAGCTCTCTACCCCGCTCGGCTCCCCAATAATAACCGCATCCGCTTTGTAATGATCTCGAATGAAATGAGCTCCTTTTGATGATGATATTTCTTCTTCGACGGCTCCAATTACAAGTAAAGATCCCTGCTCTGGCACATCAACTTCTTGCAGCATATGAATGAAATTTACAAAGCAGCCTTTAGCATCCACGATTCCCCTGCCCGTAATGCCTTTGGAGTCGGATCGAACAGGCCAAACATGCGGAACCGTATCTATATGCCCTAACAAGAGCAGCGTATGGGGACCATTCCCTTTGCGGAAAACGATGTTCCCAGCGTGGTCAATTTCCCCCGAAACCGGAGGTTGCTTTATCGTCTCTAATAAGTAGTGTGAAAGCACATGCTCATCTTGAGAGACCGAAGGAATGCGCGCGACTTTATTCAATAAATCGAATGCGCCGAGTTCCCGATCCATGTTCCAGAACCACGTTTTGCCGGGGGCTTCCAAGGTATGAGGACCGGATATATTCACATCACAGACGCCCTGTCGGATTGCTAATTGGGCTGCGCGTACTTTTTGCTTCATGCGCCCTTTTACAAAGCTTAATTCATCATTCGTATAGACACTTTGTATCGTTGAATGTTTATCTTCAATATCTTCCAGTAAACCTGCAGTTCCAGTAACAAAGCGCAGGTGATGCGCTTCTAAGTCCACTGCTAAGTGAGCAGCAAGCACGTCTGCATCAATGTTTATGTACACATCCAGTTCTGGATCTAATATTGGTGGAGAAACACATACAACATCAAAGGCCTGTAAAGCAGATTTGAGAAATGCCACATGACTGCCCACAAAATGACCGAACATCGAATCACGGACAATAATTGATTTTTGATTCTTAATCACTTTAAGGGGTTTCGCTTTCTCGCCATAAACAAGACCTTGATCTCCACCAAGCTGTGAGTAGACAGTCAGACCGTATGCCTTCAGCTGTGTATGTATAGTGGGCAAAATAATCTCATGATAGGCAGCACGGATAATCGGCATCTCTTCGGGTGAACAGTACCGCACTTCATCCCCTGACGGCAATGTAAGAAAAGGCATCGCACGAGGAATGGATTCATATTTTTGCTTAATGGCTTCGGCACCGCCTGCCACAAGCAGCACTTGATTTTCTCGCTTTACGATACGGCTAATTTCTTCAAAAATGTGAGGATGGTTTACAATCGTACTGCTCCCGAGCTTGATTACATATAAGCTGCCGCTGCTCATCAGGGCCACGCTCCCTCAAATTCAAATGTCAATCCCGCCTCCTCAGAGTATCCAAAATAATTGTTTGCTGCCTGTATGGCTTGCCCCGCAGCTCCTTTAATTAAATTATCGATGGTTACGATGGAAACACAATTACGTCCATCCACATAAGCACCGATTTCTGCATAGTTTGTTCCTACCACTGTTTTGATCATAGGTGAACCATTGCCCGAGTTAAAATAATGAAGAAAGGGTTTGGATGAATACGTGCTGTAGAATGCTTTTTTTACATCTACCTCTGTTACATGCTCTTTGAGCAAGGAATACGAGGTTGTCATAATTCCTCGGGGAAGATCAAGACTATAGACCGAAAACTGCAAATTTACCGTTTGATTCAAATGATAGGATAATGCATGCACGACTTCGGGCTGATGACGATGACCATGAACTTTATAAGCTCTGAAGTTATGGGAGCGCTCCGCATGATGTTCTGTTGTCGATTTTCCGCCGCCGCTGGAGCCCGTCTTGGCATCAGTGACTATACGTCCTTCAATTAAGCCATGCGCCACAAGCGGATAAAGTGTATACAGCGTCGCCACCGCCATACAGCCCGGAAGATTGACTACCTTTGCTTCAGTATTGATTTTGCTGAACTCTGGAATATAGTAGTGCCATCCGCCTTCATATGCATGTTTTAATGTTTCTGGATAATGTTGATGCAATATATCGGGGTCGGATATACGATAATCCCCGCTTAGATTAAAGATATAGTCTGTATGCTCTGCAACATGCTGGATGATCTTAGGCAAGGAGCCTGTAGGCAAACAGGAGAAGAGCGCATCGTAATGACCGTCTAATTCGGATATTTTTTTAAACTTTAACGAGCTGAGCTTTTTCTTATGAATAGAACCAATATAGAACTTATCCACCGGGTATCCCGCCTTGGATTCGGAGGACACAAACTGAACTTCAAAATGAGGATGCTTATTTAGCAGCCTGTATAACTCAGCGCCAGTGAACCCGCTGCCGCCTAAAATGGCTACTCGTTTCGTTTGTTGTTCTGCTGTACTCATCCTAATCTAGCGTCTCTTTCGTACAGCACTTTAAGATCGCTGCCTCGCTCTACCAGTTCTCGAATTATATGCGGGTTCGCATCAATTTTTTTGAAAGCTAAGGCGTAAGCTTGAATTCGCTCATATTCTATAGGCGTTCTTAATTCTCTGCATATCGTTAAGCTGTTTCTAAGCATCTTCAATGTTTCAGGGAAATGGTTCAAATCGTAACCAAAATCTTGACGGTCCGATAACGTAAACGGATAACCATTCCCAAAGCCTTTCCGATTTTTGAATGGCAGATGCCCAGGTATCGGCACATTTTGCCATTCTCTAGCAAACACGCCTTCAGAATTAATGAGCTGCTGAACGGCATCTTTTACAAGATAATCCTCCAAATCCTCAAGCCCAAGCCGCTCGGGTGAGAGTTTAACGCGATACATATTATAACTGTGCTTATACCCATCCGGTACGAATGGTCCGCTAAACAGCTTAGTCTCTGAAAGCTCATTGGTTAGATAGGCTGCATTCCGTGCACGAATGGCATCATAATAAGGAAGTCGGGAAAGCTGGCTCAAACCGAAAGCAGCTGCGATCCACGACATGCGGTAATCAATACCTGATGAATCAAGGAACGCGAGTGCGCGCTCATAATCCTCTTTTTCTTTGAAAAAAGCGATGCCTCCTTCCCCGCCTACAGGAAAGTTTTTATCGGCCATTAAGCTTTGTCCCGCACTGTCTCCGATCGAACCGGCGAGTTGTTGATGGATCGATGCGGAATGCGCATGGGAGGCATCCTCCACAAGGCGAAGCGAATACTTGTCAGTCAGACGTCTCAATGCAGGTAAATCAGCAGGTAGGCCATGTACATGAACGGGCATGATTGCCTTTGTCTTGTTCGTTATGGCTTGCTCTGCTTTTAGTGGATCCAAGCAGTAGGTTATAGGGTCGATGTCCACAAAAATGGGGATCGCTTTCGCTGCAACAACGGCTTGAGCGGTTGCTATGAATGTGAATGCAGGAACGATCACCTCATCCCCGGGCTGTACACCTGCCCCAACTAATGCGAGGTGCAGGCTGGATGTACCGCTCGCTGTAGCAATCGCATAATTCGCCCCAACATAATTGCGATACGTTTCCTTGAACTCATCGACAACTTGTTCTCCATCCTGTTGGATGGAGATAAGCATTTGGATGACATCTTCTTTCGTAATAATTGGGAAATTCGTCTTCCTTACATCCTCTGGAATAATCGACGGTCCTCCATAAAAGGCTAATGGCGCTTGAACCCAATCGTCTGATGGCAGCGCTAACGGCTTGCGAATAAAATCCGACTTCATCATGATTGGTTCCTCCTTAAGAGTGTTAACTTCACGCATGCTGCCACGAGCGGGCTAAGCCTATAGTTGAACTGTAAGGCTGGCTGCAGGTCAGGTTCACTTTCTTCCTGTGTCCACATCGTTTGTAAATCAAAGGCACCAAAAATCTTCAAGCGCTCTGCTTTTTTCCAAATGTTCTCATCATTTGCTGCGATGGCAGCTACCGGACCAAAGCCTAATCCCGTAAAATCCAAAACGAGAACGGGAGCGTGATCGCTGGCTTTAAAAATGATCTGATCCAACTGCTGAAGATTATCCCAATTAACTTCAACGGTCACATAAGCCTGCTTTATGTGTTGATCTGAAATGAGTGTGATTCCTAACCAATGAATAAACTTTTTTTCCTGCTCACTCGGATGATCCAGTCGTGCAGATGTATGGTAGCCTAAGTCCTGTCCCCACAGCGCACCATGAATCGCACCCGTGTAACTATTAAATAAGGAGACATATTTCTTGTTGGTCAGCTTGGCTATCCCTTTCTCCAATCCTTTTAATTCAAGATCATTTTTTTCAATACTCATAATGACGCCTGAATTTAGTACTCTCGATAATACAAAAGACAATGAAAAATAGTTTTCTTTTTGGATGACAGCTTCTGGTTTCGTTAATGTTTCTCCCATTTCCTATTTAACCTCCCTATTTACCGCGATATAACAGTTAAGTTGGCCTTATTTTTTCGTTCAATCGCAGCTTTTACATATTGTGCAATATGGTAGGCCACATCGACACCATGAATTTTCCAAGACTTTGCGAATTCCGGGTTTTGATTCACTTCACAAACGACATACCGTTGCTGCTTGTAATCAAAAAACAAGTCTGCACCATAAATGCCTTCGCCCAAAACCTCAATTATTTGTTTGCAAATGGATGCCATTTCTTCATTAATTTCTAGAGGATCGATCTCCGCGCCTAGATGCGTATTCGTCTTCCAGTTGTCTGCTGAAACTCGGCGGAACGCAGCAATCGGTTTGCTGCCTACGATGACAACACGGATATCAAAATCGCCTTTTTCCACATATTCTTGCACTAATACAGGGAACGATTGATGCCCAGGATCTACAGATTCCCTTGCAGCTATCCACCCATCTAAGCATTCTTTGCCGGTGATTCTAGCTATTCCTCTTCCCCAAGATGAGGTTGCCGGCTTAATGACACATAAATCTCCAAATGTCTGCAAAGCTTGGAAGAGCTTCTCAGGTGTAAAAGCTACTTTATATTGGGGCTGGGGAATGCCATGTTTTTGAAACACAATCGCTTGATGTATTTTATTTGTACAAATAGTAATTGCTTTGACCGAATTCAACGTTTCAAGACCGGCTAATTCAAGCAGATGGGCTCGATTCAACGCGTTTTTCTGTGAGAGACAACGAATGAGAGCAAGTCCGAAGGAATGGACATCAGGCTCGCCTAATGGTAACTCCATGGAATCCAAGTTCACCTGCACTTGTACGCCTAAAGCTCGAAGATGATCGATTATTCGTTGTTCTTCTTCCCGCAACTTTGTAACACATAATAAAATCGCACGATTCTGCTCCATGTTCGGTTCCTACTCTCCCCAAGTTTCTTCTATTTCTGGAGCTAGAGCGATGCTTACAAGATTGGATTCGACATGCACTTCATGCTCTTGACCGCATGAACCGCATTCCAAAATTTCACCCGTCGTTACACTCTCTTCCACCTCGATATCCGACTTGCATACAAGACAATTCAATTCTGTCATTATCCTTGCACCTCCTAAAGTTTTAAAAACATATATAAATGGAATAAATTCCGTAAAACCGAGCAATAACTTCATGGCATGCAGCTTTTATAAAACCGTGTGCTGCTATTTTGTTTCTATATCCCACTGGTTTACATTATTGAACGTACCTAGATTAAGCGGTTTTCCAACCAGAACGTTTTTTGATACGACCTGCAAACGTTTCTCGGAATAAACAGCTAAAGTGGCAACCTCATCATGCAGTACCTCTTGCAGTTGGTTATAAATCTCGTGACGTTTTTCCTCTATAATTTCTTGTTCGCCCTTTTTAATCAGCTCATCGACTAATGGATTCTTAAATCGAATCACACTCTCGGGATCATCACTTTTATAGGTTGTAAAATAGAGGCTCGGTTCGATATAGTAATCTCTTGTGAATATGGTAATGTCATGCTCGCCCTTCTCCACTTTATCGATTAACGTTGGGAAATCGAATTTCTGAACGTCTACTTTAATCCCAACAGATTCTAAGTTTTGTACGAGAATATCAGCAGCCTGCTCACGAACCTTATTCCCAACTGGAATAATAAATGTAATGGTACGTTTGGGATCCCAGTTCGCTTCTTTTAAAAGCTCTTTTGCTTTTTCAGGATTGTAATCATAATTGGCAATATTTTTATTAAAATAAGGATGCGAGCTTGGGATGCCTCCATCAATAATTTCGGCCTGCCCTTTGAGCAGCTGCTCCACAATGAGTGGACGGTTCAACGCATAGGCGATCGCTTGGCGCACTTTTTTATCTGGCAGCTTCTCCGTATTGAAGAAAATTTCGGCCGGCTCAGAAGCTGGAGCAGAGGTTACATTTACATTCTCAAAGCCCTTGACCTTATCATAATCCGTAATCGGTACAAGCCCGACCGGCAAAGAATTCATTTGAATTTCTCCCGTCTGCAGCTGTGCTACAAGATTTGCCGCGGGAAGCACCTTTATGAATATCGTGTCAATCTTAGGTACATCGAGGTAGTACTTTTCATTTTTCGTCACCTCGACAAATTGCCCCTGCTCATAATTCGCAAACTTATAGGGACCAATGGTGACTAATGGTTTTTGAAAATATTCGTTCGTTGAAAGCTGCTCTGGATTGGCATCTTTCAGAATATGCTCGGGCAAGAAATTAACCTTAACACCGAAACGTTCATTAAATACGAGCGGATCGATCGGTGTTTTTGTTTTGATCTCGAAGGTCGTTGGATCGATGATTTTTAATCCGGATAGCTCTGTCTTCCCTTCATCCAGTTTCCCAATGTCATTTAAACCTTCGATAAAATCCAGCTTGAAGGATGATTCTACTTTGGCATGGAGGGCAAGCTTTAAGGTGAAAGCCACATCTGCCGTTGTAAAAGGGTTGCCATCGTTCCATTTGGCATTCGCTTTGAGTTTGATACGGTAAGTTTGCTTATCCTGCGTCTCGATAGATTCCGCCAGCTTCGGAATAAATTGTGCGGTATCCGTTACATCGAGCAAAGAATCGTTAAGTAAATTAATGGGCGCCAGCGACGCCGAGCTTCCTTGCGTATTGATTTGATTTAAAGTAACAGGAGCATTAACGATGCCAATGTATAAGGTTTTTTTTGCTTTGGCATCGTTGGTTGTTGCCTTAACATAAACCTCCTCCTTGGCTGGTTCTGCTGTTGCTTCGACATTCACCTGCTTCGTTTCACTGCAAGCCGATAGGAAAATCAAGAAGATGGTTAATACTATGAAACCTTGTACTCGAAACCTTGTTTTCATTTGTTTCTCTCCTTTTGTTTTATTGCTTTTTCTATTTAAATAATTAAATAGCAGCTTCATGTACTTAGGCTCTTGCATCAAACGCATCACGAAGGCCGTCACCTACAAAGTTAATCGCAAGAACGGTAATGAGAATAACGATGCCAGCGGGTACCCATAACCACTGCTGCTCCGTTAAAACCGTTAGCGATTGTGCATCATGCAGCATATTGCCAAGGCTCGCCTGAGGGGATTTGACCCCCATCCCAAGGAAACTAAGTCCAGCTTCACTAAGAATTGTGCTGGCAACGCCAAACGTTGCATTCACAATGATTGGCCCCAATACATTTGGCAAAATATGCTTCAATAGTATTCGCGGGGTGTTGTATCCAAGCGCAACGCCGGCGCGGACAAAATCCATTTGTTTCATGGATAATACGCTTCCCCTGACAAGCATTGCTATTGTTGGCCATTTGAATAGTGCGAGAACAAGGATGATCGTGGTTGCACTTGCACCAAGCACGCTCACGATGACCAACACAACCATCATGTAAGGAAAACTTAAGAAAATATCAGTCAAACGCATAAGTGCCATATCCAGCCATTTTCCATAGTAACCAGCAATTAGTCCAATGAATGTTCCGAAGGTTACGTACAAAGCAACTGTAAAAAAACCAATCATTAAAGATACACGTGTTCCATAAATCAACCGGCTTAATACATCCCGCCCTACTTGATCGGTGCCTAACCAGTGTGTAAGCGAGGGATGGGCTGAGAACACATCTGTAATTTCATTAGGCTGACTCGGAGCAAGCCACGGAGCAAAAAGAGCGATACTAAGCAGCAGCAAGGTAGTTACAAGTCCCCATACCGCCAGCTTGTGCTTGATAAACTTACGCCTCACTAATTGGGCATGACTCTCCATTACATCCAAGGACAGTTCGTCTTCATCGCCATGATCTGAAGAAAATGCATCTTTCCTCATCCATGGCATTTCACTAACGGACATTCGCTATCCCCTCCAATCAGCTGTATTTAATGCGTGGATCAACTATTGAATAAACGATGTCGGTGAACAAATTCGTGAGGAGTATAACGCATGCAGCAATCAAATTAATGCCCATTAAAGTCGGATAGTCGCGTGAGAGAATGGCTTCCATCGTTAATTGCCCGATACCCGGCCATTGAAATACTTGCTCAATAATAATGCTGCCGCCTAATACCAAAGGAATTTCTGCACCGATGATCGTTATGATCGGGATTAAGGCATTGCGGAGTGCATGCTTATTCGTAACCAGAAATTCACTAAGGCCTTTCGCCCTTGCTGTACGCAGATAATCCTGATGGAGTACATCGAGCATACTGGCGCGAACATAACGAACCTTTTTACCAGCAATCGTAATTCCAAGTACCATGACAGGAAGAATCATATGCATGAGGATATCCCCGAAGCTTCCAGAGCCACCTAACGTTGACATTCCCCCTGTTGGAAGCCACTTCAGCTTAATTCCAACCAAATAGATAAATCCAAGGCCTAGGAAAAAGGGAGGAATCGAGGTGCCTAGGAAGGATAACCCTGTCATGACATAGTCTAATTTTGAATTCTGTTTGACAGCACTGATCACCCCCACGGGTACGGCAATCAATATCCCAACCAGCATCGATGCTGCAGCCAGCAGCAAGGTAGGTCCGATTCTGGCGCCAATCAACTGTGATACGGGGGCGAAGCTGCTAAATGAATAGCCTAGTTCTCCTCTAAAAAAACCGCCCAGCCATTTTACATACTGTATATACAATGGGTCATTCAGACCAAGCAGCTCTTTTTTAATCTCTAGCAGTTCTTTCGGGATATTAGGATTGATTAACATATCCACGGGATTCCCGGGAGCCATATTCATGATAAGAAAATTAAGCAATGTGATTCCAAGAAATACTGGAATGGAAATCAGCAGCCTTCGAACGATATAATGGCCCATCGATGCCTTCTCCTTTCCTAGCCTTTGTGCTATGCAAGCGGATAGTGGCATGCAACAGAGTGATGCTCTTCCGTAATTACCGGTTCTGTTGTTCGGCACAACTCTTGCACATAAGGACAACGAGTATGAAATCGACAACCAGATGGAGGCTCAGCTGGACTAGGCACATCTCCTTGAATGATGTGACTCTTCGTTGTTCGAAGTGTTGGGTCCGGCGGAGGATACGCATTTAATAGAAGCTGCGTATACGGGTGCTTCGGCTTGCGGAATAGCTCCTCTGTAGGCGCCAATTCTACGATTTTCCCCAAGTACATGACGGCGATTCTTGTACTGATCTGTTTAACTGCTCCAATGCCATGGGCGATAAATAAATACGTCAGCTTCAACTCATTTTGCAAATCCTGCAAAAGATTTAAAATTTGAGCTTGGATGGAGACATCAAGCGCTGATACTGGCTCATCGCATACGATCAATTTGGGTTTGATTGAAATGGCTCTAGCGATTCCGATCCTCTGGCGCTGCCCCCCAGAAAATTCATGAGGATATCGATTGGCAACCGAACGCGGCAATCCAACTAATTGAAGCAGGTTATCAACCTCACGCTGCACCTCACTGCGCTTCACCAGCTTGTGAACAATTAACGGCTCAGCAAGCGTATCGTATATTCGAAGCCTTGGATTTAAGGAAGCATAAGGGTCCTGAAAAATCATCTGCATTCGTGTCCGCAGTTGTTTTAACTGTCGCTGAGAGGAAAATATAATATTCTGATTTTCAAAAAGAATACGTCCAGCTTGCGGATTCTCAAGTCGAATGATTGAACGTCCAATCGTCGACTTGCCGCATCCCGATTCGCCTACTAAACCGATGGTTTCCCCTTCATACATCGTTAGGTTCACATCATCAACCGCCTTGATATGGCTGACTTGATTCGAAAATACGCCACTACGAATGGGGTAATACATTTTTAACCGTTCGATTTGCAATAGTGTGTTGAGGCTCATAAGCTAACCGCTTGAGTATGTTCTTCATTCGATACGTTTGGAAGGTCCATCAGCCAGCAGCGTACATGATGTCCCTGTCCATTCGTCGTAAGATCAGGCTGTTCTTGCTGGCAT
Source organism: Paenibacillus sp. NRS-1760 (assembly GCF_050467785.1). Taxonomy (NCBI): domain Bacteria; kingdom Bacillati; phylum Bacillota; class Bacilli; order Caryophanales; family Paenibacillaceae; genus Paenibacillus; species Paenibacillus sp. NRS-1760. The sequence goes on along the minus strand of NZ_JBITPK010000013.1, from coordinate 691,484 downwards.
CGTGCGATTGTATGTGGACAGCGTGGGTGAAAGCGGCATCCTGCTGGCATCTTCTGGAAAGAGGGAACTGAACCTGGAATAGTCTGCAGCCGCTCCCTGTTGACTTGATCGAGTCGGAGGGTTGATTTCATTAAGCCTTGCGTATACGGATGCTTTGGTGCTCGAAAGAGAGTGAAAACGTCAGCTGATTCGACGACTTGCCCCGCATACATGACGACCACCGTATCAGCCATTTCAGCTACAACTCCTAAATCATGCGTAACTAGCAAGATAGCAGCACCGCTTTCTGCCTGCAGCTGCTTCATCAATGCAAGGATTTGTGCTTGAATCGTAACATCGAGTGCAGTCGTTGGCTCATCGGCAATGAGCAGCTTGGGCTGGCATGCCAGCGCCATTGCTATCATTACCCGTTGTCTCATGCCTCCTGAAAGTGCGTGAGGGTATTCCTTTATAATCGATTCAGCTCTAGAAATACCTACTTTCCTTAACAAATCTACGGCTAGGAGCTTCACTTCCTTGCGAGACAGGTTCAAGTGCTGGCGAATCGTTTCTTCAATCTGCTCTCCGATCGAGAAGACTGGATTTAGAGAGGTCATCGGCTCCTGAAAAATCATCGCGATTTCGCTGCCGCGAAGCTTACGAAGCTGAGCTTGCGAGCAGCTGATTAAGGATGAGCCGTTGAACTTGATGTCTCCGTGACGAACTGAACCATTAGCACCGAGCAATCCCATGATGGAAAGGGATGTTACACTCTTTCCGCAACCGGATTCGCCAACAATAGCGATGGTTTCCCCATGTTCAAGTGTGAAGCTCACATCATCTACAGCGATCACTTCTCCTTGATCCATCCGAAATGCCACCTGTAATCGATCAACTTCTAATAGCTGTCCTATTGCATTCACCAACTTTTTATCATTTGGTATACATACTTTACAAGTAATCCATATAATTCCTATGTGTTTTATGAACTTTGATTATCCCTAGCATACAGAATTTTGAAAAGTTTGAATAATAGAATAATTCTATATATAAATAGAAAATTGTTCCAATCCATACATAAATAGCTACGGAAGCTCGTTATGACTAGCTATTTAGCGGGGTTATTAGGATGATCTGGAACATAAAAAAGTGCCGCAATAAATCGTCGCGGCACTTTTTATAAGTTAAATGATGAAATTGATTTTAATTGCAATTTAGTTTTTAGCGGTATGTTTCTTAATTGCGGGCATAATTTCAGTAGCGATAAATTCTATATTTTTTGCAATTCTATCAAACGGAACACCGCCAAAATCAATTTGAGTGCCCGTATGCGGGTTAGGCAAATGATCCCCAATGGAATACAATCCGAGTTCTAATCATTTATTTTTATCGATTCGATATTTTTCCATGCGTACTCTCCCCTTTTGCGTATTAATTCAGCGGTATTAATTTTGCTTCAATATCCGCCCGTCTGGCTTCTAAAAATGGCGGTAAATCCAGTGCTTTGCCCAGCTCTGCGACGGATGAATCTTTCGTAAACCCAGGCCCATCCGTCGCTATTTCAAACAAAATGCCATTTGATTCTCGGAAATATAAGCTTTGAAAATAATAACGATCCACAATGCCGGAGGAGTGGAAGCCACGTTTTTTAACGACCTCATCCCAATAACGCAGTTCTTCTTCATTTTTAACACGGATCGCTAAATGATGAATGCTTCCTCTTCCAGGCTTCTCGATTGCTCCATCTGCTTGTTTGACCAAAATTTCTCCATAGGAACGGCCGGCAACGGATTGATAAACGGCTTCATTATCCGTACGTGACACTTCGCTATAACCTAACATGCTCGTCAATGTAGCGGCTAAATGATCTAAAGATCGAACAGTAATTTCGACAGTTCCCATGCCAAGAATGCGATGATTTTGTAAGGCGATTGATTCCTCCCATGCTGCCCATTTCTCAGGGACTTCCTCACCGTTATTGTTTAGTAGAACCATTCGCAAACCTTCTGTATCTTCAAAATGGAGCGCATCTCGTCCTGCATATTTTGTGATTTCGCCGTGTTCTACCTTTAATAATTCAAAACGTTTTTTCCAATAGGCTAAACTTTCTAAAGAAGGCACGAGTAAGCCAATTTGAGTAATCGCATTAGTACCGCGCACAGTTCTTCCTGCATTTGTCATTTCAAAGAAGGATAGCTCCGTTCCCGCACTGCCCGTTAAATCACCGTAAAATAAATGATACATGGATGGATCGTCTTGATTGACCGTCTTCTTCACTCTGCGTAGTCCTAGTACTTCTTGATAAAAATGATTATTAATTTTTGCGTTTTTTGTAATCATCGAAATATGATGATGTCCAGGGATGGTATACATAATTGTTCCTCCTCTTTTTAACTTGACTAGTCAATTGATATTGCAAAAAAATTACTCTGACGGCAATTTCTTTTTCTGGCTATGTTTATGGATACGAGTCATCAATGCGTATAGTGTTTTTTGTTCGTCCTCATTTAATACATCTTCAAAAAATGAAGTTTGAAAAGCAAGCTGGCTCGGCATTGCGTTATCCAATATGGCTTCGGCTTTTTCTGTTAAACTAATCGTTTTGGTTTTCCAGTCTTGCTTGCGCACAATATAACCTTCGTTCTCAAGTCGTACGAGCATGCGAGATATACCGCCTTGCGTAACCGTTACTTTCTCGGCTAAAACCATTTGGGTTAGAGGCTGATAGACACGAATCTGCATGAGTACATCAAATTGAGCAGTCGTTAAATCAAATTGTTTTAAAAATTCATTTGACATCTGGTTGCTCTGATTCGTAAAACGCATCAGCCGAAGCCAAATTAACGAACCTAACGTATTATTCTGCATTTCGTTCCCCCTCTCAATGACTATGCCATCACTTTACTACTCAATTGATAAAATGGCAAGTGTGAATGTTTAAGTTTGAAAAGCTACAATTAATGGAAAGATTAATGCACTTAATTAATTATAGTTACTTGACAAAGAAAATTATATTCGCTATTATTATCTCATATTAAAGATACTCAACGTAAAGGAAGTTGGCGTATTTTTATTATCCATCTTTTTAAGAATAACCCTTCCTTGTTTAAGAAATACTGATCATTAACTATTTGTTATTCTAAGGACGGTTCTTGTTCTAAAGCTTTACAACATGATTTGGCAGTGTCTGCAAAAGGTTTTCTAGACAAATGATTTGGTAGAACAACTATTGAGGAGGAAAAAACAGTGTCAAAATTAAATATCGGTATTATTTTAGGAAGTACTCGTCAAGGTCGTCTTAGCCCGCAAGTTGGTGAATGGGTAAAGAAAATTGCTGATCAACGCGGAGATGCTAATTATGAAATCGTTGATATCGCGGATTTCAAGCTCCCGCTCTTGGGAGAAAGCGATGCTACTGAGCAAGCAACAGCTTGGAATACTAAGCTTGCTAGTTTGGATGGATTCGTATTTATCGTACAAGAATACAACCACAGTATTTCAGCATCTCTGAAAAATGCGCTTGATTATGCACGTGACGCATGGAACGATAAAGCAGCAGGTATCGTAAGTTACGGTTCTGTAGGAGGTGCTCGTGCAGCTGAGCATTTACGTGGAATTTTGGGTGAATTGTCTGTAGCTGACGTTCGTGTACATCCTGCATTGTCACTCTTCACTGATTTTGAGAACGGTTCTGTTTTCAAACCAGCTGATCTTCATCTTACTAATTTGAACGGTATGTTAGATCAAGTACTCGCTTGGAGCGGTGCATTGAGAACATTGCGTTAATCGTCACTACCAACTACCACCTCTTTATGAAGAGGTGGTTTTTCTTTGTGTCATTTAATGGAGCAGATCATTGCCAGGTGAAAAGGGATATAAATTTCCTTCCAAGCTGAAGGAAGCTTGTCCGGTTTCTTCTGATACGATGATAACAAGTGCATCACTTAATTCTGATAAACCAAGACCGGCACGATGTCTAGTTCCAAGCTTCTTCTGCTCGCTGTCTCTTTGCGTTAACGGGAGGACATTGCCAGCAGATATAATTTTATCATTTTGGATTAAAACTGCGCCGTCGTGGAGTGGACCGCCAGGCGTGAAAATAGATTCTATTAACGAATGCGTCAGCATGGCAGAAATTAATACGCCATGAGTAATATACCTATCAATTGAATCTGATCTTTGCACGACGAGAAGCGCCCCATGGCGCCGTTTCGATAAATGGGATATTGCATGGGACAACTCGTCATATTTAGCGGTATAAGGTGCAAGATAACATTTTAAATAAAAGGTTGTTGCAATCGATTCCGTCTCAAAAACTTGTTCTTTCATAGAATGGAACTCGTTTAGCAAGCAATTGCCAGCATCATGATCCAAATCCTTTATCAAAGATTCAAGGGATTCACGCAAATGTAGAAGCTTGCTTTTCACTTCAACTTTCATTGGAGAGAAATCACATTTTATATCATCCATACGTCCACCCCACTCAAGTGATTACCGCAAATTGAAGTTGAATACTTCATTTATTTTGCTTAGCCCCTCATTTTTTATACATAATAGCTGACGGCAACAAAAAGACTGGCCCCTATAATAGGAACCAGTCTTCTTAAAGTTCTTGTCAGCATATCCGTTATTGCAGCTTACTGATTGTTTTCAGGAATGCTTATTTTTTTGGACCATGTTTTGCCGCCATCAGTTGTTCTGTACACAGCAGCATTAGCTAGGCTTGTATCTGCCATCCAGCCTAGCTCCTTGCTTGTAAACGAAATAATGCTTTCTCCCCCTGCGATCGGTCTAAGATTATTCCACGTTTTCCCTGAATCAACCGAACGACCAACGCCAATGACTCCAGCGGCTGGAGAGTAACCTCCGAGTATCGCAGCTCCATCAACAAGCTCCATATTGCTAGGGTGTCCACCAGGCGCAGCCGGTCCTTCCTTAACAAGTCCTGCAGCACCGCCCGGTGCTGGTCCACCGCCTGCTGTTTCCTGACTAATTACTTTCCTCCAGCTTGAACCACTATCTGCAGAGGCATAAAGGGAATAAGATTGCTGGGACATCCCTACTCCACCGTAAAATTGTGCCCATATTTGATTTCCCTTTGTGTAAAGCTTTCCGCCTATGCTCTCCTCAGATTTAACCGTTAGTTTCGTGGACCAATTCATACCACCATCTGTGGTTTTTGATAGTCGATAGCCAAATCCAGGTACTACGATAAGTGACCATCCATGCTTCACATCTGTAAACTCTGCATAGCGGTTATTGGGAGGAGTAGAGATTTTGGTCCATGTTTTCCCGCCATTTGATGTTTTATAGGCAAAAGCCTTCGTATAGCCGAAGCCATTTGAAGCATCCACAAAATGAATACGTTCAAGCGCGAGCGGACTGGTTACTATTTTGGTGAACGTTTTTCCGCCATCCTTGGTGTGAATAAGGGCATTCGTTCCGGAAGCAGAAGATTTCGCCAATGCCCATCCGGTTGTGTTGGAAATAAAATCAAGCTGTGTAAATTGCCAAGTACCCTTATAGATCGGTTGCCATGTTGAGCCGGCATCAGAAGTACCAATGAGAAATCCATTGCCAGCAGCGCGTCCGGTTGTACCGTTCAAAAATTGAATATCACTGAAATGGTATGCGGTATCCCCTGCTGGTGTTCCGCTGAAAAGATCCTTTGCTGTTGTGCTGACTGCTGCTTGCGTTAACGGTGTGATTACTGTAAGGCCAATCATCAGTGCTGCTGCTACAAGACCGTACTTAAGTTTAGCTTTGATCATGTTTTTCCTCCTCCTGCTGCTAAGTTAGTATTAGAGCCTTTATAGAAGAAAATACCCTGCTTTGATCAAATTGAATCTTAAACGTTATTGGTCGTTATGCTGTAACTTTCTTACGAGCACCGCTTATTTTAAATACAATGATACCACAGACGATTACAAGGACACCTAACCCTTTATTCGTTGTGAACGCTACTTTTTCGATACCTAGCCACCCTTGCGAGTCCCACAATAAAGCAGTTCCCAGCTGTGCGGTTAGAACGATAGAGATGGCATACGTCGGGCCAAGCCGCCTAATGCCTTGTACCAGACAAGTAACGACGCCTACGCCGATTAGACCGCTGAACCAGTACCATGGCTTCATATTTTGTAATACAAATAACTGTTCGCCTTCGAATACGAATCCGATAACAAATGAGGCAAGGAAGCCCATGCCTAATACTAAGGCAGTAGTTGTCCATGTATTTATTCGTTCATTGACTTTGCTATTGAATATATTTTGCAAACTGACCAAACAACCAGTGAGAACTGCGAATATAAGCCCGATCATCATGTTTTCTACTCTCCCATTGGCTTATTGTTTTGAAATAGCTCATGATATTGTATTACTCATAAATATTTTGGCTGGCGAGTGCGCGTAGTCCATCCTTGTTTTTAACAAGAATGCCTCCATTCTTCCGCTCAATTAAACCTTTTGCACAAAATTGCTGGACAACCCGATTGAGATGTCTATAGCTCGTTCCAATCAAGTTAGCCGTATCCTTTAAGCTGATTGTTTTTCGCTGCCCTTTAATTAGATATTCTGAATCATCATAGGAGACGGACAATAGATAGCTCGCCAATCGAACCTCTACAGGGTGCAAAATATTGAAGCTTAATGCATTCGAATTTTTTAAAAATTTCCGAGCTATAATTTTCAATAAAAATTGCAGCAGCGGTGAATGATCTTTGCCGTATTTATTCAACCACTGATGATGAATTCCAATCATGTATACAGTCGACACGGCTTCAACCGTATTAATAATGTCAATGTCTTGCACATATTCAATATCCCCCACTACATCAAGGGAGGTTTTGAAAGTAAGAATAAGTGTTTTCCCATCTTTTGAGGTTGTGTAGATCTTTATCTTTCCTTGAACGAGAAAATAGAGATATTTTGAAGATTGACCTTGGGAACAAATAAGCTCCTCATGATCAAAGCAGAATAGTGACAAATGGGGTAATAGTTGTTCCCCGAATGTTGCTTCCAATTGATGCGCTTGTAAAAAATGGTGAAGCTGCTCGCGATCTTTAATTTCTTGCATCTGTACGAATCACCTCCAGTGGAATACGATCAAGGGCTTGGTATATTTTAACTATTATAACCGCAATATGACCACCCCAGCTATCATCATCCCAATACCGATGAATTGAGGCAGCCTCATCTTCTGCTTTGCAACCCCGAACCATCCTTGACTATCGACGATAAAAGCCAGGCTTAACTGGGCAATCAGCATGGCAGATATGCTAAGTGTAACGCCAATTTGTTGAATAGCAGTGACATTGCTGAAGATGATAATAGCTGCAAAGGAACCGCCGATTAGATATAAGGGTTTTACTTGTTTAAAACCGGTCCACTGTTTATCCCTGACGAATAACAGAATAATCAAGGCTGCTATGAAGCCGGTGAACTGGGTAATCGTTGCGGTTTGCCAAGTGCCGATATCTTGACTAATTCTTGAATTAGCAACACCTTGCAGTGTAATTAAGACCCCGCCTAAAAATGCAAAAATGCTCCCTTTCATATCATTGCTCTCCTCCATATCAATCTTTCCATCATTAAACGATACATTTCAAGGTTTAGGAAAGGACATATGTCCTAAATCAATGTAAAGCAGTTTTTTGCATAAAAAAAGAACGAACGCTCGATCACTGTTCGTTCAATTTATTCGTTTGGGATCGCCACCTACTCGCTCCAACGTATCTTATTGCGGAACCCCAGTTCTTTGGAGATGAGATCCGCATACTTTTTTGCTTGCTGACCGTAGCTCTCGATTTTACTTGGCGTAAAGCGTATCGCGGGACCAGCTACATTCAGTGATCCAATAACGGTATTATCATAAGAAAAGATGGGAGCCCCGATGCCAGTTGTTCCATCCGTTGCTTCTCCTGATGTGATGGCATAACCTCGGGAGCGAATGATCTCTAGATCAGTCTGAATCATTTCTTTGGATAATGGAATCAGCGACGGTATTGTTGTCCAATCCACACCTTGCAATATAGCTTCCTGCATCGTGGATGGCAAATGAGCAAGAATAGCGCGATTAGATGCTCCTATATAGAGTGGCAGCCTAAGTCCGATAGGTTCGGAAATTTTCAAAATTTGCGGTGAATCGATGGAATCAATATAGACGCCTTCTTGGTTCTCTCTTGTAGCCAAATAGATCGTTTCTTTCGTTTTTTGCGATAGTTCGACCATGAATGGTCTAGCCAGTGACCTGAACATTAGACTGTCCCACATCAAAAAACCGTATTTCATAATGGAAAGTCCTAATTTATATTTTTTCGATTTTTTATCTTGAGCAACAAATCCATGTTCGGATAAAGAATGAAGAATCCGATGCGCGCTTTGTACGGGCATGTCGAGTTCCCTGCTGATTTCTGTTGCACTCATTTCTTTCTCGCTGCCATGCGGTACAAGCAGATCCAATATGTGAATAGCTTTGGAAATGACCCCGGACATTTGCTGCACCTCCGATTAGGAATTGATGTTATTCAAGCTTGCTATGCCGATTACGAAGATCTTTTTCAGCAATGTCTATCTTCAATAAAAAACACGTACCTCCGATCGGAAAAGCATCAACGGTACGTGTTTTTTATGCTATTCATTTATAAACAATCTCACTCGGTTCAGTATCAGATTAGTAACAGCCTCTGCAGTTTACTATCTTGTGAAGTAAGCCTTGGCTCGAATTGATTGACTCCAATAGCAGCATGTTGTTTTCATTCATCTACAAATAGACTCTTTATTTAGTTATTCTTTACTGTATTCGGTAAATACACATGAAATAAAGTCCCTTCATCACTTTCAGCCCAAATTTGTCCTCCGTGACGTTCGACAAGTGTTTTCGTAATAGCCAGTCCTAAGCCCCCACCTCCCGATTTCCGGTTCCGTGATTTTTCCACACGATAGAAACGTTCGAATATATGCGCGAGCTGCTCAGTTGGTATTCCGATTCCAGTATCCTTGACAGTTATTTGAACACCTTGTTGAACTAATTTCCCATATACCGATATCTTTCCACCACTTGAAGTAAATTTTAGAGCATTCGATAATAAATTTGTCCATATTTGAATGAGTCGGTATTCATCAGCATGGATAGTCATTTTAGGGATGAAACCTCTTTCCAATATAATTCCTTTGTCTGAAAAGGAGGGCTTCATAAGATCTATAACTTGTTCTATAGATTTTGTTAGAGGAGCTTCTTTTAAGGTTAACGGCTGTGCTGTAGAAGTAAGTGTTTGCAGTTCTTCCAAATCATTAACCATTTGGACTAAACGGTGAATTTCTTCTCTGCATGATTGAATGCGTTCAGGAGTAGCTTCCCAAATCCCATCTTGAATCGCTGATAAATAACTATTTAATGTCGTTAAAGGTGTTCGAAGCTCATGAGCAATATTTTCGGTCATCGTCACCCGTAATTGTTCTTGCTGTTCAAGCTGTTCAGCTAAATGATTGATAGAGGCAGCCAGTTGATCGACTTCATCTTTTGGAGTTCCTTTTATAGGTAGTCGAGCATCTCGTTTTCCTCTTGCCATAACGAGTGTTATGTTCTTCATTTTAACTAAAGGTGAGGAAATTTTTTTAGCGATGTAAATGCTCATAATAAGCGTAATAATGAGTGCTCCGCCTACTGTCAGTCCAATGGATTGAAGAACGGCTTGCTCTAAATGTGAATTTAATGACTCTGTCTTATCGTGGCTACCTTGCGCTATCTCTTCACCATAAAGCTGGAAATGATGATGAGTGGCTGTAGCTAAAGCAATGGAAGCAATGATTAAGATGGCTGTGGTATAAAAGATAAGAAGAATACTAATCCGATAGGATAGTGTTTTTTTCATTTGCCTCCTCCATGAAAGCGATAGCCGGCACCAAAAACCGTCTGAATGAACATTGGATTTTTAGCATCCTCCTCTATTTTTTGCCGTAAATTTTTGACATGCTGATCAATTGTACGAGCATCCCCTTCAAAATCGATTCCCATCACCATATCAATTAATTGTTCGCGGGAAAGTGTTCTTTCAGCATTTCTAGCCATAGCAACAAGCAGTTTATATTCATTGGGTGTTAAATTTATGGGTTCTTGATTGATGTAAACCTGTTTAGCTTGGCTATCCAAACTTAATCGTCCATTACCGTATTCCAAACGATCAGCGAGAAGCTCTTGATGATTAGTACGCCGCAGGACAGAACGAACTCTAGCCAACAATTCATGGGGATCAAATGGTTTCACGATATAATCGTCAGCTCCAGCAGATAACCCTTGGATGCGATGATTTAGAGAAGCTTTAGCCGTTAGCATAATGATAGGTACCGGATTAGTTCCTCGTATTTGTCTGCACAGCAGTTCTCCATTAATGTCAGGGAGCATCAAGTCAAGAATGATTAAATCAAAGGGCTGCTTATCGATTTCATGCAACGCACTTTGGCCATCACTAACTTCACATGCACTATAACCAGCCTTGTTTAGATAAGCGATTATAACCTCTCTAATTTTATCTTCATCCTCTACAACTAAAATTTTACTCATGGTTGTTCATTCCATTTCAAAGTTTTTAATTCGTCTAGTGAAATACGATTAATAAATTTGCTGAATTTTTCCTTTCCTTTAGCATGTTCTTTATAATAGTTAATGAGATTAATTATTGATGGTATTAACTTCTCTTCCGATAACCCTGAAATTAAAAGCTGGGCAAAGGAAGGTTTTATTCCCTTGGGCTCTCCGCCGACATAAACGTCAAACACATTCCGCATTTTTACGACCCCAATATCTTTTAATAAAGGTTCACTTGTACCTAATGCGCAACCAGCATAACCGACTTTCATTGGAGTTGGTGTTCCGATTCCCGCAATTGCTTCGTTTAATTTAATGGCAATATCTAAGCCGGCATCCTGGGCTCCTTTGCAAAAGTTGCATGCAATCAAGCTTTTTGTCGTAAAGCCTGAAGGATTAACCTCGAGGCCGACTGCTCGTAATTGTTCGGTTAGTTCATTTTGTTGATCTAACGGTATTTCCACATAAAGCTGCTTAAAAGGTGTCATCTCTATATTTGCTTCTGTGTCAATAAGTGAACCTATGGTTACCAGTTGATGAGGTGTGAACAGGCTGCCTCCAACCTGAATGGCTGGTGAGACTGCGATTTTTATTTTATCATTCATTTGGCATCTCTCCTTTACATCATAACCATTATAATATACCCCCTAAGGGTATGTAGGTCAAGAGTTTTTACTATACCCGGGTTAAGTATCTTGATTAGTTTTAATGATGTCATTGCATCAGTTTAATTGTCTGCACAAAAAAAAGAGCGAGGCGAATAGTCGACTCACTCTATATAAATATCACTAATGGCTGCATTCAAGTTTTATGCTTATTCTAAACCAAACTTGACCATATAATTTGTTTGGTACCAAGTACCGATTCAGGTATCCATGAGTAAATGGAAGGTACCATGAATATAACAACGAGCTTCTCAACCGGGTCCACAAAAAATCCGGTTCTTCCTGAACCCTCCAGCTGGTAGGTGCCTACTGATTCATATGAAAGATGATGAATAGCTAAATCTAAACCAAGAGCATGACCTTTATCTTTGATTTTACCTCCCCAATGATAGGCGGGAACGTTAAACAGATGTCGGCGAGTCATCAGATCTACCGACTTTCTGCCAAGGATACGCTGACCTTCAAAGGTTCCGCCATTCAACAGCATTTGTCCGAATTTCCACATATCAAATAGTGTTGAATAAAGTCCACTATCCGAACGAGGCGGCATAGGGGAACCGTCATTTTCTATGCTTAACCTTTCGATATCCATCTGATCTACACTGCATACTTCAGAGTGCAGATGCTCAGGAACATCAAAAAAAGTACGTGTCATTTGGAGTGGTTCGATAATGTTCTCCGTAATGTAGTCCTCATACTGCTTACCAGATACTCTTGAGATGATCTCGCCCAGCAGAGCGAAGCCCACCGTAGAATAATTATAGGCATCCCCAGGTTGGCAAACGAGCGGGCCTTGCAACACTTTTCGAATCCAATTATCCATGCCGCTAGCCCCCCACCATTCTCTAGGATAGGGCTCATTGTAATATCCGGTGACTGGTAAAATACCAGACGTATGCGTTAATAAGTGGAACAAGGTGATATCTTTATGTACAGGATTATTGAATTCTTCCAAAATGCTGGACACAGTCAGATCGATATAAAGCTTACCGTCCTCTATGAGCTTCATGATTGCAACACTTGTGAATGCTTTCGTTATGGATGACATTTTACGCAAGGAATCCGGCTGCAGTTCACCTTGGTCTGTGGATCCATGAAGTCGACCCATTGATTTCCATGCGGCGATCTTTCCTTCTCGTGCAACGAGAAAACTGGCTGCTTGAATTTTTTGCTGTGCGATCAGATTCAGAAAGTGATTATCCAGCTTATTTAATTGATGTGAGCTGAGCCCAACCTCTTCGGGCACAACATCCAAGTGGCCCTCTGTTATTTTCCACTCGCTTAGCAATTCATTCATCTGTCTCGATCCCCTTCCATTAATTAGGAACAATGAATCTATACTACACGAGCCGCTCTAATTTCGTCCATATGGATGTAAAGACTGCCGTTAAAATTATAAAAAATTGTTCGTTTGTATCAAGTTCAGAGCTGAACCTTTGTTTTCGTGAGCTTTACCCTTTTTAATATTTCATTTATAAAATCCGTTTTACCTGCTGTATAACCGGACCGATCTTGAGCTTGCAATGCCAATTCCTTTTTTAACTGTTCATACGCAATGACAGCTTCGGGATGCTCCCTAAGATAATCGCGGAATGCCAAATGTCTTGCTAATTCTTCGCTATCACGATTGCACACGTACAAGTGATGCTCCATCCATTTTTCACGCTGTTTATGCCAAGGAACCGACATATCTTTTCTGCCAAAGGCCTCTCTTCCTTCAAAACTCCAATCTTGTTGATGGAAATAACCAATCTTCTCAAGCCCTTGGATGATCAGAGGCAGCATACTATAATCTTCAATGACGATATCTATATCCAAGATGGGCTTTGCACCAAGTCCTTTAACAGAGGTGCTTCCTACATGTTCAACTGACCTAATGAATTGCCCAACTTCAGCTTCGATAGTAGATCGTATTTCACAAAATTCGTGCTCCCAAAGAGGATTATAGTTTTCAATCTCAACTATTGTACTCATCATACTGATTCCTTTCTCTGCGCGGCAAAACCCATTCTGCACATCGACCAATTAAAGCTTGTGGTTGCAATTTTATCATTCAAATCCCACAAATTATCGATCATGCGAACCTCGACATTTCTGCGTATGAGTTCTCCAAACAAATCATGAACAATTATTTTATTGATGGGGATCTGTGTTTTTTCGCTCACATAGTAACCAGCACTTTTATCAGCGCCATAGAAATCAACCGTATCGAATTCATATAAATACAATGTGGTTTCCCTCATGATTTCAAACCATTTATGCTCAATCGCAACAACATGATCCAACGAATTTGAGCTTAAATAAAGTTTTTTATGCTCATCTGTGGTCGTTTCATGACTATGATAAGTTACTCTAGGACAATTGCGAGGTGTTAGGAAATTCGGCAAGCATTGTTCATTTATTGCCCATACCAACCCTTTGCTTTGATCCATATCCACTCGAGAAGGTATTCTAGGTTCAAAAAGTGTAATATCACTTTCTTCGCTCACATGAAATAATCTCAAATGATCCCTGCTTTCTGATATAAAATGGTTGTGCACGAACAGTATTATTTTCAACATACGAGGAAATTGTACCATAATCTGGTTTAGAGTGGACGCAAAAAAACCGCGATATACGCGGTTCATCAGTCACTTGAAAAGTTATCTATGCACATTGTTGGTTTCGTACAGTAAACAGCTGGCTGAAACCATGTTTTTTAAGGATTTTCGCAGCCTTTTTACTTTTATAGAAACTGTCCGACAAAATTAAGACGGAGTCATTTGGTGCAAGCTCTTTGTTCCACAAATAAGGGAGCCGACCAATTGATATATTAATCGAACCATCCACATGACATTTCTCATAATCAGTTGAATCGCGGACATCGAGTATTTTGCTGCTGTCAGGTATAACGCCTTTTTCATTTAGCGCTTTTTCGTCGACATAAGTTAAATTTTTTAGGGGCGAGAATCTTCTATAAATGAACCACATCACGAATAAACCAGTTAGAGCAAGTAAAATCAACATATCCTAACCTCCCCAATCCGTTTAATAAGGTACGCATATTCTATTGCAATATGGATGACCACACTTTAATCGCTGTGAAAATGAGTAATACAACAAGCCCATATCGCAAATATTTCACGTTTATTTTAGAGCTGATTCTAGATCCAATTGGTGCACCGATTAAGCTGCCCAATACAACAAATACAGTTGGCCATATCGGAATGGAACCAGCGGATAGCTTGCCGATGACACCACCAATCGCCGATACAAATACGATCGCTAATGATGAGGCAATGGTTGTCCTTGTGGGAATTTTTAAGACCGTCAACATGATTGGGATTAGAATAAAAGCACCACCTGCTCCAACAACTCCTGACACAATGCCAACAATGAAAGCAGACGTTACCGCAATGAGCTTATTAAAAGTGATTTCATTTATATTTAATTGTTGTTTTCCCCGGTTTGGAACGAGCATTAAAACAACAGCAATAACCGATAATGTTCCGTATATAATATTAATGGCATCTTCATTAAGAAAACGAGATCCGAATCCGCCAATTAAACTGCCCATTAAAATACTGCTGCCCATATAAATAACAAGACCTTTATGAATGACTGCTGTTTGATTGCTTTTTTGACGGAAAGCGATAATCCCAGCTAACGAAGCGAAGAAAACTTGAAACATGCTGATGGATGCCACTTCTTTTGCCGTAAACTGCGCTAAGCCAAGACTGGATGGAACATATAATAAAAGGGGAAAATTTATTATGGCCCCGCCTATGCCAAGTAATCCCGAAAAAAAGGAACCGACAAAACCGAGCAGCGTCATGATGATGTAAAGGATAATGTCCATAAAAACTCTCCTTGTTGGATTGCAATAAGTAAGGTATAATTAAAACCAAGTAACTTCATGTGAAATGAGGTATTTAAAAAATGAAAAGTATTTTCAAAAAAATATTTGAAGATAAATGCCCGACCTGCAATGAACCCTTGCTGTCAATCAATGAAAGCTTGTCCAGCACCAAGTATTGTGAGCATGGACATTACAAAGAAGAAAATTACAGCTCCCTAGGTGTAAGAATTATATATGACGTCTTAGAATAAGCGAACACGCTCTACCGTGTTCGCTTATTTTTTGTTATCGGTCAGTTACAAAAAAATCTCCATAAGGCCTATTACAATGAGTATCATACCGCCGATGAGCGTAGAATATTTACCTAACCATGTTCTTGCAATCTCATGTCCAATCCGCAATCCGATAGCAACGGTTATTAGTGAAAATGTACCAACTGAAATTGCAGTCATTATCGGTGACGCACCACTAACACCTGCTACAAATCCTGTAGCGATACAATTTAATGATAAAGCAAAACCTAATGAGATCGTTTCCTGCCAAGTAATAGATCTTTCCGAATCACTTGTCTCACGTAATGGACTTGTTGCAACCCTTGTCCTCTGTTTAGGCAATATGCTCCAAAGACCTAGAAGTATGATGACAGAACCACCAATTAAATCTGCATGCTTTTGACTCATAAAACCAGATATAAGGTGACCCATTGTTATGGCTAAATATGCTGCAGCCATGGCCAATATGGCAATAAACAAGTTTGAGACAATTGGAATTTTTGTTGATCGCGTGCCAAAGGATACACCAATTCCTAAATTATCAATATTAGAAGCCAGTCCAATGAGAATGATTGAAATTAAATGCATAACTATTCCTCCTCTACCATCCATTCTACTAAGTAGAGTATGCTAGAGAAGGTTATTAAGCTTGTGTTCTTTTACCGACTTTTCACAAGTAGCTCAATCGCTTCTTTAACCAGCTTATTCGTATCGCCACCAGTTGACTGTTCTTCAATAATACATTGATGAAGGTTTTCCGCAACAATTTGGGCCATAGCTTTATCTGCTGCATTGCGTACTGCTGACAGCTGGCTCACTACGTCCTTGCAGGATTGCTGTTCATCCATCAATCTCAATACGCCTCGAACCTGACCCTCTATTCTTCTTAGACGTGTTTTCATTTCATCAGTATAAACATATGCCATGTTCTTAACCTCCCATTCGATAACGTGTACATGTATGGGTATATTATAAACCAAAAAAGAGTATCATTTCATTAATTATATAAATAAATTCACTTTTGCATCGGTGGCGTCGCCTAAGTAACCGGCTACACCGGCAAGTTGAATGTCATCGATCAGCTCTTCACGCTGCAAACCAAGAAGATCCATTGTCATTGTACATGCAACAAGCTTAACCCCTTGCTCCTGCGCAAGTTCAATGAGCTGCGGCAGTGATAACGCATTATGTTTCTTCATAACATGCTTAATCATTTTAGGTCCCATGCCGCCAAAATTCATTTTGGATAAGCCTAGTTTTTGCGGTCCTCTTGGCATCATCCAGCCAAAGGCTTTTTCAAGAAGCCCTTTTTTGGTATGGATTGCTTCATCCTTGCGCAAAGCATTTAGTCCCCAAAAGGTGAAAAATATAGTTACCTCGTGATCATAAGCAGCTGCTCCATTTGCAATAATAAAAGCAGCTATCGCTTTATCAAGTTCCCCGCTGAAGAGGACTATCGTTGTTTTTTCAGTTACAGCTTCCATTTATGTTCTCCTCTCCATAATAAAATTCAGTTAAATTTTATTCACTAGAAATGTGAACACGCCGTTTTCTTCCGTATGCTGCACGAGTTCATGATTTGTTTTTCTAATCCAAGCCGTAAAATCATTTAAAGAACCTTTATCGGTTGATAATACCTCCATAAATTGTCCAGGTTTCAATCCATCCAGCGCTTTTTTTGCTTTTACGATTGGCATCGGGCAAGCCAGCCCTTTGGTATCAACGATTAGATCAGCTTTCATTATTCATTTCCTCCTTTAATTATCGTGAACGGCACAACGATTTGGACCGATTTCCATTTCGCGCTGCTCTTCTTCGTTAGGTGTGATTTTACCCATATTCGTTAGGCGTATTTCTTGGTAAGCGTTCGGATGCTGCGGCAGATTGTTGGTCACCATGCTGCGAAACTCAGCTTCATCCGATATTTGCAAGCCTGTAGTGTTTTTATATACATCGGATAAAACAGCGGCTACCCGCCCATCTTCTCCAAGCTCCGAGAACTTGCCGAAGTGTGCTGGAAGTACAATTAAATCCTGAGACAACTCCGGATAACGACTATATAACGTTTGGCGAAGATCACCAACCCAATCTTCAGCTAGTCCAGCCAAATCAGGTCGTCCAATGGATTCAATAAATAAAATGTCACCAGTTAGCAAATACTGATCATCTACTATAAACGATGTACTGCCGTCGTATGACCAGGTGAATAAATGGGTTGTATTTTTAAAGTGGTATTGCCTACCTCAATATCGTGACCGTTCTCAAGCTTCGCGTATTCAAATGTGACTTCTGCAGCATCTTTTGGAGGAAGCCAGTACGTTGCAGATTGTTGTTCTGCAAGCTTACGGCCGCCCGAGATATGATCCGCATGAAGATGGGTATCTATCGTATGCATAATGCGATACCCATTGTCCTTCGCAAATTGCTCCAACACATTCGTCATTCTAGGGGCATCTATGACAGCAGCTTCACCGTCTGATACGATCATGTAGGACAAGCAGCCTTTACCCATTCGTACAAACTGAAAAATAGTACCGCCTTGGCGCAAATCGCCAATTTTTACGGGCTCCAAATGCTCGCTCCACGACTTCATTCCGCCCTGCAAGTAATAAATATTAGACCTGCCTGCTGCGACGAGCAACTCTCCAACAAATATAGAAGAACCTTCTTTGGCGCATACAACCAGCACTTTTTTGTCTATTGGAATTTGTTCGATTATCTCCTCTACTCCCTCTAGCAGCTCAAAGTAAGGAATATTGAGAACTTCGATTCGACTTCCTTCGATTTTCCAATTCGCAAAGTCGCTTTCACTACGTACATCAAGGATGAAGAGGTCTTCTTTTTTGCTTAAAATAAGTTTTGCTAGCTGCCTGCACTCATTTCATTTAACTGGTTTGATGAAATCACGGTGTATTCCTCCTACTATGATGAGTGAATGGTATTACTGTACATCATTCTCTAGTGGTCCTTCCCATTCGGACATACCTGGCAAGACATTGTACACGAGTTTGAACCCTTTATCAGCTAATAGCTGGCAAGCGATATCGCTGCGGGTGCCAGTGCGGCACACGATATGAAGCTCCTGATCAGGATCGAGTTCACTCGTTCGCAAGTCAAGCTCTCCTAACGGAATTGATTTGGCTCCTGGAATGTGGTTAAAAACATACTCTGCAGATTCGCGTACATCTAAAATCAAAATGCTCTCATTTGAAATAAGCTTCTTCATCAAATCTCCGTTGTTCATTGTCTTCAAATATTTGATTTCTTCTTTTATTTCATTCGGGTCGGATTTTCTAAGGTAATGCTTCAATACCTCGCCCTCCGTAAGCGTACCTAAGTATTGATGCCCCGCATTTCTGCTCCACCCTTGGATGTCTGCCAAAGATCCTTTGTCCGTGGCAACCACTTCAATGACTTGTCCAGAAAGAAGCTCATTCATTGCTTTTTTCGTCTTGATGATGGGCATAGGACAAGCCAAGCCTTTGCAATCTATTGTTTTGTCTGCTTGAATGTGATTCATCATTTCTTGAACCTCCTTTGCGTTTATTAATAAATCATTTGAACAACATACCCATTAGGGTATAGAAAAAGGCGAAAAAATGACGCCGTACATATACCCCTATGGGTATAAGGTGTTGATAAAAATATACATGTTTTAAATGCAGATGTCAACGTGGCATCACAAAAAAAAAAGACCGTCATTCAGCGGTCTCTTAGTAATCTCTTTCTTTATCCCTTTTTCTTCTTTCCTGATCTCTCTTCAAAGCACGCCTCAATTCATCTTTGTTTCGATTTCTTCTAGGCAGCTTTCCATTTATTTCAAATAATAAAATAACAATCATCGTTAGCAGTAAAACGATTATAAACTCCATCTCTTTCCTCCTAGGATAAAGCTATACTGGGCATCGCTCTGAAAATTAAAAGGTGAAATAAACAATGAAAGATCTACTCTTTTTAGCAACGGACTCAGATCGCATAATGAAAGCATAAGCATTGATTGGTAAGAGGAGGAATGGATTATGTTGTTTCATAACTATGTAGCAGAAAGTTTATGGAGGGATCAGCAGCAAGCTTTGGATAAGCGAATTCGTCGAGGGGATTTTATTGATTATGATATCAAAGCAGCTTCACCCGATAAATCAATGATTAAAAAATGGCTATTGACTCGTAAAAAAAAAGGGGTTAATCCTCAAGTATGAAGATTAACCTTATTGGCAATTAGGATGAATGTTTAATCATCCAGCAAGGATTTCACAAAACGTAGGGCGAACAAAATGATATTAACCAAATCAAGATAAATATTAACGATCATCAGTGGAATATCTTTGTCTTCAAAACCTTCCTTGGACATACGGCTAAAGTCATAAAGTGTATAACCGATGAAAATGAGCAGTCCAAAGCCGGCATAAATGGTTTCCATCATCCCTCCGAAAGGGAAAATAAATTGCATAAGACCGATAAGGATGAGCCCAATTAATGATGCGAACAAAAACCCACCGAGAAAGCGAAAATCCTCTTTGGAGTATGTAGCGTAGATCGCAAGGCCTGCATAAACGAGTACAGCAACGGCAACGGTTTGAATGACGACCGATGTACCCATGGAGGCGATATAATAGCTTAAAGAAAACTGCAAGGTTGCACCAGATACAATCATAAACACGTACATCAGTGAGTAGCCAATTGCTGTTGATTTACGCAAAAACATGATGGCAATGATTAATCCAATCTCGACAATAAACAGTGGGATTCGTGCGGCGCTGGGAAGCATTGTTCCTATGTACATGCCGCCTACTGAAACAATTAAGGCAAAGAAAAAGGTTAGCATTAATTTTTGCATCGGTTTACCATAACCGCTTGACTGCGTATAGCTCATATTATTTTTCTCCTGTCATCCATATTTATGGATCAATAATAGCATGAAAAGCATGAATACAAAATGTTCTTTTTATTTTTTCATAATGGATCTCGTCCATGCGATATGTAATCCGGCTCTTTCCATATTATGTTGACTGCTTGATCCGAAGCTAGCCTGTGCTACGACGAGCTCACAGCCTGCAAGATGCGCTTCATGTAGACGCTTGTTTAATAGTGCTGTTTGCAGACCTTGTTTTCTAAATGTAGGGGCAGTAGCCGCAAGAGCACATGATGCGATTCCATCCTCATTCATATGCATGACACCTACACCTGCAGGTATGTCATTTAAATACGCTAGATAGATTTTCCACCCTTTTCGATTCAGTAAACCAATATTGTTATTAACAAAATGGTGTTTATCGGACAATGACATGCCTGATCCTAGGCAATGGATTTCAGCATAATGATCGAAATCCTCCTCTGTAACGACTTCTGAAATCGTGATATGAGGAGGCAAAACAGGTTTATCTTCACTTGGCAGTCCATAAAGAACAGAATGAAAGCCATTATGTCGAAAACCGAGCTCTGCCAATTTTCCAAACAGAGCAGCTGTACATTTTATAGGATCCAAATCAATTTGAAAGCTTCTGTCTCTTGCTTCATAAAACTTGATAATCTCCTCCAGCTTGTCGCTGTCCTCATCGCCCAAACCTTTTACCGAATTAAAAATGCCCCAAGGCATTGTTTTTATATAGTAAGCTACAGCTTGGCCATAATGATTAATTTCGACTCCTTCAGGATTGCCTAGTCTCTCCCCTATGGAACTAATTCTTGATGTAAGATATTCCATTTCTGATTGCTGTATTCGTTTAATTAACACTTCATTCAAAATGGGAAGTTTCATCTCAACCATCCTTGCGCATTATAATGGGATTCATCTGAAAAGTGACATCTGCATTAACATTCATAAAGAACATTTCCTGTCTGTGATAAGTCATAGCCGGAAATAGCTGCAAGCTCCTGTTGAAATGAAGCGGATTTCAAAATTTCGATAATTAAGTTAATGAGGTCGACATTCCCCGGATTTTTCATAATGACAAGATCATAACGTTCACTAACTAAAGGAATAAAGTCCACTCCAGTTACGATCGCTGCTGCTTTTTCTATCCCAACTCCAACATCGGCCTCGCCACCCGCCACTTTGGCTGCAACGCCTAAATGATTTGTCAGTTCGTCCTCATAACCGAGAAGTTCGCGTGCCGAAATACGATGCAATCGAAGCTGTTCATCCAATAATACACGAGCCCCGGAGCCTTTTTCTCTATTAATAATACGTAAGTCTGGCTGAACAAGATCGCTCCATCCTTTTAGGTTTCGCGGATTCCCTTTTTGGACAAATAGCCCAGCTTTCCTAGATAGCAGATTAATAACAACGTATGACGAGCTGACGAGCAGCTTGCGTATGTACGGAATATTGTATTCGCCCGTATCGCCGTCTAACAGATGGGTGCTTACGACATCGGATTGCCCATTGTACATGGAGATCAAACTATCTAGACTGCCAGCATTGGACCGTAGTGGGCGCAGTGCGTGTGTATATTTCTCTATATGCCTTCCGAGTATGTCGAGGCTGATGTCTTGTCCTGTGATGACAACGGAGCGAGCTCCAAGGTTATGGCGTGCTTTGCTTGCAGCATCTGGTTGAACATTTAAAGCGTCACGCAAGCTTTGCTGGTTACCCTTTGAGCGCTGCTTATAGGCTTCTAAATCAGAAGCGTCCACTCTCATTTGTTTACCTACTCGGTATGAGGCCAAATCCCCTTTTTTAATGAGATCATAAACGGTTAATTTGGATATTTTGAGCAGCTTAGAGATTTCCTCTGTCGTATAGGAAATATTTTCAGATATGTTAATCACCTCTTAAGGATTGTATGCAGTAATCATTATTGTAGCATAAACAACGGAAATACTGTGGTGATTCGCTTTACAAATCTATTTCCTTCATCTTATAATCGGAAAATGGAATATATCTATTTATATCTAAACATAACGAAAGTGGGTATTAAATGATTAATTCACTTAAAAAAAGCTATGTTTTATTGTATTTGGTTATGATTATGGTCGTTGTAACGGCCTGTGGATCGAATCAAACGAATCAACCAAGCTCCACCAATCAACCAGAAGCAACAGCAATTAGCACGGAAACACCTGCTGAAAATGTTGATTTAACGATTTCGGCAGCTGCAAGTTCAACGGATGCGTTAAAGGAAATTGAAACACAATTTAAGGTAATTCACCCTAATGTAAAACTGAATTTTAACTTTGGCGCTTCAGGCGCTCTTCAGAAGCAGATTGAAAATGGTGCGCCTGCGGATCTTTTCCTCTCAGCTGCTTCCAAAAACATGAAGTCACTAGTTGATGCGAAGCTGATTGCTGAGGATAGCCAAACAAATCTCCTCTCTAATGGACTCGTGCTCGTCACTTCAAAAACGTCAAAAACGCAGCTTGCAACGGTTAATGATCTGTTGAACGCTGATGTCAAAACGATTGCAATTGGCATCCCAGAGAGCGTACCGGCTGGAAGCTATACGAAAGAAGCCTTGGAACAAGCAAAGCTATGGGATAGGTTGCAACCGAAGGTTGTTCAAGCGAAAGATGTCCGTCAGGTTCTTCAGTACGTTGAAACAGGCAATGCAGACGCGGGTTTTGTTTATAAGACTGACGCTTTAACATCAGATAAAGTCAATATTGTCCTTACCGTTGATCCTGCAACATACACGCCGATCACCTATCCGATTGGTATCGTTACAGCAACAAAGCATCTTCCAGAATCGAAGCAATTTTATGATTATCTTCAAACGGCAGAGGCAATGGCTGTGTTTGAAAAATTCGGTTTTTCGAAGCCATAATGCATGTAAGAAAAAGCAGTACTTAAAAAAACCTCTATTCTTCCACTGGGAAGAACGGAGGTTTTTTACTTATGTCTGCTATTTTATTAGGGGTTCAAAATAAGCTTAAGTCCTTCAATTTTGAGCTGATCCATACGAATAACCCAGTTTTTAATGGATTCACAAGTTTCTTCGTCTAGATTAAGAAGCTCTTTCATATCCTTTGTTAACTCTTTTTCATCGTCATTGTAGTCGCCGTCAGCGAATATGAGAAGCAGAATTTCTGCGAAAAAGATTTTTTTTACATGATCATCATTAATATTTCCTAGTATATCTGCTAACTGCTTTTCGGATGAAAAGCTTATTACGGCTTGCTGCATATCCATCTCTTGCATATACGATTGAAGAAATCCTTGTTCTTTCTTGTGAATGAACCCATCAGCATTTGCTGCAAGATGTGCTAATTCGAGAAATGCTTCTTTTTGCTCCTTGGTTTGTAGAAAATGTAAAAACATAAGGTCCACTCCCTTCATTCGAAAATATTTACTCATACTCTTATTCGACATGATTTGACTATTTCCTACTTGCAGCTTATCTTTTCTATTTCAAAAAATGTTTTGTGCTCTTCTATTTTGTTTAGTTTTATATCAAAAGGATGGTGGTCTTGATGAAACAAAAATTCAACACGATGCAATTTATAAAATGCTTATACAGCCGTTTTCGTGAGGATGATGTGCCTGCGCTTGGCGCACAGCTAACGTATTATTTGATCTTATCGTTTTTCCCCTTTCTTATTTTTATGGTCAGTTTGCTTAGCTTTATCGAAATGTCTGGTGATAGCGTGATCGCAGAGTTTATTCGCCTTCTACCTGCAGAAGCAAGTGATACGATTAGCGGAATTCTTGCTGAAGTTGTAGATAACAGCAGCGGAACACTGCTGTCAATCGGTATGATTGCGACTATTTGGTCTGCCTCAAACGGTATTAATGCGATTTTGAAAGGATTGAACAAAGCGTACGATGTTGAGGAAAAGCGGCCGTTTTGGAAGGTACGCGGTATTTCACTGCTATCAACAATTTTTTTAGTCGTCGTTATTGTTTTGGTCATGGTTATGCTTATTTTCGGTAAAGCTATTGGCGAATACTTATTTAAATGGCTTGATTATCCAAATGGTTTCGAATGGATTTGGAATGTCTTGAAGTATGTCATACCAATTTCGGCAATGATAGGCGCCTTTTCCTTGCTTTATTGGATAGTTCCTAACAGAAGGCTGAGCTTAAAAGAAGCTGTGCCAGGTGCTTTATTTGCAACTTTTGGTTGGATTGCGACTTCACTTGTTTTTCAATTCTATATGAACAATTTTGGGAACTATTCGAAAACATACGGCAGTCTCGGAGGAGTAATCATCCTGTTGATCTGGCTCTACATTAGCTCTATCCTCATCATGCTTGGCGGTGAAATTAATGCTACGCTCGCATCAGCAAAAAGCAATATTCCACCCAATAACTCAGCTAGACATCGCTTTCGCATTCCGCTTAATCAGAATAAGGATATTAAAACGATAATATAAGTGGAAAATTTGCAGCCTTGTACAAATACTAGGCGATTATTAACCTTAAATGGATTATAGGCATATGCTGAATAATCTGATTTTGAGGAGTAATGCTGTATGTATCAAATTGAACAAAACACGATTAACTACGCTTATCCATACTCGGATGTTTTCGCAACCAGTGTAAGATTGATGCAGAGCGAACAGCCGCTCACTTTTGTTCTCGTTCATGGCTCCTGGGCGGATGCGAGCTTTTGGAACGGCATCGGTTATGAATTAACCAAAATGGGCCATACCGTGTTCGCGCCTGAATATCCTGGGCATGGTGCAGACCCTAATAAAAACGTCACTCATGAAATGATAAGTCATTCTGTAGCCGCTTCTATTGTGTCAAGAAATCTTCAGCAAATCATACTTGTGGGTCACAGCTTCGGAGGCTCCGTTATCCAAAAGGTTGCAGAGCTTATTCCAGAGCGTATTAGGAGGCTCGTATTTTTGGATGCTTTTGTATTAAACGACGGTGAAATGGTCGCCGATGAATTTCCAGCCCCTGTAAAAGCTAGTTTCCAGCAGCTTAGGGAAAGCTCGAAGGATGATACGATCATGCTGCCATTTTCGCTGTTTCGTGAAACATTTGTTAATTTGGCAAGCCTCGGCTTAGCGGAGAAAATGTACAGTATGGTAAGTCCAGAACCAGCAAAACCTTTTTATGAAAAACTCGATCTTAAAGTATTTTTTAGTTTGAATATGCCTAAAAGTTATATTTTCTTAACGGAAGATAATGTTCTTCCACAGTACAACAGCGAATATGGATGGCATCCGCATATGTCCAATCGACTGGGCTTGTTCCGATATATCCAAGGTCATGGCGATCATATGTCAACTGCAAAGACACATCCTGAGATGCTTGCTCATCGTATCTATGAAGCTGGACGGGATTAAACGGATAAATCAGAATGAAGAAACGTTATTTCAAAAGTATCAAGTGAAACATTAAAAAGCGCGTGCCGATTAAATATCGGCACGCGCTTGTTGTGTTGCTTTCTCTCATAAATGTAAAAGTTATTTAAGGAACGAATTGCTGGATGATGCGTACGATTTCCCCGTTCTTGATCGTCATATGATAAGGAAAGCTCTTCATATCGAAGTCGTCTTCCGTATTGATGAGTTCAATAAACTTTTTAACTGAAATCGGTTCATTCCAAACTATATCTGCTTCATTAATATTGCCTGTTCGATTATAGATTTGCATTAGCACCTCAGCGTTATCGGCTATCGGTAAGTCACGCAATGTTTCATCATCATTCTCAATGTAATAACCATCTGGCGGGGCATCTAGCCCAGAATCCTTTTCACGCTCAAGGAAAATCTTTGTAGCTGCATCACCCTCGTACCAATCGATTTGGTCGATCGATAATGTGTAATGATGATTTTCCCCTTTTGTCATTGCAACGTAGCCAGTTATCATATCCGGTGTTTGTTCTACCGGTGTATATTCACGGCCTCCCGCCGGCGCAAAGCTAAAGGCCGTGAGACAAGCTATCGCAACAGTTGCGATCAATACATATTTTTTCATAGCGCAGACGCTCCTTCTATATGGTATATATTCTTATTCGGCTTACTTATACAATATAACGAAATGGGGGTGCAGAAAGTTACAGAAAAGCTACAAAAAAAAATAGATTTTAAAAAGAAAAACCTGCGCTGTACGCAGGCATTCACCTAAATAACAAATAGTTCCATAAACTGCTGTACGGGCGTGTTCTCTAATACGTTTTGGTCTTGGCAGAGGTCTAATATCGCTTGTGTTTGCTTGGATGGAAACCTGCTCTTCAAACTGGTATCAAACTTCGCAAACAGAAGCGGTATGGCTTCCTGACGTCTGCGCCGATGACCTACTGGGTAAGCAATCTCGATCTTCTCAGTGGATGTTCCGTCTTGGAAAAACACTTGAATGGCATTGGCAATCGAGCGTTTATTAGCGTCCAAATAATCATATGAGTAAGTGATATCTTCAGTCGTAATCATTTTCTTGCGAAGCTCATCGATACGACTGTCACTCGCATAATCATCCTCATAATGATCGGCAGTTAAATGTCCATGAATCAGACCAATTGCAACCATATATTGAATGCAATGGTCACGATCCGCAGGATTATGGAGCGGTCCTGTTTTGTCGATAATTCGCAGTGCGGATTTATGTGTAGAAATGATTATTTTATCAATTTCATGCCATCTGTCCTTTACACTCGGGTTCAGCAAGATAGCAGCCTCCACCGCTGTTTGGCCATGAAATTCAGCGGGGAAAGATATTTTAAACAATACATTTTCCATGACATAAGATTCAAAATTCCGTTTAATGGACAAGGAATTCCCTTTAAACAGCACATCATAAAATCCCCATTCCGGCGTAGTTAGTGCAGCGGGATAACCCATCTCTCCTTTTAGCGCCATTAATGAAAGCCTAAGCGCGCGAGCTGTGGCATCGCCGGCTGCCCATGACTTTCTCGAACCTGTATTTGGCGAATGACGATAAGTACGAAGCGGATGACCATCAATCCAGGCATTGGATAAAGCATCAATAATTTCATCTGTCGTCCCGCCTAGCAGCGCAGTCACTACAGCAGTTGAGGCAACCTTCACGAGAATAACATGATCGAGCCCTACGCGGTTAAAGCTGTTTTCAAGTGCAAGAATGCCTTGAATTTCATGAGCCTTGATCATAGCCGTAAGCACATCTCTCATGACAAACGGCGGTTTGCCCTCGGCTATGTTTTTCCTGCTTTCATAGTCCGCAGCAGCTAGTATAGCTCCAAGATTATCTGAAGGATGGCCCCACTCCGCTGCAAGCCAAGTATCATTGTAATCGAGCCAGCGGTTCATACATCCAATGTTAAATGCAGCAGTGATCGGATCAAGCTGAAACGAAGTTCCAGGAACACGAGCTCCATTCGGAACGAGAGTTCCGGGTACTGTAGGGCCTAGCAGCTTCGTGCACTCGGGATACCTAAGCGCTAACAACCCGCAGCCAAGCGTATCGATGAGACAATAGCGAGCGGTATTATAAGCTTCTTTGCTAGTTATCGTATAATTTGCAGCATATTGTGCAATATCAACCAACACTTGATCCGGCTTTGGCCTCTCATTACTCATTAAAGTGGACATTCGTTTCGCATCCTCCTCCTCATTTAGGATCGTTGCTCGATAGGCAGCCAAGGCAGCAAATCATAGCCAATATAATCAGCATTTGGACGAATGATTCGATTGTTTGCACGTTGTTCAATGATATGGGAAGCCCAGCCGCTGGTACGAGAAATAACGAAGATCGGTGTAAAAAGTGAGGTTGGAATGCCCATAAATCGATAGGCTGACGCGCTGTAAAAATCCAAATTAGCAAATAGTTTTTTCTCTTGCAGCATTATTTTCTCTATAGTCTCGGAAATTGGATAAATCATTGAATTCTCAGTCCCTGCAGAGAGTCTATTTGACCAGTATTTAATAATATCGGATCGTGGGTCAGATACAGAATAAACACGATGTCCAAAGCCCATAATTAATTTTTTGTCCTTCAGCATTTGCCTAATCCCGATTTCGGCTTCGCGCACGCTGCCGAATTGTTCAATCAGCTCCATCGCGGCTTCGTTGGCACCGCCGTGAAGAGGTCCACGGAGTGTGCCGATGCCAGTCGTAATGGCGGAATACATATCTGATAAAGTAGATGCAGTAACACGTGCTGCAAATGTAGAAGCGTTGAATTCATGCTCCGCATACAGGACAAGTGAAACGTCAAAAGCTTTCTCATGAAGCTCGTTCGGGCGTTGATCATGAAGCAGCTGCAGAAAATGTCCAGCAACACTTTGTTGATCTGTCTCTGTATCAATCCTTCTCCCACTCTTCTGATAATGATACCAATATAATAAAATAGAGGCGCTGCAGGCTATTAATCTATCAGCGATGTGGGAAGCGTCACGCTCCTCATTTTCTGGTTCGAACGCAGCTAACGCCGAAACCCCCGTTCGAAGCACATCCATTGGATGTGTGCTGCTCGGCAGCTGCTCCAATATGTTCAATACACCTGCTGGCAGTTGTCTAAGTGACGCAAGCTTCTTCGTGTAATCTTTTAACTGGACATCGTTTGGCAGTGCTCCATATAACAATAAAAAAGCAGTTTCTTCAAAGCTGCCATGAAGGGCGAGATCATCAATCGAATAACCTCGATAGGTTAAGCCCTTTCCTGCTTTTCCGACTGTCGAAATCGAAGTCTGTCCCGCTATAACGTCGGCGAGACCGCCTTGTTTTTTAGTTGTCATGACGGTTCTCCTCCTCTTTGACTCCATAAAGCTGATCCAGCTTCTCTTCGTAGCTCAAATAATCGAGGAAATCATAAAGCTCTGCTCTAGTTTGCATAACATTTATGACATTTTTCTGTGTTCCTTCTTGTTTTATCGTTTCATAGACATGAAGAGCTGCTGCTGACATTGCGCGAAAGGCAGATAACGGATAAAGAGCTAAGCTGACACCTGCATGCTCAAGCTCTTTTATCGTATACAACGGAGTTTGCCCGAACTCCGTAATGTTTGCGAGTATAGGAACCTTCACCGCATCAGCAAAGGCTTGATAATCCTCAAGTTTTGTTATTGCCTCAGGGAAAATCATATCTGCTCCGGCTTCCACACAGGCGCATGCCCGTTCAATCGCTGCTTCTAATCCCTCAACCGCAAGCGCATCCGTGCGAGCCATAATGACAAACTGATCATCTTCTCTTGCGTCTGTAGCAGCTTTAACCCGATCGACCATTTCCTCCTTGCTTACGATTGCTTTGTTCGGGCGATGCCCGCAGCGTTTAGCCATGATTTGATCTTCAATATGAACGCCTGCGGCTCCCGCACGGTTCATCAGCTTAATCGTTCGCGCAATTTGGAAAGCTCCTCCAAAGCCCGTATCCACATCTACGAGCAGCGGAAGCTCTGTAACACTCGTTATTCTTCTTACATCCTCAAGAAAATCCTGCAGCGTTGTAATCCCTAGATCAGGCAGACCGAACGACGCATTAGCAACACCTGCACCAGATAAATACAAAGCGCGAAACCCTGCTCTTTCAGCCATTATTGCCGAAAAGGCATTTATAGCGCCTGCGATCTGCAAAGGCTTCTCGACTTGAAGCGCCTCGCGAAATCGCGCTCCGGGAGTATGAACCATCTCGCCACCGCCTTTTTAGAAATCATAATGATTTGAGTATTTTGCCGCTGATTACTATTCGGTGAATTTCGTTCGTTCCCTCGTAAATTTGAGTGGCTTTCGCATCTCGGAACAGTCTTTCTATCGTTGATCCTTGCAGGCAGCTGTCTGATCCGAGCATTTGCATTGCCTGGCTTGTCACTGCAACTGCTTTATCAGATGCGAACATTTTGGCCATGGATGCTTCCTTCGTACAAGGCAAACCTTCTTGATGCAAATACGCCGCGCGATAAACGAGCAATCTCGCTGCCTCTACTTTAGCTGTTATGCCAGCGAGTTTAACTTGCTGATGCATTGCTTTCTGATTTGGCTTTAACAACAATGCAGCCTTCGGTTGGAAGCGGTCATTTAGAATGTTTAGTGCAGCTTGCGCAATTCCAAGCGCTTGGGCGCTGATTCCGATACGTCCGCCGTCAAGTGAGCCTTTGGCTATGGTAAAGCCTTTGCCTTCTTCACCAAGTCTCTGGGAAACGGGTATCCTTAATTGATCAAATATAAGCTCACAAGTATTTGATCCGTGCAAACCTAATTTTTTTTCTTTTCTTCCGATCGTTAGCCCTTTTGTTTCACTTTCAATAATAAAAGCGGTAATGCCGTATGCGCCTTTGCTTGCATCAGTCACTGCAAATGCAACATAAACATTGGCCGCGCCGGCATTCGTGATAAATACCTTTGATCCGTTCAAAACATAATATTCTCCGTCTAATACTGCTGTTGTTCTTATAGAGGAAGCGTCCGAACCCGCGTGAGGCTCTGTTAACGCGAAAGCGCCTAACCGCTCACCCGAAGCAAGCTTGGGAACATATCTTGATATTTGAGCAGGCGTACCATAATGCAGGATTGGCAAAGTACAAACCGAAGTATGAACGGATAAGATGACGCCAAGCGCTGCGCTTATCTTTGATATTTCGTTAACCGCAGCAATATAGGAAATGAAATCGCAGCCTGCTCCTCCCCATTGCTTAGGAATTGGAATGCCCATAAAGCCTGCTTGTGATAGTTTATCAATGAGAAGGCTGGGAAATTGATCGTGTAGCTCCATGATCGGCACAGCGCTGGCTACTTGTGTCTTTGCAAAACGTCGTACCGCTTGTTGCAGCTCTAATTGTTCCTTTGAAAGTCGGAGTTCCATCGCCCGTCTCCCTTCGGATGTGCCTATTCCTTCTCATTCGAGTACACATAAAAGCCGCGTCCAGCTTTCCTACCTAGCCAGCCAGCCTGCACATATTTGCGCAGCAGCGGGCATGGTCTATACTTTGAATCGCCGAATCCGGCTTGCAGCGTCTCCATGATGGCTAAGCAAGTATCGAGTCCAATAAAGTCGGCAAGCGTAAGCGGACCCATCGGATGGTTCATGCCAAGCCTCATCACTTGGTCTACAGCTTCCGGCTCAGCGACCCCCTCATACACCGTGTAAATCGCTTCATTTATCATAGGCATCAGAATTCGATTGGAGACAAAGCCGGGGAAATCTTGAACTTCAATCGGCGTTTTTTTGATTGTGAGCGTCAATGCTTTTATTTTTTCAAATGTATCGCTCGAAGTCTCAAGCCCTTTAATAATTTCGACTAATGGCATAATAGGTACGGGATTCATGAAATGCATGCCGATTACACGCGATGCTCTTTTTGTTGCTGAAGCTATTTCTGTAATCGATAACGAGGACGTATTGGTAGCCAAAATGGCATTTGGTTGACAAATTTGATCAAGCTTTTCAAAAAGCGCTTTTTTCATCGTCCTATTCTCTGGCGCAGCTTCGATCATTAGATCAGAGCGATTGGCGCACATTAAGTCTGTCGATGGTATGATGGATTTTATGGTCTGAGTTCGATCAGCCTCGCTAATATTTCCTTTGGCGGCAAGTCGAGCCAGCGAAGTATTAATTGTGGCAATCCCCCTTGCCACGGCAGCTTGCTCAATATCGTAAAGAGTTACCTGCAATCCATTTTGCGCTAACGTCTGTGCAATTCCGCTGCCCATTTGTCCAGCTCCAATTACGGTAACGGTTTGGATAATCATGAGCACCCCCTTTGCCTTAGCCCTCCACCTGAATGAGCATGGCATCACCCTGGGCTCCGCCGCTGCAGATGGCAGCAATGCCTAAACCGCCGCCGCGGCGCTTCAATTCATAAATTAAAGTGAGTAAAATTCTTGCGCCGCTTGCACCGATTGGATGTCCAAGCGCGATCGCACCGCCATTCACATTGACCTTCTCCTCATCCCAGCCTACTATTTTCCCGCAGCTTAGGATGACGGAGGCAAATGCTTCGTTCACCTCAAATAAATCAATGTTTTTTAAAGGAATGCCCGTTTTTCGCAATAGCTTTTGGATTGCAAGCGCTGGAGCAGCAGCTAAATTAGGAGCACTCGCACCAATGGTGCTATGTCCGATAATTTTGGCAAGCGGCTTGTGTCCGCCTCGTATCGCTTCTTCCTCCGACATGAGGAGCATAGCGGCGGCGCCGTCATTCACACTCGGAGCATTCCCAGCTGTAATCGTACCGCTTGGACCATGAATTGGTTTTAGCAGCGCAAGCTTCGACAAATCCGTATTAAAACGTGGTCCTTCGTCGATGGCCAAAATAGCGTTTGCAGAAGTGTAGTAAGGCTCAACTTCATCCTCAAATAATCGCAGATTTGCAGCAGAGCTCGCCCGGTCATGGCTTCTTAATGCCCATTCATCTTGTTCCATTCGGCTAATATGATGATCTGTTGCAATTTTGTTGCCATAAACAGCCATCAGTACATCTTCGAAAGGACAAAGAAGACCATCATGAATCAATAAATCCGTCAGTTCGGCATTTCCCAGCTTGTTTCCCCATCTAGCCGTTCGAACAGCAAATGGCGCTTGACTCATGCTCTCCATTCCGCCAGCTAATATTATGTTTGCATCTCCGGCACGTATGACCTGATCTGCCATAGAAATGGCTCGCAAGCCCGAAGCACAAACCTTGTTAATCGTTTCCGCTGGAACGCTCCAATCGATCCCTGCAAGAATGGCAGCTTGTCGCGCTGGATTTTGACCGCAGCCTGCTTGAAGCACCATTCCCATCATGACGGCATCAGCTTGACTTGCGTGTATGCCTGCTTGCTGCAGGGCTCCTTTAATGACGGAAGCGCCCAGATCAACTGCTTTCTCATTTTTGAACATGCCCCCGAGCTTTCCGAAAGCTGTTCGTTTCCCTCCTATAATAACGGTCTGGCGCATGGTGATATACCCCCTACTCCTTCAGCATCCGATGGATGCAATCCACTTCCATCCCTCCTGTTCCAAGCTCCGTTTCCACACATTTTGCATCCCTTAAAAACCGTTCCATCCGATATTCTTGCATATAGCCATAACCGCCAAATATTTGTACAGCCTCAATCGCAACGGCAACAGCCGTTTCTGCCGCGAACTTACGCGCGATGGCGGCTTCCTTTGCAAAGCTTAAGCCTTCATCCTTGCGCCACGCCGCTTGATAAGCGAGAAGCCTGGCTGCTTCCAGCTGAGTTGCCATATCTGCAAGCTTGAAAGAGATGCCTTGCTGCTTTCCAATTAAATGACCGAATTGCTTGCGCTCCTTGGCATAGGCAGCTGCAGCTTCAAAAGCTCCTTGTGCAATGCCAATGGATTGCGCAGCTGCACTCAAATGCCCGATATCGATGGAATTCAAAATGATTTCAAACCCTTGACCATCTTTTCCGATTTTGTTTGTCTCCGATAACTCACATTTATCCAGCTTCACATTTGAAATGTGGAAAGAACGCAATCCCATTGTTCGTACTCGCTGCCCTATTTGCCATCCAGCTTTACTCGTTTCTATTAAAAAAGCTGTACATAACGATTTCTTTCGTTTTAACTCCGTCTTTGCAATAACAATGCAATAATCCGCAATATCTCCATGAATGACACATGTATGCTTACCGCTTAGCTCCCAGTGGTCTCCTCGTCGACGTGCTGAAATGCTGCTGCTCAATCCCTCGTTCCCCACTACTGTCAATGGTAGAGCGCATCCACCTAGCTTTACACCTTTTGCGAGGTCCTTAAGATACAATGCTTTTAAAGCGTCGTCGCCAAAAGTGAAAATCGGCATAGCAGCATAAACCGTATGGGCGGCAAGCAGAGCGGCTGTAGAAGCGCAGACACGAGCCAGTTCTTCTATTACAATAATGAAAGTCATCCAATCGCTGCCGGCACCGCCATTTAAGTCATCAATAGGTATGCCTGTTATGCCAAGCTTAGCCAGCTGGTCAAATAACGATTGATCAAACTGCTCCTTCTCATCACGTTCGATTGCTCTAGTTGCAACCTCGCTTTCTGCAAATTCCCTTAACACTGCGCGAGTCATTTCCAGCTCATCGGATATAGAAAATTGCATCTCACTCCACTCCTTCTTATACGAGGCATGGTTAGTGGACAATGTTCGACGGTATCCGCACATATCGTAGTATATGAAGACAGACCGCTGAAAAATGACTTCGATCTCCCGCCATATATGCAGCTTATCTTTATTATTTAAGCTCGGATAAACAAAAAAAAGCCAACCCCATTAGGTTGGCTTATACTATGTTTTGCTGTGAGCTATACACTTTGTTGAGTAATTACTCCTCCAGGTTCGAAGGTCAGCAGCTTTGTAGCGATTTTATCAATGAAGAAACGATCATGGCTTACGGTGAGTACTGCTCCAGGGAAATGAATTAACGCCTGCTCCATCACCTGTATGCTGGTCAAATCCAAATGATTGGTAGGCTCATCCAAAATGATTAGTTCGGCGCCGGACAGCAAACATTTTGCGAGTGCCACACGTGCCTGTTGACCGCCGGATAAGCTTCCGATCACTTTTTGAAGGTCTGCTTCCGAGAACTGCAGCATAGAAAGAAATTTATTCACTTTCTTGCGAGGGGCATTAAGTCCAAGGCCATAGATGTTCACTGCATGGCTTACCGTATCCTTCTGATCGAGCTCGTCCCACATGCGATTGAAATAGGCGTAGCTTACGCCTTTACTAAACTGCACGGCACCTGAATCAGCCGGTTCTTGTCCTGTTAGCACTTTAATTAAAGTGGATTTTCCGCTGCCATTTGAACCGATAATAGCAATCCGGTCTTCTTTTTGGATATCAAAACTGACATCTTGAAAGATAACACGCTCAGCATAGTTTTTGCTTATTGCATCGACAGTGCATAAGTTGTCTGGAAAACGCAAATTTTCATAAATATCAGTAATCAGAACGTTTACAGGATGCGGCTCTACTCTTTTCTTCATATCAGCCAGCTTCCGCGACAGACGATCTTTGGATGATTTCCTGTTCGAACGGTTGTCGATTTCCTCGGCTTCCATTAGCAGAAGCTCCTCTTCCCATTCGAACTGCCGATCAAGTTCTTTCTTGCGAAGCTTCTTCTTCCGAATATAATCGGTATAATTGCCTTCATATTCTTGAAAATGATAATTTTCAATCTCAATAGTACGAGTTACTACCCGGTCAATAAACTGCCGATCATGAGATACCAAAATCATTGTGCCGCTAAAGCGATTTAACCATTGCTCCAGCCAAGCAAGACCTTCGAGGTCTAGAAAGTTCGTCGGCTCATCAAGAAGTACGACGTCTGGCAGCTCAATTAACATTTTGGCAAGTGCGGCGCGGTTGCGCCAGCCGCCTGACAATTGATCGATAGGCTGTTGACGCGATTGCTCATCAAATCCAAGCTTTGTGAGTACGGTATCGATCTCTACAGCAGCATTCCAGCCATTATGATGCTCCATCTGCTCGAAGAGAGCTGCTTGACGATTCAGCAGCTGATCCATTTCATCAGCATCAACGGTAATACCAAGCTTTTCTCCGATTTCCCCAAGCTCGCGTTCGATGCTCCAAATATGCTCATAACAAAGCTCCAGCTCTTGTTTGACGGAACGATTGCCGCTCAGCTCTGAGAACTGTGAGAAGTAGCTCACCTTGACCTTCGGATCAACCTCTACCTTTCCTGCCGTAGGCTCTTCTCTGCCTAAAATAAGTTTAAATACGGTCGATTTTCCTGCGCCGTTACGGCCTATAAGACCGATTCGTTCCCCTTTGCTTATACGAAAATAAATATCTCGAAAAATAAGTGTATCTCCATACTTTTTCGTTACGTTCTCCAACCGAATGACGCTCATGTCGCTCACCTCTGTATATGGTTGTAAACCACTTTCGGGTGATGTGTCAAGCTAAGTGCAGCATACATCTATTAGAAAGCTTTACAATAGCTTCACTGTACCATTGGCATAACCTACGATGACCTTAGTTGCCATACCGATAAACAAACCGTTATCGACGACACCAGGGATGAGATTCAATGTATGTTCCAGCTGTTCTGCTTGCGAAATGGTACCAAACTGACAATCTACAATATAGTTGCCATTATCCGTTACAAACATTTGATTTTCTTTCGTTCTCACTGTCGTCTCAGCGCCGAGATTACGCAGTTTTTTTATTGTCATTTCGTAACCAAACGGAACGATTTCTACCGGGAGCGGGAAACGTCCCAATTGCGCGACATGCTTGCTTTCATCTACGATGATAATCAGCTGTTTACTGGCGGCAGCTACGATTTTCTCTCGGAGCAGCGCGCCTCCTCCGCCTTTGATTAAGTTCCATTCGTTATTTACTTCATCTGCGCCGTCAATTGTCACATCAATTTGCTCAATCTCTGCGAATGGAAGCATCGTAATGCCAAGCTCTATCGCAAGCTCTTCAGAAGCTCTCGACGTAGCAATCGCCTTAATCGATAGGCCTTCCTTTACTTTTTGACCGATTTTTTGAATCGCCCAATAAGCGGTTGATCCTGTTCCTAATCCCACGACCATTCCGTCCTTAAGAAACTCGACAGCTTTTTCGGCGGCTAATTTTTTTGAGTCCATTTATACAGCTCCTTCACTTAATCAATCGTATTTTGTAAAAAAATATTGTACTCACTATATTAATGGAGAGTCATCTCAAATGAACGCTATTTATGTCGTTAATTATTAATTTTCACATGCATCAACCGACAAACATCACATCACGAATCTGGTAGACTAGCAATTAGGTTGTCCCACCACAGAATAGGAGCGCTGATTATGCACACAATTTCGAATGAACATTTTACGAATGAAACGATTGCTTTTGACGGATTTAGCTTTATCGGGTGTACCTTCTCGAACTGCGTCATCATTATCACTACGCTGGACTTTAATTTTGAACGATGCTCTTTTTATGATTCTTCCCTGCACGTCAACCCGAAACTTCCCATATTCGCGATCTCTCACAAGCTTTCACAGTCTACTTATGATTCAGACACGAACTGTTATCAGAACGATTATAAGTATCCCCAAACCGTTGTAGAATTACCGGAAGCCGTCCATCGCTGATTCGGTTTAATTTTTCTAAACATACTATTCCCTAATAGGGAATGCAAGTCTGTAATCATAGGATGCCCTATAAAAAAAATCGCGCTTCTTATCGAAGCGCGATTTTTTGTGCTATTCCTTAATCTAGTTAACGATTCGACTAGCCAATCGTTCGATTCGCAGAACAAGCTCCTGCATATGAAATGGCTTAACGACGTAATCATCTGCACCAATTTGAAGTGCATTGACGATATCAGAAGTATTATTGCGGGCGGTCAGCATGACGATCAACAGCTGTTGTTCAGGATAATTGAGGCGGAGCTCCTTTAATACCTCTAATCCGTCCAAATCAGGCATAGAGCCATCGAGCAGTATAATATACTTTTCACTCTCTTTGTACCAGTTGGAGGATAAGAACGTTCTTCCGTCTGCATATCCTTCTGCTTTTACCTTCGTATGATTCGTCGGTTTCCAGTTAAAAAATCGATTGATGATAATCTCTCGGATTAATGGATCATCATCAACGACAATGATGTTTAATATCGATTCGTTTTTGGAATGGTTTAATGCCTTGGAATAAACAACCGTTTGGTTTCTTCCCCCGCGTTTCCCACTGTATAAAGCTTGATCCGCTTCATCTACCAGGGTAGCAGAATGGCTATTAAGTTCCGTTATTTCTGTGATTCCTGATGAAAATGTGACTTGGAAGTGAGAATCACCCGTTTGAAATTTAATAGCATTAAATTTATTGCGTAGACGCTCCATAAGGTAAGCTGCTTGAACTGCATCCGTATTCGGTAAAATGAGAGCAAATTCTTCCCCGCCATATCGGCATAAAATGTCTCTTGGCCTGATCGCATGTTGTGTAGTTGCCACAAAGGCTTGAAGCACCTCATCCCCTTGAAGATGACCATAGGTATCATTTACAAGTTTGAAGTAATCCAAATCAATCATAACGAGTGAGAAAATATCGTTTGAGCGTTTAAAGCTGTCGATATGCTGCCGCATCATTTGATTGAAATGCTTGCGATTGTAAGCGCCTGTTAACTCATCAATAATGATCGAGCGTTCCCAGTCCATCTTCATCGCAAATCGATTGTCGATGAGAGCCTTAAGCAGCTCAACATCAAACGGCTTGGCAAGAAAGTCCATCGCACCGGATCGATAGGCGTTAACTTGATTTTCGACGGATACATTCCCGCTGACCATAATAATCGGAATATGCTGCTGCTTCGCCTTATCAACGATTTGATTAAGAACATACATGCCGCTTCGATCGGGCAACACGATATCAAGAAGGATGAGATTAGGCTTCCATTCGTAGAACAGCTTTAAACCGCGCTCCGCATTCAGAGCTATGCTTACTGGATAATCATTTTTCTCTAAAACTTCTTTGACATAGGTTACAAATTCAACATCATCATCAATGACAAGTACACGATTGTGATGCTTTGAATGATCATCAAGGGAATCAGCCTGACCCTCATTTGCATTGTCGAGTCCGTCTAGCAGCTGCAGTACTTGAGGAAACATGGCCGTTAGTGGCAGCAAATGCTCTGACCACTCCTCGCGTATGTACGTTTTTTTGCTTTTTTCAGAAAAAAATTGTTCTTTGGATTCCGAAAACTTTTCAACCTCACGTAGCCCAATCGTACCGCTTGTCCCTTTAAGATTATGGAAAAATCGATGAATATCTTGTTCCTCAACTGCTGTTTGATTGGACCAATCATCGATCGTCTGTGTAATTCGCTGTTGAATCAGTTGTTTATATTTTTCCGTCTTCATGAAAATGGGCTCCCCCAATTATCGCAGCAAACGAGATATTGCTGCACTTAGTCTGCCAGGTAAATAGGGTTTCACAAGGAATTCATTAATTCCCCATTGTGCAGCTTTTTCTTTCTCTTCGAAGGCGCTCGAAATGATGATTGGCGTATTTAGCAATACATCGGATTTCTTGATTTTGCTAATAATATCCCAGCCGGTAATTCCTGATTCCAGCATCAGATCGATGACCACGATATCCGGTTTGAGCTGTTCAATTGCATTAATAGCCAATCCACCTTCTGTGAACAGGTGAACATGAAATCCACTAGACCTCAATTCATCACGGAGTAAAGTTGACAAATTAAGGTCGTTTTCAATCAGCATCACTTGAATGGACGTCTCAGAAGAAGTATTTTCCTTCAACTCATCGTTTTGTATTCGTTCTTGCTGCTTAGCCAGTGGAAGCGTCACGATAAAGGTACTTCCATGTCCGAACTCGGAAAAAACTTCTATTTTTCCATCATGTCTTGTAACAATCTCTTTTACGATTGCTAAGCCTAAGCCAGTCCCGCCAATTTCTCTTCGATCTGAATTATCGACACGATAAAACTTGTTGAAGAGATTAGGCAGTGCATCCTTTGGTATGCCAAGTCCCTCATCTTCTAAGCGAATGACGATCATATCTTTGTTAATGCTGCTAAACAAAGTGATTGGTCCGCCATTTGGCGAGTATTTAATTGCGTTGCTCAATAAATTAATGAATACCTGAAGCATTTTATCTTTATCTGCAATTACAATTGCTTCTTGTGCATCATTTTGCCACGTTATTTGATGGATACTAGCAGACATTTGCTGCATGTCGATGGCTTCTTTAATTAATGGCGTTAACGATGTGCTTTTCATTTCATAGGTTTGTTTACCTGATTCCATTCGTTGCAAATCTAAAAAGTCATTAATTAACGTCGTTAATCTTCTTGCTTCTTGATAAATCGTCGATACATATTTCCGCTGGCGCTCCGGCTTCAGTTCCCGGTGAAGCAGCAGTTCTGCGAATCCAAGCACACTTGCAAGCGGCGTCCGCAGCTCATGACTAACTGTACTTACAAACTCAGATTTCATCCGGTCAACCTCGTACTCCTTCGTGATGTCACGGTGAACTAGCAATAACCCGAATTGTTGACCATTGCGGTACAAGGGCTCGCAATAAATTTGAATGAATTTTCTTTCTGGTTCTGTAATTTCATAGTTCATGCTGCGCAAGCCATTATAATGTCCATTTGAGATAAGCCCAGTCATAAATTGAATTAACTGTTCAGATTCAACAACAGAGGATTGGACAAAACCTTTGAATTGCTCAAAAGGCATATTGATTGTCCCTTTTTCATCATTGAAAAAACCGAATATCTCAGCCATTTTGTGATTAATTTGAAGCGTGCTGCCATCTAGATCCAGCAATTGTATGCCTTCTTGAATGGTGTTCAGTATATCTCCAGTCATCAATCGCTGCTTCTCCGACAGCTCGTACAAATGCAGTTTATCGAAGGCTAATGATACTTGTGTCATCATGCCAACGATCTCTTCTTCCTCTTGCTTTGTAATCGTACGATTGACCTTCGTAATAACTAGGCAGGCAACCATTTCTTCTGATGCATTCAGAATTGGCAAGATTAAATCGGTAGCTTTCATAGCAGAATCGTGATATCCCTGTTCACCAAGTGAACATTCACGAATCATACTGTATGCTTGTTTGGTCTGTGAGGCACGCAATACGATGCCATCTTCCATTTGCTCAATAAACTGTTTGGCTGAAGCATTGGAAATCCCTACGGATGCGCAATCATGCTCTCTATTCATCATCACAATTAAGCCTTTATCGGAATCGGTAATAGCGACAATATTAGAAATGATGCTTTGCAGCAGCTCTTGTTTATCGAGGGTATTAGAGAGGGATTGTACAAGCTGGTTGCGCTTCTCCAAATATTTCTCATTTTGCTCCATTACGCCTACGGCGATCTGCAGTTCCTCTTGCTGCGCCTGAAGCTCATCCTGCTGCGCAATAAGCTCTTCGTTTTGAGCGAGAAGCTCCTCTTCTTTACTTTGGATTTGCGTCATCATTTTCTTAAAGGTTCGTGCCAGCTCACCAAGCTCATCTTCTCTTGTGAGATCCTCCGGCTCCGAATATTCACCATTCGCGAACTCACGAGCGTGGTTCGTCAGTCTCATGAGCGGCACACCGATATCTCTAGCCACTTTTCTCGTAATAAATGAAGCTATAATTAAGATAATAATGATGTAGCCTATTAATATAACGGCTTGGAGCGTTAGGCTGCGAAACAATTCATCGTTTTTTTGCTCAGCAAGCAGCTGTACTTGTTTCTCAAAATCACGTGAGTAGCTAATTAGTTTATTTACAGGGTTATCCTCACCTGCGGATACAAGGACGCGAAGCGCTTCATAATCTTGAGCTTTTGAATATTCAATCGCTTTCGGCAAAATGTTTTCAAAGTAATCGACGAAAAAGGACTCAATATTGTTCATCACTTCTTGTTCCGTTGCATTAATCGGATAAGTTTTGATTTTTGCTAGAGATTGATCCAGCAGCTTCTTCTCAGAAAAAATCTGCTTATATTCGAATTCAGTTAAATAGACATAGTAACCGCGCGCTCTCAAAATAATATCATTGGAATGATCGGCAATTTGCGCGACAAGCTCTTGCTTCTCTCTCATTTGAACCGTTTCGGACTCATAATTTTTTAATATAATAACGGAGATTGTCAGCACGGCAACAGCACCAATAAGAATAAGCGATAAAGCGAGCACCATCATCGCTACGAACTGTCGTGTAATTCTTTTCTTATAGAAGAGACGCAGTTTACCCACGTAACATCTCCTCTACCTTATCGATTAGCTCAAGCGGACTGAAGGGCTTAGACATAAAGCCATCCGCACCGGCGAGCAGCACTTTCTCTTGTTCGGCTTGCTGGCTCTTCGCTGACAGCATAAGAATGCATGAATGCTTGCGATCCTCCAGCAGCCTTGTTTTCTCTATGACTTCAATACCTGTCATCTTAGGCATCATGTAGTCTAGAATAATTAAATCAAAGTTAGTTTCCACAATTTTTTGTAACGCTTCTTCCCCATCTGCCGCTTCTTCGAGCGCATAACCTTCATCTTCGAGCGTATCCATAATAAGCATGCGCAGAACCGGCTCATCTTCTGCAATTAATAATGTTTTCATTTTCTTAATCCTCCACTGCCATTTGTTCTAGTGTTCATTCGACATCTATCGTCAAAAATACATCCATTAATATTTCGACGTTCGACAAAAAATCCCTTTTAAAGGTTTGTCTTAGTTGTGTCAATCCTACTTTTTACTCAATAATGAAACAAAAAAAGCAGATGCTCGCGGCAATCTGCTTTTTTTCAATATTTTTTCATTATCGTGATTTAACAATGATCTTACGAATGCTTTCGCACGATAAATGATATTTCCGCTCTAGATCAGCAACAGTCCAACCATT
The DNA here is from genome assembly GCF_050467785.1 of Paenibacillus sp. NRS-1760. Classification (NCBI taxonomy): domain Bacteria; kingdom Bacillati; phylum Bacillota; class Bacilli; order Caryophanales; family Paenibacillaceae; genus Paenibacillus; species Paenibacillus sp. NRS-1760. The sequence goes on along the minus strand of NZ_JBITPK010000013.1, from coordinate 648,983 downwards.
CGAATAATACAGGTAAATTTCTTTGTTTCGTTCGGCAAGCAGTTTCCGTGTGCCGCTTACCTCACCCCAATGCGCGCGTTTCTCCGCAAGCTTAGGCACATAGATCAAATCACCTTGAATGTATTTTTGAAGCTCTTGCAATAGACTAGGGGGAAGCACGTCTCTCCCATTTTTGTAGTTCACAATAAATGTCCTCCTCGAACAAGCTAATCTTTTTAGAATTGTTTGCAGCAGTAGTGTTAATCAACATTTTTTGCTTCCTCCTTTCGATTTTTGGTAACGCTGAGTTTTTGTTGCAAGCAATAAAAGCCATGGATGTTATTCCCTCCACTTGAACTTCTTTCTTGTTGCACTTTCTTATTATATTGTAAGCATTTTCAGATGACAAGAAATGTTTAACAATAATTCCATTAATAATGGTTAGAACGTTTTTAAAAGTAAAAAGGAGACCTTGCGGTCTCCTTCTAATGAGCGATCTCCGTTAAACGGAGATCACCTCCAAGTTGTTAATCAAATCGATCAGCTCCTTTCCTCAAGATTCGTCGGCCCGACTTCATCAGTATATATCCTGTATCCAGCTTGGCGATAGAGTAAAAACACTTATAAATGAACTTTACCAAATGGACAGCTGTCAAGTGAGAAAAAGTGAGTATTTTATCATCACTTTTTAATAAAGTTGTTTTTATTCAGCAGCAGCAAGGGTTTGCTTCCTCATAGGTAATTAGTGGGCATTTAATCTATGTTATGGTATTTCTAGCTCAACACACAGACTACCTAATTTCAAGGAGGAACATCATGAATAACACAAAGAACAAAAAGATTAGTAGACTTATCGCAGGTATTGGAATCAGCTTATCTATTGCCATTGCCAGCGTGCCTGTCATAGCGCCTCAAGAAGCAAATGCAGCAACGGTATCAAGTAAGTCCAAAGCAAACAGTGTCATTGCAACTGGAAAAAAATATTTGGGCGTGCCTTATAAATTTGGTGCAAAATCTGGTATTACTAGCGCGTTTGACTGCTCGTCTTTCACGCAGTACGTATTTAAGAAAAATGGCATTAGTCTGCCAAGGTCTTCTAAACAGCAAGCGAAATCAGGCACTTATGTTTCGAAAAGCAATCTTAAACCAGGCGATCTTGTTTTCTCTGACACGAATCGTGATGGCATCATCAATCACGTAAGCATATATATCGGTAATGATAAACTCCTTCACACTTACAGAGTAGGTGTAGGCGTAACCATTTCCAAATTCAAAGGCAGCACATGGGACAAGCGTTATGTAACTGCTAGACGCGTAATTAAATAGTACGATAATAGGCAGATCTCTATTAAAGAGATCTGCCTATTTTTATTTTTCGCATCAGTAGCTTGCTTCCGTTATTCTTTTAATAAACCGAGCATGCGCAGGCCATACATAATGCCGTCCTCCGTTACATCCTTAGTGACATAACGAGCGGCTTGCTTCACTTCATCGGATGCATTGCCCATCGCAACGCTGTGATAGACATATTGCATCATTTCCAGATCGTTTAAACCGTCGCCAAATGCATAAATATTTTCACGTTCGAAACCGGATCGTTCTACAAGAGCATGAATTCCTTTTGCCTTTGAGCCGCCAGGCGGTAAAATGTCACTGCCAAACAAATGCCAACGAATGAAGCCGAGCTCAGAAAAATTTTCCTTGTAGCAGCCCTCATCCTCTTGCTTGCAATAAAGCAGGCACTGATAAATATCTTTTCCTACATAATAATCAGGCTCCATAGGCGGCAGCTTCTTTTTTAACGGTTCGTGGGCATCCTCTAAATAAGCGGTTTCATGTGTACTGGATCGCATACCTTCCGGTGTCATATAGACTAAAGGATGATTATTATTTAGAGTAATTTGCGTAAGCTCTGCAAGTCGGTCAGGATTAATCGAATGGCTATAAACAACTTCTCCATTGTAAACCACGTAAGAGCCATTAAAGCTAACATAGGATTCTATGTTTAATTGTTCGCTAATGGGCTTCAGCATAAAGGGCCCTCTTCCCGTCGCAATAACGAGTTCATGGCCAGCTGCTTTCAATTGCTCAATCGCTTGCTGCGTAGATGGCGGTATTTTCTTCTCGTGATCAACCAAGGTACCGTCAATATCAAAAAAAATAAGCTTGCGAGTCATCATTGTTTGCCTCAATCCTTCATATTCTATTCCTCTATTATAGCTTATTTCATAAAATTCTGCGTGGAGCTGCACACAGCAAATAAACCGACGCCTGCTGGCATCGGTTTATTTTGTTATTGCTTATGCTGCCATTTGCACATTCACTGGGTTAGCAGCAAACACATGTGCTCCACTTCTTGAGGCTTTGCGCTTATTGTTTTGTGCGATACCTACAAGGATTGGCGCTTCAGAAATATCTCGTTGTGCAAGCTCAACTAAAAGGGCCACATCCCCCGTCTGATAAGCAATCGCCATCGCTCTTAAGAAGCTTCGCAAATACTCATCATCAGGTAGAATAACAGCCTCTGCCTTCAGCTCCCGCTTGACTGCTTGCAAGGCTTCACGCGCACGGTAATGGGCAGCCTTGATTGCACCAGTCGTCGTATTTAGCCGCTCGGCGGTTTCTTCGATTGAAAAATGAAGCACATCGCGCAAAAGAAACACGGTTCGTTGTAAAGGTGACAGATGTTGCATGAGCGCGTACATCGCTTCTTCGTGGTCAAGACTGCTTGAATAAGCTGCTATATCCAATGGCTTCGCTTGCTGGATGAGAAGTTGATATTGATTTTTTCTTCTTCGCTGATCAATCCAAGTATTTTTGGCGATGCGCAGCAACAAAGCTTCCGGATTATTGTGATTTGAATCAACAGCTGCCCGCAGCCCTTTTAGCCATGTATCCTGCACTAAATCCTCTGCATCCCATTTTGATTTGGTTAAAAACAAACAATATCGCTCAAGTGTTTTTTGAAGCCGATCAAGGTCAGCCTCTGTACTTTTTACTACTGTATGGGGTAAAGATTTCAGTTCATTCATTATTATACCTCCTCGGCATTTACCTCTCTTCATCTCGTCAAAAAGGAAAACATCCTTACTGAAGTAAACGAATGAGGTGAGAAAAAAGATACGTTTTTCTCAAAAATTTTTCCCGTATCTTTTTTTAATTGTGATTCGTTTACTAATCGAAACCAAACAACATCCATTTGGAGGTAAAATACGATGAGTAATTATGTACCTTATGTAGTCGAGCAATCCAGCCGCGGTGAAAGATCTTACGATATTTATTCGCGATTGCTGAAGGATCGCATCATTTTTTTGGGCTCTGCAATAGATGATGTAGTCGCTAACAGCATCGTTGCTCAATTATTATTTCTTACCGCGGAGGATTCTGAGAAAGAAATTTCGATGTACATTAACAGCCCAGGCGGCTCTACTTCTGCCGGATTCGCCATTCTTGACACGATGCAATTTGTGAAAGCTCCAGTACACACGATCTGCACGGGATTCGCTGCTTCTTTTGCAGCTATACTTCTGCTTGCTGGCGAGAAGGGTCATCGTGCTGCGCTGCCTAATAGCGAGATTATGATTCATCAGCCCCATGGCGGTGTCCAAGGGCAAGCCAGTGATATTGCGATAAGTGCAAATCGGATTTTGAATATACGCTCTAAATTGAACCGGATTAGTGCAGAAAGAACAGGGCAGCCTATAGAGAAAATCGAAAAGGATATGGATCGTGATTATTTTATGTCATCGGAAGAGGCATTGGAATATGGAATTATCGACAAGGTCATTACCTCTATGTAGATAATAAGCTCTTATGAATCCATATTGCCGCTTGGCTGCCATCCCCCATTGCTATGGTCAACATTTCAGAATGCGCAGTTACGTCTCCAGCGGCCCAAATGTCTTCGACACTTGTAAGCTTTGTACGCGGGTCAACGACAATATGATTGTTCTCCATAACCTCTACTCCAAGCTGCTTGGCAATGGAGGAACAAACATCATTACCGCCAAAAGCAACAAAACAGCGCTGACGATAAATAGATGATCCATCCGCAAGGATTACCCCTATAAATTGTTCACGCTCAATCAGAACGGTTTGAATAGTCTGTTCAATATAGGGGATTCTTTTTTGGTCTAGCTTGAGGCGTAACTCTTCATTAATTGGTGTGAGCTCATGATTAACATAAATGAGCTCCTCCGTCCAATGCGTAAGTGTTAGTGCCATTTGCGCTCCAGCATTTCCAGCACCGAGTACAAGCGTCGGCTGATCTCGTACTTCGTATCCATCGCAGTCTGGGCATACGTATACGCTCGTTCCCAAACATGGAATAAGCATCTCCAAATTCGGAAGCCGATCCTTCACACCTGTCGCAATAAGCAGCTTCTTACCATTATAACTGTTCATATCCGAAGTTTTTAGAAAAAAAGCCTCATTTATTCTTTCCGCCTCTACAACTTCAGCGTGTATGAAAGTGACTCCAAGCTGCTCTGCTTGCTTTCTCCCTGCAAGGCGAAGCTCCGCCCCGCTAATGCCATCAGGAAAACCGATCAAATTATGATAGCTTCTGCATACCGAAGATCTTCCATTGCCGGAATCGATAACAGCAACGTGATGACGATATCTTCCTAATTGTATGGCAGCCTGTAATCCTGCAATGCCGCCGCCTACAATTACACAATCATAGATCATCAAATGCCTCCCAGTAATAGGATTAGTGTACACAACATCAGTTGATTATTTATTATTTATAATTGGCTCTCCACTTATACAAAGGAATAAGGATACGGTTAGGAATAGTCTCTATTTCAAAAAAGAAGCCAGCTGCTCTAATTCAGGGCAGTTGGCTTCTTTTTCATATATGTGATTATTGCACGCTCAATCTTCTTCGCTTCATTTTGATGACTTCTGGAAGCGCAATCCCTATGAGTACGACGATGACACCAGCCCATTGCAAGGCACTAACATGTTCATTCAGAACGAAGGATGAAAGCAGAACAGCGACAGGAAGTTCCGACGCACCTAAAATCCCTGCCATCCCTTCTCCGACATGCGGCACACCGATTGCAAATAGCACGGGTGGAATAAACGCACCGAACATACCAAGCAAGAAACCGTAAAGCATCAAATCTCCAAAAATGAGTCCATTAAACAAAAAGGTTGGAGGGAATAAAATAAATACAAGTACCATGCCCCCGGTAATCATCCATGCGCTTCGATATGCAGGATGTACAGAAGGAACTGCTTTTCCGCTAAATAGAATAAATAGTGAATAACTGACTGCAGATAACAGGCCGAGTATAACTCCCATTATATTGAACTGTCCTGTGCCCTGCTCAATGATGCCTGCTGCAAGCAAAGTACCGCCGAATAAGATAGCAATTGTAAAAAACATAATGCCGTTTGGACGTTTCCGCTGTCCTACCGCTTGAATTAATACACCAATCCATGTGAACTGAAAGAGCAATATAATCGCAAGCGATGCTGGGATGTAGCGAAGAGATTGGTAATACAATAAACCTGTAATAGCGGTTGGAGTTCCAGCGGCCATTAGAATGAAACGTTGTTTCCATGTCATGCTGCTCGTGCGAATAGATGTATTAGCCTTACTTTGATTAGTTGAGCTCTGGCTGCGCTTCTCACGCCATTTCATAATGAAAGTGAGTATCCAAGCGAGCAAAAAACCTGTTAACAATTGACTGCCTACAACTTCACCAAGCTCATAGCCGCGGCCATAAGCAAGCACAACAATAGTGGATAAAATGCCATAGCTTGCAGCACCTAGAAAAACCGAAAAAATATACTTCATCTGTGTGAATCCCCCTCATGAAAATTTGAAAATTTGCGCATAAAAAAATCCCAACTGCGAATATAGGATCAATGATGATTGATCTCATATTCGTAGTTGGGAAGTAAGGCTTCCCGTAGAAACCCTCACCCTGTTCAAGCTGTAACTCCGTGAGGTTATACGAATTATTTAGTTGTGGAATACGTCTTAAGCACATTGAATATTACATGACAAGTAAAGTGCTGTCAATAGATAATAAACTGGAAGTTCGGAAAATAGGCGATTTTCACATCACTTTTTTGCATCTTGCTCCCTATGTTGCATGCGATTATGCTATGATAATACGACGTGAATATGGCTGTTATATGGAGTGAGATAGATATGAGCAAATCAGTAATAAATGGTACTGTAAAATCGGTTTGCCCTTTTGATTGCCCGGATACTTGTGGTCTGAGCGTCACCTTCGAGGAAGGCAAAATAACGAAAGTAACAGGTGATGCAGAGCACCCGGTAACCCGCGGAGCAATTTGCAATAAGGTAAGACAATTAAATGATCGCGTGTATCATCCTGATAGACTGCTCTACCCTCTTCGCCGCGTAGGTCCCAAAGGCGAGCATTCATTCGAACGCATATCTTGGGAAGAAGCCTATGAGGAAATTACCTCACGGATGAAAGGGATTATTTCAGAGCATGGAGCGAGTGCCATATTGCCTTATAGTTTTTATGGCAATATGGGTGTTTTGAATGCAGAAGGAATGGATCGACGGTTCTTTCATCGACTCGGCGCTAGTCAATTGGACCGCGCAATTTGCAACGCTGCTGGCTCAACAGGCTATGCTTATACGATGGGCGCTTCCAGAGGAATTGATCCCGAAGAAACGATACATACGAAGCTGTTTCTTATATGGGGCTGCAATCTCGTATCCACAAATATGCATCAAACGATGTTGGCAACGGAAGCACGGAAAAACGGAGCAAAGGTTATTCATATTGATGTGCATCGCAATCGTACCTCTACTTGGGCGGATCAGTTCATTCATTTGCGTCCGGGAACGGATGCAGCACTCGCTCTCGGCATGATGCATGTTATCATCCGTGATGGGCTGACTGATCAAGCTTTTCTCGAGCAGTTCACGCTCGGTTACGAGGATCTCGCGAAGCAAGCAGCTGAATATACGCCTGAACGAGTGGAAGCTATTACGGGCGTACTGGCAGCGGAGGTCGAGGAGCTTAGCAGGCTGTATGGAACGACCACTCCCTCTTTTATCCGCATTGGCAACGGACTTCAGCACCATGATAATGGCGGAATGATCGTGCGAACTATCTCCTGCTTACCTGCATTGACTGGGCAATGGGATGTTCTCGGTGGCGGTGCAATGAAAGGCAACAGCTGGTATTCGCGGCTCAATGGTGAGAAAATTGAGCGCCCCGATTTAATGCCTGATCCGGATGTCCGCACGATCAGCATGAATCAGCTCGGCGATGCTCTTCTAGATGCCGCTCCTCCAGTAAAGATGCTGTTTGTCTATAACAGCAATCCAGCAGTCGTAGCGCCTGACCAGAACCGAGTGCGCGAGGGATTGGCTCGTGAAGACTTATTTACGGTTACACATGATTTGTTCTTAACAGACACCTGCAAATATTCGGACATAGTATTGCCTGCAACCTCTCATTTTGAAAACTTGGATTTATACACTTCCTACTGGCATCTGTATTTGCAGCTACACCAGCCGATTATGGAACCGATGGGTGAATGCAAATCAAACTTTACGCTCTTTAAGGAGCTCGCGCTTAAACTTGACTTTGAGCCTCATCTATTTGACATTTCTGAGCAGCAAATGATAAGTGAGGCACTTGATAGCGAAAATAATCCACTTCTTAAAGGCATTACTTTTGAGGCGCTGCAAGCTAATACGTGGATGAAGGCTGGCGGTAATGAGCTTCCTTCCTATACCTCGATGATTCCGACTCCTTCGGGTAAAATCGAGCTTTATTCGGAGAAAATGCTTATGAACGGCTTGCCTCCAATACCCAATCATACGCCGCTTAGAGAGCCGGAAACATATCCTTTTTGGCTGACGACTGGCCCGAATCACAGCTTCATTAACTCGACCTTCGCCAACCAAGAAAAGCTCCAAAAGCTTGAGAAGGAGCCTCTCCTTCATATGCATGCGGAGGACGCAGAAGCACTCGGGCTCCTTAGCGGGGAACGTGTAAAGATACGTAATGACCGTGGTGAACTGGAGATGACGCTGCGTGTTGGTCAAGACGTACTGCCAGGAGTTCTCGTCACGCAAGGCTTATGGTGGGAAGACAAGAAAAAAGGTCATCAAGCCGTGAATACACTGACGCCGCAGCGGCTCGCAGATATGGGCGGCGGTGCTACATTTTTCTCAAATCGCGTTGAGGTTTTGAAAGCTGATACAGCTCTGTCATAGAAAACCAAAAACACCTGAGTCCCTATGAAAAGTAGGAACTCAGGTGTTTTTACCTTTTTGCCTATGAATTAGTAGCTAATACCAACACGTTCTCGCACATAAGCACCGTTAAAATATTCCGAAACAGCGAATTCAGCCGTATCTGCAAAAGAAATCGATGCACCTCCAGAGGGCAGGATCTCCTTTCGCACACGATAACCGCCTCGCAGCTCCTCTTGAACGAGTCTTGTGGGACAGACGATGGTCCAGTCCAAATCAGTGTTAGCGAGTGCCCTATAAGCCTGCTCATGCTCTTTGGCTGCATCATGGTTTAAACGTCTGTTTTCACTGGACTGGTATCTAAGCAGCTCTGGCTGCAGCTCACTCTGCAAGATGCCCGCTGTACCAACCGTAACGATTCTTTTCACTCGGTAATGATGCATTGCGGCAATCAAATTTGTGATGCCGCTGACAAGCGTTCCGTTGCCTTCTGTATTTAACGCACAAATGACTCCGCTCGCATCAATCATGGCTTCAAAAACCTCATGCTGATTACGTACATCTCCGAGGTAACTCTCATCGATCATTTGCTCAGGCAGTCTTACAAATCGCTTGAATGGAACGTTCCTATCTTCAAGATAACTCGCAATAAATTGTCCGGTCTTGCCTGTTGCTCCGAGAAGTAATAACTTTGAAGCTGTCATGATATGTACCCCTCTTATTAACAACGTTTATTCTGTTAAAGCAGCTCGTCAACGACATTTTGGGGGACTAGTCCAGTTAACGCGTTTACTAGGTTTTGAGCCGCAAGCATAGCCATATCAAACCTTGTATCCGATGTAGCAGAGCCGATATGAGGCAAGGTTAATACATTAGCCATCGTCAGAAAAGGATGATCCGCTTCAATCGGTTCTTTTTCGAATACATCAAGGCCCGCAGCTGAAATCGTACCCTGCTCGAGAGCTTCAATCAAAGCTTGCTCATCCACCGTTTGCCCTCTCGATATATTAATAAAAATCGCTGATGGCTTCATTAATTTAAACTCAGTTGCTCCAATTAGCTTAACCGTCTCTGGTGTCAGAGGTGCTAATAATAAAACAAAATCTGAATAAGCAAGCAGATCATTTAATTCAAAATAACGAACGCCTAGCTGTTCTTCCGCTTCTGGCTTGCGGCTGCGATTATAATAAACGACATCCATGTCAAACCCGAACCTAGCGCGACGGGCAACCGCCTCACCAATTCTCCCCATTCCAATGATGCCAAGCTTAGCATGGTGGACATCTTTACCGAACAGCTTGACGCCATCGCCTGTCTTCCACTTGCCATCCTTTACGTAACGATCCAGCTCCGCAACACGCCTCGCTGTTCCCAGAATGAGTGCGAGTGCAAGATCCGCTACAGTGTCATTCAGGACATGCGGCGTGTTCGTACCAATTATCCCTCTTGTACGCATTGCTTCAAGATCAAAATGATTATAGCCGACGCTTATACTGCTTACGACTTTCAAATGCGGTGCATGTTCGATTAATTCAGCATCAATTTTGGCTCCTGCCGTTAATAAACCATTTGCACTCGCCATCTTCAGAAGCAGCTGCTGTCGGGTCATGGGCGTTTTCTCATCCCATTTGTCTATTATACAGTGCTCTGCTATAAACGCCTCTACTTCAGCGGGGATCTGTCGATCAATGAAAACAGTTGGTTTCATTAGCAATCTCCTTTCAGCATTTGTCATTTATAAGCATAGCACAGTTTATCCATTCATTGCTGCTTGGCGCTTGATTAGATCTTCAATAACGATACATGCCATCGCTTCTACAACGGGAATAATACGAGGACAGATGCACGGGTCATGTCTGCCAATGGTCTCGATCATCTTCTCTTGACCGTGGATATCAATTGTATGCTGCGGCAAAGAAATGGATGATGTGGGCTTAACCGCTATACGAAAAACAATTTCTTCACCCGTGCTGATGCCGCCGACAATTCCGCCCGCGTTATTGCTTAAAAACCCGTTTTTGCTCATGGCATCATTATGCTCGCTGCCGAGCATCTCTGCTGCTGCAAAACCTGCCCCAAACTCAATGCCTTTAACAGCCCCGATGGATAGCATTGCTTTTGCAAGCTCAGCGTCCAGCTTATCAAATACTGGCTCGCCTATCCCAGGTAAAACGCCTCTTACTCTGCATTCCACGATACCGCCGCAGCTGTCTCCAATAGCCGCTAAATGCTCGATCTTCTCGATCATACGAACCGCTGCTTCTGGATCACATGCTCTTACCGCATTTTTTTCAATTTCATCCTCTACGTACGTTTCGCATTTAATACCGCCTATTTCCTTGGTATAAGCAACAACACTTATTCCTCGGTTCTCTAACAGCTTGCGGGCAACCGCTCCGCCAGCAACACGGCCTGCTGTTTCTCTTCCCGACGCCCTCCCGCTTCCGCGGTGATCACGCAAGCCGTATTTTTTCAAATACGTATAATCGGCATGTCCTGGACGAAAGGAATTTTGTATATCGTTATATGCTTCAGGCTTCATATCTGTATTATGCAGCATAATGAAAAGTGGCGTTCCCGTTGTTTTCCCTTCAAACATGCCAGACATAATACGAATGACATCATATTCTTTGCGCGGGGTAGTTACAGAGGATTGACCGGGCTTTCTTCGATCCATTTGCGTTTGGATATATTTCTCATCCAGCTCAACCCCAGGTGTCACGCCATCTACAATGACGCCAACGGCTTCCCCGTGTGATTCTCCGAATGTCGTAATCTTAAAGCTTTCCCCATATGTGCTTCCTGCCATTATGTTTACCTCCCGATGGAATGCTTTGACGCATTCGTTATTTGTCTATTATAATTTTGAATATGAAATAAATGAAATCGAAATTTTCGAATCTTGTCATAGAGAGGAACTATATCATGCTAATGAATATGGAATGGTATCGCATTTTTCTCCATACCGCTAAATTAGGTAATTTGACAAAAGCAGCACAAGAGCTGCATATTACACAGCCTTCTGTCAGCTATGCAATTAAGCAATTGGAAGCGCAGCTTGAAGTGAAGCTGTTTGATCGATTGTCCAAAGGAGTAAAGCTTACTCCGGAAGGATTGGAGGTTCTCGCTTATGTAGAGAAATCGTTTACGATACTGCAAGCAGGTGAAATCCAATTACAAGCGCTCAAAAACCTTACGGCAGGCGAGCTGCGCATTGGGGCTAGCGGACCTGTAATCAAGCATTTGCTGCTGCCGCTGCTTGATACGTTTCATGCGGAGCATCCCGATGTACGCATTCGGCTTTCTCAAGGAAAAACATCGGATATACGGGATCGATTGTTAGATGGCCAAATTGATATTGGTCTTGTTCACCTGCCCCTCTCTGATCATGAACTTGTCGTTTCACATCTAAAAGAGATTCAAGACTGCTTTGTTGTAGGAGAAGCGTATCGTCATTTAGTCGATACCTCCTTTTCGGCTCAAGCCTTAGCACAATTGCCGCTCTTGCTGCTCTCTGAAGCGAGCAGTACAAGATTGTTTATTGAGCAGTGGTTTAAATCACAAGGCATAACGCCAGATGCGGATATGGAGCTGTCCAGCATGGATATGCTGATAGAAATGGCTATTCGCGGCTATGGAGCAGCATTTGTTACTCAATCTTTTATCGATCAGGAACTTGAGAATAAGAAACTATTTCGACTTCAGACAATTGAACCCATTCCATTACGTTCTGTAGGTTTTGCCACTAGGCGCAATTCTTCTCTTCCCATCATCGCAAACCGATTTATTGCATTGCTTGAATAATAAGAAGAGCCTCTCGGCGTCCAAGAGGCTCTTCTTATTATTGGCATGATAATGATCAGTATGCTCTTTCATATTGCTTTGCTGGCAATGCCTCACCTTTTATAGCCTGAATTGCATGTAATGACCAATAAGGATCACGAAGCATCCCGCGAGCAACAGCTACTAGATCTGCATCTTCACTCGCAATTGTCGCTTCAGCCAGCTGTGGATCCTCCAGCTTGCCTACGGCAATTACAGGTACCTGCAGCGCTTCTTTCAGAGCACGTGCCAAAGGCACCTGATAACCAGGATAGTTGCCCGGACGCCTTACTCCTACTGGTCCTTCCCCGCCGCTGGATACATGAAACACATCAACTCCAGCATCTCTGTAGCGTTTGCTGAACTCAATGCTATGGTTCAAATCATAACCACCATCCATATATTCAATGGCAGAGATTCGCATGATGAGCGGCATGTCTGCCGGCATTACGCTTTTCACCGCTTGTACGACCTCTACACCAAATTTAGCCAAATCCTGACCGTACTCATCCTCACGGGTATTAATGCCAGGAGACTGGAATTGATGCACCAAATAACCATGAGCACCATGTATTTCAATTGTGTCTACACCCGCTTCTACTGCTCTTCTAGCTGCCTCTTTAAATTGATTCACAATAACTTTTATTTCTTCGACAGAAAGTGGTTTAGGTGTTTTATAGTTAGGACCTGCTGGGATGGCAGATGGACCAACGGGCTGCTCAGCGTCCTCTGCTTTGCGCCCAGCATGCGCGATTTGAATGCCTATTTTGGATCCATGTTTGTGCACTTCTGAAATAATGCGTCTGAAAGCTGGAATATGCTCATCTGACCAAAGCCCTAAATCATGATCTGTAATGCGACCATCTGGATCAACATCGGTCATCTCCATGAGGATAAGACCCGTACCGCCTATCGCACGTGAAACATAATGAACATAATGCCACTCATTAGGTATCCCGTCCTTCGCGTCTACAGAGTATTGACACATAGGTGCCATTACAATTCTGTTCTTAAGCTTAAGACTTTTGAGTTCAAATGGTGTATCCAAATGTTTAAACGTCATGATCTATGCACCTCTTCGTTAATTAGTGTGGGTAGTTATTAATCTATTTTTACCACAGTAAGTATAAATGCGAAAGTAGTGAACTTTTTTTCATATAGTTTCCCTAAAGTTACTTTTGTACTATACTTGGAGAAATGGAGTTAATTTAATTGAGGTGATCTGATGGATGAACGTGAACTACTCGTTCTAGAGCGAGGTACTTATGGTATTCCTTGCGTTATAGGTAAAGTACTAGACATTATCGGTACGAAGTGGACCTTTCTCATTATTCGTGACCTGCTGGTCGAAGAAACGATGCGCTTTAGTGAATTGTTGAAATCACTCGAAGGCATCAGTCCGAAGACACTTTCCCTTCGCTTGAAGGAGCTTGAAGACCAAGGCATCGTTAGTCGAACCATTTATGCTGAGGTCCCCCCAAGAGTAGAATACACCATTACTGAAAAAGGTAAACGATTGGAACCCATCTTTATTGAGCTCAAGCGATTTGGACTCACTTTATAATGATCATACAGCAAAAAGGATCGTCTCCAGCCGTCGCTTAAGAGACAATCCTTTTTGCATTTAGAAAAATTAAATCCATTCAGAACCATCCCTTAATTAACGGTGATGACAAATGGCACCGTCAGCACCTCGCCTTTAAATTGAAATTGCCCCCATAACTTGTAGATGCCTTTCTCAGGAAATACCGTGTGAAACATGACGTTTGCACCACCACTCATCGCTTCCATTGCATGTGCATGTACGAATTGGTCAACTGTGCTGTTCAAAATAACACAATGGCCGGAAGTGCCGAGAAATGGCTCTATCTGCTTTATCGGCTTTCCCGTCTCTTTATCAATGAATCGAAATAATAACATAACCATCTGTCCCGCTTCTATTTCACCAATCCCGGGACTTGCCGATAATGAAACTTCTAAGCCGCTTACACTTTTTATCCATGTGGTGTCAGGAACTATTGTTTCGTTAGATAATGGCTCGCCAGCAACCTGTATCCACTGCTTATTAATGACAACATTTTGTTTATGAGGCTTGAATTCAGTCGTTACATAAAACGAGCCTGCAAATGGTAAATTAAGCTTTGTCCGAAAAACATTGTCTTTCACATAATCGGGATGCACATGCTGAAACGATGATAAATCTTTACTAACGACGATCAGATGCATGAGCTTGGTCATATCTTCTGTAAATTTCGTTACAGGCTGCCCCTCAGCGGTGGTGACTTCCAATTGTAATTCCATTTCTCCTACTTCTACTGGATTGCCATTTATTTCGCTTACTTTAACGTGATAACCTGAAGCTTCTGGTGATGGCATTTGTTCATTCTGAAGAGCAGCCAGCAATCCGCGCTTAGGCGGTTCTATATCGACGTTCGTGAGGTTCGTAAAGGTATCCGAAGCACAGCCAGTTGCAGCTAACAGGATAATGAACAAAGTTATAAGCAACAAACTAATGGACCTTAATCGTACGCTCATTGACTTACACGCTCAGGAGATTGGGCTAAGAGGCTAAGGCCCAGCGACAGCAGCGAAGCTTGTACGATTGAGCCTATCCACAGCTCGGGCTCCCAGCCAATACCGCTCGTCGCAGCCATCCAGCCGAAGTAACTGCCCCAAAGCACAATAGGCATAATGATGGCAATCAGCCTACTGCTTCGCCTGCGATTCAGATCAGAGCGTCTAAAATGCAGCAATATGTCACCGCTGAGTCCTGCCACAAACGATACGATCAAACTATGTATTTGGGTAAAACCATCGATTACACCCATTAGTGCGCTAATGAGTAAGAATACAAAAGTAATCGCACCAAAAGGAGGCTGCCAGCGCTTTAGCATCAATAAAATGGGAAACATAAATACGATCGTATTTAGTAGGATAAACGTTAATCCTCTTACCTCGGCATCATCTGCCATCCGGTGCGCAAATAAAGTGCTGGAATTGTTCATATACCAAGCAACTACTTTTGGCGCAGGCAAATTATACCGAAACATCCACACATACATGAGAAAGAAACTGACAGTACCCGCTGACAACGCTAAGGATAATAAGTATGGGAAAAAGCTTCTCCAACCTATTTGGTCGCCACTCAGCTCCCTCCAGCCTGCTCGAAGTGGACTTGATAAGATGAGAATGGCACCAAGCATTAAAGCTAAATGAGAAGGACTAAGCAGCGCTTCAAGATTCACTTCAATTCCAAAAATAATATGCCAAGCCATATCAGCTAAGCCGCCTGCAAGAAAGATGATGACGCCAAGCAAGCCAAGCTCATATCCACTAGGAATGGCTTGCTTCCACGAGCAGCCCATTCTTTTTTTCACATATACAATCATTCCAAGTATCCATGCTGCGCATGCAAGAAACCCACTATACAAAATCGCATGCCATGGGGTGAAAAACGTTTCGACAACATCATGGTTATGGGCATAACCGTCTATGAATATTCCGAGCACCAGCCATGTGCCAAGCAGCATCGTTACGAAGTGGCTTTTCGTAGAAATAGCGTATGGTTGCATTGAACACTCTCCCCGGTTATCAATGAATAAACTGCTCGGCTAGGCTGGTTAATTCTGCTTTGGTCATGTCTAGATCAGGACTGCCTATCGTATATAGTATCGTTTCATCCGCTAGTGAATCCATCCAAAAGACAGATTGATACTGATCCGAATCACTGTACAGAAACGGCTGGGCAAGAGCATAGGTAGCAGATTGTTGACCAATAACGATGTGCTCTTGTGCCTTTAGATTTGAACGTAATTGTACATTGCTTTTATCCGTGAATACCTGCATGGTGATATGAATAATGTCAGCGGATTCGTTCTCATAAGTCGTCGTATAGACAGGATGATCCACGCTCTCTACTACAGGTCTGGGCAGAGGCAGCCAGGTCTCCTTCGGTTTCTCTTTCTTCACACGTTTCTCAAGCTCATGAAGCGGCTCCATGTCGGCAGCGGATAATGAACCGCCAAACGGCTGCTCCTTCTGACCTCCAATAAACGTCAATGTTTCAGTTAAGGAATCAGGCAATTGAAGATCTGGATTTGCTTCCGTCAATTGCATCTCCCAATCCTTCTCCACTTTCCACACGTATGGATTGGTGACGATTGTGAAAGGGATAGCATTAGTTTTTGGCAAAAGGCTTTTTAATTTTTGTGAATAAAATATCGCCTTCCCCTCGGTAGGAAGTGTTTGTTTAACCTTTTCGAGAGACTCGCGCATTTGCTGAGCCAACATCGCATCATACGTTCCTAATTGACCATTATGCAGCATGTAATCAATAATCTCGTCTTTAAAATGAAAAATATAAGGTGTAGAGAAACCCATGGAAGTAAGGAGCAATCCCGCCACGATGATTCTGAGCGTCCATGATTTTTTTACGGCGTGCAGCTTGGTCTGCTTTTGGAAGCTCTGCTTACGGTACAGCTGTTCGATTCGAGCATCAAGCTCCTCAGGGCGTTTGATTCTAGTTGCGGTTTGTTTGTAGGCTTGTGTTAGCTCTTGTTCAATCGACATGATTAAACACCTCCTTGAAAAATTGAGAATGTGACGTTCGATTTCGCAGTTTTTTCAAAGCCTCATGATGTCTGGATTTGGCTGTGCCAAGCGGGATTTGGAGCGTGCTGGCAATCTCTTCAAAGGAGCAATCCTGATAATAGCGAAGGACGATTATTTGTTTATGCTTGACAGACAAGCTGTTTACGAGCTGAAGTACTTGGTGTTTTTCTTCCTCTTCAACCGCTAATTCATCTGGCCTCTTCCATGGCTGTACGCCATACAATTGCTTATTGCGATTAATTAAACGTAAAAATCGCCAGCCTTTTCGATTGTAATGATTAACCTGATTAATGATTAATCCGTTAAGCCAGGCTCGAAATGGTCTATTGCAGTCGTAGGCAGGCAAAGCGGAGAGCATAGCGATGTAAATCTCACTAACGATATCATTGACTTCATTTTTGTTCGTGACCAAATAATAGACGGTACGATAGATATGATCAGCCGTTTTCTCATACACCAAGCGGAAAGCTTCCGGATCTTCATCCAGAAGCGAAGCTAACAAGGGTTGTATGTCCGAATCCTTCAATACGGAAACCTCCTCACGCCACACGAGTACTCATGTGCCAATTCCAATTATTATTTCGTTTCAAAAAGGGATAATTCACTCATCATAATACCGGTTACCTTTTCTTGATCTACCATAAATTCGAGCACCCATTCCTTCTCTTTATCGATATAGCCTAGTAGTTTTAAATCATCGTGTTCTCTATTATAATAGGCATCCCCATACATTTCCTTAACGGATTGAATAGAATTTCCCAGTTTAGCCCCTTTATGGGTAGCTTCATCTGGAAGCAGATTATAGCTTGTGACCTTGCTGTCAGTTATCGTATATGTAGCGTTAAAATACTCCCATGACTGAACAGGCACATCATAATCATCTGCTTTTTTCATTTTAATATCGTATTTCCCTTTGGGCTCACCACGTTTATCCGTAAGTAATTGTACCGAATCCCCTGGCGATATCTCGCCAGTATGCTCCTTGCTTAAATCCGTACTTTCGATATTTGTAATAAAATCCTGAGGCATGCTTGGCTGCTCGTTGGAACACGCGGCAAGCACCAAACATATCAATATGACTATTATCCCTTTTTTCATATAGCCCCTCCTCTATTTGCTTTCGCTATACATTGGTTTCGTATATGAAAAAGGTTCAAAAAAGGTTTTAAGTTGAAATTATTTAAAATGTCAACTATAATATAGAATGCTTTTATTTGTTTACCGGAAAGGAAAGACTACGATGAGTGAAGCTAATCATTTTCGAGTTTTATTGTATTATAAATTTGTAGCTGTACCGGATGCTGAGCAGTTTGCTGCTGAACATCTTGCATATTGCAAGGAATTAAACGTAAAAGGCCGTATCTTAATTGCTGATGAAGGAATTAACGGAACGCTCTCAGGAACCATCGAGCAAACTGAACAATATATGGCACATATGCGTGCGAATCCTTTATTTTCGGATATGGTTTTCAAAATCGATGAAACAGATAAACATGCTTTCAAAAAGATTTTTGTACGATACAAGAAAGAGCTAGTGACGCTTCGTTATGATAAGCCTTTAGATCCGAATACATTAAGCGGTACTCGTCTATCACCTAAAGAATTTCATGAGTATTTGCAAAGAGAAGATGTTATCGTACT
The DNA here is from genome assembly GCF_050467785.1 of Paenibacillus sp. NRS-1760. Classification (NCBI taxonomy): domain Bacteria; kingdom Bacillati; phylum Bacillota; class Bacilli; order Caryophanales; family Paenibacillaceae; genus Paenibacillus; species Paenibacillus sp. NRS-1760. Next base: position 630,727 of record NZ_JBITPK010000013.1, on the reverse strand, counting down.
AGATGGCAGAAGCGATTATGAATACGATCTTGGTCATTTCCGCAACGCGATCAGACCCGATCTTGAAACATTCAAGGAGTTTCCTGAATGGCTTCGCGAGAATATGGCGGAATTCAAAGACAAGCCGATCATTACCTATTGCACAGGTGGCATTCGCTGCGAGAAGCTTACTGGCGTTATGCTTAGTGAAGGCTTTAACGACGTCTATCAGCTTGAGGGCGGTATTGTAACCTACGGCAAGGACGAGGAAGTACAAGGCAAACTGTTTGATGGCAAATGTTATGTATTCGATGAGAGAACATCCGTTGTCATTAATCAAACAGACGAAGCGGTTGTTGTAGGCAAATGCCACCACTGCCAGCAGCCTGCTGATACCTATATCAATTGTGCAGATGACTCCTGTCATTTGCAGCATATCGTATGTAAGGAATGTGAAGAAACGAAGCACGGCTTCTGCTCTACAGCATGCGAAGAGCATGTTGTTAGCGTAAAATAATGAGCAAGCAGCTATAGATTTTGGTTATTTTGCTGGAACATGGTTAACCTAAGCTAGCCTCGGAGTTTTAGGCAATCAAGCTAGTGGAGGTTATTGTGGATGGCTCATAACAAAAACAAGTCGATACCAAGCAAAAATCAAGCGTTTGAAGACAGCTCCAAGGAAGCGGAAAATAATTCAGCTTCGGCCAGAGCAGAGAATATCAATCAAAAAGGCCATGTTCCGAATAGCCCGTCAACCGGCTAGACGAATAATCGATTTGCAACAGAAAAAAGAGCTGCCCATGAGTTTTACTCACGGACAGCTCTTTTCTTATGTATTCCAAGGTTTATTTGGTGACAATGGCTTCCCAGCGATGCTGATATTGTAAGAGCCGTGGATGCAGCTGTGCAGGCTCTTCCGTTAACAAAAGCCTGATTTTCACGATCCATTCCTCAAATGATGAGAACGAAGCGAACATATTCGCCATTTCAGCCGTCATGAGTACAAATAGCGGTTTCGGATAGGTTTCGGCCAAATGTCTTAAAGCAAAATCGATAGGCGTATACTTCTTGCGTTTAATTTCAAAACGCTCAACAACGATGTTCGTCTCCGCTCGGTCCCGCTTCCATTCATGCAGCCGATCTTCCCGCTTATAAAATGGGCTGACGTTCTCTTTCGACATCCTCTTGATGCTGAGCTCATGCAGTGGATAGAGAACAAGCTTGCGAAAGGAACGCGCCTTCACCCAATCAGCGGCTAGATCAAGCTCGCGTTCCGTTGTATGCTCAAATGTATCATAGTATACAATCGTTCCTTTCAGCTCATCTACAGGCGGCTCGTAGCCGAATGGCATTTTCTGAACGTTATCCACCATTTATTTGCAGCCTCCTATTATCCAAGTCATCAAATGCTTAGGAGCCTAAAATAACATACTTGGTGGGAAATTGCCATGTCAGAGCTTCCTGTAGTCACTTTTCATTATATTCTTCACTAAACTTGACCATTTGGAGTTGGCGGGACAATATTTTCGGGCAACCTTCTCAATGGTAGTCAGTCCCTTGCCCACATAGTTTTTGGATAAGAGCTGTCCAAACTTTCGTACGCTGTCCCCTTTGGTTTCAAAGCTGAACGCCTTATTGTATTTATCGCCATCTATCGCATTGAGGCCAAATAAGTTATTTTTGCTCTTGGCCAGCCTGCTTTTGCCATTTCCACTCTCCAGCTTCATCACGGCTATTGTAAAATAAGCATTTATGCCGTATTCATCCTCCACTTCAAGGATAGCTTGTTCCAAATCATGCCCGGATAGTGCTGTTCCTTCGAATATTTTCTCAATATGCTCGATGGTAAGGCCCGAATCAGACTCTACAGCAGATGTTGGCTTCATAAGTTCTTCCTCCACTGCTTCTTTTAAAATTTCTATCTTATCTATGCGCTGCTCCTCGGTTTTTGCCTTAAGCGCAATTGCAGGCTGACGATTAACATCAGAAGCAAGGGATAACACGGAAACTTCACTTTTCACCTTTTTGGCATATCCGCCATGTACGTATCCACCATTTTGCAGCTTAAGCCAACCATTGTCTGTTTCTTCTGTAATTTCAAGCTTTGCTCCCTTTTCTACAACCTTTATAATATCCGAAGTGGCGCTCGGTTTTGTTCGAATGTTAAGGTAATACGCGGTAACCTCATATGTATTCGTTAGTTTTTCAGTGATGGCTACCGGTTGTTCAACTTCAAGAGTCGTTTCAAGCGCGATGGTTGGAGGTTGATTAGATGCGTTAACTGTAGCTGCGCTAATCTTGTTGAATGTTACAGGTATAGGTGCTGGAGTGGGTGAAGCGATGACTTTTTCATTGTTCTCTAAGCTGTCAACAACAAGCGGCGTTAGGGTAGTTAAGGAAAATGTTTCTGCTGCAGACGTTTCTAAAGCTTGTGAATCCGGTTCGTTATTTAAAGGTTGGACGTACATGCCTAAAGTAATGACTAACGATAAAATGAGCAAGTAAACAAATAAATGTTGATTCAACTTTTTTCGCATGATTATACCTCTCCCTTAAGTTAATGAAGTATACCTGTTACGATATAAGTTAGATGGCGAGAATAAGCAGGCATCAATAAAAAGTGGACGGTCTGTGAAGATTATATGTCGCTCATTCCTTCAAAAGACGAGTTTTTATGCTTCTTGTAAATTATGAGAAATTTTTTAGCATCTAGGAATCGAGGTTTAAAACACAAAAAAAGCGCTTCATCCCTAGAGGATAAGCACTTTTTTTGCACCTATAAAAATCGCTAAAAAAATTTTTTTATTGCTCTAAATGTACAGCTTAAAATTTATATTTTCGTCATTTGCTTACGCATTATTTTTTAAATCCGGCTGCATGAGCAGCAATAATCGTATCCATCTGCTCGTTCCAAGCATCATCTTCGGTGCATCGCTCAGGGTGAGCCTCAAACCAAGCAACCGTCCGTTTAATACCTTCCTCAAAGGAAAGATCCGCTGAAAAATCGGGAACTAATCTTTTGATTTTGCGGTTATCAAATACGCTCGTGACAGATTTATCGCCAAGCAAGCCGCCCTCGAGATCAGGGTCATGCGAAATAAGAAACTCGGAAGAAATATGGACAAGCTTCGGCTCTACGCCAGCTGCTGAACCAATCGCTTCATAGATTTGATTCCACGTAAGGACTTCGTCTGAAGTAATATGATACGCCTCTCCGATCGCCTCAGCACGTCCAAGCAAGCCGACAAAACCTTTGGCAAAATCAGTATTATGTGTCATCGTCCACAATGAAGACCCATCACCATGCACGATAACTGGCTGCCCCGCACGCATTCTTGCGATCAGTGACCATGGATGCTGCCAGCTGTTTAAGGCAGCGGGTATCATCGTATCGCCATAGGTAAATGACGGTCTTACGATAGTAACTGGAAAACCTGATGACGCCTGCTCATCGAGCAGCAGCTGTTCACAAGCAATCTTGTCACGCGAGTATTGCCAATACTGATTTTCGAGCGGTGTTGCATCCTCTGTGATGATATAGTGCTTAGGCGGCTTCTGATAAGCAGAGGCTGAGCTTATAAATATGTATTGATTCGTGCGTCCACGGAACAACGCAATGTCCGTGCTGACATGCTCCGGCGTGAAAGCAATCCAATCGACTACCACATCAAACTGATAGCCTTCAAGTGCAGCAGCAGCCTGCTCGGCGTCGCGTATATCACCCTTGATGACCTTGGCCCCTTCTGGTACAAACTCATCTCGCTTCCCTCTGTTAAAAAGATAAAGTTCAATTCCGCGTTCTAACGCAAGCTTAGAAACAGCTTCACTTATTAATCCTGTTCCACCAATAAACAATACCTTCATCGACAATCGCTCCTTTTTTGTATCTTGGCATTTGTTACGATTAAACGGGAGAGCTTACGGCTTAAACGATCTAAATCGTCAATTAATAGTACCATATGCGTTACTCTTTTAATATTTGAAAATGCTATAATAAAACCAATTAATAGAAACAAGGAGCTGCTATACTTGAAACGATTAGCCCAAACCACACTCTATTCGGTTCTGCTCTCTTCGATGCTGCTCAGCGCATGCAGCAGCCAAACAAATTCAGCTGGATCAGCAACGAACGCACATGAAGCAAATGGCGGCAATCATGGTGATCATCAAACAGCATCTGGCGATTTGCAAGAGACGACAGCATCGCTGGATATTTTACCAACTTTTCTAGATGGCGCCTCTGACAACCTTCGTATCGCCTATCAAACCGCTGCAACGGTTACGGATGTATTGCCCTATATCCCTTGTTACTGCGGGTGTGGCGAAAGCGCGGGACACCAAAGCAATCTCAATTGCTTTATCGCCGAAATAAAGGAAGACGGCTCTGTTGTCTGGGACGATCATGGCACTCGCTGCGGCGTATGCATCGAAATTGCTGTAACAACCGCAGCAATGAAGTCTTCAGGGATCGAAGTAGATCGGATTCGCCAAATTATCGACGAAACGTATAAAGAGGGTTATGCCAAGCCAACGAAGACTAAGCTCCCTCCTGCTTCCTAGTTTGTTCATCAATGATTTAAACAAATGACAGTCCAGAACAGGAGTAATCGTTCTAGACTGTCATTTTTTTCTAGATGCTCCCTAGTCTATCAATCTATCTACTCTTCTAATACATTATAAACCGTAGCAAATGATTGTTCTGTTTTCATAATGGTATAGCGGGAATGCTCGCGATCAATCAAGCTGCTGCTAACCGTGAAGTCAGCTATGGCTCTGTCTAGAGTAGTATCAAACACCACTTTATTCCCTTTCACAAAAACCAGTTTATGTACCGACTCATCCAGCAAAGGATATTGTCCGCTTATCTTTCTATCTATCCAATATCCGGCGTAGGAGGCTTCATTGGTCCACTCTTGTCCGACTGTTCTTTCCATCTCTTCTCTTGAGCGATAAGCTTCAAAAACAAACATTTTATCCCAATCAAATGGCGCGACTTCCTTCATATCAAATGTGGTTCCCTTATGTACAGCTGTCTTAAGCTGCTCGGTGAATAAGGCTTCATAATCGTTATTAACTCTAGTCATTCGATAGTTCGAGTAGCTCAAAATAAACGGAACAAAAATAATCATTAGAAGCGTGATGAAAATGAATTTTTTTATTTTGCGCATGGCTTTCCCTTCCATTTGGATTCCTATTCTCCCTTAATAACGAATGCAGTCATAGGCTTGTTGCAGTATTGGCGGATTATGCAAGAAATCAAACAAAATCATAAATTTACAGCATCGCTATGCTTGAACCAAAGTAACTAAAATAAAGCTATATCCATCATTTTATGTCTGTTCCTTGGAGGGGATCTATGCGATTGCCAAATAAGGTTGTATTTATTACGGATTCAGACAGTGACAGCGGAAAAGCGATCATTCGACGATTAAAGGAAAGCGGAGCGCATTTTATTTTGAATAGTCATTCAGGAGGCTCTGCGATTGGGTCAGAATTAAAGCTAGTTCAGGACGCAGGCTTGCAGGCGGTCGTAGTTACCATTGACCTTTGTAAAACGGCTGAAGTCACGGATATGCTTCTATTCACGAAGCAGCAGCTTGGTACGGTTGATATTCTCGTTCACAACAATAATGAGATTTCTCCAAGCACAATTGAAGATGGTGATGAAGCGCTTTTTCAGCAAAGCATCGCAGTAAACGCCAAATCGGCATTTATTTGTACGCAGGCTGTCGGCAAACAAATGATGATGAAGCAAGCTGGGAAAATCATCTATGTCTCTTCCATTCATGCCGAGAAGCCGACTGGTTCAGCGTTTACCTACAGTATTGCAAAAGGTGCAGTTAAAATGCTGTCCAAAGAAGCAGCACTTGTGTTAGGGCGATATGGGATCAGTGTCAATACCATTGAAGTGGGTTCTGTTGCTGGCGATGATGAGTTGTTTCACAGTCATCTATCCACCTTGTACAACGATTACGAATATAAGGTGCCTAATGCTGTTTTGTGCAGCAATGAAGATATCGCCGAGCTTGTGAATTTTCTCTCTTCCGATGAGGCGAGACTCATTAATGGTGCAGATATAAGGTTGGATGGCGGTTTTTTGCTTCATTATATGAATTTCAAAATGAAAAAACCGTAATCGCCGGTATGGAGGTGAATAATGAGTATCGTTGGCAAAATCGCTTTAGTTACCGGCGCTGGAACAGGAATTGGCAAGGGCGTTGCAATCGAGCTTGCACGGCGCGGGGTTATGGTTGCCATTCATTATAATCAGAGCGATGCCGGTGCGCTTCATACCAAACAGATGATCGATGATTTCGGTGGCAACGCGATGATCGTACAAGCGAATATTTCGCAAAAAGATGAAATTGAACGGATGGTCTCCACCACTGCTGGGCATTATGGCGGCATTGACATTTTGGTTAACAATGCCGCATTGCAGCTGAATTATGGATTTTTTGAGCATGATGAAGTCTCTTTCGATCGCATGATGAACATTAATTTAAAAGGCTACTGGCAATGCATACAAGCCGTCGTTCCCTATATGAAGGAAAAACAGTCAGGACGCATCATTAATATGTCTTCTGTTCATAGCAAGCGCCCCACCGACTTCGATGCCGTATATTCCATGACCAAGGGCGGTATTCGCATGTTAGGCAGAGAAAGCGCAATTGAGCTTGCAAGGTATGGGATTACCGTTAATACGATTGAGCCAGGAGCCGTGGATGTCGGCAAGCAAAGTGCACGAGAATCGAAGCCAATCATGTCCGCCGAGGACGTCGCGAAGCATAAAAAAACGACCCGCTCTATACATGATAAATTCCCGCTTGGCCGTGTTGGCCGTCCACTCGACGTAGCTCAGCTCGTATGCTTCATTGCATCCGATGAAAGCGAATTCATGACCGGTTCAGCCATTCGACTCGATGGCGGCAGCATGCTGCTCTAGCTAAGCTAGATGCATGAATGAGTGAGTGCAACCCCTTTCAATACCTAACTTATAAACAAGGAGTGACCTTTCGTGTCCAACAATCCTTCTTATGAAGAAACGTTAGCCCATGTGAGCAAACATGCAAGCCCTTCCGCACTTCGGATTACGGATATTCGCTTCACCGATATTGTAGGCGGGCCGTTTCATAGCAGCTTGATTAAAGTGTATACGAATCAAGGCCTAATCGGATTTGGTGAAGTGCGTGACGGAGCTGATAAAGTATATGCGCAAATGCTGAAAGGCCGGTTGTTAGGCGAAAATCCATGCAATATCGATAAGCTGTTTCGCCGCATTAAGCAGTTTGGCGGTCATGCCCGTCAAGGCGGTGGTGTGAGCGGGCTTGAAATCGCTTTATGGGATTTGGCAGGCAAAGCATATGGCGTACCGATCTATCAAATGCTCGGCGGCAAGTTCCGTGACAAAATTCGAATGTACTGCGATACCGAGGTCGTCGGCAAGGATACCGGCACCGCCATGGGACTCGCGCTTCAGAAGCGTATGGAGGAAGGCTTCACTTTCCTAAAGATGGATCTTGGCATCGGTCAAATTATTAATGAGCCTGGTACTTTAAGTGCTCCGATAGGCTTCATTGATGAAATGCGAAATGCTTCCAAAAACCGTTACAGTGCAAACCAAGACACCTTAACCGAAGAAGAAATTCGTGATATCCGAAATCAACATTATGATATTCACAACATCCCCCATCCTTTTACAGCGATTCATGTAACGGATAAAGGGCTTGATATGCTGGAGCAATATGTGGCGGATGTACGCGCTGTAATTGGTTATGAGGTTCCGCTTGCCGTAGATCACTTTGGTCATATTGGTCTTGAAGATTGCATTAAGCTTGGCCGCCGCGTCGATAAATTCAATTTGGCTTGGATGGAGGATATGCTTCCATGGCAGTATACCGAGCAGTATGCGAAGCTCGCACGTGCTGTTGCAACGCCGATATGTACAGGCGAGGATATCTATTTGAAAGAAAACTTCAGGCCGCTGCTTCAAGCTGGCGGGGTGTCGGTCATTCATCCAGACGTTCTGACGACTGGCGGCATTTTGGAAACGAAAAAAATTGGTGATATGGCACAGGAATACGGTGTGGCCATGGCGATCCATATGGCTGAGAGCCCTATCGCCTGTCTCGCAGCAGCGCATGTAGCAGCAGCGACAGAGAACTTTATGGCGCTAGAGTATCATTCCTGTGAGGTGCCATGGTGGGATGATATTATCATTAGCAGCAAGCTTCCGAACAAGCTTGTTCAGAATGGCTTCATTCATATGACAGATGCGCCTGGTCTGGGCATTGACGACTTGAACGATGAGGTACTAGCACAGCATCTGCATCCAAAAATCCCAGGGCTGTGGGAGCATACGGACAATTGGAATCATTACCATTCCAATGATCGGCTTTGGAGCTGATACGTTGCGACAGTTATTATGACGGATAGGATAAATACGGGACGCATAATTGCGTTCCGTTCTTTCATGTTTTGAAGTAACGATAGCGCTTTGAGCAAATATGAGCATTATAAAAAGCACCTCCAGTTCCACACGATATGTGGAGTTGAAGGTGCTTGCTTTATGAACGTATGGAAGTTATCCCGAAATGTTAACACTCGTCTTAGCTTCATTTGATAATCTTGCAGCAGCAGCTGCCTCCATTAAACCTCGGATATAACCGATACCGTATAAGCGACCCAACAGCTCATATCCGGGATTCGCATTATCCTCGCCTTCCATCGTCGGCACATGATCTGGCCTTGCTGGCCCGTTAAAGCCTACTTCATAGTACGTTTGCATGGCCTCGAGCATATCGGTTTGCCCATCATCGTGGAACGTTTCCTCGAACTTTTCCGGCGTTCCTTTCACATCACGGAAATGGACGAAAAACATTTTATCCTGTCTTGCAAAATGGCGGATGACGCTCGGAATATGTTCTCCAGCCGTTGCGAGTGTTCCTTGGCATAAGGTAATGCCGTTATAGGCGCTTGGAACTAAATCAATCGCTTGCTGCAGGGCAGCTGCACTTGTCAAAATACGCGATATCCCCCTAATAGGTGTGATCGGAGGATCATCGGGATGTAGCGCAAGCTTCACTTTTGCTTTCTCTGCAACAGGGACGATTCGCTCCATGAAGTATTGAAGGTTTTCCCAAAGCTGATCTTCACTAATAAGGCCAGCCTCAGTGAGCGGCGCATCCTTCATGAGGCTGTGATCGTAGCTGGACACGAGTGCTCCGCCCCGCGTCCGAGTGGTGGTCGATGTTCGAAACCAATTGAACTGAGCCATAAAATTATAGCAAAGGACAGGAATACCGGCTGCACCCATATTCGTAATAAATTGCTGGAACACTTCGATCTCGGCGTCTCTTCCTGCCGTTCCAAGCTTAATCTCATTGCTCGGAGGCATAGATTCGATCACGTTAAGCGTAAGACCAGAATCTGCAAACCGCTGTTTCATACGAATAAGCGGCATTAAATCCCATGGTTTCTCCTGCTTTTCTTCCCATGGAAGTCCTCCAACTGCGTATTCAATGCCAAGCTGCTTTGCCAAAAGCCATAATCTTGCTGGCTGCGATGAGAAAAACTCTGCTAGCTGCATCCAGATACCACCTCCATAGTTTATTAACCAGCCACTTTCGCAGCCAATTCCTTGCCCATCTTGTCTATTTTCTTGTAGGCATCTTCAATCGATTGCTGGCCGAAGGTTACAGCCTCCATCTCCTTTTTATACGTATCAACCCATTCGGAGAAGCCTGCTGCCGGCGGATAGAACGGCAAAGCCTTGTCTAGTGAAAGGTCATATATTTCTTTGCCGAGCTTATCTTTAGCCTCAAGAGTTGGCTCCAGCTCTTTATAAATGTCAGGGTTGATCGGAATGCCGCGTGTGAGACCAAGCGCTTTGCCTGCATCCTTATCGGTAACGAACCATCTCAGAAATTTCTTCGCTTCATCTTTGTTTTTGGAATTCGCGCTTACACTTAAGAAGATGGTTGATTGCGCCCAGCCGCCACCCGCAGGACCAACAGGAAGATTCACTACGCCTACCTTTCCTGGCATAAGCTGCTCTAAAGCGCTGACAGAGCCGGTTGTTGCACCTCTTGTCATTACGACGCCGGATGCCATTGGATCAGCTTGCGGGTCATTTTCCAGAAATGAAGCGGCTTTTTCTGCAGGAGGTACGATTTTCGTTTTGCGGAACTCTTCATACGTTTGGTAGAAGGTCATAAACAAATCCTTATCAAGCGTAAATGTTTTGCCGCCATCGGACATAACGGGCGGTTTGCCCATCGACGTCTGGTAATAGTTGAAGCTATCCCAAGTGGTTGTATCACCGATCGGATATTTCCCATCAGGCAGCTTCGCCCGAGCGTCTCTTGCCCACTGGAAAAATTCATCATAAGTCCAATCCTTATGCGGAAGCGTAATCCCGTATTGCTCCAGCTCCGCTTTGTTGTAAGCTAAGCCTTGTGCATTCTGACTTAGTGGAATACCGTACAATTTTCCATCTATTTGCAAATTAGAAATTACGGATGGATCAACAATGCCGCTTAGGTCAATGTCAGAGAGATCCTCTAGCTGACCGCGCGATACATATTCTTGAATGTAGGCAGCATCCATTTGCAGTACATCTGTTATTGACTTCGAAGCAGCAAGTGTCGGAAGCTTTTGCCAGAATGCATCCCATGCCATAAACTCCGGCTTAAAAGATACGTTCGTGTTTTGCTGGGAGTAAATGTCTAGCGCTTTTTTTGTTGCCTCGTGCCGGGCATCCGGCCCCCACCACATAATGCTGAGTGTTGTTTTGGCGCCAGCTTCTTTGCCGCCTGCATCGTCGGGCTGTGCTGTGCTCTTCGTTCCTTCATTCGTTTGCTTCCCTCCATTGTTGCTTCCGCCTCCGCTGCAAGCGGTCAATACGAGCAGTAATGCCAGCATCAACAGCCCCAAGCTTCTTGACCCGTTTTTGTTCATCGTCTTACATCCCCTTTTCCTTTGTGAAATGAAATGACTTACCCTTTTAATCCTGTAGTAGCTATTCCTTCGACAAAATGCTTCTGTGCAAAGAAAAAGATGATTACCGAAGGAAAGATCGACAGCAAGGACATGGCTAGCAATTGTCCCCACTGAATGTCGAATTGATCGATGAACATACGCAGTGCCAGCCCAACAGTAAATTTGTCAACGGAGCTTAAATAAAGCACTTGTGCAAAAAAGTCGTCCCAGCTCCATATAAAGGTGAATATAGCTACGGTAACAAGTGCGGGCTTCAGCAGAGGCAGGATCACTCTCCAAAAGATTCCGTAAACGCTTGCTCCATCAATCGTTGCGGCCTCATCCAAATCTTTCGGAATACCGCGAATAAATTGCACAAGCAAGAAAATGAAAAATGCGCCACCTCCGAAAAAATGCGGAAGCACGAGCGGTACATAGCTGTCCACAAATCCTAGCTTATTGAACAAAATGTACTGCGGGACAACGGTTACCTGCCCTGGAAGCATCATGGTCAGCAGTAAAATCGAAAACCAGAAGCCGCGCAGCTTGAAGTTTAGCCTTCCGAAGCCATAAGCTACAATCGCAGCCGTGGCAACGCCGCCAATGACATTGCCCAGCTCCATAAGCAGTGTGTTTCCAAAAAAATGAGCAAATGTATATTCCGATGAGAAGTGCCAGCCATCCCAGTAATTGCTCCAAATGGGTGTCTTCGGCCAGATCGTCGGCAAGCTGAGCTCCTCTGTTTTTTTTAAAGAGGCTCCTGCCCACCAGATGACGGGATACAGCATCAGAATAGAGAACAGGGATAGGTACAAATGGCTCGTCAGCTTCGAACGCAGCGAATTCATTTGGTTTTCCCCCCATCTGATTCGTAGAACACCCAATATTTCGAGGCTGCGAAATTAATAAGCGTGAGAAGCGCAACAATGGTGAGCAATATCCAAGCAAGTGCTGACGCATAACCCATCTGATAATGCTTGAACGCTTTCTCGTACAGGAACATGGCGTACATATAGGTTGAATTAATAGGGCCGCCCTTTGTGATAATGAACGCTGAGGTAAACGTTTGAAACGATCCGATAATGCCCAGCACGAGATTAAAGAACATAACCGGCGAGAGCATTGGCAGCGTAATGCTTATAAACTTCCTTACCTTGCCGGCACCGTCTACAGATGCTGATTCATAAAGCTCTTGCGGCACTTGCTTAAGTCCAGCTAGAAAAATAACCATGGTTGATCCGAATTGCCACGTATTGAGTAAAATCAATGTGCCAAGCGAGGTGTCCGGATTGGATATCCAGCCTACCCCCTCAATCCCAAACCAAGCGAGCACTTGATTGATATAACCGTCTATCCCGAACATATTGCGCCAAAGCGCTGCTACCGCAATGCTTCCTCCGATTAAGGATGGAAAATAAATTGCCGTCCGATAAATATTCATGCCTCGAATGTTCTTATTAAGTGCCAATGCGACCATAAGGGAGAAAAATAGCTTTAATGGAACGGAGAATAATACAAACATAAACGTCACGCTGAGCGATTTCGTGAAAGTGGAATCACCAGTAAATATTTTGGTGTAGTTGTCCGTGCCGGTCCATATTGGGTCCTCCAGCAAAGAATATTCGGTAAAAGACAAATAAAACGATTGTGCAATGGGCCAAAGCGTCAACAGCAAAAAACCGATTAGCCAAGGGGATATAAATATGTATCCGGCTAAATGAGCAGCTCCTTGTTGTTTGCGTTTTGTTTTTATCTGCTTTTGTTTGGGTAAAACAGTCTCTGTCTTCACTCTTATCATCTCGTCCCCTTTCCTAGATAATGTTCCTTTACTTTATACGAAAGCGGTTACATGAATGAAGGTGAAGAAATTATGAAATCGTTTGATTTTATATAGTGTGAAAAATTCATAGATTGCCCCATAAATACCTTAAGAAAGTCGCATCGACAAATATGGGAATGTCCCTAACAATAGACTTAGAAAGCAAATAACAGCAGCCTTCAAACACACTATTGCGAAAGAGGTGCTCATATGAAATTTGACAATCCGGAAGATATGATCCAGCTAACGCCGCTTTGGGAGGGTGAACGCTTTCCGAATGGACGTCCTAAAGTATCCGAAGATGTTCTTAGGCGCATGCGCAAAATCACTTTGGAGGAGGCTTGGGGCCCTCTCTGGAACAGAGGTTATGCCTTTCAGTTCGAAGGTGATTTCAAAATCGTTCACCCGAATAAAATAATGGTTGGACGCGCTGTTACAGCTGTAATGGTGCCTAAACGACCTGATCTGCATGAAGCGCTGCTTAACTATGGACATGAGCAAGAAAATCGAAAAGGCTTTTTCAACCAATGGGTTATTGATTCGCTTGTAGAAGATGACGTCGCGGTAGTGGATATGTTTGATAAAGTGCATCTTGGCACTTATGTAGGCGGGAATTTATCTACAGCTATTTCCACACGCACGAAGCGCGGCGGTGCTGTCATTTGGGGCGGTATTCGCGATAATCAGCAAATCGTAGAAATCGACAATATTAATGTGTATTATCGCGGCAGCGACCCTACTGCGATTGCGGACGTTACAATGGTAGGCATGAACGTTCCAACACGCATTGGCAAGGCTATATGTATGCCAGGAGACGTGGTACTCGGCACTCCATCTGGCGTTATTTTTATTCCGCCTCATTTAGCTGAGCTAACGGTCGTACAAGCGGAAAAGTCCCAAGTACGTGATGTGTTTGGTTTCGTAAGACTGCGTGAGAGCGTATATTCGACAGCACAAATTGATGCCGGATGGGACGTTGCGCTTTGGACAGATTTCTTGAACTGGTTCGAAAATGATGCCGCAGCCGAGGAATATCGTCATCTAAACTGGGATACTGAGCTTGAGGAAGCACAAATGAGAGATCGAAACGGACCGCAAAGCGATGTTCGTCTCTAGGCAATTCGTTCGAAACTAGCAACTGTGGTTTAAATATGAGAAAAAGGACTCTAGCTGGATCATGCCGCCGCTAGAGTCCTTTTCATATGAGATGCTTTTATTTACCAATCGTTTCCCGGTATTCACTAGGCGAGAGTCCGACCTTTTTCTTAAAGATTTGACTGAAATACCGTGGATCTTGGTAGCCGACCTTCTCTGCTACCTCATAATTTTTGTAATGGGTGCTCTTTAGCATATCCTTCGCTTTATCCATCCGAATGTCTGTCAAATGCTCGATGAACGTTTTTCCTGTATTCATTTTGAATAGCAAGCTTAAGTAGGTTGGCGTCATATACACTTTCTGTGCCACACTTTGCAAGGATACATATTGGCATTCCTGCTCCATATGATGAATTGTTTTTTTGATAATGCTGCGGTGGCTCTCCTTCTGATTGTACGAGAACACTTCTTTCAGTCCAATTAAAAAATGAATGACATACTGTTTAATTTCATCCAAAGTCGCAAGCTTCACGATCGACATCACGTCAAACCGCTCATACATGCTAACATGTTCTGTCTCTGATATCACACGTTTTTCTATTCCGACGAGAAGCCTAACGGTCACATCATATACGCTTTGTGTATCAATCGGTCCATCATGAAGCAGCTCAGCATAAAAAAGCTGAACACTTTCTTCAATCTCTGCGGTTGTCTCTGCGGCTTTATAAACATCAAAAAGCTGCTTCTCCTTATCTGACGGGTATTGCTGGAGCGATTCCGAGCGTCCAAGCTCGCTGAAATAATTAATTTTGCCCGTTCCACTATAAAACTTATACTGCAGCGCTCGCGCAGCCTGCCGATAGGAATGGACAATATCATATAATTGACTGCATGGTTTGCCCACGCCGACATTAAAGGAATGAAGAAAATGCTCTTTAAGCATAGTCTGCATCTTCTCGATAGATTCCTTCGATACCCATGAGAAGAGCATGCCAATTCTGCCCTCCTCATCCACAAATACAACGCTGCCTTCGGTCATTTTTTTTTGCATGTAATCCCGAATTTGCTCCAAATAAATGATTTTCTCATGCTCATCTTCAAATGGGATCGTCGGTTCTACCAAAGCCATAACAGGAAAAGTGTAATAGGGATTAAGCTGAAGCCTGGATAAGCTTTCTTTTAAATCCGACTTCATTGAACGGGCATTAGACACCAGGTTTCGCAAGAAACGCTCCCTCATCCACGTAAGAATGACATCTTCTTTAAATAATAACCCCTCGCTTAACATTCTCCATTTCCCCCTCTTGTAAGGTCGACTTGTGAAATGAATGACTTTAATTGAGATGAATCATTTTGTAAGAGTGCATATGCAAAGTAAAGGCTTCTTCTGCTAGTGCAGCGTCGCCAGTGCGCAGAACGTCTACGAGCCGAAGATGCCAATCCGCCAGCTCTTCTGTGGAGTAATGACGATTGGAAATAGCCATGAACCGCATCACTTTGATTCGCATCCGATTCCAAAGATCGAGAATCATATGGTTATCGCAGCGCCTATAGAAAAAACCATGAAACTCCATATCAAGCTCTAATATGTTCAAAATATCGTTTTGCTCATGAGCAACATCCATTTGACGAATCAGATCTTCTAAATAGTTGAAATCATTTTCGTTTAGCTGCTTCATCGATTGCCGTACCGCAAAACCTTCTATGATCTCTCTCAGCTCGAAAATATCTTTTATTTCCTTGTCGGTAATGTATGAAACAATTGAGCCTTTGTTGGGGATGCTCGTACTAAATCCTGCTGATTTCAGTCGTTCCAGCGCTTCACGAACCGGTGCTTGGCTGATGTTGAATTTCTTTGCAATCTCAAGAACTAGCAGCCTAGCTCCCGGCTGCAGCTCACCTGCTAGAATTTCCTTCTTTAATGCTGTGTAAACCTGATCGCTAATGGAGCTAACCGAAGGAATTGACATGTTCTCAAACATAACATTCACTTCTCCGTTTCCGATTATCGATTATCGATAATCTGCTTTGTAACAAGATTATAGAACTTATTCCCAGCTATGACAACCGATTATTTTGTCGAAAACTGACAAATATACTGCGGCTTGGTTGTGAATAAGCATCTGATCAAAACGAATGGTACATAAGATTAGAATGACTTATAAAATATTTTAAGACTTTATCTAGTCATGCAAATTCCTAGAGCATATAATAGAGATTGATTAATATCCGATATAATTACTTGGACAAATGGAGATTCAAATATGAATGTAAAAGTACCTACAATTAAAAAACAAGTCTTTGATCTCATCATTCGCGATGGACTCGTTTCCAAAGCTGCTTTAATGGCGCGATTAACGATAACATCCACCAGCTTGTCGAGATTGCTGGAGGAACTGCTAACGGATGGTCTAATTCTTGCTTCAGAGCTGGGACGATCTACAGGCGGGCGAAAACCTATATTGTATCGCGTCAATCCAGATCATCGTGCAGTGTTTGGGCTAGAAATATCCCGCTTCTCCTCCTCTATCGGTTTATATGATTTGAATTTAAAACCGCTCGCGTTTGAACGATGGAAGATGGATGAAAGAATGACGCCAGAAACGCTTGTAGGCAAAATCACTCAAATTGCTGAGCGTATGATGAGTGACTTTCACATTGATCGCAACAAAGTGATTGGAATTGGGATTGGCGCCGTTGGCCCTTTGAGCCGTGAAGATGGCGTTATGCTAAAACCCCGTTATTTTCCTGCACGAGGCTGGATTGATGTTCCCATCTGTGACTGGTTGGAACAGCGGCTTGGCATGCCTGCCCTGCTCGATAATGGAGCGAACACAGCTATTATTGGCGAGCATTGGGCGCTGCGCAATGAAGAGGTTGAACACATGCTTTATGTTCATGCGGGAGTTGGTCTGCGTACCTCTATGATGTCGGGTGGACAAATCGTTAGAGGCGCAGTAGATATGGAAGGCTCGTTTGGTCAAATGATCATTCAGACTGATGGTCCAAGGCTTGGCGACGAAGGAAATTATGGCGCGCTTGAGGCGCTTGTTTCGATTCCCGCGTTGGAGAAAAAAATACGCTCTCAACTGAAGCTTGGTCGTTCAAGCACGTTAATGGGAATTCCGCCAGAGGAAGTTCAATTTGATGCTTTGCGGAAAGCATATTTGCAAAAAGATGCATTCATTACGGAGCAATTTCTACAAACGGCTACTTATCTCGGCATTGGTATCGCCAATCTCATTAATATTTTGCATCCCGAGGCTGTCATTTTAGGTGGCCCGCTCGTCAATGTCGATAAAACGATTTATGAAACGGTCATTCAAGTTGCGCGGAGCAACATTTATTATTCACCGCAATATGAACCGAAATTTTCGCAAGGACAGCTGACTGAGGATGCCGTTACCGCAGGGGCAGCCATTATGCTGCTGCAGGATTGGGAACTTAATTAGAAACAAAAAACGATGCTGGCTGTCGCCTGCATCGTTCTTGTTTCTAAGCTATGATGATAACAGTTTTTTATAGTAGTTGCAGCAGCTCGTTTAAATGATGAATTTCATACGTTGGAATAATGCTTGTACGATTTGGCTTTCGCTTCGGATTGTACCAGCATGTATCGATGCCATAATTGAGGCCGCCCTGGATATCAGATGTTAATGAATCACCGACCATAAGCACATTAGACTTATTGATCAGATTCAGTTTCTTGAATGCAAAATCAAAAATTCCCGTTTGCGGCTTCGAAAAACCAGTGTCCTCAGAAACGATAATATGCTCGAACGAATGAGCTAAAGCAGACCTGCCAATTCGATTATGCTGTGTCTGTTTAATCCCATTTGTGATGATTGCAATGCGATGCCCATTATGAAGAACCTGTTGAATAAGAACATCCGAGCCCTCGATTAAGAAAGAGCCCTCTCCCAAGTAATGAACGTAGCGCGCGCTAAAATGCACAGCATCAAGCTCGACTTTAACTTCTGCAAACAGTTTTCTAAATCGCTCATGCCGCAAAAAATCAAGAGTAATCTCACCCTTTTCAAAATCATTCCACAGCTGCTGATTAACTGAGAGATAGAGTTCAATATGTGATTGTAGAAGGTCAATTTGAAACTCCAAGAAAACACTTTTAAGGGCGTGCGCCTCTGCTAAAGAATAATCAAATAAGGTATCGTCAGCATCAAACAAAATAATTTCGTATTTCACTAGAAAATCCTCCTGTTAACCTTTTAAGCATGAATGGATCAAAACGTTCCTTCAAGCTAAATTCTTTGAATGTTTCCATTGAAGCTGAATTTGAAATTGCATCAATTGTGTCGTCTTAATATCGTAGGGTCATATATTTCAACGAAACCGCATTGCATGCAAGAAACAAATAAATAATGTTGATATTGAATGTTTAGAAGCTTGCTTAATCCCGCACCTGTCATAGCCAATTCATTAATATCGCACTCATTATGATTACATTTAGTGCATGTGAATGAATTCGCAATGCTGTTGTTTATATCATACTCATAAAGTTCGAGATCTGATTTTTCAAGCTCATTCTCTTGATCATCAACAAAGGGATCTAAATGCTCGTCAAGAACCTCTTGTTTACATTCCGGACAACAATTATGCTCGAGTATAACGCTGCTGCCGCACCAAGGACATTCAATCATGGCGTTGCTCCTTCCTATCTATTACGTTCTCAAAACGTAAGCTAAAGGGAACGATTCATATTTTCTCAACATGTAAACATATTCGTTGCTGCGCTGTCTTTCCCCTCCTTACATACAAACACGAAAAAAAGACAAAACACCACTTTCGATGTTTTGCCTTCTAACCTTACGAATCTTTGGATCGGTTAGCCATATCGATGATCATTACGATAAGCACGAGTAGTTGAATGAGCAGTTCGTTACTCATTGCAATCCCTCCCAGCTGCAGGTAATGCTCCTTCGCTGCGGCTTCTCCTCTCGTTCATTTGCTTAACGAACATCTCCCATTATCATATCTATGGTCGAAACTTAAATTTTATGACGGATATTCGTACGGCGAGTGCTGCCATAACGATTGATGCAAGACATACAGCGACAAAATGAATGAGGCTATTTGTGATGAATAAAGCTTCCAGCTTCACGAACTCAGCTGCTCCTCGAACGAGAACGATAGCAATAGGATGCAATATATAAATCCATACTCTCCACTCCCTAAATGCTTTTCCAGATCGGCCTCTCCAGGATAACGCCCAGTGGAACAAGAAGTAGGTTGCTGGCCATGCAAATACGTACATACTGTCATGCCGCGGAAATTGTAGAGCTTTCAGAAAGGAAGCTTCGGCTATCATTAGTGCTAACGAAATCAGAAACAAACACGCGTAGTTTATCGGCGTTCTAGCAGGCTGTGGACGTTTTGCTGCCCAGATGCCTAATATGAGGTAAATCGGTGCATAGAATAAACCATTGCGTGTGTAATCAAAAAAATGAAACAGCCATTCATAGAAATGTTTTAGAACAGCTATGTTTTCCGAAATTCCATAATAACTATCACCGAAAAGTCCTATTACATAGAACAAAAAACCAACAACGAGCAGCATGGAAAGCGACATTTTCTGATGCAAATAATACGTAAGAACAAGTCCAATGATTAGCGCAGGCAGATACCATAGATGATAAAACGTACCGTCAAAAACAATGTCCCTTATAAAGGAACCAAAGGTAAAATGAGTAGAAAAATCACCTTTGTACATATTCAAAGGAATGTACAACAAGACAGCAATCAAATATAAGATTCCGATTTTCTTTAAATAAATGAACAGCGCTTTTTGATCTTTAACTTTATCTCCTGTCAGCTTTCGGAAGAAAAAGAAGCCCGTTGACATAAAAAATATAGGCACCGCTAATCGCGAGATGATTCCGCTGAATAGAAAGTCAAAATATTCGTTATACGAGAGCAATGGACTGGTGTGATTGGCAATAACGAATAGGGCCGCTATAAATTTAAGCCAGTCGAGCCCGCTATAATTGGGTTTAGAGACCATGTGATCTTTGCCCTTTTCCAGTAAAAGCCGTAACGATAAAACCATCCCTATTATTTCCTGATATTCGATATAGATCACCATTTAGGATAGGAACAGTCGTGGAAGGTCCATCCTCTGCCGGCACATAATAAATTTGCACGAGCATGCTATCTGTTTCTACGGTGAGATAATTCCCGCCATAAGTAAATTTTCTTACAAAATCGATGTACTCCTCCAAGCAAAAATCATGCTGCTCCATAATTTCGGCATGAGGATAACCGACATAACGAAAATGCCATGGCTCACAAGAGATGTTTGTTATAGCCTCTTTTCCTGCTTTGTACCGCTGAATAAAGCCATTTTTTGCAGCAAGCTGCTTGAATGCCATATAGATGCCGCTATCTGGGAAAGATGGCGCAATAAAGTCGACATGTTCATCTATTTTCCCAACATCGATGGCAAGTCCCGTTTGGTGCTCGCTATGTCCTGGCAAAGCCACATAACAAGCGGTATACTCGTCACCATTTTCCACTAGAGAGGTTTCATAGATTTTCTCCTGCTCCTCTCTCGAGCGATAAGCGCTAACTGCAATAATATCATTCATGGCTTGAGATTCATTTAGAAGTATATTGAAATGCTGCAAGCATGTTTTCTCTAGTAACAAACCTTCCTCCAGCAATTTTATGTCAGGATTAGTATGAAGCGGGATCAGCTTGTCCAATGAAATGAACTGTTTTATTGGGTTGGCTTGATTAACCAATACCAGATGTCCTTCATACATTTCTGCACGACTAACTTGAACAGCTGTATGCTTTACATAACCGCTTTCTTGAATGGTTTCAGTTTGGTTCGGTTGCCCCATTTCGTCCAAGCCTCCTCTACGTCCTTGTATTTCCTTGTTACTCTAGCTGATAGCGATGTTGATATTTCCTGTGCTACGCTACCAATATGGGCGGCTAGCTCTGCAAATGTGATCTCTTCTGCTCCCTGACGTCCGATTAAAGTCACCTGTGTTCCTTCCGCATAAGGTCCTGGCAGCTTGACCATGAGCTGATCCATACATATTTTGCCGACGACTTTTGCCCGTTGTCCGTTGACCAGCACCTCAGAATTTTGCATGTTTTGTGACCAACCGTCTGCATATCCAATCGGAACTGTGCCAATCCATTGCTCTTCTTCTGCCTGATAGGAATTGTCGTATCCTAGGTACTCATCTTTGCGCAGCTTCTTTACTTGTATGAGCTTGCTGTGCAAGCTCAAAACAGGCTTGAGCTTCACAGATTGCACAAGCTTTTCTGGATAAAAGCCGTACATCGCCGCCCCTATGCGTACCATATCCATTGCAAGATTAGGAAATCGGAGTGCTGCTGCACTTCCCGCACAATGATAATGACGAATATGGAGACCGGACTTTTTGCTCCATTCCATCATCTCCATAAAGCGGCTTGTTTGCAGCTCAAGAAATGTCGTATCTGCTTTGCCTGCGGTCGCAAAATGAGTGTAAAATCCATCCACTTCGATATCTGGCGCTTTTAGCCATGGCACAAGCTTGTCCCACTCTTCTATTGATTGAATACCAATTCTCCCGAGCCCCGTATCCACTTTCACATGGATAAGAAGCTTCTTGGCAGATGCAGTTGGTTTGTATTTTCTCATTTCCTTAAACCATGTGGCATTTGTAACGGTTAACATCAAATCATTCTCGATGGCTAAGTGTACATATTCAGCGTCTATTGGTGTCAAAATAAGGATAGGCAGCTTCATGCCATAGGATCTAAGGCGGAGCGCTTCTTCTAAATAAGCAACAGCCAGAACATCAGCGCCTGCTTGTTCAGCCATATGCGCAGATTCAAGATCACCATGTCCGTAGCCATTTGCTTTCACAACAGCCATCAGCTTGACATGGTTTGGCAGCGTTTCGCGAATCTGTATAAGATTGTCTTGAATATGATTCAAATGAATGTCAGCCCAAGTATCTCTAAGCATATCGATCACCTCGTGTACTGAATCGATTGTTTTTCAGCATGACGCATGATAGCATAATCAATTAATTTCTCGACAAGCTCCGAATATCTAGTTCCATCCGTCCGCTCCCACATGACCGGATACATGCTGTAATTCGTAAAGCCAGGCAGTGCATTGATTTCATTCAAATACAACTGTCCCTTGCCATCTAAGAAAAAGTCTACCCGTGCAAGACCCGAGCAGTTATGAGTATGGTAAGCTTTGATGGCTAGCTGCCTAATTTGCGACGTGATTTCTTCGGATAGATGCGCTGGAATCGACATCTTTAGCTGCTTATCCATGTATTTGGACTCGAAATCAAAGAAGACATGGTCATGGATGAATTCGCCTGGCAGTGATGCAAGCGGCTTCTCATTACCCATAACAGCCACTTGAATTTCTCTGCCTATCACTTCACGCTCAAGCACAATTTTGTTGTCATACTTAAATGCTTCGGTAATGCCGGCAACCAGCTCTTGTTTGTCGTGGCATCTGCTGATGCCGATGCTTGATCCCAGTGAGGCAGGCTTAACATAACAAGGATAACCAATGGTATCTTCTGCCTTTTGAAGTACCTTTGAATGATCTTCCAGCCATTGATCATAACGATATACACGGTAGTCGACCTGATGAATGCCAGCTTGCGCTAATAGCTGCTTTGAGATGGCTTTGTCCAGTGTAAGTGCAGAGGACAATACGCCATTCCCAACATAAGGAACATTAAGCAATTCCAACATCCCTTGTACGGTTCCATCCTCTCCATATGAGCCATGCAGCAGCGGCAAGACAACTTTTTTTCCTGGCAATGCGAATTGACTCATTAAAACCTGTCCGATGGACTCGGCTTCACTCCTATGCTTGGGCAAAGCTATAAGATCGTTTAATTGAAGTCCTTCTTGATTTAACTTGTCAGGCGAACACCATAGTCCTTCTCGCGTAATGTAAATGGGGAATACTTCAAATTTAGAATTATCTATGGATTGAATAACGGTGTATGCTGTTTTTAATGAAACCTCATGCTCGACGGATTTGCCGCCGTATAGGACATAGAGTTTTGTTTGCATAAAAAAAACCTCCCAAAATCGACTTGTTATCTATTACTAAAGATAACAATCAATCGTTAAGAGGCTTGTAAGTAAAGTTTAATTAAAGCTTAAGATTCCATAAATTGTTTATAAGGTTTATTTGCCCGCTGGATCAATTGCGCTAGCAAGCTCCTGTAAATCTCTCCCTTGCAATGCACCTGCAATCAACTCTGGAAGCCGGTCCGGCGTACAGCCGAAGCATGGAATGCCAAATGTGGAGAGCTTCTTTGCAAGCGCAGCGTCATAAGAAGGAACTCCGCTATCCGACAAGGCTAACAAGCAAATTACGCTAACGCCGGATTGCCGCATATTTTCCATCCTTCTGATAAGTGATGCTTGGTTGCCGCCTTCATAGAGATCTGAAATGAGAATAAACAATGTCTTCTTTGGGTCACTAATAAACTGCTCGCAATATTGAACCGATTTGTTAATGTCTGTGCCGCCGCCGAGCTGAATGCCAAACAACATATCGACTGGATCATTGGCGCATTGCTCACTTAAATCAGCAACCTCAGTATCGAAAGCGACAACATGTGTATCCAAGGCAGGCAAGCTCGCAAAAATAGAACCAATAATAGAAGCATAAATGACCGAATCCGCCATGGAACCACTCTGATCGATATCGAGAATAACGGTCCATTCCTTACTGCGCCGAGCGCGTTCAAAAAAATAAAAACGTTCTGGAATAAGCTTTTGGCTATCCAAATCATAATGCTTTAAATTTCTGCGGATTGTCGTTTTCCAATCCAGCCCTGTCATCGAAGGCAGCGGTGAATGCTTTCTTCGGTTCAAAGCGCCTGTAACGGCTCGCCGAATTTCATGCTCCAAGCGAGCTAAAATTTCATCGACGACCTCGCGAACGAGTAATCTTGCTGTTTCTTTTGTTTTCTCAGGGATACGGCCTTTTAACGCAATGAGTGTCGCAACCATCCTAATATCAGGCTTCACCTGACTTAGCGTCTCCGGCTCGAACAACAGCTGTGTCAAGCCCTTCCGCTCGATGGCATCCGCTTGAATGACCGATACAATATCAGATGGAAAGAAACTGCGAACATCACCTAGCCATTTGGTTAATTTGGGCGATGATGCGCCAAGACTAGCTGAACGACCACCGCTTTTTTGGGGTTTGTCCGTCATAATCTCAGTTGTTTCATCATAAATGGCTGCAAGAGCTTGATCCATCAAGCTCAGCTCACTATCGAGCAATTCCTGACCATTCGCCATGTCAGATAGCTTGTCGTTTGCAGAATGTCCCAAAATGAGGCGCCAACGCTTTAATTGTTCGAAATGCTCATTATCGCTCATGTTATAAGTCTCCAAAGTCGAACTCATTGAGCTCATCTATTTTTTGTTGCTCCTCACTGCTCAGTGGCCGCTGCAATACATCGGCCGCCTCTATGGATCCAAATCCCCATACATCACCTAATAATTGCGCAATCGCGTTTTTTTCTCTAGCTTCGAAGGATGAAAAAGCTCTTCTAAGAAAAACAAGCGATCGTCTGAACTGCTCATCATCAAGCGATCTTGTATAAAGGTCGAGCTGTTCCCATAACTGCCTCCGAGACAGCAGCACGTAACGATTGCGGAGTGACATGCCTTCAAACCAGCCAGCTCCAATATCAGCAGGTATCCCCGGGGATAATCGTCTCGACACCTCTCGTGCTAACCGTTCATGATCGATTAGGTTTCGCTCAAGCAGCAAAGCGAATGCTAGACCTGACAGTTTAGCATTCCGATCATCGCGATAAGCAAGCTCCTCTAGTTGCTGTACCCATCGCTCGTCATCCACCACCTCAAAGTGCTGCTGTGATACAGTATGCATATCGATGATCGCTGAAGCCATATTTGCCGCGGCATCGTCACTGCAAATCGACGAATCAACAAGGAGCAGCGTACCTCTTAAGAAAAGCTGTTGAAGAAGAGGTACTAACACATCCGTATTCATTTTTCGAACATCGCCAAATTGTACGAGAATAGATAATTCACGAAGTGTCCCTGCGATTTGAGTATAGTCACCAGCTTCAACTGCCAGCTCTTGCAGTGTGCGACGCGCATCTTCCATAGATGCGGGCAGCCCGCATTGCCATGCTGCCTTAACGAGCGCCGCAGCGTTTAATATGTTAGTGCTCTGCGCTAAAGACTCCTTAATGGAGAAAGCAGCTGCGAGTTCGATCGTCTCCCCTTTCATGATGGACTCAACGATCTCAATCTCGGCTTCTGGCGTCCAGCAGAGCACCCAGTGTTCTGCCCATGTTGCGCCGTCCTGCTTGACTGCGCGTTTCTTAGCAAAGCTAATCGATAGGAGCTGAAGACGCTCAAGAAAAAAAGATCTTCTTAAATCAAGAAAAGCAGCATCCTCGGATTTCACTCTTCTGTTCTCTCGTAGATCCAGCTCAAGGTCAGTTGCTACCGTCGTTTTATATTTATCCAGCTTTAACGATTTCAAGTTTCGATTAAGATCCTCTTGAATAGGAGTTTGGCTGATTCCGTCGGGCAAAGCACCAATAGCAGTACCAATATTCGTTCTTGCAAGCGCATCTGCTACAATCGAAAGCTCGCCATATCCAAGACAAGTAATGGCGGCATCTTGAAGATCACGCAGCGTCGGCAATCTTCCTCCGTGCAGGGATGCCAGTGATTCAGCTAGTCTTACTGCTTCGATAACGGAAGCTGCGGAACGGAAATTCCCGCTCTGCCGCATATAACCTGCAATCGTTGCTAGATAAGCGGAAGACAACTTTCCAAGGTCACCACTGACTAAACATTGCCAAGCAAGCTCAAAATAGGACGGTGCCACGTTACCCGCTCCATAGCCTGAATGACTGGATAACTTATAATACGAATAGGGCATAAGCGTCAGCTTGGTCTGAATCTTAGGCAATGCTGCTGCTTCTTGCTCAGTCATGCCATCCAATTCCGCTTCGAGTGCTGAAACATGATACGCTCCGGTAACAACTACAATTCGCTCTGCTGGAATGCCTCCTTCTATCGCCTCAGCAATTCGTGCACGCATGTAAGCTTCGCGAATTTCATTATGAGCGGCCTCTAGCGGTGTATATATCCGTTCATCCGTCTCAGATAGCTGCCTCATCTCACTTGAAAAGGCATGAATAGCATGGCGGTAGGTATTAGGCTCGCTGCTATGTTCAAACGAACGTTCCCAATAGGTTTCGTAATCGGATTCTCCCGCTGATATAGCCACTTGCTCATAACGATCATTGATTTGTTCACGATGCGAGCGGGCACCTTCGGCATAATCTTCTTTTTCACTAGCAGCACTTAATTTCAAGTGAAGGCTAACCGATACATCAGACGGCAAATCGATGAATCTGGCTTCAACGCCATTTCTAGCTGCCCATACGAATGCTTGATACTCAGGGGAATACTCCGCTAACGGAAAAACAAGCGTACGGATTGGCAATTGATCGGTATATGCTAATATGGCAATGGGCGGCTTTACACCCTTTAATGTGATTTGACTAATGAGCTCCGTTGCATCCGATGGCCCTTCTACTAGTACCAGCAGCGGCTTAACTTCTTGAAGAAAAGTTTGCAGATGAAATGCCCCGGTCGGTGAGAGATGCCGTACGCCGAACAAATGAACGCCGTAATTGGATACGGCAGCCGTACTCACGAACTCAGCTCACGGCAAGCACGATATAGCCCTCGCCACTCGGCTCCCCGTTTTTTCATCACATTTTCCAAATATTCCTTCCACACCGCATCATCTTTTGCTTCATCCTTAACGACAGCTCCAAGCAGACCGGCAGCAAGGTCCTCCTCAGCAACCTGCCCATCCCCAAAGCTGCTTGCCAGCGCCATACTATTAATAAGCAAGGATATTGCTTCCGCAGTTGAGATTGCACCACTTGGCTGCTTCAGCTTCTCTTTGCCATCTAGTGTCATCCCGCTGCGCAGCTCGCGGAAAATGGTCACAACCTTACGTACAGCTTCCTCCTCAGGAACAGCCTCACCGAGCCGATAATTGGAAGCAATCTCGCTTACCCGTTTGCGCACAATGGCTACTTCCGTATCCAAATCTGATGGTGCCGGCAGCACAACGATGTTGAAACGCCGCTTCAAAGCGGCGGACATATCGTTGACACCGCGGTCACGCGTATTTGCGGTTGCAATAATGGAGAAACCTCTTGCAGCTGGAATATCTCTTCCTAGCTCAGGTACAGAAATCGTCTTCTCCGATAAAATGGAAATCAAAGCATCCTGTACCTCTGAAGCGCAGCGTGATATTTCTTCAAACCGTGAAATGCCTCCTGCCTCCATTGCACGATAGATCGGACTTTTGACAAGCGCTTCCTCGGACGGACCATTAGCAAGAAGCATTGCATAATTCCATGAGTATCGTACCTGTTCTTCACTTGTACCAGCGGTTCCTTGAATAACCTTAGATGAATCGCCATGAATGGCCGCCGTTAAATTTTCCGAGAGCCATGACTTTGCTGTTCCCGGCTCACCTATAAGCAATAAGGCACGGTCAGTAAGCAGTGTCGCAATCGCAATTTCAACGAGTCTTGTGTGACCAATGTATTTTGGCGTAATATCTACCTTGCCAGCTCGGCCACCTGTAATAAAAGTTAATACAGCCCGTGGTGACAGCTGCCAGCCTGCCGGTTTCTCCCCAGTGTCATGTTTCTTCAGTGCTTCGAGTTCATGTGCATATAACTGCTCTGCAGGCAACCTTAAGATAGTTTGTTTTTGATCCATGCTAGAAATCCCGCTCCCTCTGGTTTCGATTCAATCTCCGCTGGCTTAGCGGCAATGTGTTCGGCTAACTGCTTTAATTGGTCACGAGAGTACTCGCTTGACATCTTATCCGCGATTAGCTGAAGCCTATCCGCAAATTCCCCCGGAAGCAAAGCAATTAATAGCTGCAAATCTCGGTCCATATAATAAAAAGATTTTTGCGTAGAAAGCTCCAGTGATGACATTAGCATCTCTGGCGTATCAGTATGTCCAAGCCGGAATAACGTGTACAAAATATGAATTGAACGCTGCTTCATCAGTTGTGGCGCTACTTTTGCTTTGTCGACTAAATAGTGGATTGCCCTCTCATTAGGGCGTTCCACTAATCGGCATACAAGCTCTTCCTCATTTAATGTGATAAAGCGATCTGCCCATCTCGCATCCCAGCTCCATTGATTTTGATGCTGCGTAAATGCGGCTTGCACAACCGTATGAGGAGTAAGTTCATATATGGCTTGTATTAGCTCGCGTGCAGCTTTACTCTTTTTCTCTTCTACATAGCCTTCATACCTGTCAAAAACATCTGCAGGGCTTAATACTTGTCGTGCGGCTTTGAACGAATACGCGATCAAATAGGCGCGGCGATTGCGAAGCTCATGAAGAAACACTAATGCCTCATCATTTTTGGAATCTAATAATATTTGAGCTGCTTGACTCATCAATGGTTCCATTTCTTTGAAAGAAAGGAGATCATTATCTAGCATATGCATCAGAAATTCTCTAACGGTTTGAACATCTGCTTTGGATTGAAAGCAAGTGATGACGCTGCTGAACTTTTCTTGGAAGCCCGTATCTTGTTTAGCTGAAACGACATGTTCAGCCAGCTCTAAACCATAAACCAACAATTGCTCGGTTAATGCAGGAAGCTCGCACGCTTGAATGGGAGCTATGGCAATGTCTGTATCTTTTTTCTTTAGTGATTCCATCAGACGGTCAACGACTTGTGTAGAAGCGAAGCGGGACAATGCCATTAAAGCTGCGCTGCGAATCTCTTTTTTTCGGTCATGCGACAGATCGAGCAAATGTTCCTCGAAGCTAGGCAAACCAGCCGTAAGCGATATCGCAGCTATACGTACCGGCAATCCTCCATCCTTCTGCGCTGCCAGCAGAGTTGGCCATAGTTCCTTCTCGTCCTTCGCCAGCTTATAAAGGCATACGAGCATTCTCGCGTCGCCGCTGCCTCCCTGCATATCGAATTCCGAATGCAGAATTGGCAAGGCAGCTGAACCAAGAAGTGGGATGACATGATCTGCGACATATTCAGCAATTTCAGAATAGCTGTCTCTCAATGCGTTGACTGCTGGTGCGAATGTTCTTACATCGTTGAACAGTCCTGCCTCAACCCCTTGTTTAATGGCTTCGAGCCGATTGGGGCCGCGAAGCGTCAGCGAATCAATGAGCGGCTTAAGCTTTCGATAAGGGATCGTCGTGATCGTTTTGTTATTTGCTGCTTCTATTCCAACGGGCAGCAGCTCACCTGGCGCTTCAATAGAGCTTTGTGTATGCAAGACCGCTTGCAGCAATACCGTTAAATCCAGCAGCTTGTCAGCCGCATTCTCTTGCTGAGCCCTCGTAACATTATCGACTTCTTCTGCAATTCGTTTGAAAATGGGTGCCTTTTCACCAAATTGCTGCAGCTGTGGGAGCGATCGTCTCAAACGCGTATCATCTGCCGCCATGCCCGCACCTGCTATGACTAAACGGCGTACGTCTTCATACAAATCTCGCAATAATGGAATACTCATATTTTGCTCCTTCGTCAACCATTAATAGAATAAGCGGATCATTTCTTGTTCGGTAATTAGAGCCAGAGGCTGTGCCAGCAGCCTTCCTTCTGCGAGACGATCCTCGAACATGACAAGTACCGCCACATTTGCAAGCAGCTCTTTATCTAAATTACGGAGTAAAGGCAATGTAGGATGATTCAGCCTTGAGATGGCATCAAGTGGAAGCCTAGCTCCTTGCTCATCAACTAGAACATATCCGCCTTCCGAATTTGCCACCTGAGCAGCATGAAGCAGCATGACCGGGTTGCGGTCTGCTAATGGATTTTTGAGCTGATTTTTCACCGTTTTTACTGCCGCTGAATAGGATCGCTCTGCATATGAATGAATAACAACACGATCACTTGGTATCAATTCACGCATGGTCATCTCTTCCCAGCGAACCCGTTTATTCAAATCGCCTGGATAAGCGAATAACTCCTTCGTTTGGACGACCATAAAGCAGCTATCCTCTTCCTTCATATGTTTGGCTGCACGGAAAGGCCGATAGCTGCGTGTGATAACGATTTCTCCATCTTGAAGCTGCAGCCAATATCCTTCATCCACATGCTCACCGCGTGCTTCGTCGGAATAGGAGCGAAAAGAAAGCTGTACAAGCTCAGCTGCTTCACTGAGAAGTCCATGCTCACGCAGCTCAGCTAACTGCCATGCATGGCCAATTTTTTCTTCAAGTGGGCTTGAGATATCCATTGGGATGCTCGAATCTTCCATTCGCGCCTTCAAATAATCCCGGCTGCGCTTAATTAAAGCATGCATAGCAGCTAGCTGTTCACAAACCTCCGAATAAATCGTCTCCGGATTCTCACTTGAGCCTACTAAAACCAATATCTCTCGAAATGCTGCTTGGAGCCCGGGTATGTAGTGATTGCCAAGCTGTTTTGCTTGCTCCTCATGCATATGAAGAGAGCGTTTATCCAACGAAGCTAAACCGCTTTGCACGATTTGCTGCACAAGCTTGTGAACGAGCTCGACCCCTTCAAGCTGTGAAGCGAGTTTCTTGATAAGAGCGTTTTTGTTAACCTTGCGATTAGTCTCTGTACCTGCTGGAATCGCGGCAGCTTCCTTCTTTTTCTCTTCACGCTTGTCCGCTTTCTCGCGCTTATCTGCAATATCCGCAGGTATCTCTTCCGTTGAAAAAGCCTTTCCTCCAGCATATGCATACAAAAGTCCTAATATATGTTTGCATGGAAATTGACGGCTTGGACAGGAGCAGCGAAATACAGGTTGTTCGGCTTTTACGAAGTCAACGGAGCAGCTATAGGGCTCTTTGCCGCTTCCCTTACATTCCCCAAATAGCAACAACCCGTCTTCCGTACGGCATAACTTCTGAAAGCTGTTTTTGCGTACGAGATCGTTACCGTTTTTGATTGCTCCCGCATTGGGTGCCATTGCATCGATGAAAGCTTCAGTAAGATGGGTCATAGTTTCCCTCACTCGTTTATGTTTGATTTCATTCGTTTATTTCCACAAAACACGTATCATTTCCTGCTTTTGGGTTCATTTACAACGTTTAAAACAAAGAAAAACCCAGGCGCATGCGCCTGGGCTGAGTATTACCATGGAATATCTCCAATATTGTGCATAATAGCGTCGATCTGGGCTAATTCTTCAGTAGACAGCGAAGCACTTTCCAGTGCCTTTACATTCTCTTCAATCTGGCTTACACGGCTGACACCAATTAATGCTGAGGTAACTCCACCTTCACGCAAAGCCCATGTTAATGCCAATTGGGATAAGGTTTGTCCCCTTCTTGCCGCTAGCTGCTCTAGGCTGCGGAATTTTTGAACCCGCTCTGCCGTGATCACTTCTGGTTTCATCGCGCTGGAAGCTGCACTCGATTCCGCTTCGATTTTATCGACATATTTATTCGTCAGCTGTCCTCTTCCAAGCGGGCAATAAGCGATCGAGCCTATGCCATTCTCAGAAAGTACATCCTGCAAACCGTCTTCAATCCAACGGTTCAGCATTGAGTAATTAGGCTGATGAATCAGGCAAGGCGTCCCTAGCTGTTTCAAAATTTTCACAGCAGCGCTTGTCTGCTCTGCACTGTAGTTGGATAAACCAACATACAAAGCTTTACCCTGTCTTACTGCATGATCTAACGCGCCCATTGTTTCCTCAAGCGGAGTTTCTGGATCAGGACGATGGGAATAAAATATATCGACATAATCAAGTCCCATTCTCGTTAAGCTGCGATCCAAGCTGGACAGCAAATTTTTACGTGAGCCCCATTCGCCGTAGGGACCTTCCCACATGTAATAGCCCGCTTTTGTAGAAATTAGAAGCTCATCGCGATAGGGAGCCAAATCCTTCTTATATACAGCTCCGAACGTTTCTTCAGCAGAACCGGCAGGCGGTCCATAGTTGTTTGCTAGGTCAAAATGATTAATGCCGAGATCGAACGCTTTTAACAGCATCGCACGTGAGTTTTCAAGCGGTTGATTGCCGCCGAAATTTTGCCATAGACCAAGGGATATCGCAGGCAGCTTAATTCCACTTTTACCTGCGCGTTTATATAACATATCGGAATAACGTGATGAATCAGCAGCATAAGGCATTTATCATATTCCCCTTTGTTTTTAGAATAATTTCTTTGTTTGAAACATGCTATAATGAATACTTGCTTACGTCATTTCTTTTAAAGTATAGCTTAACGCTGCTGCAATAAGGAATGTCCACATGCAAGTCATATATGTCATAATGTAATATGTTAGAGACCTTCAATCAAGGAAGTGACAATGAATGTGCGAGCATTATGATCTGGTCTATTATTATCACGGGAAGCAGTTCTGCGAAGCTGGCTATAGCTGGGGACCCGGCGTTAAGGATCATTACAAAATTTTATTTATTCATGAAGGCAAAGGCACCTATCAGATTAACGGAAAAACATATGCCTTAAAAAAAGGACAAGGCTTTATGGTATTTCCAAATACGATATGCCATATGAAGGCGGATCTTCAAGATCCGTGGGTCTATTCGTGGATTGCTTTTCAAGGAACATGTGTTGACGGTTTACTTGAACAGGTCCACTTAAGCAAAACGGCCCCTTCTTTCTCGTACGCTCCAGCAAATTGGTTTGAGCCTTGGTTAGAACAGTTTAATGATGCTGGGGAGCTTGAGAAAAACAGCGGTCTTGTCGTGCATAGCCTGCTCTATCGCCTTATTTCGGATTGGATCGATATGTTGACTGCGCCTAATCAAATTGGTTATTTGCCTAAAGCAAAGGATGTTTATGTTCGCAAAGCGATCGATTATATCAAAATGAATTACTACACCAAAGTAAGCATTACTGAGCTGGCCAAGCTCATTGGCATAGACCGCATATACTTATCCGCCTTATTTAAGGAAGTTGTAAATCAATCGCCGCAAACCTACTTATTGCATTATCGAATGGCTAAAGCTTGTGATCTCATGAACAATCAACAGCTTTCGGTATCTGATATTTCCCACTCCGTCGGCTATAGCGACCCTCTTCTCTTCTCGAAAATGTTCAAAAAAGTGAAAGGGATATCTCCCAGTCATTATCGCAAAGAAATTGTCTAATTTCTTCAAAAAAAGAGAGCCTGCAGGAGCAGGCTCTCTTCATTCTTGTTATTTAATGTGATAAATCTTTAACCATCTTAACATGCGGGATGTTCTCTTCCATAAAGATGGTGGATGCTACTTCATAACCTTGCTTCTCATAAAAAGCTGCTGCTTGAACTTGTCCATGCAGCTTCGCTTTCTTAAGCCCCTTTTCACGCGCGATCAACTCAAGCTCGTCCATAATTGCTTTGCCTAGTTTATGCATGCGGTGTGAAGCCAAAACGCAAATCCGCTCTATTTTTGCCATATCATCGACGATCCGCACTCTGCCCGTTCCAACAGGTACATTCTCGTAATAAACAAGAACATGATCAGCGATTGCATCGTATTCATCAAGCTCTACTTCCTCCGCAACACCTTGCTCTTTGACGAAGACTGTTTTTCGAATCAGGTACGCCTCTTCCAATTGCTCATCTGTCGTAATCCGTTTTGTTTCCATCTTTCTCTTTCCTTCCATAAAGAAATCTCTATAAAACTGCGACTATTCAGTCTCTAAGTATTATTATAATGCTAATTTGCTAATTAGCCAAAACTTATCGGCATCTCAATCCAAAAAATATAATAGCCGTTGTCATGAACAACACCGATTTCTCCTCCGTGCATCTCTACTATTTGTTTGGCAATGGTAAGTCCAAGACCTGTACCAGCTGGCATAGAGCTGCGAATATCATGCGACTCCCGCTTAAAAAAACGATCAAACAATTGTGCTTCCTCATGAGGATTAATCGGTGCTCCTTCATTTTCAATGGTTAGCCTAAATATATCGTTCAATGCGGTTGCTTTTACCGTAATCACACTCGGTTTGATCGAATATTTGAGCGCATTGATTAAAAGATTGTCAATTGCTCTGACTATTTTCTGCGTATCACTCTCGACGCAGACCGGTCTTGCACAAAAGCTTTTCACCACAATGATTCCCTGCTCGGCAGCAACAGGCTCAAATTCAATAATAAGCTGCTCTACTAGTTTGTTGATATCTACGGATTGCTTAATGAAATCTTGATCTCCGCCAGTCAGACGTGTATATTCAAACAAATCATCGATCAATTTCTTAAGCTGCTGCGTCTTGTGGAAAGCATTGTCTATAAATCGCTCTTGTTCACTTGGATTTTGAAAAGCATGCGATTTCAATAAGTCCAAATAACCGATAATGCTTGTAAGCGGAGTCCGCAAATCATGCGAAACATGTGTGATAAGCTCCATCTTCGACTGTTCCAGCTTTCGTTCACGCTCTAGCTGCGTTTGCAGCTGCTGTGCCATGTGATTAATATTTTGAGCAACGCTGCCCAATTGATCCTGCCTATTTAGCGGAACACGGTATTCTAGATCTCCGCTGGCTATTTTATTTAAACCATATGTTATTTCTTTGAAATAATTGACAACACCGCGTGTAAATACAAAGAAGATAAAAATAAATATACCGAAAAATAAAGGCAGCGATAAGAAATTATCAAGTATAAACCCAAACTGTGTGCGAGTAAAATGATCCAATCCTACGATAAAGAGCACGGCGAGGGAAAAGCTAAGGACTGGCACCCACAGCATAAGTCCACGTATGCTGCGCAGTCCATTTAACAGAGTGTTAACATTATTTTTCAATCTTATATCCCACTCCCCATACCGTTTTTATATATCTCGGTTCTCTAGGGTTTTCTTCGATTTTCTCTCTAATATTGCGGATATGAACCATGACCGTATTTTCGGAGTAAAAGGCGGATTGATCCTTCCATACGTTCTGATAAATTTTATCGATATTAAAAACTTGCCCCCTGTGCGATGCGAGCAGCAGCAATATTGCAAATTCGATAGGTGTTAGCGCTATTTCTTGGCCTTTTACTGTAACCAAATGCTGATCCTTATTGATGATAAGCGCATCTATCGTAATTTCGTTTGAAGCACTCGCCGCCTGGACCGTCAAAGTTTGCCTTCGCAGTTGTGCTTTGACTCGCGCCAGCAGCTCCAATGGATTAAACGGTTTTGTAACATAATCATCTGCCCCTGTGGATAGGCCTGTAATTTTATCGATATCTTCGCCCTTTGCAGAAAGCATAATAATGGGGACATCGTGTTCCTCTCTAATTTTGAGACAAGCTTTAATCCCATCCCATTTGGGCATCATAACGTCCAGAATAATCAAATGAACGGCTTCGCGGTTGATAACCTCAACTGCATGCTGTCCATCGACAGCTTCCACTACACGATATCCTTCATTCCTTAAATAGATGTGAAGAATGTCACGAATTTCCGGATCATCGTCAACAACCAAAATCGTCATGCTCACTTGTTTACCTCCTTTAATGAAGTTCTGCGATATGCTTATAAAGGCTATTTTTTTCTACAGACGTAGACGAAAGCAGGCGGAACATTAATAGGTACAAAAATGATCTTTTCAATATGAAAATGTATGCTTAATTGCTTCTTCATTTGCTGTGAATACTGAAAGGCAACAAACCATCCATCATCCTTTAAGGAGTTTACAATTTGCGCGATCAGCATATCCCTCAGTGTCTGATGGAAATTGAAAAAAGGCAAGCCGCTAATGACACAGTCCAATTGCTTAATTCCTTCCTGCTTTAAGGCTGCTTGCAAGTTTGTCGTGTTCTCATAACATGCAAAATTAGGGTAATTTTCTTCCAATGTTTTTAACATATACGGATCTGTCTCAAAAAGCAAAACTTTAGTTTGCTGGTGAGCAGCTGCCTGAATATGCTTTGTAATCGCACCGGTGCCAGCACCAAGCTCCGCTGCCGCTAGTACCTCATGCCATGGTACGCTCTCGACCATCTTTTGGGCCAAATACTTGGAGCTTGGCATGACACTGCCGATTTCCTTAGGCTTATATAAAAACTTATACAGAAACAAACCTTTTTCCTTTAACGATTGTTTTATTCCCATGATTGTTGGTCACTCCCTCGCTTCTTTTCCTCATGCTAACAAGAGATTGTGCGGATAAAGTGAGGATAAATATGAATTTATTCTGAATACATTCTTTAACTTCAATATCCCACAAAAATGACCAACTAGAGGAGTAATATGCCAAAAGCGAAGCTTTTTTTCGGCTTGCTGCGTGCTATGCTAGCCTTAGGATTAAATAATATAGTAAAGGCGGGATATATAGTGTCATATCTATCAATCAGCACATGGAGCTTACATCGCAATCTTGGACCTCTTCACTGGACGGTATGGGATACCGAAACGAATACTCATAAAACGCGTGTACAAGAACAACCGCAGCTTACGACTTTGCTAGACCTTCCAGCTGAAGCAGCTGCTAGAGGTTATCAAGCGCTTGAAGTTTGCCATTTTCATTTCCCTTCAACAGAACCGGCTTATCTTGAGCAGCTTCGCCTCTCTTTCGAAAATGCTGCGATTAAGTTTGATACCTTGCTGCTCGACTATGGCGACATAACAACAGTTGATGCGGCTAAAAGAACAGCAGATCTTAGTTTCATTCAGAATTGGATTGATATTGCTTCACAAAGTGGAGCTAAACAAATTCGTGTCATTGCTGGTGAAGCTTCATCTACTGATGATGCTGCCATTGAATTGTCCGCTTCCTCCATGTCCGAGCTAGCTGAATATGCTGCTTCTAGAAATGTTCATGTTATAACAGAAAATTTCAAATCGCTTACGTCGACATCGGAAAGCAGTCTTAAGCTGCTTGCGCATGCGGGTAAAGCAGTAGGCTTTATAACCGACTTCGGTAACTATCATAGCGCGGACAAAATCAGTGAAATCGGCGATACGGCACCACTAAGCGTCTCAGTTCATGTTAAGCCTACCTATGACGATGCCGGTGTCCCTGATAAGGACGAGCTAGTCTCCTATCTTACTGAGGTTGAACGAGTTGGGTTTAAGGGTGCTTATGTTCTTATATACGATGGCCCAGGAGATATGTGGGAAGGGCTTAACCGAGTTAAAGCAATTGTAGAGCCATTAATATTGACAGTCCGCTAGCCCCCTCCTATACTTATAGAGTGGAATAATGATAATCATTATCGAGTAAACCTACTCTATAGGTATATTTTGAGAAACCGAAATGGGGCACAAATAAATGGCACATGACATGGACTTTACACTTGTAGAAAAATATTTTCACATTTCTCCGAAAGGTGCCGCTCATCCCTTGCTTGAGCTGCCAGCGACCAGCTTTTATGACAAAGAAACTGCTCATGCAACTCTTATAAAAGCCGGAGAAATGGTGCAAGCAACGGGCATGCAACTAGCTGCTTCCTTTGTAGGCATGTCCTTCTTTAATCTGTGCATAACGAATCTATTTTTTGCTGCCCAATACAACCGTTATTTGGATTTATCGCTACATAATTTAACTTATCAGCTTGAGAAACACGATGATCATGCTCATCTTGGCTTCAAAATTAATGCGCTTCGCTGGACAGATGTGCCAA
This sequence comes from Paenibacillus sp. NRS-1760, assembly GCF_050467785.1. NCBI lineage: Bacteria > Bacillati > Bacillota > Bacilli > Caryophanales > Paenibacillaceae > Paenibacillus > Paenibacillus sp. NRS-1760. The sequence continues at coordinate 593,234 of NZ_JBITPK010000013.1, read as the reverse complement.
CCGAAGAACAAGAAAGAAAGCAGTTTTTAGAGAATGCCTTCCGAACTAGCTTTAAGGATGAGATTAACGATATTGTCGAAGCTGTAGCCATAAGCGCCGATGTGAAATCCGCCATGATCTGGAACCAGGTCGGTGGACAACTGCAGGGTGTAATTGATTTTCTGAAAAATAATATGAATGATCAGTCACTGTTGACAGTTGTTCAGCGCGATCTTGAGGTCATTCTCGGTCTGCCTGCTGAGGTATTTAATCGAAAACGGAACCCTTTTGTTCACAAGCCTCGGTATATCGATGATCCGTGGTCACCTGGAGGTCCACAAATCGTTCTTCGCTCTTCATGCTGTATGTATGATTGTCGTGTTGATGGTGTGAAATGTTATACATGCCCTCGCATGCTGCCAGAAGAACGTGAAGAAAGACGCAATCTGGTTGCAGCTGGCGTCCAGTAATATAAAAAGCTGATGTCAGATACTACATGTACCTGACATCAGCTTTTTTTGCTGCATTATTTTATAAATCCGATATTTGTTTACATAATTATTATTATGTAACCTTATTTTGAAATTTCATTGGGATTTTGCTGGAAATGTTGTTCATCGCATTTCGAAGCTGTTTATTATCAATATGCGTGTAAATTTGTGTTGTTTCAATACTCGCGTGCCCAAGCAGCTCTTGCAAGGTTCGTATGTCTGTACCGCTGCGAATTTGCATCGTTGCAAATGAATGCCGCAGCTTATGGCTCGATAGCCTTTTATCCGCAAGCGCAGGCATCGTCTCCTTTAGCAGCTTGATCGTTTCATCAGCGACGGTCTGTATCATTCGTATAGATAGTCTTCGTCCAAACTGCGATACAAAAAACGGCTGCTCCTTACCCTGCCTGGATTCCTTGCGCTCAGCAAGCGCCTCATTCAATACATGCTGCAACGCATCCGGCAATGGGATAACGCGCCATTTACGCCCTTTCCCGAGAATATGAATTGATCCATCCTGCCTAAAATCCTGTACATTCATCCGGTGTACCTCACCGACGCGAAGACCTGCATAGGACATTAATAAAACAATTGCGACATTGCGAATATAATATTTCCCCTGTATGGCTTGCAGAAGTGCTTCGAGTTCATTTTCTTCCAAGTAAACCGGAATACGATTTTTCTCCTGCTTGGACTTTGCGATAAGCGCAGCAGGATTGCCATCCAAATGCTCCATCTCGATCAACGCTTTAAAAAATGAACGCAAAGAAGAAAGCTTGCGATTGCGCGCCTCATCCCCTGCCCCCTTCTCACGGCAAACTGCCATGTAGCGCATAATATCCATTTTCGTAATATTTTTTGTTTCTGTTGGATGTACCGTCTGTAGAAAAAAACGAACATCATTTATGTAGGCTTGATGTGTGGATTTTGTCATCCCTTTATTTTTCATCCAAATCGAAAATAAGTCCATTTCTAAGCCGTAGCTATCCGTCACCTCATGTTGTCCCATTCGCAAGCAAATCCTCCATAAAAAACCTATTTTCACCCTCTATTTAAGTGACCATTACTCTATTATGATAGCTTAAAAGTTGATATAAAAGCAAACTGCGTGAAATATGTATTTCACGCAGTTTTTTATCCGCAGAAATGATGATTTTTTCGGCAAAATTAGCGATCAATGCTTACGTTTTGCTCCTGTATCCGTAATAGCCAGTTTAATGCTATAAGTAATCGGAATGCGACTGAATTCTTCATCCCAATCCTCTTTAACCTTTTGCCATACTTTTGGATGCGATATGCTTAGTTTAGTACCGAACCCCATAACGTCTGTCTTATATTCCTTTTGAATTTTATGTAAGGCTCTATTCACGAGTCGGCTTACTTCCTTCTCTGATGAATGTACAGCCTTGGTTACAAATTTGTGATCTAGAGGCACGTTGTCAATTAACCACTCTTCAATTAGTCGACCATCCGATTCTATATTAACGTGAAAACTAATTTTTCCATTCTTGACCTGTGAAATTATTTTACTTTTAAGCGTTTTGATCTCATAAGCAATGACCTGCTTCGTTTCAGGATCATAGCTTTTTACTAAACCGCCTTTGCCTTCGCCAGTCAACCACATTATGCCTAACAATTCTTCCTCCGATAGCAGTCCCTTGAATTTTTGGGTTTTCCCCTTAATAACGGCTGCACCTGAAAATTCAATCTCGCCTTCAGCAGCTACGATATTTTGAAGTAAATAGCTGGACTTTGCATGCATCTTACCCTCTACTGCAATAAGCGACATCGGAGGTATGATCTTCAATGTACGATAACGATTGCCGATCATCTCAATTACACGGAACGAAGGTATAATGTTAGTACCTTTTGATTCAAATACATCTCTAGCCATGCCGCTGCTCATGACAATTAAGCTATTCGGCCGAATATTATTATCCCTCAACATAAAGCTAAGGAGATTATTCATGCTGTATTTTCGAGACAACATCTCATTTATAACGATCACCTTCAAATGATGACCGATTACAGGCCGCTCCATTCGTGCAGAAAATCCTCTAACCATTTCAAAAAGCGAATCTCCTGTCTCCGAAACATTTATATAAGGTTTAGCTGTTACAACACCTGAAGATTCACCGTCTTTCCCCTCTGATTGTTTATCTATAATTTGCAGCGTGTAGGTGATCAGATCCTTTTTCCGATTTGAGGTACTCAGCTTATCCATTTTTTTCTCAATTTCCGTTTTGCTGGCAACATCAAGCGCTATTCCGACATATAGCCCAAGATCCTCAATCTCATCCTTGCTCCAACAACCCGTTTGGACAAGCAGCGTTAGCGTGCATAGGCATGCTAGTAAAAATCGTCCACGATTGTTGCTGTGGATCATCATCATTTTACACTCCTTTTTTTCCACTTCGTCATACCAAACAATATGATGGTCATAGAGACAAACAAATAAAGAGCGGTATTGCCTAGCAAGCTGCCGTATACAAACAGAGCGCTCGTATTTTTGGGAAGCGTGGAAACTAGAAATACAATGGGCAGTAAGAAATATAAGCATTTCATCATTTTTGCTTTGAATACTTGTGACAATCCCAAGGCTGCAGCATAATACGTAATGACAAAAGAAGAATAGATTTGCATAATCCAAATGACAAGAAAAAACGATTCAAATCTTTCAAATATTAGTCCAGAAAGCTCAAAGCTGCGTACAAGATCGAGTGTTGGCCACGTCCGTGTAATGACTACATCTATCGATAGCCCGCCAACTACAATAATTACGGTCAGCAAATAAATAAAGAACGGAATCGCTGTGCCATAGACGACGGCTTTTACCGATTTTTTCGGATTATCCATAAATGCAGTTAAAATCAATATGATTTCTACGCCTAGAAAGGACAGTGAGGTGGTTTGGACCCCCCTGAGAGGAGGCATGATTCCTTGCCCTAATACAGGCCGCAAATGATCGATTTCGAATATCCGTAAAGACATTAACATGACTAATACGTAAATAACGATTGTTATCGGCAAAATGACCTCAAATAACCTCGCAATCGGATTAATGCCGCTGGTCATCAAATAGAAGCTAACCCAAATAAAAACCATGACAATGACCCATGGAGGCGTTCCTTCCAGCAGAAAAAATTCCGTAACCTCAGATAAAACACGCACCTGATAAGCAGCTGTCATAAAAAAATAAATAACAAACGCTATGCCAATTATGCCTCCTATCCATTTTCCGAGAAGCTTCTGAGTAAACTGGTACACTGTTTGATTGATATGTAATTTTGCCAATGCAGCCATAAACACGCCTACTAATAAGGCAACCGCTCCCCCAATTAGTACCGATATCCATACATCCGGTGTCCCTACTTTTTCAACAGAAGCTCTAGGCAATGTAAGAATTCCTGAACCCAGCATAAAGTTTGAAATGATCACAGCAGTTTGAACGGTTGTAATGCGATCATTGGACATTTTTTTCATATAAAGCCTTCTTCCAACTCCATATTTATTCAATTCTTCGTGCGTGTATTGTCTTTTGGCTGCAGCATCTCAGGTCGTTTTTTCATCATAAATATAGGCATGCGAACAATAAAATCTTTCCAATCTTTAACACGGTAAGGAACTGCCGGGCTCGCATAGGGAACGCCAAAGCTCTTAAGCTTGACGACATGTGCGCATAACAATAAGGAAAACAATATTACGCCATACAAGCCGAATGCTGCAGCGCAGAACATAGCAGCAAAACGCAACATTCTAAGCGCTATCCCAGCATTGTATTGTGGTATTGCAAACGATGATATCGCAGTTAATGCAACAACAATAACCAAAATTGGACTCACGATACCCGCTCGAACAGCCGCTTCACCAATAATCAAACCTCCTACGATTCCCATGGCCGGCCCAATTGGTTTAGGCAGTCGAAGCCCCGCCTCTCGCAATATTTCAATCGCTACCTCCATAATGAGCGCTTCAACTAGTGATGAGAAAGGTACCCCTTCTCTAGCGCCAACGATAGAAATAGCCAATTTAGTTGGGATTAGGCCAGGATGAAACGATATAAAGGAAATGTACATCGCTGGTGTCAATAACGCGATCAAAGCGGCAAGAAAACGCAGCATTCTGAGCAATGTGCCAACCATCCAACGCTCATAATAATCCTCCGGTGATTGCAGAAGCATGCTAAATGTAACAGGTGCAATCAACGCAAAAGGGGTACCATCGAGCAGAATAGCAACCCTGCCTTCCATCAATGCGCCAATGACCCGATCAGGCCTTTCCGTACTTTGCACCTGTGGAAACGGACTTAAAAAATTATCTTCGATGAGCTGCTCAACGTATCCTGATTCAGGTAAATTATCAATATCGATCTTGCTTACCCTGCGCCTGACCTTTTCGACTAATTCAGGATCAGCAATATCTTTAATATAAGCAATGATGAGCTGCTTCTTAGCACGTGTGCCAACATACATGCTCATGAATGATAGGCTGGCATTTTCACCATGTCTTCTTAGAATCGCAGTATTGTCGGATAAGTTCTCATTAAAGCCAGCTCTCGGCCCTCTAACTAATGCTTCAGAAATTGGTTCCTCAATATTTCGGGATTTGCTCCTTGCAGTGCCAATGATAATAATTTCATCTATTCCATCAACGAGCACTGCTGTTGCACCCATTAACACTTTTGGCAGCATTTCTTCTAAAGAATGGACTTCACTTAATTGACTAACAGTTAATATCTGATTGGTTAAAAACGATTTTGAGACGGTTTTGCCTTCTCCTTGAACAGACATTAACGCTCTCAAAATATGCTGATCAATCAAATCACAATCTGCTAATCCATTTACAAAAACGATAGCTGCGTTTATACCCGTATCCCCAATTGAGCACTCACGCACCAAAACATCGGAATGAAACTCCATTTGTTCATGAATGGCTTTCAGCCGCACTTGAATATTTCCGCTCATCGGATTACTCATCATCAGCTTGGCGAGACCGATTAAAGATAGATGAGATAAGAAGAGGAATCACGAGGGTGACAACAGCTTGTACGCATACCGTCCAATTAGGAATGTTTATCTGATCGTGTAAAGGCATAGTACATACACTCCTTGTTGTTTTTTGTCGAATTATTCCTATTTTTGCCGTAATGGGTAGGTTATAAACTTCTGTTCGTTCAAAGTGCAGGAATAAAAAAAAGAGAAGGGTTTCCCCTTCTCCTTATTTGAACCTTATTCTCTTTTTAGGAGTAACTTAATGCTACACCTTTCGGAAGCACACCTTCCACTTGTTCACGCACATAGCTATCATTCATTTTTTGGCCGAAAATAACGATTTTCCCGCTGTCTTCACGTGTTCTAATCAAACGTCCAATGCCTTGTCGTAAACGAAGCAGCATATACGGCATATCCACTTGTTCGAACGGTGATTCAGAGTCATTTCGTCTCGCTGCGAATAATGGATCATTTGGAGGAAACGGAAGTTCCCACACAATAACCTGGGAAAGAGATGGACCAGGTATATCTAAACCTTCCCATAATGTCACTGCACATAAAATGCTGGCTTCATCCTGTTGAAACTGTTCGATCAAATAGCTGATTTCGCTTGTGCCCTCATAAAAGAAAGTATAAGCCGCACTATCCGCATGCTTGTCCGATTCTGCCTTGAATTGCTCTAGCTGCTCCATCGATGGGAACAAAATAAGCGACCTTCCGCCTGATTGTTTAAGCAAACGATACGTTTCATTTACCTTATCGTTAAGCGCCGTAAACTGTTCAGCTTTTGGAATCTCCACAGTCATTTGCTGCTCATAGTCATATGGTGATGGGACCGAGAAAGATAGTGAGTTATCCATACCCAATATGTCCATCATATATTCAAATGAGCCGTTAACCGAGAGCGTTGCTGAGGAAAATACGATTGGCATTTTACGAGAGAAAACTTGCTCCTTCAACACTTCCTTCACCACTTTTGGCATGATGACGAGTGACGTTCCTTCTTTATCCTGCGAAACCCAGCTAATTGGCTTGTCCGCTTGCTTGAATAAGGAAAGCGCAAATTGAATCATTTCCAAATGCTCTTCAACGATTTTTAGCTGATACGTATCAATTGTGTATAAGCCGCTTTCGAATACGAGCTCTTCTTCTATAACCGATAGCGTATCCTGCAAACGATTAATTTCACGAATAAGCTCCGCACTCCAAATGATTTCCTTGCGATCCGAAGCAGGAACCTTCTGGCTGTGCTTATTCAACATTTTAAATAAGAATTCACTTTGGGCAATCGCATCCTCAACAGCTACAGCAAGAGTTTCACGAATCTCTTCTTGCAGCAATCTTATGACGATTCCTTCAAAAACAGCATGATTCAGCTTGTAAGTCAGCGCTTGCTGTGCGGCTGTTTCAAGCAGATGGCCCTCATCAAATACTACAGAGCTGTACTCTGGAAGCAATGGAAGCTGGCCTTCACGTTTTCTTGCATCATATGTCCATATATGCTCCATATAGAAATCATGCGAGCAAATAATGACATCTGCAGATTTGCGATAATGGTCACGTGAGAGTGTTTGACCACAACGATGTCTAACGTCACACACTAAGCAGTCCTGAAATACATCCCAGCCCAGCTCGTTCCACTGGTCATCATTTAAGCTAGGATAGTCCTTGCGATTTCCATATGGATGGAAGCTTTGCATAGAATCCTGCTTATGGATGAAGCTTGGAAGTTCTCGATATATATTGTCATATAGCTCCGCGTTATCTTGTCCAGCTCTCGCATTATCCAGCTTTTTCAAGCAAATATATTGATCTGCTGATTTGCCTAATCTAGCATCAATCGTTAGATCCAAATATTTTCCTAGCTTTGCAATATCGCCTTCAGGCTTTACAAGCTGCTCAATTAAGGATTCATCGGCACAAGCAATAATTGCTGGTTTTCTTGTGTAACGAGCATAGGTGATCGCATACAGCAAGTAAACGAATGTTTTGCCCGTTCCTACTCCAGCTTCAGCAAATATCGTTTGTTTATCTGCAAAAGCACGTTCCAATTGAAAAGCCATATAGATTTGTTCATCTCTAATTTCAAAACCAGCTTCAGGCAGCTTCTCATAAAAAACATCAGCGATCCAATCGCTAGCCTGTTGTATAAAAGGTTGTTTCGGGTCAAACTCAAATGGATATTTATTCAAGGTTGCTTGCCTCCATATAGTAGGCACAACCGGCTGTATGCGGACATACAGCCGGTTGTGAAATCTCCTGCACTAATCGTACACTCAAATATATCACTAGAGTGTATGCTTAGTCAAAGGTTATGATTTATTTGCTTTATTACTCTATCCATTTCACCAGATTCGGCTTCTCATCCAAAATGGATTCATATTGCTCCTTCCAGCCATAAATCGCATCAGGATCAAGCTTCTTGTAGCGGTCATATTTATGCAAACGATCCTGCTCCCTCGCCCAGCCGAAATGTTTTACTCGCAGGTTTGACGTCTTATTAGCAAGTGAATAAATGTTTTCAGGAAATCTCCCGCAGTGCTGAGGAGTTTGCTTCCACACATAAGAAAATCCCTCTACATATTTCAATAAAAATGGGCGGTACACACTATGGGCATTCCAGTATACATCCTCGCGATAATGATCTTCCGACCAAAAATCAAATAATCGAAACAAATAAGTGAAGGTTTCCGTATCGTTTAGGAGCACTGGCAGCTCTTCCTTAAATTTTTGCTCAAAATATTCATCCGCATCCATATTCAGAATCCACTGCGGCCGAATGCGAATCGTTTCCTCCCATTGCTGCGTTCTTAGCTTTACTTCATTATGAAATTGCGAGCTTTCGTTTTTAATATAGGTCAAAGGAATGCCGGCAAGGCATTCATGAACGATTTCCCCGGTATGATCCGTGCTTCCATCGTCAATAATGACCGCATGATCTATATATTCCCTATGATGCTCAAGCACTTCTTTTAAAAAGCGCTCACCCTCATTTTTTACGATCATAGATAACGTAAGCTTAGGACCTGCTGTGGGCACAATGATCGTAGGTCCTTGTGCTGGCAACATATTCGAATTTGTATATGCTTTGTCCTGAGTCGATTCCATAAACAAAATAGCGCGCTCAATATCCGATTCTCGGTAGATATGAAAGGCTGGGTATCTGGTGTCCACGTACAAATCGATGCCAAGAGCAACTGCTCGAATGCAGAAATGACGATCTTCGCCCCAAAACGATACATTCGAGATCGTCCGAAATGATATCGGCTTCTCTAGTGCTGAGCGAGCGATATACGTGCACGCACCAAGGCCGCCAACCTGATAAACACCAGGGACTCTAAGCTTCATTAGAAACATGACAGCCGCTTCCGCACCGTCACCGGCTTTTACTGTTCCATCTGACTGAAACGGCCAATACGTATCCTTCAGCCAAACCTGCGGCATTTCCATCGTATTAGGCTGCCACTGTGTCCAGAAAATAGTGGAAATGATCTCTTTCTCAGAAGAAATCAAAGATTCAATTGCTTCCGGGTGAATCAGCAAATCCGAATCAATGAGGAATAATCCATCAAATTGCTGCTCTCTCGCTGTTTGGATCATATGATCCTTCCAGCTTGCGATTTTATCAATTAAATCATTGCTCCAGTAATGAGTAAACTCATCCCTGGCATATGGTGTTATCGAATCGCCTCTAATTAAGATGGTTTCACTTTCATTGTTCTCTTTTTGCTTCGATATAAAATCGCTCAGCAATTGCGAGGACTGCTCGTTATCATTGTCGTCAATAAAGAAATAATCTACTTTAAAAGAGCTTGCTTCGATTCGCGCAAGCGAGGCTAAAAAGTGACGCAATATGTTCGGTCTTTGGCGAATGGGACTTCCAATCAATATTCGCTTCAACGTTAGGCCTCCTTTATTCCACAGAAATTCCTTAGGAATGATAATCCTTATGAGGCATATGCATCTATTATGCAAAACCCAGATCATTTTTTCAGAATGGAGGCTTAAATGCCATTACTGCTCTCAAAGAATGGGACTTAAAACCGCTGCTGTTCGGATTGCTGTTTCTATGTTTTGCCGACGCTTTATTTACAGATATAGGCTTGAGGCTATCATTAATTGAGGAGCTCAACCCACTCGTACAAAAACTTTATGACTGGAATATCGTTAGCTACTACGGGATGAAGCTGCTGCTCCCACTGCTGCTTATCCTCATTTATTATCGTATGAAAAATCGGTATTGGATCAATCCATGTATTCTGATTACGGTATTGATCTACTTTCTCGTCAATATTTATCACTTGGTTTGGATTTCTTACGGTGTCCATGACGGCTGGTTTTCACTTGATTCGCTGATATGAATTTCTTTACCTCTTCTAGGAGTGTTGTATAATAGCTAATAGAAACAATACAACATATTCCTTCTCTCAGGGAGCCAACGAAGGAGTTCACATGAATGATTGATGTAAGGCATTTCGCACCGCTCACACTTGCCAAATATATGTTGAAATGGCTGTTCATTGCTGGAGTAATCGGCATCTTATCTGGTTCTGCTTCCGCATTATTTCTAGCCAGTCTTGAATTCGTAACCGAAACGCGTGTACAACATTTGTGGTTATTGTGGCTTCTGCCACTCGGCGGTGCCTTCGTAAGTTATCTTTATCTCAAGTTTGGGAAAGAAGCAGGTAGAGGAAATAATCTAATTATAGAGCAAATACATACCGGTAATGGCTCCATCCCATTAAGAATGGCACCACTTGTTCTGATTGGAACTTTAATCACCCATTTATTTGGCGGATCTGCTGGTCGAGAAGGTACTGCAGTACAAATGGGCGGCAGCTTAGCAGAATGGTTTGGCAAGCTAATTAAACGAGGCCGGCTTGATCGCAAAATCATTTTGATGTGCGGCATTAGCAGCGGCTTTGGTGCTGTTTTTGGCACACCTCTAGCCGGTACAATCTTTGGACTAGAAGTACTTGCAATCGGCGTCATCAGTTATGAAGCGCTGCTCCCCTGCTTTATCGCGAGTTATGTTGGCCATTTGGTTGCTACCGCGTGGGGAATTCAACATATCTCCTATTCAATGGGTGATGTCCCTCCGCTCGACTGGCTGCTCATTGTCAAAGTTGTCATTGCATCTGTGCTTTTTGGTCTAGCCGCATTATTATTCACTCAGCTGGTACGAGGATTCAAACGTTTATTTAGTAAATGGTTTAAAAGTCCTGTTCTCAAAAGCTTTTTGGGCGGACTATTCATTGTTGCTCTCGTCTATGCGATCGGAACACGTGATTATTTGGGACTAGGCATCCCGCTCCTAGAGCAGTCCTTTCAAGAGGCGGTTTCGCCGTTTGTTTTTTTATTGAAAACACTATTTACTGCTATAACGCTTGGGACAGGCTTTCAAGGCGGGGAGGTAACTCCACTCTTTGTCATCGGCTCAACGCTAGGAAGCGCACTTGCAGGTTTGCTCCATGTCTCCGTCCCCCTGCTCGCTGCCATTGGTTTCATATCCGTATTCAGCGGCGCTGCCAAGACGCCAATCGCTTGCTTCATCATGGGCATTGAATTATTTGGGACTGAAGGTGCAATTTATATGTTTATCGGCTGCGTAATCGCATTTATATGTTCAGGTCGAATCGGCATCTATGAAGCTCAAAAACCAATTGAGTTACATCCATAAATCGAAAAAAAGCCTGCTCCTTATCATAAGGGAGCAGGCTTTTTCTATTGGTTAAAAATAAACGATATAGATTACAGCAGCAAGCACGATGCGGTATATTGCAAATGGTACAAGCTTGATTTTGTTAATAAGCTTCAAGAAGAAACGAATCGAAAGAAGTGCAAAAACGAATGCGCTTATGAAACCTGCGATAAAAAACGGCAATGACTCTAACGTGAAGTATTCCCAGTTTTTCGCCAAGGACAACAAGCTCGCACCAGCCATGATCGGCACAGCCATGATGAAAGTGAAATCAGCAGCAGCGCGGTGACTCATGCCTAGCAGCACCCCTCCGGAAATAGTAGAACCGGAACGGGAGAAGCCTGGCCAGAGGGATAAACATTGGATAAGCCCAACGGAGAAGGCTTGCTTATAAGTGATCTGGTCAACTGACTCGATCTTAGGTTTCTTAGGCCCAAAACGATCGGCAATAATCATAAGTATAGCTCCGATAACTAGACCAATTAGCACTGTGCGTATCGAGAATAAATGTTCATCAATGTAATCGTCAAACAATAGACCAAGTACACCAGCTGGGATGAGACCAACGATAACATGTGTAAGCTTTAGCTTTTTCTTCGGTTGAGAAGATGCTTGTGCCGCGTCCTTGCTGCCTCTGTTCAAGCCCAGCAAGTCAATAAAACGATTTCGGAAAATAATGACTACTGCTAAAATGGAGCCGAGCTGAATAACAATTTTGAATGTGTTCGCAACGTACTTCGTCAAGTACTGTTCCGTTTGAAGCCACATATCGTCAACAATGACCATATGTCCTGTCGAGGATACAGGTGCAAATTCCGTTAATCCTTCAACAATACCTAAAATAATCGCTTTTAAAATCGTAATAAAATCCATGTGTAGTTGAATCTCCTAACTCTCTGATTGATAGAAAGACGACAAAGAACAGCACGGAATAAATCATAACACAAAACGACCCCACTCAACAATTCCAACGCAATACCTATAATTCACATAACATAACTCATTAATAACCGTTACTATAGTTATTTTGTCATTACAAATTGCCTTGTTGACCTACTAGCATAATCCTAGTAATCAAATCACCCAAAACGTTGGCGATAGCCGCATTTCCTGCACAGCTCCTCGACAGCTTCCCGTCTTGAGAAACCATCATAGAGATTAGTTGATCGCTCATTCTCAATAATTTCCGAGAAATGAGTATCGTGAATGTTTCCTAAATTAATGACGCCCTCTCCGTCCAAGCAGCAAGGGATGACTGTTCCGTCGATGAGAATGCCAGCTTGATTCCTTAAGGCATGGCAGAAGCCTTTCCCATTATACTCCGGCTCTTTTAAATCCGGCCATTTGAACTCAGGATCTTGATTTAGGTAAATGCGCTCCGCTATTTTGACACCCGAGCCGGGTATGAATTTTTCTTCAATTTTATAATCGAGATTAAATGCCTTCTCTATCATGCCCAGGAGCTCTCGGTTTTTGTTTTTCTGCTGATTCGTTTCATTGTCCATATCTAAGTTCCATAGCCGAAACGAAATAATAATATCGCTGCTTGCGACGGCTTCCTTTACGAAGGATAAGATTTCAGCAAGGTAACCTTCTTTATTCGTGGAACCGGCATGGCCGTCAAAGCTGTGCAGCGAGAAGTTAATTTGACGCAAGGCTGGCTTGTTAAGTAGCTTTTCCTTGTTTTTCGTAATAAGTGTTCCATTGGACGTAATATTTACTTTGAAGCCCTTCTCATGGCTAATATCAAGCAGCTCGTCCATCTTAGGATGCAGCATTGGCTCGCCTTTTACATGAAAATAAATATAATCCGTATGCGGCTTGATCTGATCCAGTGTTTTTTTGAAATCCTCCACTTTAATGAAACCTTTCGCTCGCAATGTGGGCGGACAGAAGCTGCAGGATAAGTTGCAAATACTTGTCGTCTCTATATAAAACTTTTTAAATTTTTTCATTAGTCAGATACTCCGTTTCCCATGGGTCCAGCTTCATTTACCTCGTTAGCTTGAACCTGCTTATCGTGTCAGCTTCTATTATACAACGCCAAACACGAAAGTGACAAAAAGGAATAAACAGCAGTAGCCGTTTATTCCCTCTTCTCTTCACGCAATGGCCGAATTCCAATCGGAATCGCCTCATGCCCGCTATTCACGAATGAAGCTTGGAAAGAGCCTTCATAACGGAAAATTTGCCCAAGGATAGGGTTCCGAACGTCCACTGATATTTTGTAGCAGCGCTCCTCATCGTCATACCACTCATTCACTTCTGCTCTACCTGTAAACAAACGAGGAAATCGGAATTGAAGCCACCCTTCATAGAAACGCTGCTCACCCGAAATAATTCGAATTCCGCCCTTTGTGGAAACTGCAACATCCAAATCGACTGCTAAATGCTGCTTATTGCCTAAATAATCAACGATAATCTCTCTTTCTCCGCTATACACCATCGTTGCGTCAAAATGGCGGATCGCCCTTGGAAACTTGAATTTGCGAATCCACGTGACGGTTTCACGTCCGAATGCATCTACATATGCATAGTTTTCAATTGAAAACGGGATGTTTACGCCGCCTTGGGGGAACATGATGTGGCGGAGCGTTCCAATAAACAATGGCAGTGCAGCAAGTTTGTTGTACCATATAAGCTGCATGACTCCATGTCCGATAGACGCAGTACGATCTTGACTGCAAAAGCCAAAACGCTGCTGTATGCGAGGATGGAGCTTTTGAAAATCAGCTCCTAACGCTTGTTCATATATAGAACGCATCGTGATTTCCCCTTTTCTAATCTGTTTATTTAAATTGTCTTTTACAGCGGCTCGCTTGCGGCAAGTGACGTCTGCTTAAATAGGCTGTTAAGCCTAAACCAATCATTGGCAACGTAAGCGTAATTGGATTAAAAGGCGACTTCAGCAATTCTGAATAGAATAGAAGCACTGGCATTGTCAATGAAATAAGTGCCAATACATGAATAATATAAATCCATTTTCTCCTATGGAAACAAGCGATTAGCACACCAAGTCCCATTTCTCCAATACCGATTAATTGAACCATTTGCAGCTCCATTCCATTAAACCAACCCACCTGCCTCATCATCGTCAACTCTCCCGTTTCTGGGAACAAGAGCTTAGGCACAAGGCCTTCATAACACCAGAGCAGAACGATGAAGCAGACGCTCAAATAATGAAGCAAAGCTCTCTCTGCAACAACAGAAGGAGGAATACGTTCCTCAAGCCATATTCGCAATCGATCGAAGCTCCAAGCGGTAGCCCAGCCAAATAGGGGTCGGAATAAAAAGCGATCCATAATTCGTCCTGCAATACCGAAACGAGTCTGATAATTAAATAGTGTTATAAAGGACTGTTTGTCTCCAAGATCCTTGTACTTCCAATAACCGCCTCCGATTCGTATTAACGAGATTGGCTGCTCCGAAGCAAAAGTTAGCGTCGATACTCTTTCGTTTCCATCTTTGAAAATTGTGCTGCTCGTTTCTCCTGTGCCTCTAATGTTTAGACCAAAGCCAATTCTCGTTTCATACTGGAATTTCTGGATGTCGGATTCACTGTTTTTTGGAAAATATTGAATTTTCGAGAATCGGAGATCCCATTGCTCATGCAGCTGTGGGATTTGAGTATGCGCCCACAGCTCATCCTGTGTTGCACGAATTTCAAGCTCGACGTAAATCGGTTTTCTATTCATTCATGCTCCTCCTATTCCATCGTCCAAAAATCTCTCTAATAACTCTGGTGTCGGGATGATGCACATTTCATGTTTCTCAAACCAACGATAGCGATTTCGCGCAATAATATGATATACATAGTTTCTCCAAGCAAGCGGTACGAAGCGAAACCAATACAACAACCTCCACCAGCCGTCAAGCTTGCGAAATACTCGAAGCGCCGCTTCGGATTTGGTATAGTACTGATTCGACTGCACCATTACAAACGTATCAAGATCATCTATAGGCAAATTTCCATTCTTAAGCAACTGCTGACCAACAGGCGACTGAAGCGCAGCAAATCGAAAATATTTCTTTTTATCTCTCTTCACGACAAAGTGAGTGATTTTATTACATAATATGCATTTTCCATCAATGAGCAGTACAGCAGCTTCGTCGTTGTGTGAGGTTATTGCTTCCATGTTAAATCGCTCCCTCTCTCGTTTTATTTTAAACGCAAGCCGTATAGTATCGGCAGTTCCATCTTTCATAGAACGACAAACAAAGGGGTACTACGTTATGTAGTACCCCTTTGCCTTCTAGCTATGTAAAATAGGTTATTCCTTCTCATCACGCTGGAAAATTCCTCTTCGCTTCACTTTTTCCACAGCTTCTTTGCTGCTGCGCACGCCAAGCTTCTTGAGCATTTTATTGACCTGATTTTTGAGCGTGCTCTCTGCCTTGTAAAGCTTCTTCTCAATTTGCGATTGCGTGTAGCCGGCTTCAATAAGCTCGAATACTTCACGTTCTGCGCCAGTTAATTCCTTAAGCTGCTCCTCGCGCTTTAGCCGAGTTAGTTCGTTAAGTAAAGCCTCCATAGGAGCAGAATGATGATATGCGTTACGAATCGTTTGTGGCAGCTCCTGGAAGCGTGTCTTCTCCAAATACTGTACAGCACCGGCTGTAAAGGCCTGAGTCATCGTCTGCTCATCATTTAATGACGTTAACATAATAATCTTGGCGGGAGAATGCTCATGCATAAGAATTGCTGTATGAATGCCGTCAAGCCTGCTGCCCTCAAGCTGAATATCCATTAGTACAACATCAAACGTAAGCGTTTGTGCAAGATTTATCGCATCGGTAGAATTAGTTGCCGTACCTACGACAAGCAAATCAGACTCTTTATTCAAAAAAGTAGTGAGCGCTTTAATCCAATCCGTGTCATCCTCAACGATAAACACTTTGATATGATTCAAGGTTGCTCCCTCCTTCTCTACTCATTTTAAAATCTTTTTTCTCGGCCATATTAAGGCTGCACGTGTTCCTACGCCTTCTTGGCTTGTCAGAATAACCTTAGCACCGCTCTTTTGCATAACATTATAAACATAAGATAAGCCGAGTCCGAAATTCCGTCCACTTTTCCCACTGCTATAGAAGGGATCAAACACCTGGCTTAGCTTCTCCTCCGAGATGCCCATGCCACAATCCTGCACTGAAAGCTCCACACCATTCTTATACGCTGCAAGCCTCACTTCAATAGCTCCTCCATTTGGCATTGCATCACTTGCATTCATGAGCAGGTTGCCAAATGCTTCGCTTATATGAATGGGATCACATTGGATGACAGGACGCAGCTCATACTTCGCGGTTAACGAAATTCCTTTATTTTGCATCAGAGCCTCATGCTGATAAAGAACTTTATCAATGAGCTGATCGAGCTGAACCGGCTGCTCTTTCAGGGTAATGTCCTTTATTTGACTATGAATACGGCTGATCATCTCAAGCATATGATTGGATGCATTCGTTATGATCTGCATATGCTGCATAGATTGCTCATTCGATTCAGGCAGCAGATTTCTTAAATTTTCCGTACTGATGGCTATTTTTCCTATTTCATTTTTTATCGTATGATTAAGCATCGTAGTTCCAGTGCTAACTGCTCGCATCGTACTTTCCATTGGATCATGCTCAAAGCGGAGTTTAACACCAAGAACACCATACATGAAGGTACATAACAGCGCGACCGACAACGAATAAATCATAAAGACTGATATATAATTAAAAAATTCAAAATCCGGTGTAATCACCTTTGCCACATATATGAAGATTAGAACAGCCAGCAGTGTTGGAACCATTATGATTGTGGTGATAAAGCGGCTTCGCTTTATCCTTGCATCACGCTCTTTCCAAAAGGATGCGACTAATAAATAACAGGAAATTAAATAATAAGGCGCGCTCCATAGCAGCAAAAGGTTAAAAAACCATTGCACATCAGAAGAAATCATAACAAATGAAGCCATCAAAAAAATCGGAATGGCAAGATAAAATTTCAGTTTTTTTCTCATTCGGTTATGGTCTAGAACAGACGCATAGAGTAGGCAGAATACGAAAACAGCATAAGGCGTGAATGTATAATTAAGAAATTGCAGTAGATCAGTTATTAAGAATAAACCATAGTCTATTAAAACTTCTGAGAGTCCGCCAATTGAAGCGCTGAACAAAAATAAAGCAGCCCAGCGATTCGATTCGCTCCTGCGATTATTTAAGATGACAATTACGGCTGCCGTAAATAATGCGACAAAATAAAACAGCATATAGGTTACCATCCTGTCATTGTTTGTATGTCTATCCTACCATATTTTTAGTCGAACGATTCCGCTATGCAATAAAAAAATCCCGATCCAGCTCTTATGAGAGGATTGGGATTTTTTTGAATAAACATTTTAGTAGTCCGATTTCGGTTTACGTGGCTGAGGTTTCGGCTTATTCTGAACGGCTGGCAAATGCCTCATGCTTCTGAGCATTGGTCCTTTGCAGATCGGACAAGTTTGCTCCGTTGCAGCAAACTCATCTCTAACCCATGCCTTGCAGTCCGGATTTTTACATTTGAAAATTTTGGTCGCCTTTAATTTCGGTTTTTCTTCTTCGCTAGTTGCCACGCTTCTGTATTCCCCTTTTCTCTCTATGCTTACGTCATTAATTATTTACATCGTTAAATAAACAGGGATTACACAAACTGGCTTAGATAACGATACGCTATTCCCAGTGAAGACCAATTGTCCACTTGATTTATTAACTTTGAATGTAACGATATTGTTTGTGTCTCGGTTTGCAGCAAGTAAATAATTGCCGTTTGGCGTCAGTGCAAAATGACGCGGATGTCCGCCTTCAACCGAAATGTGCTGAACAAGCGACAAAGCACCCGTTTGTTCATCGATTGCGAAAACAACAATGCTGTCATGACCGCGATTGGAACCATATACATATTTGCCGTCTGAAGATACTGTAATTTCAGCACAAGAGTTTTCACCTTCAAAATCCGACGGAAGAGTGCTAACGGTTGCTAAAGTCGTCAACTGGCCGGTTTCTTTATCGTATGTAAACGATGTAATTGTTGAATCCACCTCATTAATGACATAGACGAACTTACCATTCGGATGGAACGACAGATGACGCGGCCCTGCTCCCGGATGCAAAGAAATTTCGGCATGGTGAATAAGCTTATGATCAGCATCATCCAAGCGATAAGTGACAATTCGATCCAGTCCCAAATCAGAAACGAACAGGTATCGACCGTCAGGGCTGTAGAACGAAGAATGCGGATGCGGACGATCCTGGCGTTCTGGATGCTGACTGCTTCCAACATGTTGTTTCACATCAAGCTCTTGACCGATAGCGCCCTCTTCTGTAATGCCAAATAGTCCAATCATGCCGCCATGATAGCTTGTAACCGTCAAATAACGGCTATTCGCATCACGCTGAATATGACAGGTCGTCGAAGCAACCGTCTCTTTACGGTTTATGAGCCGTAATGAGCCCTCCTTGGTATCAATGGCAAATGCCGCAGCCTCTCCAACCTTAAGACCTGATTGATTCACGGTTTCGGAGATCGTATACAATAGCTTGCGGTCTGCATCTACATTGAGAAACGTCGGATTTTTAAAATCAGCAACCGCGTCCGTCAACGTTAATGTACCCGATTGCTCATCGAATGCATACACGTACACGCCATTCTCCTCTGCTTCTGCATAAGAGCCTGCGAACACAAGCAGACGTTGTTGTTCATTTGTCACGTTTAAAACCCCCTAAGTATTTGCATGTCGTCGCTTCTTAACGAACGTCTGACTTTTATACCGTTATCTATTATAAGTTGTGAAAGCTAATCCGACAAATACGTTTTTTCATACGATCGTTTTACGATTCCAGCTGCTGCCTGTCCAGACAACAAAGTCGCCGAGGATTACACCCTCAGCGACTTTCGTTAATGGCACTTCAATACTTTTTTCATTTATTAAAATAAAAGCAGACATGCGAGACAACTCGATGATTTCACCAATTCGCTCAATTTGACAGTTGCTTCTTAGAGTTGTTTCCTCCATGAAATGACCGCCCTTCGTAAGCTATTAAGACTTTGATGAATCCGGAACGCAATAACCATCCGTACATGTAACATCAGCGTCCCCTTCATTCACTTGAATAAAGGTTGGATGTTTTTCTTCCCACGCTTTATTTAATGTGTCCAAAAACACTTCAGGCGATTGTGCGCCGGAAACAGCATATTTACGATCAACTACATAAAAAGGTACACCTCGGATACCGAGCTTGCTGCCTTCCTCTTCTTCACCACGAACATTGTCAGCGAATTGGTTAGATTCAAGCATTGCAGCTGCTGCGGCAGTGTCAAGCCCAACTTCAGCAGCGATTTCAACAAGGCGCTCGCGATTGCCGATATTTACGCCATCTGTGAAGTAAGCTTTAAACAATCTCTCGGAAAGTTCCTTTTCCTTGCCCTGTTCAGCAGCAAAGTGAACGAGACGATGTGAGTCAAACGTATTTGTAGAAACTGTTCCTTCAAAATGAAAAGTGATTCCTACAGCTGCAGCTTGTTCTGCTACGTTAGCCGTTGTTTCCTTTGCTTTCTCCACGCTCATTCCATACTTCGTTGCAAGCATGCTGTATGTGCTTATATTTGAATTAGGATCAGCACTTGGATCTAGCTCAAAACTGCGGAATACGATTTCGATCTTGTCTTTATGCGCAAATTTTGCAAGCGCGAGCTCGAACTTCCTTTTTCCTATATAACAAAACGGACATACATAATCCGACCAAATTTCAACTTTCAATGTTGGCACCTCCAGAATGTTTAAAAAAAGTATGATACTATCTTTCTTATTGTAACATGTTTGCATAACTTTTTGAAAACATCTCGCTGGCAAATATGATAGATACAAAAAGATTCTTATCGCAAGTTACCTTGTCGATAAGAATCTTTTGTTTATACTGCAAATATATGACGTCCAATTTTTCCGGTTTGCTTACGTGACCAAATCCATTCAGAGGTAGCTGTTTCTGGATTAAAATAATAAAGAGCTCCACCTGTTGGATCATAACCTTTGACAGCTTCCTTTGCTGCTTGATAGGCAAGTTTGTTTGGAGTAAGATTATATTGTCCATCATCAACTGCCGTAAATGCTCGCGGCTGTTCAATAACGCCTCTAACTGTATCTGGGAAACTGGACGATGCCAATCGATTCATAACGACAGCTCCAACTGCAACCTGTCCTTTATAGGATTCGCCACGTGCTTCTGCATAAATAATTCTTGCTAGCAAATCAAGCTCACCTTGATTCACAGAAACACTCTTAAGTGTTTTCCAGGTCTGTGCGCCTGCGACACCATCGGAAGCCACACCATAATCCTTCTGAAAACGTTTGAGTGACTCTAACGTCGTTGTGCCAAAATAAGCCGTTACATCTTTATTAAAATAACCTAGCGTTTTTAACCGATATTGCAAATCCGGAACATCCGGTCCTGAGCTTCCTACCTTTAATGTAGCAGGCGGAGCAGCATGAGCAGCTTCGAGCGGAACCGAAAATGCCAGCATAAATATGATAATTAGCGCCATACTATGTTGTATGAATTTAGTGTTCATCATTTAAGAATGAACCTCCTTTTTCTATAGCGTACATACAAATTGTCCGCAATTTGGAAGAAGATTGGCAACTCTTCTACAGACTCGTTTGAGTTTAGCACAGTTAAAATGGAATTGTAACCGAATTTGCAGAATTGCATATATTTACTAATTTACAACAGCGCAAAAATCTGAATCATATAATGAAACAATCTTAACGGTTAAATCTGACGTGATATAGAGGAATTCGGAACATTTATAAGCTAATAAAAAGAAAAAACTGTTGAGTTTCCTCAACAGTTTTTTTCTGATTTATATTGAAAATAGATTAGTTAGTTGTTATTTGTAGCTACCTTACCGTCATTGGATTCCTCTTTGTCGCTCGATAGGAACCAACCTATAACCGCGATCAAGACAAGGACTACATAGAAGGTAATTTTCCAAGCTGCTGAATGGGAGAATGATTCTGGAA
Organism: Paenibacillus sp. NRS-1760; assembly: GCF_050467785.1. Taxonomy (NCBI): domain Bacteria; kingdom Bacillati; phylum Bacillota; class Bacilli; order Caryophanales; family Paenibacillaceae; genus Paenibacillus; species Paenibacillus sp. NRS-1760. The sequence goes on along the minus strand of NZ_JBITPK010000013.1, from coordinate 572,035 downwards.
TGATCCCCAGTTTAGGGTGAGACAATGTGACAACAGCCAGCTTGACGCCTACCCAACCTACGATAACGAATGCAGCAACTTCAAGTCCAGGCTTGCGCTCTAGCAACTTCACGAAAGCTGAAGCAGCGAAACGCATAATGATTAGACCGATGAAACCACCGATAAAGATGACTGCAAAGTGACCGCCATCCATTCCGCCTATTTTCGGCAAATTGGTCGTTGGCAGCGCCATTGCAAGCGCAACAGCTGCCAGGATGGAATCTACTGCAAATGCGATATCTGCAACTTCTACCTTTAATACGGTAAACCAGAAACCACTCGCTTTTTTGGTTTCTTTTTTGTCTTCTGTTGCATTATCGACATGCTTCTTGAAAATGACTTTTCGGAAAATATGGTTTAGCGCAATGAATAATAGGTACAACGCGCCAATTGCCTGTACTTGCCACACTCCAACCAGAAAGGAAATAGCGAATAACGAAGCAAATCTGAAAACAAATGCCCCTGCTAAGCCGTAAAACAATGCTTTCTTCCGTTCTTTCTCCGGCAGATGTTTGACCATGATAGCCAGCACAAGTGCATTGTCTGCTGCGAGCAAACCTTCAATTGCAATGAGGATGAGCAGAACCCATCCATATTCCATTAACAAACCAAAATCCATACAAGATTCCTCCCTTTCGACTCTGCTTAAGTAAATTTAACTTGTGCTTACACCCAAAAAATAGACCTTTGCCGACTAGTGGCAAAGGTCTCGCTAACAACGTTAAGTTGCCAATAAAGCCGGAGATCGTTAGATTCTCGTAATGACGACTTTACTGTAGCAGCTACTCCCCTTTGGAATGAAGCACGATGAAGTTATAAAAAGGTATACGGGCTGTTTATTAATGGGTTTCAAAAATAAAAAATAAAATAAATGAGATATTATTTTGTTTTTTTTTAGAGTGACCATTATATAAATTCTTATACATCCAAACACCATAATCAACGTATGAGGGTCATAAGGAGAAGAAGTCTCTGAGTAGAGAATTCTTTTTTTGCCTATTACCCTTTTATGACGTTGTACCCCCTTACTCTAATTGTTACAATATAACTATTCATCTGGTTATTATTACAATTTGTTAACATAATTATTATTATGTTTATTAAACGCCATTAACTATTTGTACCATTAATTTTAGGAGTGACTCGCCATCAATATTATTAAACAAAAAGATCGTGAAGAGCTCGACAAGAAACTTCCTACGATGCCTTGGTATATTGAAAAATTTATTAATTACAAACTTCCGGATTTATCTCCTTCATCGCTCGTCGAATATATGAGAGACTATGAAACCTTTCTTAACTGGTTAATGGCAGAAGGCCTTTCTGAAGCAGCAAATATTAGAGACGTAGCTTTGCTTGAACTGGAAAAGCTGCATATGGACAGTATAGATGGCTTCCGTATGTATTTATCGACTCATAAAGTGGAGCGAAACAGTAAAACGACGATCTCACGCAAGCTTTCCTCCCTCCGCTCGTTATTTCATTATTTAAGTCAAATTGCAGAGGATGAGGAGTTTTATCCTCTACTCAAACGGAATGTTATGGCAAAAGTTACGATTAAACGTACGCATAAACCGAAGGATACAGCCGCAAAGCTTGAGGGAAAGCTGCTTCAAGAAGAGGAAATTTCCGAATTTATGGCTTATATTAAACAGCATTATGGGACGGATGTTGCCAAAAACAAGCAGGCACTTTACGCATACGAGCTTAATATGACAAGAGATGCATGTATCATTAGCTTTATTCTACACTCAGGCTTGCGTGTATCTGAACTCGTCAACTTGAACGTAGATGATATCGATCTCAAGAAGAAGCTTTCCTATGTATATCGCAAAGGTAAAAATGACGATACGTTTAAAACTCCTGTATATTTTCGCCAAGAGGCGGTTGAGGATCTGCAAGCTTATTTGACTCTTAGGGAACTCCGTTACAAGGCGCCAAAAAGAGAAAAGGCTTTGTTTCTGGCTGTTGCTAATGGAAAAAACGAGGGTTCGCGCATGACGAAGCGAGCAATTCAAGAAATGGTCCTGAAATATGCCAAACGCTTTGGAAAACCTTACTTATCCGTACATAAGCTCAGACATAGCTTCGCCACGGACTACTATCTGCGAAACGACATCTACAAAACTCAAGAGCAGCTTGGGCATGCTTCGCCGGAAACGACACAAATTTATGCGCATTTAACAGATAAAACGATGGCACAAGCAATCGATCGCACAAAAAAAGAGGACGAGTCAAGCTAGCGCATTTTTTGCGTAAGCCTGACTTGCCCTCTTTTTTTATTTCATGCCATTAAGAACTGGTTTGCAAAATAACAGATTCCTGCATAGACAGCTGTGTTAGAACAAGATTGGAGTAGATGCCGCCTTTCTTCATCAGCTCCGAATGCGACCCCTGCTCGGCTACTCTTCCGTTCTCAATGACGAGAATAAGATCAGCATCCTTAATGGTGGATAGTCTGTGCGCGATAATAAACGCCGTTCTTCCTGCAAGCAGCGTTTGCAAAGCCTCTTGAATATGCTGCTCTGTTTCCATATCTACGCTGGAAGTAGCCTCGTCTAATATGAGTATGCCAGGATCTGATAGCAACACACGGCCGAAAGCGAGCAATTGCCTTTGGCCTACCGAGAGTTTTGAGCCTCGCTCCTCCAGCTGCGTTTGATACCCGTCTGACAGCTTGCTTACGACGCGGTCTAGCCTTACGCTCTCGGCTGCTCTAAGCAGCTCTTCCTCTGTTGCATGATCGTTGCCATAACGCAAGTTCTCTTCTACCGTACCCGCAAAAATAAATGAATCCTGAAGCACGATTCCCATTTGCTTGCGTAGAGATTCGAGCGTTGCCTGCTTGACGTCCATCCCGTCGATTCGCACGGTACCGTCAGTAGCATCGTAGAATCGCATCAAGAGATTAACAATCGTGCTTTTTCCAGCGCCGGTTGGCCCGACTAAAGCTACTCTTTGCCCGGGCTTAACGAGAAATGAAACGTTATGAAGCACATCTGGTTTATTTTCCTCATATCGAAACGAAACATTATCAAACTCAACCTCACCGCGAACCTGCGGCAGTTCTAAAGCATGCTTGCTATTTTTCACCTCTGGATCGGTATCCAGCACTTCAAAAATACGCTCGGCAGAAGCCATAGCTGACAACAGCTGGCTATAAACCTTGGATAAGGCGCTCAGCGGCCCCCAGAAACGCCATAAATAATTAATGAACGCCATAATGAAGCCAAGCGTAAGCGCACCTTCAATGACCTTCGTGGCTCCGAACCAAACTACAATACAGGTGCCCAGCATTCCGATCATTTCAACCAGTGGATATACGGTCGATTCCAATGTAATTGCTCGCATAAATGCGCCTTTGTTTCGGGTATTTATGCCTTCAAATCGCTCATTATTTGTACGCTGGCGTGAGAAGGCTTGAATGACACGAATGCCCTGTATCGTTTCGTTCACATTACCGTTAATCGATGACATCGTTGAGCGTGAACGCGACCATGAGCCTTCAATTTTTGGACGGAGCTTTGCAACGATGAAATAGAGCAGCGGCATCATAATAAATGAGAGCAAAGCAAGCTGCCAATCCATCCAGATCAAAATGATGACGATGCCAAGTAAATGCGTAACCTCCATCACCATCGTTATCAAACCGCCGTTGATTAGCTCGCCAATTGCATTTGTATCATTCGTAATTCTGGACATAATTTTACCAGCGGGACGTCCGTCAAAAAAACGAAAGGACAAGGTTTGCAAATGATTAAATAATTGCTGACGAAGATCAAACAAAATACGTTGTCCTGTAAAATTGATCCATCTGGTATGCATATAGCTAAACAACCAGCCTATTAGCTTAACGCCCAGCAGAATAGCACCCAATACATGGATAACCGAATAATCTTTTTGGTTTATCCCTTTATCGATGATGTACGCAAGAATAATTGGTTCGGATAAGCTTAATAACATATTAATAAGCACTATAATAATGACCCACGTCATTAATTTGCGATAAGGGATAAGATATTGAAGCATACGCCGCATGTATTTCCCATTAAACGGCTTCTCTTCTACATCAGAATCCATATCCCACTCCACTTGACTCATGTTTTCACCTCTCTTCTATTGATGTGCGATTTGCTTCTGTCTATCAAACAATTGACGGAAGAAGCCACTGCCTTCGTTTAGTTCCTTATGTGTGCCTTCTTCTGCCACGCGGCCATTTTCGAGTACAATAATACGGTCCGCATGCTGAATCGAGGAAAGCCGCTGCGCGATTATAAATGTCGTGCGACCCTTCATGACTTCTAATAAAGCTTCATGAATAGCTGATTCTGTTGCTGTATCTACACTTGCTGTCGCTTCATCCAGTACTAGAATTGGCGGATCCATTAAAATCGCACGAGCAAGCGCCACGCGTTGTCTTTGTCCGCCAGAGAGCCCGACACCCCGCTCACCGATTCGCGTATCGTAGCCGCTTGGCATGCTTTCGATGAAGGAATGGATTTGCGATTTGCGTGCTGCCTCCTCAATTTGCTCCTGCGTTGCATCCGGATGACCGTAGGCGATATTATCTCTAATCGATGCTGAGAACAAGAAGGTCTCTTGCGGCACAATACCTATGCTTCGCCGCAGACCATCAAGCTCATATTCCCGCACATCTACACCATCAATGAGTACACTGCCACCGGACACATCATAATAACGAGAAAGCAAGCCAATTAGACTGCTTTTGCCTGAACCGGTGGCACCGAGTACACCGATCACCTCACCTTGCTTCACTTGGAAAGAAACCTCATCCAATATCGGCTTATCCTTCGCTAAATCCTGATCAGAGAAGAAGAATGTTACGCGATCAAAAACGACGTTGCCGTGCATTCCGTCCGTATTTATCGCTTGTTCAGGGGTTTGAATATCAACCGGTGTGTCCAGCACTTCAAATACACGTGGAGCTGCTTTAATCGCTTGTTGAAAAATATTAATTTGCCAGCCTAGCATATTCAGCGGCCAAATAATGCCCCATGTGTACCATTGAAACGCCATGAAGGTACCAATCGACATCTCTTCCCGAGCAACAAAAATAGCACCGATCCAAATCATCAAAACAAACGTGAGTCCTCCGTAAAAGCCCATGAGCGGAAATGCTTTTGCCTCCAGCCTTGCCCGGTCCATATTTGTATCGAAATTTTGCTCATTTCGCTCAGCGAATTTCCGTTGTTCTACGGACTCTGTTGCAAAAGATTTGACAACTCGAATGCCTGAAATATTTTCTTGAAGCGTAGTTGTTAAGCGCCCCATTTGTTCACGAATATTGGACCAAGCTGGTCCTACTTTGTGGTTAAAGCGAAATAACACGAACAAAATAAAAGGAATTGTAATTAAGCTGATTAAAGTTACTTTCCATTGCATCGTCATCATGAAAATCGTCGTTCCGATAAATGTTAGCATGCCAGTAAATAAGTTCATCGCTCCAAACCCGACAAAGTTTTTTACCGCATCAATATCCCCAGTCATTCTGGACATGAGCTGACCAGTCTGCGCACGGTCATAATAAGAAAATGATAACCGCTGCAAATGCTCATAAAGCTCTTTCCGGAGTTTAAACACGACATTTTGACCGACCAGCTCTTGGGAATAACCTTGTATAAACATGCCTAAGCTCTTTAAAGCTTGAATGCCTGCCAAAGCAAGTGTTAATCCGATCACGACGGACATATTGCTTTTTCCGATTCCTTCGTCAAATATTTTGGCTAATACCCAAGGAGCTACCAAATCGAATATCGTCGCAAAAATCATAATGATAACCGCTGTAAATACCCATTTGGCACTCGGTCTTACATAAATCATCAAACGTAACAGCGTTTTCATTGGATTGCCCCTTCCCCTATAGGAAACAAAAAAAGACCTCAAGCCATCATCGGCTTGAGATCTTCGTATAATAGCGTGCAACGGTCAAAAAAGCTGCGTTGACACCAATGAACGAAGGCAGCCCGATCGGCATGTTTGAACAACAAGATGGAAATTCATGCTAAACTGCACGCCTTCGACATTCATTCCAATCTGATTGATAAACATTATTGAGCCCCCCTTTTCGTATCCATTTGATCATATTTTCCTAACCCATCCAAATCTTAACACCTGTTTCTGCCTTTGCGCAAGAGGTTTTTACAAAAAAAAGATTTAAAACCTGTCCGACTCATTCGGCAAATCAAAGTCACTTGAGGAGATACCTTCCTCTACCGCAAACTCAAAATCTTCAATATCGTAAATTTGTACAGGGACCTCTGCTTCTATCAGCTTATCTTGAAACTCAAACTGATCCGACAGCAATGGGACTTGCAGCTTCAACCCTGTTAACAGCAATTCTGTTTCGATCGGATCGAACATCTCGCCATAATGGGCATTATCGACAGCATGCACGACTGTAAAATGAATCGTATCATTTAGAATGAGCGGAGAGCTTTCTCGCCAAGGCACTTGCATGGCCTTTTCAATTTTTTTGCGATTAAGAGCATCCTCAAAAAAAGCAATAAGTTCATTTATTTTGGTTTTTACATGTCCATCATCATCTGGATCATCCATGACAGGTTCAACACCGTCTCTCATTTCATACAGCTCAGCTATGGATGAATAAGGAACGACAAAATCAATTGGACGACTCGGTACAAGAAGATGTCCATACGTTGCCACCAGTACTGCCTCTATTACAAAACGTCGCCGCATGTGATCTCCTCCTATCATTTTGTGAAATAAAGCTAGTTTCATAGAACCGGTATACAAATAAGAATGGTTACACATTATTATACAATAATATATTGCATGTACACGAGAGCCATAAATCCAGATTTGCACAATATGTACGCCTCGCAGTAAAATGATCGTTATATTAGAATTTATATCGCTTCGTTATAGTATAGGAGGGTAATACGAATGCAAAAAGAAGAAGCCATCATCATTGGAGGCGGTCCGTGCGGCTTGGCAGCAGCGATTGAACTCGAACGGATTGGTCTCCAGCCACTTGTCATAGAGAAACGCAACATTGTACATTCAATCTCGCAATATCCCACTTATATGCAATTTTTCAGCAGTCCAGAAAATCTTGAAATCGGCGATATACCATTCACAACGGCTAACGATAAGCCTTCCAGACTGGAAGCACTTAATTACTATAGAACAGCCGCGCAGCGCAAAAACGTTCGTGTGCAAGCCTATGAAATGATAAATAAGATTACGCCTGAGAATGGACAGTTTATTTTGCATGGAGAAGATCGTTTTGGCGAGAAGCGCACATACCAAAGCAAGTATGTCATCATCGCTACAGGTTATTTCGATCATCCGAATGAGCTGGGCATTCCCGGTGAGCAGCTTGGTAAAGTCAGTCATTTCTTCCGCGAATCGCATCCCTACGTTGGTATGAAAGTTGCCATTATTGGCGGCAGCAACTCCGCAATCGATGCGGCTTTAGAGCTTGAGAGGGTCGGTGCAGAGGTAACGGTCGTCTATCGCGGCAATGATTATTCCACCAGCATTAAGCCATGGGTTAAGCCAGGTTTCCAGAGCAAAGTAACGAAAGGCTCTATTCGCATGCTGTTTCAGTCAACTGTAACCTCTATCGAAAACAATGACATCACTGTACTAGGACCTGAAGGCGAGATCCGTTTGGAAAATGATTTTGTATTAGCTTTGACCGGCTTCCATCCCGATCGCAACTTCCTTAACACAAGCGGCGTTACGATTGAGGAAGAAGGGTATCCAACCTTCAACGAAGATACTATGGAAACGAATGTTCCAGGCATTTATCTCGCAGGTGTCGTAGCCTCCAGACATGAAGCAAATGAAATTTTCATCGAATCCGGACGTTATCATGGCCATAAGATTGCCGAACATATTTTAAGCCTCAAATGATTATATGGTTAAGCTTTGAATCATACACCAAAAAAAGGGAATCAGCTTGTTAAGCTTGATTCCCTTTTTTTTCGAACTGGTTTTTAAGAGCGTTGATTTGTTGGTCATCTGGCTGCTTATCGCCATACCTTGCTTCTTCGTACAACTCAATAAATCGAGGCATATTGTCGAGCTTGCCAGCCTGCCATGTATTCAGGTCTTCTGATGTTTCGCGCGGAGTCATATGTTCTTTGACCGTATACCCCTGTTCGGCGCTGCTTCTCAATAAGCGAGCATATAAAAACCTGATTTTTTCTGTATTTGTTCGCAGCTCATTCCATTCCTGAGCAAAGGAGCGCTTATTAGGCAGCAGCTGCTTCAGTTTATTTCCCATTTGCTCCCGCCATTTAGTTAATGTCATTAAACTTTCAACTTCATCTGTAAAGCCAACCCCATTATTGCGGCTATCTGCTCCTCTTTCCTGCAATTTAGCAGCAAGCAGTTTCGCCCATTGCATTACCTTTCTAGCAATAAAATAGAACAGAATGCAGAGGATGATGATGACTAACACGATGCCGATAATTTTCGCAATTTGCTCGAGTAGCAGCATCCAATCAGACGGCGGCTTCGTTTCCTCCAAAGGCATCTCAGGTGATGAAGAATCAATAGGAGGTTCTTCGACCGGTGTTTGCTCCCTAGACTGGTTTAGCCAATTCATTATTCGTTCTATGATCGAATGAAAGAAGCTCTCAATCATCTTCTGAATTTGGCGGAAAAGAGCAAGAATGCTAATGATGCTGACGATTACAATAATTAATAGACGATTTTGGCGTTTGAAAGCAAGAGTAGCTGACGTTTTACCTGAATCTACTGTTTCACTGTTCAAATGCCGCTCATTTGCAAAAAAGAAAAATATAATGACGGCAGCAATTCCGCAAACGATTAAAACACCGTTGTACTCCATCAGTTTTTTTAACGCAATTATTTTTAACGGCTGCACAGCTACATAAAGGAACACGCCAATCAGCATCTGTGTATTGGGAAATGAGTTGAACCATCCGCGCAATTGCGCCGACATGCCCTTCATTGCTGCTACAGCAGCAGCAAGTCCGCATACAACCATAGGGACGATATCCACATTACCTACCCATGCGATAATGAACAAACTGCTATGCAACGCCCCAATAGCAATAGCTAGAAGCAGCTTCACGCCGTATCGTAATCTTGGATATTTTCCGAGGATTAGCGATGCCGTCCAGTAACAGAGAGGAATCGTTGCTATCCATGGCCACAAAGCTCCAGCAGGCAGCAAGTAAACAGCTATCGCTATAAATACGGGCAAATAAAAGAGCAGTTCAATAACGCCTTGACCTAAGGTATTTAAAGAAATAGATCGCTTCTGGGGCTCATTCACGCGATCACCTCTTCTCTGCCACTACCTGATATCGCTTGTCCAACATCGCTAATCGTTGGCTTAGCTTTATCTGTCAGCATCCAAACTGCGACTGCATTGCCGTTGTAGCGAAGCTGTTCAGCTTGTTTTTCCAGTTCTTCGTTCCAATAAGCCGTAATCATTAGCACATCTCGTTCACTGAAGCCGCTTCTTGCTTCGCGTTCCAACAAATGATGAAACAACTCTGTGCGTTCAATATCGAGCTTCGCCATTTCCTCTAAAATAACGATTAAATGCTCATGCCCGCCTCTAGGTTCAATGTGAACGCTTTCCATCATGCCGGTCAAAGGCATATTGGATGCAAAACCAACTTCCATGCCCTGCTGAATGACAGCTTCAGCTGCCCCTGCTGCCCATTCAATGCCTAGCTCGATTAACGATAAATCAGTTACGCTTCGCCACATGCCCTCTACATCGTCCACATTCAAATAAATCATCAGTCTGCGGTCCGCGGTAAAATCATACTGATGGACTTGAAGGCTTCCTGTTTTTGCAGTAGCTTTCCAGTTGATTTGCTTATACGTATCGCCCGCTTGATAATCACGAACGCCTGCAATAATGAATGGATCGTTGATAATCCAGCGGCGAATCGATTGATCACCCTGCCAGCTATGATAAGGTAGCTCATGAATGGGCACCTCGGCAGGCTTTGGATAAACAAGCAGTTCCCCTTGAAGCGCAATTTGAGCGGACGAATGGGTTAAACCAAGCGGATCACCGCCCGTTAACGTGACGGTTTGAAGCTTGTACCAGCCTCGCTTTGCGCAGGTAATGCGGTGTGTGCGCGTAATTTTTGTATATGGCGATAGACTGAAGAAGCTCTTATGGTTCTGGTAAAGCTGCCCGCTGCTCACAGAAAAATTATCAAGCTGTTGAAAATGCAGATGAGTGGAGAGCTGTGATTCCACGCGCAGCCAAGGCACCGGCAGCCATTTGGCGTTGGCCATCTCTTCTATCATCTCAACCTGCTCGCCGCTATAGCATGTTTTGCTCGTAAAACGCCGTTCATATTGGATACGGCGCAATACGAGCTTTTGAAATATTTTGCCCTGTAGTGACAAAATGACGATTGCAGCCAATATAAACCAGAATAAAATCATCAGGCTGCCTAACGAGCCGTAACGCCTGCTTCAGCAGGCACGGCCGTCAAACGAATAATGTCATCAATAATGGATTCCGCCTGATTTGCTGTACGATGCATGCCGCGAATGGCTAGTCGGTGGGACAAGACCGGCTTCGCCATTGCCTTTATATCATCAGGCGTAACGAAATCACGTCCTCGCAAAATGGCATGTACCTGGGAAGCGCGGAGCAGCGCTTGACTGCCACGCGGACTGACACCAACAGAAACCTCCTCACGCCTTCGTGTTTGCTCCACGATTTGCAGCAAATACTGAAGGATGTCATCGTTCACTTTCACCGCTGAATAGGCTTGCTGTGCCTTCTGAATGACATCTATTCCTGCAACTGGCTCAAGCTCCGCAAGCGGATCATGATCTTTAAAACGTTTTAATAGCTGCAAACCTTCTTCAGTCGTCGGATAACCCATCTTAATTTTGAATAAAAAACGATCGAGCTGTGCTTCCGGAAGTGGAAAGGTTCCTTGATGCTCCACTGGATTTTGTGTAGCAATAACCATAAATGGACGCTCCAAATATTTGGTTTCACCGTCGATGCTGATTTGACGCTCTTCCATACATTCGAGCAAACTCGATTGGGTACGAGGCGTCGCACGATTAATCTCATCTGCTAACAGCAAATGAGTAAACAATGGACCAGCTCTGAATTCAAACTCGCTTATTTTTTGATTATAGAAATGAATGCCGCTTAGATCCGATGGAAGCAAATCGGGTGTAAATTGAATTCTCCTGAAAGATAAAGCCAATGATTTGGCCATAGATTTAGCGAGCAAGGTCTTTCCTGTTCCTGGCACATCCTCGAGCAGCACATGCCCTGATGTAAGGAGTCCGATGAGCATTAGTTCTACAACTTCCTCTTTGCCTACGATGACGCGTCCAATATTAGATTTCAATTGTTCGGCTAATTGTTTTATCGCTTCAATAGACATAAGTCAACTCCTTCGTTAGGTTGTAAAGCCTGTTCGAGCACGCTGTAGTTTTTGCAGTTCACTCCAGCGAATCATACGGATGTTTTCTTTTTGCAACGTATTCTTGATCTCAGCATCACGGAATAATTCAAACTCCATTCCCCGCTTTAGAGGCTGCATGTGAAAAGCATTCAGCTCATCGGTTACAAGAGACGGATGTATAATAATTTCAGAAACGCCTGGTTCCAGACCCTCAAGTACCTGCTGCATGCTTGCCTTTAGTGAATCAAATGTTTCACCCTCCTCCAAGTGGAACGGCAAGCCGATTAAATAATCAAGGATAACAACACCCTTCGAATCCGCCAGCATTCCGAGCTGTTTGGCTTGCTCTTCCAGCTCAGGAGAAGCCATTTGACCAATATTTTGCCTTAAATTACGCGGCAAACGGAAAGGCAGGCCATAGGAAGCGCATACATCCAGAACGATAGATAAGAAATTTCTGCCGGTTGCTAACCCATACAAGCTTCCCATGTGATTGTCCGCATGCGATGGTTTCATCCCCATAGCTAAAGCCATTTCAATTTGTGCGATAAGTTCTTCTTTTACTTGCTCTGGATCAGCTTTCAGCTCAAAGGTTTTACTGTCCTTCGGGAAATAATTTTCATGGGTGACAAGCGAACTTGTGCTTCCTTTGCGGTTGACTGGACCCCAGCGGTACATATCCCATTCGCTAGTAAATGTGAAATGGACACCCACATCGACTTGCGGGTGCCTTGCACTCCATAGCGCTGCTTCCCTCGCCCAGCCGCAAGGCATCATAATCGTCGCCGAGCTCACCGTTTGTTCTAGCAGCAGCTGCTGAATGCCGACATTTACCGAATGGCATACTCCGTAGTCATCTGCGTTAATAATGAGCAGTTTTTCGTTCTCGCCGTATCCCAGTGCTTTGGCTAAACTCATGAAAAATCATCCTCCCAATGTTCATTAATCCAGCGGCAGCCGAATGCTGACTGATCGATAATGCCGGAAAGTATTTCCTCATCATCTAAATTATCTCTTAAGCGTATGGCAAAATGCAATGCTACATCAAGCAATCTTAATTTCATTAATATCGGCAATATCTTAATTTCATGAAGAGTTAACGGATTCGTATCCTGATAACCCTGCAATAAACGCTTCACATTCTCTTTTATATTTAGGTCATCTGGTTTTATGATATCGACAATAATGACAGCAAGCTCCATCGCTCTAACATCGACAGTCGTAAATTCAAAATCCAGCACACCTACGATCGCATCGCCTTGACATACCGTATTATTAAAAACCAAATCACCATGGATCCATTGTTCCGGCAGCCCGACAAGTTGATTACAATCCTCTTTCAGCTTCAGACGCTCCTCGTGCAAGGCCATGAAGCTTGATTTTCTACCTTTAAGATCTACGGAAAGCTCTGCCATTGCAAAAAAAGCTTCCTCATCCATCAAAGCATATGTATTTTCCAACATGAAATAAGGGCTGTAAAGCGGCAAGCCTTTTGGGTTTATTCCGCTTAAAGCACTAGAAAGCTTCGCAGCTGTAACGCCTAGCGCATAAACATGCGCTGGGTTTGAAACCGTCGGTCGGTCACCATCAATAAACTGAAATAATGACGATAAGGTGCCATCTGTTGCAACGCTAATCGTTTCGCCTTGTTTATTCTGAACTGGAATCGGCACCTTAAAGGCTAGCTTCTGTTTATTCAAGTCGTTCAGTACCTCATGTTCAAGCCTTACAATATCAATATCCTTATGGTTATTGTAAATGCGCAGGACAAATTTTTTATTTCCCGACGAAATGATTCGGGTCGTATTATTCATTCCGCTCTCCCGGCTCTCAATATGACAAGGCTCGGCGAACGCATATGCATCTAAATAAGCTGTAAAATCTATGGTGTCGGTCAAAACAGACAAGCCTCCTTATTGATCAAGCTGCAATCTTGTCAAACGAGCCCCCAGCTGTTCCTGCCAGCTCGCAGCCAATTCTTTCACATCAAGCAGCTCTCTGATTCCCTTTATGTCATCTTTATCACGGTACATGACACGGTTAGCTTCCATAACCGTTTTACGGGCCGGATGTTTATATTTAATTTCAAACGTCATCCCTGCCTGTATATGGCCCTCTTGGAGTACGCGGAAATAAAGACCTGTGTAGCCTTCACGCTGAACATGTCCCGGCAATTCCGGCAGCTTATGCCGCAGCCCCAGCTTATAGCACGGCTGTCTTGGCTGACTTACTTGAAGGATCACATCATCTGCCTGGATAATATCGCCGATGCACAAATCCCCTTCTGTCCAGCTCGAGAGCGTAAAGTTTTCACCAAAAGCTCCGTAATCAAATGGCTCCTCGTATTTCTCACGCCAATAGGCGTATCGTTGCTCGAAATAGACGCATACCGCTTTGTCCGGTCCACCATGATGAATCGTATCGCCTTGTCCATCGCCCTCAAGTCCTATAGTGCTCAAAGCATGGGTTGCTTGTGAAGGCTGCTTATAAATTCCTGTTAATACTTCTTTACTGCCGTGTGTTATTGATTTCGGCATTCCTATATTTAGTGACACAAGTTTAGCCGTTTCTATATGATGTGTCATTCGCTTCGTTCCTCCTATAATGATCTCTCATTTGATTATTATAATCTTCTTAGGGAGATGTTGGCAAAGAGAGATAACTATATCAATAACTTTTGTGATTTTCAATTTACCAGCAACGCTTTCGACACATTCTACTTGCGTTAGCCACTGGCTGTCGAAAACCTCTATTTTCTGTTACTTATTGCGTTTCCCCGGGAAATGTTTTTTAAATAGTCCGACTATTTCCTAAATGAGTACATCATTATTTCCCACAGCATCGACATACAGATTAATTTAAAGGAAATTTTCTTTCCATAAAATAAAGCTCCTTGCGCGAACGATTAACTCTGCTCTGCAGGCTCATCCCATGTTTTTGCCGATACCTTAGCTCCATGAAAGAGATCAATGTAAGAAATACAAAAGCTGCAATTGAGCCTCGATAATCGATGAATATAGCAGCTAGTATCGTCGTTAACAGCAGCCAAGCTATGGAAACCACATGGAGTGGGATACTCCAGCTGCCCAAATGCCACGGTGATGCATGCAACCGCGCATGGATCTTCCCCTGTTTTATTTTCCAGGCAATCGGTATGGCATAAGATAGATTTAAACATATTATCGCTGCAGTTAGAAGAAAAATGATTGTATCGTCTCTATAGCTGAAAAAAGCAATGAGAAGAATAGTTAATGAAATGACCGCACACAACCAGACGGCAGGAATCGGCGTCTGATGCCGCTCCGACACGTTAGACCATCGTTGGCTCAGCGGCAAGGCGCCATCACGTGCTAGGCTGTATACAATCCGCGAGCATACTGTCATCGTCTGCAGTCCGCTGCTCCATAATGATAGAATGACAAAAATAATGATCATACTGGTGCCGCCCCAGCCAGCAGCTGCCGTTTGTAGAAACGTTCCCAACCAGCTTGGTTCGTTAGACAATGGAATGGATATAAGCATAAAGCTCAGAAGTACAAAACCAATAACAAATGTGTAAGCAGTAGATAAAAAAATCGACCACGGTGCTCGTACACGAGGATCAATTGTTTCTTCCGATCCTTGGCTTGAGCCCTCCATGCCAATAAATAGCTTTAACAAAAGGAGCGTACCGCTGACGAATGATCCCGCCTGCACGGTACCATTCCACTGTGCATTTTGAAATTGATACATCAATACAGGAGAATAGCTGCCTGGCCATGCAAGCCAAGCTAGCCCAGCAATAATGAATAAAGCAATAAATACTTGCAGTATAACGCCGCCTGCTTGCAGCTTGCTTAACATCCGGTTTCCAAAGTGGTTCACAGCACCTTGGGAAGCAGTCAGCACTGCAGCGACACACCAAAAAGTGAAATCCGATGTTTGATAACCTATTCGAGCGGACATAAAACCGTCCAGTAAAGCTGCACATGCGCAGTTTAGCAGAGCAAGCATAGCTAAATGTCCAGATGCTTGAAGCCAGCCTGCTCGCACTCCCCATGAGCGCCCGCCTGCTGAGGATGCCGTATGATAAATTCCGCCTGCAGTTGGTGTCACAGATGAGAGTTCTGCGAGAGATGCACTTAAAATAAGTGCAAATAAAGCGATTATGGGCAAACCAAATCCAATAACCGACGGCCCCCCCTCTCCGATCGCTGGACCAAACAAAAAAGCTGCGCTTCCAATCAAACCGAGCGCATTAAACGATAAACCAAATGATGATAACCCGCCGAACCGCCGTCTAAGCTGCTGCGCTAAACCATAACGATGCAAATCATGTTTGTCCTGTAGCAGCTGCGCCTGCAAGCCATAAACAATTAGATTCTGATGCTTAGATAATGAAATGGACTGTTGCGCTTTGAACGCAATGGCAATAATAACGGCAATGACAATCGCAAATATTAATAATCCTGCTAGCAATAAAATCATCCAATCACCCTCCTACGTAACTGTATGAGTGGTTTGGATGTCACATGCAAAAGGAAGAATGATTAAAGCGCATAACAAACACTCGCATCCATCAAGATGCGAGTCGATTGATTTTTATTTTTTCACTCAGCTTGATTAGAACTTTGCTCCAGTATTCCATAAACGAGTGATTTGAGTTCTATGATATCAAAGGGCTTCGTAAAACAATGTGTAATGCCAAGCGCAAGCGCCTCTTCCATTATGTCTGGATCTGCATATGCCGTTATGAGAATGACAGGCACCTCTGGCGACAGCATTCTTATCCCGCGCAAAATTTCTATTCCATCCATTTCGGGCATTTTCAAATCAAGCAGTACACAATTCGGCTTCTGCTTCTCGTAAATGTCCAAGGCGATACTGCCGCTTTCAGCTTCATAAACATCGATACCCTGCGCAGCAAACAATTCAACAAGCATCATTCGAATAGCGGGTTGATCATCTACAACTAAAATCTTATAGAGCATATCTGCTGAATAAGGCATCGAGCTTATAGTTGCTTTTGCAGCTGCCTCAGCAAGGGGTTGATCTACTATTCGATTCGTAGATATTGACGTAACTGTCGCGGATGGTAAAACAGGCGTCCTTTCGATGGAGCGTTGCTGCTCCTTTTCCATTTTTCGTTGGTGAAAGAAGACAAACGACACCGCGACAATTAGAGCTGCTGCGAATAATATGAGAAAATATATCAATGCGTTGTCTCCTTATGTTCTTAGGCTGAATAACTGCTAAGAGAAAATGGTTTCATTCAGAATTAGTCATTAACCAGCATCGGTCCAAGTGGACCATCCTCATTAATGATATCTTGCAGTTCGTAGACGGATATCGGAAAATACAGAAATCCAAACACATAAGCTGCCAGCTCATATAGCTGGAAATAGACGACAAGTGAACGGTCCGCTACGTAATAGTCCTGGTCAGGTCTTATGGATTTAAAAGGCTCCAGCGTATCAATCTTTCTTGCCAAGATTTGTGCGCTTACGATAGCGCTTATCCGCCCAACATAGTCCGACCCAGGTTTAAACAGCTGGGCCAGCGTATAGGTTTGTCCTGTCGATTGCTTAAAAGTCAGCGATTGCTGAAGCGTCAAGCCGTGAGCTCCACCAGTAAAGGCATAATTGAACAAGGAAAGACTAAGATAATCCTTTTGATTATTTTTCTGTTCAAAATAACCTAGCATCTGCGCTCTCGGATCATCAAGCGAGCCTTGATTATGAACCATCTGCTGCACGGTATGATGAATCGTATGGTTGATCTTTTTATCTGCAGCTTCGCTTCTGCCTCCGCTCACATAAGGCAATGACAGCTCGGCTTTCGGAAAATCAGCTTTTGCCGTTTGGATAACGACTGGCGGTTGAAATGACATATGAAAGACACCTTCCTATTCGGTAAGATGCTCCATTGTATGCAATACACGTCTCATCTCATGCCAAACGATTCCGCCATGCGTAGAAGCGGACACCCCTCTACTCTCAAATTGCTCCGATTCGTAGAACGGAATCAAATGCTCTTCGCACATCAGTATAATGGTTTCAATATGTGATGAACTACATTGTTCGATCAGCTTCCTCAGCAACAAAGTGCCGATTCCACGCCCGCGATAATGCGCATCAACAGCGATAGTAAGGATGCAAAAGTTGTTCCCCTCAAAAAAATCAGCTTGATTCCCCTTCATTTCATCACCGCAATCAGTCTGTGAAGTACGGATGCCGTTTGTTATTCCAACTAATTGGTCGCCAAGCCAAGCTGACCAAAAAAATGAACGATAATGCTTATAGCGAAATTGAAACCCTGCCATGGTAGCAGCAGCTTCAGGAGAATAGCATTTTTGTTCTAGCTTTATAGCAGCGTCGAGCTCATCTTCTGTTATGAGGCGTAGTACGATCTCGTTCACAGGAGTGCCTTCTCGCGTTCAGTCAATCTTCTGCCGCTTACGTTAAGAACAAGTTTACCGTCTTTCAAGCCGAGAATTTGATCAGCAAATCGCTCCGCCCAGTCCCCCTGATGCATAACAGCAATCACAATAACGCCTTGCTCCTTGCATAGCGCTTTCAAATCAGTTAGAACTTGATCCGCTGTATGGGGATCAAGACCCGAAACCGGCTCATCGGCTGCAATGACTTTAGCGCCATGAACGAGTGCTCTTGCAATAGCCATACGCTGCCGTTCGCCCCCGCTAAGAGTGCTCGCCTTCTGATGTGCTTTATCAAGCAGGCCGCGTTTTTCGATCATATCCATTGCACCCATATAATCATCATTACGTACCATCCCGGTCCATCTCCGCCAAGCAGGCGTTTGTGAAATTGAACCGATAATAACATTTTTTAATCCCGTCTTGTTCGGGAATAGAAAAGGTTTTTCTTCCACATAAGCAACCTCTCTCCGAACTTTAAGCTTGCCTTTGAATCCTTCTTTGAAAATATCTTTGCCATCAAATTGATAGGAGCCTTCACTCCACTTTTCTTGCAAGGCTAGGCACCGAAGAAGTGTGGACTTCCCGCTTCCGCTATCACCTTTAATGGCGATAAAGTCGCCAGGATAAGCCTCAAAGCTAATATCATCGAGCACCTTTGGCCCGCCGGGAATACGTCTGGATAAGTTCTTTACTTTGATCATTTTCCGCTCTCCTTCTGTTTGCAGCAACTGCTTCTATGAATCTAGTTTACGTTAAACAAAAAACAGTTTCCATACGAACAAATGTTTGGTATAATAAAAACAAGAACAAACGTTCTAATGATCGACGAATTCAACATTTTGAAGGAGGCCTGATCACCATGAATAACATCTGCGAAAATTTCCGATATGTAGAGAATGAACGTCCTGGACGCGACTTAACTTTTAAGTTTTACGCCGATGGACGGCTTATTATCATCGATAATGTTGCAGAGGAGGTGATCACTCCCAAAGATTTAAAGGGCGCCAGCAAGGACTTCTACGTTCGCAGACGTATCGCTTTCATTAAGAATCAATTAAAAGCTTCACAGCTTAAATATGCATAACATGGATTAGAAGGAGAGCTGAAGCTATTCAAGCTCTCCTTCTGTGTTTTTAAAAACTTGCTTCATTAAGGGAGCTGTTTGTTAATGCCGTTTAAGCTCGCAGGTCGCTTCGCGAATTTATCGGTTTTAAGCTTGCCTGACTGTCCACGCAAGGTAGAATGATTTTGACGAGATTCTCCATTGCCGTTTTTGTTGATAGCCATTGCAATCACCTCCACTATCATTATGCCGATATTATTGGATATGTATGTAAAAGCAGTTCCTCTCTTACACCCTACATTGACTCGACCCTGCCACTTGCGGTAGATTGATCATACAGTTTCAAGTTTTGCAAAGGAGATCGTATACATGAAGCAACAAATTATGTTTGACCTCGACGATACATTAATTCACTGCAATAAATACTTTTACTTGGTCATTGATCAATTTATTGATGCAATGACCACTTGGTTCGGCAGCTCTCCCCTCGTTTCAATACAAGCCATCCGAGACAAGCAAATGGAGATCGATATTGCCGGCGTAGCCGTATTCGGATTTAAAAGTGAGCATTTCCCACAATCGTTTGTTGATACTTACATTCACTTCTCTCATTTGACTGGTCGCAAGAGATCAACAAATGAAGAAAACTTTCTATGGAAGCTTGGCTTAAGTGTATATGAGCACGATACCGAGCCGTATCCAAATATGGAACAAACGTTGTTCTCACTAGCGGAGGCCGGCCATGAGCTTCATCTCTATACGGGGGGCGAGATGCCCATTCAACGTCGCAAGATTGAGAAATTAAACTTGGAGCGTTATTTCGATTCCCGCATTTACATTCGACGTGTCAAAAACAGCGACGCATTAGAAACCATTTTGTCCAATGGTGTCTTCGATCGCAACAGTACATGGATGGTTGGCAACTCCATTCGAACGGATGTTGTTCCTGCATTAACAGCAGGTATTCACGCTATTCATATGCGTGCGATAACCGAATGGGAATATAACATCATTCAGATTGAAGTGGAACCAAAAGGCGCTTTTTTAACCTTGGATCATCTAAAGGATGTCCCAGGCGCTATTCACGGGTACGTTAATCGATAATGGAATGACAAAAACAAATAAACCCGAATTCGTCCCTTGATGCTTCTGACGAATTCGGGTTTTTGCTATGTGAGAAAAATGGCCTCTACTGTTCGATTGCCAGTTCTCCAGTATCCACATTTTTAAGCACTATTTTTCCTTCTCCAGGCGTACCATCCGGAAGCTCAAGCTTCAGCTTAGTCGTCTTCCCCTTCTCGACTAAAGCTTTCACCTGAGTATCCGTCAAATTCCTGCCAAAGCTTTCTTTCCATATAACGAATTTACAGCCTTCCTTATAGTGAGAACAGCCATAGCCTTTGCGCCCCATAAAGATGGAACCGCCACAGCCTGGCCTTGGACAAGTGGCAATAACAGTCGGGCTGCCTGATACAGTAGACGCAGCCGATGCCGCTTTTTTTGCCGCTCCAGCCGTTTTAGTTGAGGCTGCACGGGTGCGAGTCGCTGTACCAGACTTCCCGCCAGTGCCTTTGCCGGAAGCAGGAGCTTCACTCTCAAATGATGTTTTGGCCGCTCGTGATTGAACGCGAACCTTGTCCACGATCATCGTCGCGAATTTTTTTACATTTTCCATGAATTGTCCATCCGAAGCTGTTCCTCTGGATATCTCGTTCAATCGTCGCTCCCACAACCCCGTCATCTCAGGAGAGGTTAGCAAATCAATACCAGCACCACGAATCAGCTCAATAGCTGTTCGGCCTTTTTGTGTAACTTGTATTTTTTTGCCCTGCATTTCCACATAACCAACGTTTTTCAGCCGCTCAATCGTAGCTGCGCGCGTAGCTGGTGTACCTAATCCTGAATCTTTCATTGCATCTCGGACATCCTCGTCCTCAATTTGTTTGCCTGCGCTCTCCATTGCTTTAAGCAGTGTGCCCTCTGTGTAATGCTTGGGAGGCTGTGTGTCCTTCTCTTTCACAATGGCATCCGAACAGATAATTCCTGCATCTGCTGATATGGAGAAAGGCTCATTTACTTCAATTTCTTCGTCCTCTGCTTCTTCCTTATCCTTGCTTTTGGCTGAAGGTTTTGCTTTCTCCTTCTTCTGGTCAGCATAGATGACCTTCCATCCTAAGCTAAGAAGCTCCTTAACCGTCGTTTTGAACATTTCGTTCTCTACCTCAGTCAAGACGGTGTGAACCTTATATTCAGCAGCTGGATAAAATTGCGACAAAAACCTTCGCACGATCAAATCATACAGCTTTTGCTCATCAGGGCTGAGTCCATTTGCTTTACGATTCGTTGGCAAAATGGCATGGTGATCCTCAACCTTTGTCGGGTTGCAAATAAATTTATTCCCCTTATGCACAAGGCTCCGATTAGCCCCTTTGACAAGATCATCATAGGCGGAACCTTGAAGTGCATTCAACGTTTTGTGCATTTCAGGAATGTTCTGCTCAGTCACGTAATTTGAGTTTGTTCTTGGATAAGAAATAACTTTATGCTTCTCGTACAACGCCTGTGCTGTATCCAACGTTTTTTTCGCGGAAAAAGCATATTTGCCATTGGCTTCCCGCTGCAAAAGAGTGAGATCGTATAGCTTAAACGGATACTCCTTCGTATCCTTAACTTCATAAGACGCAATTCGTCCAGCCTTGCCTTTAACCTTTGCCGCAACGGCCTCAACTTTTGCTTGATCTGTCATTCTCTCGGCCTGCCACATGCCGCGGTACGTCATTTCATCCTGTGTGAAATGTCCTTCCAGTTCAAAAAATTTCAAAGAGGAGAACGCTTCAATTTGCTTCTGCCGATCATATATAAGGGCGAGCACTGGCGTCTGAACTCTGCCAACCGATAGCAGCACATTATGCTTCGTTGTAAAAGCACGTGAACCGTTCATTCCGATTAGCCAATCCGCCTCGCTTCTTGCTGTTGCCGCGCGGGTCAAATTCTCATATTCGGCGCCCTCTTTCAACTCCTCGAAACCCTTTCGAATCGTCTCAGGTGTTAGGTCTGAAATCCATAGCCGCTTAACGGGTTGATTTAACTTAAGATGGCGCTGGATGAGGGAAAAAATATATTGCCCTTCTCGCCCGGCATCACAAGAATTGACAAGTAGGTTGCTGCGTTTTGCCAGATCGCCGATAACCTTAAGCTGATCGATTGTTTTTTTGTTCGGTACGAGCTTGAACTGTGTCGGTATAATGGGAAGATCATTAATATTCCACTTTTTGTAACGATCATCATAGGCATCAGGCTCTGCAAGACCGATTAAATGACCGATCGCCCACGTAATAATATAATGCTCGCCTTCTATGTAGGAACGGTGATTTTTTGCTTTAGGATCGATTGCGGCTGCTATATTTCGTCCCATATCAGGTTTTTCCGCAATGATTAGTGTCTTCAAAAGATTATCGCTCCTTCATTAAGCTTTTCGAAAGTCTAACGCCTATCGCTCTCCACAATTAGCAATAAACGTTTCGCACTGTACAGCCACTAGAACATTTTACAGATTTCCGCGCAAAAAAGAAATGTTTTTCCCCATATCAAGTTTGAAATTTCTCCATAGAAAAAAGCAAACCCAAGTGGGAGAGTTGTCCCAATTGGGTTCACGGAAGGTCTGTGTTAATAGCCGGCTTCTCCATATAGGCAATGATTTTGGCGAAAATCGAACGAACACCATCCGACCACTTCGGGTCTTCCGCATACTTTCGATTAATCCATGTAAACGGATCTACTTCTGCCGGCCTATCCTTGCTTAAGTTAAATACGGTTCGTGCCGCAATTTCTGCCGATTGCTTAATATTGGTGCTAAAATCCTGCCAGCTATGAAAAACATTAAAAGGATTGTTGGCAATCTTTTTATGCTGCTTATTCGTTTTCGGTACAAACCCTTGCTCTTGTCCAGTTATAGCGAATAAGACGACCGGATGAATATCGAAGGCTTGCGCTGCCGTTATAATTGCTCCAAAATAAGGCTCCTCAGCTAGTATGGATGATTTCGTCTTTAAAAATGAGATCAACCGCGCTTGATCAATTTCTTGATAACGAAGCTCGATAGGCAGCCCGTCTACAGGGACAACAATAGGTTGAACTTGGTTCATAACAACGGGTGGCTGCAGCTTGTTGTCTGACGGTAAATTTAAAGACCAGCCATACAATAAAGTAGCTGCAATTAATAGAACGCTTAATGTGCTGTATATATAAGTTCTAGTACTAATCCTACGTGCTAACGTATTGCTCCATATCGTTGCAGGCAGTGAAATGACCTCTGCTTGTGTTGAAGTTTGCGTCATATTACGCGGTTCAGCACCTTCAGTAATAAGCAATCCTCTCAGCTGCGTCAGAAGGCCATTCTCAGCCTCATTTGAAGCTACACCCGATTGCTCCATGTTTAATACGAGCTCGTCCATTACACGCTGCATGAGAGGCTTCTTGCAGCTTATGAGCAGCTGCTCCTCTAGCCAATCATGGAACGGATCATATATTTCTGCCGAAGTTCGATCTAGCTCTAAACAGGCTTGAAAAATGTCTTCCGCTCTAACCGGTCTTTGCCGCTCCAAAACAGCTGTTCTAATGAGCATTTCTGTGACGGAGCGTTTAACGCTGGTCTCGAAATTCGGTAATTGCTTATGTATTATGCGTTTGACCGCATCCGCTACAATTTCTGCTCGTTTTTCCCCAGGCAGCGCAGCGTATTTGTGTTGTACATAACTTCGAATATTTCGAACGTCTGTTGGTGACAAAACATATGCTTCATCGGCTGCCATGACGAATCGCCCCTTCGCGTCATCTCAATCCGATTTTACCACAAGTTTCCTTAGGACAGTGAGCTTAGTTTTTGAATTTCTTCTTGAATGTGCGGCTAAAGTTTAAATACTGTTATTTGTTCCTTCTCGCTAACCGTAAATTGATATTTACAATCACAGCCTTCATCATGCGGGACAGTATTGATCCCATACTCAGCAAGAAAAGCGCCCTAAGGCGCTTCTCATCCATCAAATTTATTATCTCTCGACCAATATTTAAGGAAGCATCGATGATCCCATCAAATATTTATCCACTTCACGAGCGGCCTCGCGACCTTCATTAATCGCCCAAACCACTAAGCTTTGACCACGGCGCATGTCGCCTGCAGCAAATACTTTATCCACATTAGTGTTGTATTTGCCATAAGTCGCTTTTACGTTTGTACGACGGTCTTGTGCAAGACCAAGCTGCTCAATCAGCGTCGTTTCAGGGCCTTCAAAACCTACTGCAATAAATACAAGATCTGCAGGCCATACTTTTTCTGTTCCTGGAATTTCACTATATATTTTACGTCCAGTCTCATCAACCGTACGTTCAATTTGAACAGTATGAAGCTCTTTAAGGTTTCCATTGCCATCGCCAACAAATTTCTTCGTTAGTACAGAAAACGCGCGAGGATCTTCACCAAATAGAGCTTTTGCTTCCTCATGTGCATAATCCAGCGTGTACACATTCGGGAATTGCGGCCATGGATTTTTATCGTTGTCTCGCACTAGCGGCGCTTTCGCATGTGTGCCGAATTGCGTAACCGACTTACAGCCGTGACGCAGTGCTGTAGCCACGCAGTCCGATCCAGTATCTCCGCCGCCAATAACGATAACGTCCTTGTCTTTCGCGGAAATATAGTTTCCATCTTCAAGATTCGAATCCAAATAGCTCTTAATTGTGCCATTCAAGTAATCCATTGCCATGTGAACACCGTTCAAATCGCGGCCTTCCATTTCAACGTCGCGAGCTCTTGTCGAGCCTCCGCAAAGAACGACTGCGTCAAAGTTATTAACGAGCTCAGAAGCTGTAATATCTTTGCCGATCTCTGTATTCGTTACAAACTCAACGCCTTCTGCTGCCATAATATCAACACGGCGCTGAACAACATGTTTCTCAAGCTTCATTGTAGGGATACCATAGGTTAGCAAGCCGCCGATGCGATCTGCGCGCTCATATACGGTTACGGTATGTCCTGCTTTATTCAGTTGTGCAGCAGTTGCCATTCCAGCAGGACCAGAGCCTACAACGGCAATCCGTTTGCCTGTGCGGACTTTTGGCGGTTGTGGAACAACCCAGCCCTCTTCAAACCCGCGATCAATGATTGCTTGTTCGATCGTTTTGATCGTTACAGCATCGCCTATTAAACCAACTGTACAAGATCCCTCACACGGTGCTGGACAAACGCGGCCAGTGAATTCAGGAAAATTATTTGTTTTATGCAGACGGTCTAGCGCTTCACGCCATAATCCGCGATAAATCAAATTATTCCATTCTGGAATGAGATTGTTTACGGGGCAACCTGAAACCGAACCTGCCAGCTCAATGCCTGTGTGGCAATATGGTGTACCACAGTCCATGCAGCGAGCGCCTTGTGTTTTTAACTGCTCATCCGAAAAATGCTTATGAAACTCTTGCCAGTCTTTGATACGCTCTAGCGGGTCGCGATCGGCCGGCAATTCGCGCTGAAATTCCATAAAACCAGTAGGTGTAGACATGATCGCATTTCCTCCATCCATATTTCCCGTTAACACTGCTTAGATTCTCTTTAAAACTATATCGGGAATTCTTAAAATATTCAATAACGAACTTTCTGCGAAAACGAATATTTTGTCTAAAGCACTCGTTTACTATTTTACAACATCCTAGCATTCAAGTACTTATGAAGGTAATGGATTATGCGTACAATCATTTGCACTTTCTGACATATCGTTCGTCAAACGTTCGGTTTTACCTTAGAAAGCTACACTTCCGACCGAATAAACGTTTGAAACGTGAAAGCATACTTGTTTTTTTCATCACTATCTCTGCTCTCGCTTTCCACAAGCTTCCACTGCAAATCAGAGAATGCAGGAAAAAATGCATCTCCGCCTTCAATATCTGCTTCCACTTTTGTAAGCAATATTTGATTAGCGAAGGGCAGAAACTGCTCGTAAATATCAGCACCGCCTATAACAACAAGCTCTTCAGCTGTATATAATTCTAGCGCTTCTTTAATCGAATGTACGATTTCACAGCCCTCAGGGTGGAAATCCGTTTGACGAGTCAATACGACATTTTTACGATCAACCAATGGCTTAGGCAGTGATTCAAACGTCTTACGGCCCATGAGTACCGTTTTACCAATCGTCATCTTCTTGAAAAAAGCCATTTCTGCTGGCAAACGCCATGGCAGCTTGTTTCCTATTCCTATAGTTCTATTGCGATCCATAGCGGCAATCAAAGTAATATTCATAATGGTTAACTCCTTTCTTCATTTTTAAAAATGAATATGAATTTACACAGCTACCGGCGCTTTAATCGTTGGATGCGGGTTATAATTCTCAATGGATAAATCCTCAACTGCAAAGTCGAAGATTGATTTTTTGTCTGTGTTTAATTTTAACTGAGGGAGCGGTCTAGACTCTCTGCTGAGCTGAAGCTCGATTTGCTCCAAATGATTCGTGTAAATGTGGGCATCTCCAAGCGTATGAATGAATTCTCCCACTTCAAGCCCGCATTCGTGTGCAATCATGTGGGTCAATAAGGCATAACTTGCGATGTTAAATGGTATGCCTAGGAAAATGTCAGCGCTTCGCTGATAAAGCTGGCATGAAAGCTTGCCGTTTGTTACATAGAATTGGAACATCGTATGGCAAGGAGGAAGTGCCATGCTGGGAACGTCTTCTGGATTCCAAGCGGAGACGATCAGTCTTCTCGAATCCGGGTTTTTCTTAATCGTCGCAATGACATCCTTAAGCTGATCAATCGCATCCCCTTGCGTCGTCTTCCACTCTCTCCACTGCTTGCCATACACGTTGCCGAGCTCCCCGAATTCAGCGGCAAACTGGTCATCCGTTAAGATGTGCTGCTTAAAGAGATCCATTTGCTCTTCATATACTTTAGAGAATTCAGCATCCGTTTGCGACCGAAGACCAAAATTCGTCATGTCAGGGCCCGTGTAGGATGCGCTCTCCACCCATCTTTTGAACGCCCATTCATTCCAAATATTATTATTATGCTGCAGCAGATAACGAATGTTCGTATCTCCTTGAATAAACCAAATCAACTCACTGGCAATTAATTTGAATGGCACACGTTTAGTTGTAAGCATCGGAAAACCTTCGCTAAGATCAAAACGCATTTGATAGCCAAAGGTAGAGATCGTTCCAGTCCCCGTTCGATCTTCTTTTTTTGTGCCATGTTCTAAAACATATTTCAACAAATTCAGGTAGGTTTGTTCGCTTTTGCTCATTTGGACATTGCTCCCTATCATGAAAAAAAATCAGAAAAATAACAATTAATTATATCATCAACTAGGATTTCTGTCCTGTTTTCGTTTCTTTCGCAGCGCATGCCTCTCAGGAGCGGAAAGATGCAGCTTTATCTCCTCTTCCGTCTCTGGGACGACAGTTGGAACAATAGCAGGTTTGCCATGATCATCAATTGCAACAAAAGTGAAAAAAGCAGTAACTGTCGTTTTGCGCTCACCGCTGAACAAATTTTCGGAATGAACGGACACGAACACTTCCATCGAGCTGCGATGTGTCCACGAAACAAAGGCTTCAACCTCAATAACTTCTCCGACTCGAATCGGCGCCAAAAAATCAAGACTGTCCGTTGATGCGGTTACAGCTTGCATCCGTGCATGTCTCATGGCTGAGATCGCAGCAACCTTATCCATGTACTCCATCAGCTTTCCACCAAACATCGTATCATAATGATTCGTGTCCAAAGGAAAGATCAGCTGCGTCATAATTGTTCGTGATTCTCTAGCCAGTTTCGTTGATTGTTCCATGCTCGTGTACGCCTCCTATTTGTTGGATTAAAGCTCTTGAAGCGCAAAGAGGCCCCGCCGGCTGGAGAGCCGCGTGACCTCTGTTGTCGCAAAACGATAGCATTATTGCGATTTATTTAATGAAAGTGTGGATCGGGTGGCCAAGTGCAACCTCAGCTGCATCAAGCACGATTTCACCAAGTGTAGGATGCGCGTGAATTGTAAGTGCGATATCCTCAAGAGTTGCGCCCATTTCGATAGCCAAAGCAAGCTCAGCAATCATATTGGAAGCCTCAATACCGATGATTTGCGCACCAAGTACAAGACCGGAGTCTGCATCGGATACGAGTTTAACAAAGCCTTCATTTGCATTAAGCGACATTGCGCGTCCATTGATTGCGAACGGGAATTTGCCAACTTTTACATTATGACCTTTGTCTTTTGCTTCCTTCTCACTGAAACCAACGCTTGCGCATTCTGGATCAGAGAAGCAAACTGCTGGTACACATTTGTAGTCAATAACACTGGATTGACCTGAAATGGCTTCAGCTGCGATGCGGCCTTCGTACATTGCTTTGTGCGCAAGCGCAGGTCCAGCAATGATATCGCCAATCGCATAAATATGAGGAATGTTAGTGCGGCATTGCTCATCAACTTCAACTAGTCCACGATCGGACAGCTTCACGTTAATAAGGTCAAGACCTAGCTCACCATCCGTATTTGGACGACGTCCAACCGTTACGAGCAGGTAATCCGCAGTTACTTTCTCTTCTTTATCGCCAACTGTATACGTTACAGTAACGTCTTTATCTGTTTGCTCAGCACCTTTTGCTTGTGCGCCAGTAATGATATCCACATTCGTGCTTTTTAGTTTCTTAGCAACGATGTTGGACATATCTTTGTCAAAGCCCGGCAAAATCGCGTCGGAGCCTTCAATTACTGTAACTTTTGTGCCGAATTTGGAGTACATTTGACCAAGCTCGATACCGATATAGCCGCCGCCGATAACGACAAGGCTCTTCGGAATTTCTGGCAAGGACAATGCGCCTGTTGAAGATACGATACGGCCAGTGAAAGGGAAAGCTTTTAGTTCAATTGGACGTGATCCTGTAGCGATAATGCAGTTTTTGAAACGGTAGCGAGGCGCTTCTTGATCGTTGAATACACGCGCTTCGTTTTCGTTAATAAACATAACTTCGCCTTGGAAATATTGGACTTTGTTTGCTTTCAGAAGAGAAGCAACGCCGCCTGTCAATTTTTTCACGATGCCGTTTTTGAACTCTTGCACTTTTGTAAAGTCAACCTTAGCTTCTCCAACTTCGATACCGAATGCGGAAGCGTGACTGATTGATTCATATTGATGTGATGCGGAAATAAGTGCTTTCGATGGAATACAGCCCACATTCAAGCATACGCCGCCTACATGTTCTTTATCCACGATGAGTACGTTTTGACCTAGTTGAGCAGCACGGATCGCTGCTACATAACCGCCTGGGCCCGCACCAATAATTAGAGTGTCAATATCTAGGGAAGCATCACCAACAACCATGTCTTATACCTCCATTATGAACAGTTCTGGTTGACCCAGAAGTGTTTTGATGTAATTCATAAAGTTTTGAGCTGTTGCGCCGTCGATAAGACGGTGATCGAAGCTAAGTGAAAGAGCCATTACAGGAGCAGCTACGATTTCACCATTGCGAACAATTGCTTTTTCAGTAATTCTGCCTGTTCCAAGAATTGCAACTTCTGGGAAGTTGATAACTGGAGTGAAGAACATACCGCCAGCGGAACCAATGTTGGAAATCGAGATTGTGCTGCCTTTAAGCTCGTTGGCAGCAAGTTTACCGTCACGGCCGCGAGCAGCTAGATCACGGATCGAGTCAGCAATTTTGAATAGGTTTTTACGATCTGCATCTTCAATAACCGGCACGATTAGGCCGTTATCTGTATCTGTAGCGATACCGATATTGTAGAATTTGCGAAGAACGATTTCTTGATTAGCCTCATCAAGCGTTGCGTTCAAGATAGGGAACTCGCGGCATGCTGCCACAAGAGCTTTCACGATGAACGGCAAGTACGTAAGCTTGGAGCCTTTTTTCTCAGCATAAGGTTTATATTTAGCACGAAGTGCTACTAGCTCCGTTACATCAACTTCATCCATGATCGTAACATGTGGAGCTGTATAAACCGATTTCGACATTGCGTTAGCAATGATTTTGCGAATACCTTTGAATGGTACGCGCTCTTCCGGACGGTACGGTGTTCCAGCCGATACTGCAGCAGGTTTAGCTTCGCCAGCACCTTTAGCTGCAACTTCTGCGTTGCTTGATTGTTCAGCTGCAGCTACAGATGCATCTGTAGCTGCAACAGCAGGAGCGCCGCCAAAACCAGTTACGTCATCACGAGTGATACGTCCGTTTTTGCCAGTTCCGCCTACTTGTGTTAGGTCTACGCCTTGCTCGCGTGCAAATTTACGAACGCTAGGTGTTGCTAGTACAAGACCGCCAGTTGCTTTAGGAGCAGCTGCTGCTTGTGCTGCAAGAGCTTCAGCATTAGGTGCCTCAACTGCTGGTGCTGCCGCCGCTGCAGGAGCTTCTGCTTTAGGTGCTTCAGCTGCTGCTGGTTCAGCTTGCTCTGGCAATTCGCCTTCTGCATCAATGATTGCAACAACCTCGCCAATGTGGCAAACTTGTCCGTCTTTTACGAGTACTTCGAGTACTTTACCATTTACTGGGCAAGGCACTTCGACGATCGCTTTATCGTTTTGAACTTCCATAATAATGTCATCATCTGTAACCGTGTCTCCGACTTTGATATGCACTTTAATGATTTCGCCTTCGTGCAAACCTTCGCCGAGCTCTGGGAAACGATATTCGAATTTAGCCACCGCTTTAACCTCCTTTAAAAGTTCAGTACTTTGTTAACTGCTGCAGAAATACGTGCTACCGTAGGAAGCCACGCATCCTCAACTAGAGCAAACGGATATACAGTATCCGGACCAGCAACGCGTAGTACTGGAGCTTCTAAGTGCAGAATAGCTTTTTCATTGATTTGAGCAATGATTTCAGCTGCTGCGCCAGAAGTTTTTTGTGCTTCTTGAACGACAATAGCACGGTTTGTTTTCTTAATTGAAGCAACGATAGTATCTATATCAAGCGGAAGCAGTGTGCGAAGATCGATAACTTCTACACTCACGCCTGTTTTTTCAAGTTCTTCTGCTGCTTTGACTGCTGTGTGAACCATAAGACCATAAGAAATGATCGTTACGTCACTGCCTTCGCGAACAACATTTGCTTTGCCGATCTCAACTGTATATTCACCTTCAGGAACTTCAGCCTTGAACGCACGGTACAAGTTCAAGTGCTCCATAAAAAATACAGGATCATTCTCACGGATTGCAGAAATCATCAAGCCTTTTGCATCATAAGGGTTTGAAGGAATGACTACCTTGATACCCGGCGTTTGAATAGCAAGACCTTCAAGGGAATCCGTATGCAGCTCAGCCGCTTTAACGCCGCCGCCAAATGGTGTACGGAATACGATTGGTGAGTTGTAGCGACCTCCAGAGCGGTAACGCATACGAGCAGCTTGGACAAACATTTGGTCAAGCGCTTCATAAATAAAACCTACGAATTGAATTTCAGCGATTGGACGGAAGCCTTGCAACCCCATACCAACTGCCATACCTGCAAGAGCTGACTCAGCAAGAGGCGTATCAAATACGCGATCTTCACCAAACTCATCCTGTAAACCTTCTGTCACACGGAATACTCCGCCGACTTTACCTACGTCCTCACCAAAGATGACAACGTTCGAATCACGTTTAAGTTCTACGCGCATCGCATCGCGAATTGCTTCCAACATATTCATTTGAGCCATGATCGTCTGATCCTCCTCTTCTATTGAAAATCGTCCTTTTGCTCTTCCAAGTATTGCGGTGTTGTTTCGAACATGCTATCGATCAAGCCTGCTACAGTCATTTTTTCAACTGCTTCAGCTTTTTTGATGTGCTCAGTTACAGTTGCTTTTGCTTCATCTTTCACACGGTTTGTGTCTTCTTCAGTCCACAAGCCTTTTTTCTCTAGATATTTACCGAAACGAACAAGCGGATCTTTTAAAGCCCATTCTGCTTCTTCATCTTTTGTACGGTATTTAGTCGTATCATCCGCCAAGGAATGCGGACGGAAACGGTAAGTTAGAAGCTCAATCAATGTTGCGCCTTCGCCATTGCGGCCGCGCTCTGCTGCTTCTTGAACAGCTTTGATAACAGCAAGTACGTCCATACCATCTACTTGAACACCCTTGATACCAGCAGCAACAGCTTTATGTGCAACAGACAAAGCACCTGTTTGCTTGGAGTACGGTGTAGTAATAGCATATCCGTTGTTTTGTACAACATAAATGACAGGCAGCTTATAAGCGCCTGCGAAGTTCATGCCTTCGTAGAAATCGCCTTCTGACGAACCGCCGTCGCCTGTATAAGTGATAGCTACACGTTTTTCATTCTTTTTCTTAAATGCCATTGCTACGCCAGTTGCGTGCAATACTTGTGCGCCAATAATGATTTGCGGCATTAGAACATGTACATCCTCAGGAATTTGACCACCTTGTTGGTGTCCGCGAGAATATAGGAAAGCTTGGTATAATGGCAAACCATGCCATACAAGCTGTGGCATATCACGGTATCCTGGGCAAATGAAATCATCTTTGTTTAGCGCGTATTCGCTGCCAACCATTGATGCTTCTTGACCTGATACTGGAGCGTAAAAGCCAAGTCTTCCTTGACGGCCTAAATTAACAGCACGCTCATCCCATGTACGAGTAAATACCATGCGGTACATAACTTCTTTTAATTGATCATCAGACAAAGCCGGCAATAAGTCCGGGTTAACAACTTCCCCGTCGAGTGACAAGACAGATAGCGGAGTTACCGGTTCCGTTTGAACTTCGTATGGCAATTTGCTCATTTTGATCGCTCACCTCAATCGAAATATTTGAAAATCGTTTACCTCTGTTATAGAATTATTATAAACCTGTTTAATGAAAATGGTCAAAGCAAAAAACACAAAAACCGTTGTTTTTTCGCTGATTCTCATCATTCTTTTAAGAAATTGTATATGCTACAGACTTTATTTATTAGTATAACAGCATAATACAACAAGACAGAAATAGATGTGATTCCTTTGATTGTCTTTCTATTGTTTACCCACAACAGATGTTTTCCATTCAATAAATTCAACCGATAGGAGAGAAAGAAATGACAGATGAGCGATATTTGAAGAGAACAATAGTAAAGGAAACCGTGCCAAGCCGATATTTGGCTGAACAAAGCCGCAATTTACGTATCTTTTTGCCGCCAGGTTATAACGAGGTGCTTAGCTACCCGGTCGTCTATTGCCAGGATGGCGAAGATTTTTTCAACTTTGGGCGAATTGCTACTACAGCGACGCGATTGATTTTGGATGAGGGACTTGAGCCCTTCATTATTGTAGGTGTTGATGTCGACAAAAAGCAGCGTACGGAGGAATACACGCCAGATGGCAATCGGCACGAGGCATACATTCGGTTTTTCGCGGAAGAGCTCATTCCGTTTGTTGAGGAACGTTATGCGGTAAGACAAGAACCAGAGCATCGATTATTGGCAGGCGATTCACTCGGCGGCTCCGTTTCCTTGCATTTAGCTCTCTCCTACCCGCAGCTATTTACACGCGTCATGTCCTTATCAGGTGCTTTTTATGGCGTATCCCAAAACATCATTTCCGCAGCAGGAGACCTTAGCTGGCTCAATATTTATATGATTGTTGGTCTGCAAGAGGATGCATATGAAACGGACCGTGGCGTATTTGATTTTGTAGCTTTGAATCGCAACGCCAAGGCGCTGCTTGAACTTAATCAAGCTACTGTCTTCTATGAAGAAAAAGACGGCAAGCATCAATGGGGTTTTTGGCAAAAAGAGCTTGATAAAGCTCTCGCCTATTTCATTGAGGTTGAATAATCAAAAGCAAAGCTGTCCAGCAGGCTCCTTTCGGGAGTGCTGGACAGCTTTTTTAATGAATTTATTCATTTAATTGCAAATCTGCTTTTATCCGTTTAAGAAGCTCCTTGCATCCGCTGTCGACTAATTCATAAACAAACGGAAAATTATTTTCATAATAAGGATCAGGCACATCGGCTATTCCTTTCGCAGGCAGCAGCTCCATAAAAGTAAACAATCGTTTGGTTTCCTCTTCTGTAGCTTTACCTTCTCCAAAAAACAGCTTGCGTACATCTCGTAAATTGTTTGTGTCCATACATACGATATAATCAAACGTTTTGTAGTCATCAGGCGTAACTAACCGAGCTTTCATACCCTGATGTGAAATTTGGTGCTGATCCAGCTGATCTCTCGTGCCCTCATGCGGCGGATGACCCAAATGCCAGTCACCGGTTCCTGCGGAATCAACCATAATTTGATCTGTCAATTTTGCTTGCTCTACCTGATGGCGCATAACGGCTTCAGCCATTGGGGACCTGCATATGTTTCCGAGACAAACAAATAAAATACGAGCTTTCATGATGTTCCTCTTTTCTGCTGTTCATTAGAAGTATGAATATGTAACGTGCGTCTTGGCAGCTTCCACTTGAAATAGACAGATAGCATCCGGAAGCTAATAATAATAACGAATAAAACCAAGAGCTCCAAGGTTGATTTTATCCAACCAAGTCCAATCGCGAGACCTGCAAGCATGGCCCATACAGCATAAATTTCATCTTTTAGCACAAGCGGCTTGCGGCCAGCCAGCACATCGCGAATGATTCCGCCGCCAATTCCTGTCAGCATGGCTGCAACAAGGACTGCACTAAGCGGATGCTTCATTTGCGTTGCATACAGCGCTCCTTGAATAGCAAAGGCTGATAATCCAATCGCGTCAAAAAACGCCTCGCTCCGTCGCCAGCGCTGAATCCAGTCAACAGGCAATAGAAAAGCAATCGTCATGGCAATGATAGCTATTTTGAGCAGGTATCCTTGATTCCAAAGCGATGTAACTGGCATACCTATCAACAGATTACGCACGACACCGCCGCCAAATGCTGTGACAAGTCCAAGCACGAACACACCTAGTATATCGTATTCTTCCTCCATAGCGACAATCGCTCCGCTGACTGCAAAGGCAATTGTTCCGATAATGCTAAAAATACCAAAAATGTCCATACTCACAGCAAATGCTCCTCGCTTCCCGTACATGAACCGATCACTGCATCGGTACTTTCATTCATCATTTTAGCTGGGAGGATGTGGATTCGCAACGACAAATTTCGTGAATTTCATCCGTTTATCCATACAGTTATTCCACTCCTCTAGTTTTTATAGAACAAAAGGCATTATACTGGAGTGAATTACATTAGATTTCGCCAAAAAGAAAGGAAAATTCATCATGCAACTTCGCATCGTAATATGCACGGGCGGCCAGCTTGGCGCCTGGGCACTTGCACATATAAAGCCCGATGATCTCCTGATTGGAGCAGACAGCGGTGCTCGCTTCCTCATTAAGAACGGACGAAGACCAGATATTTCGATCGGAGACTTTGATTCCGTATCAGAAGAAGATTTGTTAGAAATTCGTGAAAATAGCGGTCAAACGATAGCTTGTGACCCCATCGACAAAAACTACACCGATACGGAAATGGCCATACGTCTCGCCTTGGACTTGCAGCCTACTGAAATCATTTTACTTGGAGCGCTGGGCACTAGATTTGATCACTCCCTAGCTAATGTCCACCTGCTCGCGCTTTCTTCCCAGCAACAGGTGAAAATGACGATCATTGATGACCATAATAAAATTTCTTTGATTAGCGAGCAATTAAACATTGAGCAGCAAGGATATCCGAACGTTTCATTGCTTCCGCTGTCGTTAAAAGTAGAAGGAATTACGCTTGATGGTTTTCAATATCCGCTGACTGACGCCGAGCTAACGATTGGTCAATCTCTCGGGATTAGCAATGTCCTTGTATCATCTACTGGAACCATCTCCATAAGAAAAGGCTTGTTGTTAGTCATCCAAAGTCGTGACTAACGATTTCAACAAAAGACCCAACCGAGGTAACTAATCCTCCTGTCGGGTCTTTGTTTTTTCAAGATTAATCCTTTAGATAAGCTCATCCTCTTTTGTAACAATTTCTAAGCCTTCTACATGCTTGCGATTCATCAGCTTGCGGGCTTTTCTATTCTCCTTTGATTCAAATACAATATCGAGATCATACTCCTCATTTTGACCCGGGTAAAGCTTCGTTTTGGCGATATACAGCTTCAACCGTTTATGATTGAACGTGAGCTTTTGCCCTTGAATTTGGACAATCACATTTCCTCGTTCATCTGCAGGCCGATATACTACACCCATTTTATTTAGAGGATAGATCCATACTGCATCACCTTTCTCAAAAGGTTTTTTTGCTTCTTTCGGGTTCTGTGCTTTCGTTTCATCAGCATTTTTTAAATTTTTGTTAATAAAATCTGCTGCTGCTGAAGATGAGGTTTTCTGAGCTTCCTTTTCATTTCTTGATTGCTCACTTGTGCGTGTTTCATGAGACGGATCTACTTTCCGCACAAGCAGATGTTCTGCACGCTGCATCACCTCTTCTGGCAGACCAAAGCGCCTTGCTATCGCGAATGCGTGACTCTCGCCTGCTTCCCCCATCTCTAAGCGATAAAGCGGCTTTAACGTTTCCGCATCAAATGCCATTTTCCCATTTTGACATCCAGGGGTGCGGGCAGCAAAAGCTTTAATTTCATTAAAATGAGTCGTTGCCCCTGCTAATGCTCCTTTTTTCAACAGTTGTTCTAATAGTGCAATAGAGAGCGCTATCCCTTCTGATGGATCGGTACCCGCTGCCAATTCATCAAGCAGAAGCAGTGCCCTCGGACCAGCCGCTTGAAGCATATCCTTAAGAACGGTGATATGAGATGAAAATGTACTCAGTGATTGTTCCAAACTTTGTCCATCTCCAACATCGGCAATAACGTGCTGGAATACGCCGATTTCACTCCCCAGCTCAGCTGGAACCAGCAGGCCCGATTGGATCATCAGTACGAATAATCCAATGGTTTTTAAAGTTACCGTTTTCCCACCTGTATTCGGCCCAGTAATAATTAACTGCTTCCATTTGTATCCGAGCTCCACATGAAGCGGTACGCTATGTTGTCCTAGCAGTGGATGGCGTGCACCGACGAGTCTTACAACTGGCTGATCGGATAACTCAATTTTTTTACCGTTATACGACCTAGACAGCTTCGCTCTTGCCGTAATAAAGTCAAATGAAGCCATGGCTTCTACATTACGAAATAGCTCAAAGGAGAACGACTCGGTATATTCAGACAATCGGGATAATATAATGGTGCGCTCCCGCTCCTCATCCGCCTTCCACTGCTGCAGCTCCACCTGAAGCTCTGATGCGTCTAATGGCTCAACGAACAAGGTCTGACCACTAGCAGATTCATCCCACACTGTCCCTGGCACCTGCTTGCGATGCTCTCGCTTTACTGCAATAACAAATCGATCATGGCGCTTGCTGATGACCGGCTCTTGCAGAGATGTACGATACTTATTAAGCGCATTTTCCATTTTTTTCTGGATTTTGTCCTCCGCTGCATAGATATGTCTGCGGATGTAGGCAAGATCAGGACTAGCTTGATCGGTTAGCTGGCCGTAACGAATACAACGTTTTAGTTCGTCCCTAAGTACGGGGCAATCGTACATAGATTCCGCATAAGCGGAAATCGTTGGCGCAATCTCACGTTTGCTGAACATGTACTTTTTCATTTGCACAACAGAGGTTAACCATACCGACAACTGCTCTAGTTCCTGCTCATTATAAATTCTACCTTTGCCGAGCAGTGACAGAAACGAATCAATTCCGTCCATTGCGGATAATGGAATGCTTGCTCCGCTTCCGAGAAGTTCAGCAGCCTCGTACGTTTCTTGCAGCCACGCTTCAACTTGCCGCTGCTTCGTGCTTGGTTCAAGCCTTTCAGCCAACAATCGTCCTGCAGGTGAAATCGTGTTACTCACTACGCTTGCTTTTACCTTATCAAATTCTAATCTTCGCCAAGATGCTTCATTCATCTGTATGGCCTCCTCTATTTTGAGTAAAAAAAAAGACAGAAACAGAACGCGGGCGCGTTCCATTCCTGTCTTTGATCGACAAATGCTCCAATACCACTTCCACCGCTAACAAAATCGTTAACATGAAAATGGATATAAAAAAACCGTGCTGCGAGAGCACGGTGATTGGGCCGCTGTCGAATTGCTTCAGGCGGAAATCCTCATGTCCAGAACTCTTGGCGTCAGATCACGAAATAGAGCCTTGCATCTCAGTGAATTCACACTGGGAATCGTCGCAAGACCAACGTTCATCTGACTCTATCCAATTTATGAGTTATGGACACCAGCAAACATTAAAATTTCCCCTTTAAGCATCATGTTAAAAGATAATCCAAAATAGGATTCTTAATTAATGTACATAAAAGACAAGCAGCTTGTCAAGCAAGACTTAATCTACTGTTTAATGCTATAAAGAAATGGACATGCCCGTTCGTGCAAATTGAAGGTGATCGGGCAGCTTATAATCTCTCCGAAGATCAATATCATGCGACATATGTGTGAGAAAGGTTTGTTTGGGCTTCCACTTCTGGATAAGCTCGATAGCTTCAACAACATCATAGACCGAACGAGTTTCATAAGCAAAAGGCTCTTCGTAAAAGCTTGTTCCTAGTACAAGCAAATCAAGATCAGCCAAATGTTGCTGCTGCTCATCCGTCATGCCGATCGAATCAGAGCAATATACCCATTTGCAATTTGTCTCCGAATGTTCGAAGCGAAATGCATAAGCATAGCCGTTTTTCCCATGATTGACTCGCCAGCTATATGCTCGCCATTTGCCGAGCATAATAGGAGTGTCAAATGAATGGAACTCAATCTGCCGATTTAGCCAAGGAAAACGATCTAATATTTCTTTAATGACTTCAGTGGGCGCGTAAGCTTGACCTCTTTTTTTCGTCCAGCGACAAGCGTCTGCCCACTCCACCAATCCACCGATATGGTCAAAATGAGCATGTGTAATGAGCAGTGTGTCGATCTCACGCAGTGAGGCCATCTCTAATTGTTTTGCGAAGTCCGACCCACAGTCAATCCACACCGTTCCAGCTTCTTGATCCTCCAGCTGCAGCGACGATCTATAACGACGGTTTTCCTGTGTGTCCCGCGCTTCCTCACAAACCTCGCATTCACAATAAATGCGAGGCACACTCATGGAATCCCCAGTTCCCCTAAAAATCAGCTTCGTCATAGCGGTAGCAGCTCAAACGACTCCGATGCACGGATTTGTTCCATCATTTGAAGCCATTGTTCCGGCTTGTTTGGCAATGCGGCATAATAGCCTTCTAAGAATGAGGCGATTAGAGCTGCATCAATCGTTGTTTGCTCTTCATTTTTCGGAAGGAAACATAAGTCCAGTTCAGCAACAGCTTGGCCTTCATGGTCCCAAGAAGGATGAACATAAGGAAAAACGATTCGCTTATAGCCGATATGTGACAGCACTTCGCGACGCACGAACGGATTCATAGGTGAAACTCCGCCAAATGCATGCTCACCTGCGCGATAAGGGTCGTATACCTCAGCAAACATGCCAAGCGAGACAGTACCTGACTGATCAGCTAGCTTCTGCAAATCTTGTTCTCGATTGCGGAGTAGAAACCGACCGATGCCAAGTGATGGTTTTCCGATAATCGTAAAATCAGTCATAGCAACGCGCAGCTCTGGATAATAACGATATTCCGTTGAACCTACGACTTCCCCCTCATGCAATGCAACATATACATGAATGGTTGGGTCTTCAAGCGGCTCGCGCCAAAGCTCATAAGCAAGAACTTCCTCAGGCGGGAAAATCGTTTGAAGAAGCTTATGTAATGGTTCAAAATATTTGTCCTCAATGCTTACGATTCGATGATAGGTTAGCATATATGTACATCTCCTTATTTAAATGGATTACGCCACTCCATGATTGCAGCGCAGTTACCCGATTGCTCATCATCCAAGTAGTCAAGAGCAACCCCAATCGGCATCCGTCCGCATCTAAGCAAAAAAGTAATGACAGGGTCTTTGTATTCTCCAGATAGTACTTTTTCCAAATAAGCTTCTGGCGTCATCTCTTGTATTAGCGCCCCATAACCGGGCATGCGACCGCCCCCAAGCAATCTCATAAGTCCCAGCTGAACAACCGTTTCATACATCGATTGCATGAGCCATTTGCCAATGCCAGATTTTCGGAACTCTGGTATGACACAAAGGTCTATTACATACAGAGTGTCCCCGTTTATATTATGATTGCGAATATAACCACTGTCAGAAATCGTTTCCCAATTATGTGCATGGCCATAGTCTTTCATATCGATGGTTACTCCGGTCATGGAGCCAATGATCATTCCATCAACCTCTGCGCATAAGGCACCTTCAGGGAATCGGTTCACATGTTCAGTTAATTGTTCTTTGTTCCACCAAAGCTCCTGTGGGTAAGGTGGGGGAAAGCTTAGCCGCTGAACTTCAATCAATCCATCAAAATCTGCTGGTTTGTAATTACGAATGACTGCTTTTTGCGGTTTTCCATCGATGAACAAGAACAGCTCCTTACGCATCACTGTCTCCCCCTTTCTTCGCTAAACAAGATAAAAATCAAGTCCAATCGGTATACAAATCGGTGCGGCGGTCACGCCACGTCGTAACAGAACCCTTCAGCCTGACTTCCTCAAGCAAAGATAAGTCAAGATCAGCCACGACGAGCATATCATCATTGATGATGCCTTCGCTTAATATACCGGCTGGCGGGAATGGAATATCGTTCGGAGCAATAATAGCAGCTTGACCAAAATTTGCACGCATCAGATCAACTTTACGAAGAGAGCCAACTGTACCCGTCGTTACAATGTATACCTGATTCTCAACAGCTCTAGCATGGCAGCAGTATCTTACGCGATAGAATCCATGACGATCATCTGTGCACGATGGACAGAAAATGACATCCGCACCTTTAGCGCGAGCCATTCGAACGATTTCAGGAAATTCAATATCGTAGCAAGTAAGCATCGCGATGGTACCATATGCGGTCTCGAATACCTCAAGACCTTCACCTGCCGACATATTCCAGCCTTCTACTTCTGGTGGCGTAATGTGGATTTTATGCTGAACGTCAATTTTCCCATCGGGATGAAAGAGATGCGCAGCATTGCGCAAACTTCCATCCGATTGTTTTATCACATGGGTGCCTCCAACAATGTAAACCTCATATTCAGCAGCAAGTGAGCGAAAGAGAGCAAGATAATCCTCCGTGAATTCAGGAAGTCGATCAATAGGAAGCGCTACGCCCTGCTCATCTCCAATGGACATCAATTGGGTTGTCAGAAACTCAGGAAACAAAATAAATTGTGCCCCGTATTCCGAGGCATTGCGAACATAATGTGTTACTTGCTCTGCGAATTGCTCGAACGAATTAATATCAGCAAGCTTATACTGAACGGCTGCCGTACGAAACTTCATTTGTTAAATCC
Organism: Paenibacillus sp. NRS-1760; assembly: GCF_050467785.1. Taxonomy (NCBI): domain Bacteria; kingdom Bacillati; phylum Bacillota; class Bacilli; order Caryophanales; family Paenibacillaceae; genus Paenibacillus; species Paenibacillus sp. NRS-1760. Next base: position 530,707 of record NZ_JBITPK010000013.1, on the reverse strand, counting down.
TCCAATCGTATCGTTATTGTTTGCGCTGTTTAAATTGCAAAGTAATCGTCGTGCCTAAATCCGGCAGACTAAACACATCTACCTTTCCTTCATGCAAATCAATAATTCGTTTGGCGATGGACAAGCCGAGACCCACTCCGCCTGTTGTGCGGCTTCTAGCTCCATCAACACGATAGAAGCGCTCGAATAGATGCGGAATTTCGTTTTCTGGAATGCCCATTCCTTTATCCTTGACCTCGATTTTCACGATATGTCTAACGAGTGTAATCGTAATATCGATCGGGTCCTTCGAGTATTTAATCGCGTTATCAAGCAAAATGACGAGAAGCTGCCTGATTTTGTCCTTGTCTCCAACCATCCGAACCGCCTTGGACATCGCTTTCACTCGAATCGGTCTGCCGAACGTCGTTTGCAGCATCGTTGCTAGCTCATCAACCACTTGAACAACGTCAAACAGCTCCTGCTTCAGCCAGTCCTCCTGCTCCGCCTCAGCAAGCATAAGCATGGATTTTGTTAAGTTTTGCAGACGATTTGCTTCTTTATCGATTGCTTCAATTGCTTCATTGCGCAAACTCTCATCGTCACGTCCCCAACGCTTTAACATACCAGCATAGCTGCTGATAACAGTTAGAGGGGTTTTGAGCTCATGAGAAGCATCTGCTACGAATTGCTTCTGCTTAGCAAATGTGCGGTCAAGTCGTTCAATCATTTGATTAAACGCACGAACGAGCTGCAAAAGCTCAGCAGATTCCTCGCGGTTGCTAAGCTCAATTTGTCTAAGCTTCCCGCTTCGGTCAATTTCTCGCATCGTATTAACCATTTGCTGTATGGGCGCCGTTAGTCTTGAAGTAAACCAATACGTTCCGAATATGGCAAACAAAATGGCACCGCCGCTCGTGACGCTTAACGCTGCGACCAGCACCTGCAAATAATTGTCCAACTCATCTAGTATTCGATTAATCTCAAGCATTGCAATGACACGATTGCCGTCATATAGCGGAACTCGCATGAACAAAATTCGTTCTCCGCCCTTCGTGATCATCCCCGTATGGTGATGCACCTCAAAGGTCGCTGGCAGCTGCTGCAGCAGCTCATCCGTTCCTGTTATATTTACAACCCGGTTATTAGGCGCAATGATGCGAATCATTTCGTTTACGTTGTAATACTCATTGAGCAGCTCCGGATAGTTTAATCCTCGGCCGCTCTGAATTCGGGGATTCTCAAGCATGAGATTCACCTTATTCGCAATGACCTCTTCTTCACTTTCAGTCGTTATTTTGATCACATAGAAATACACAAAAATATTAAATAGAATCAAAATAAATATAAGCCAAAAAATGGTGAAAAGCGTAAACCGTTTGCGGAGTGTCATGCATCGGGCTCCTTTATCATATAACCTACTCCTCGAACCGTATGAATAAGCTTATGACGATAACCCTTGTCCAACTTCTGACGCAGATAACGGATATAAACATCTACTAAATTTGTTTCACCGATAAAATCATATCCCCAAACTTCGGATAAAATATCTTCACGCGATTTCTCATCATTTTTGTTTTCCACAAGATATACGAGCAGCTCGAATTCACGCGGCGTTAGCTCGATCAAAATATCTTTGCGATATACTTTACGCGTGCGCAGCTCGATCGTTAAGTCGCCAACCTTGATCATGTCGGATCCTTCCGCTTCCTTCGGATACTGCTGGAATATACGCAAAATATTGCGAACCCGCGCCAGCAGCTCCTCCATTGCGAACGGCTTAGTAATATAATCATTTGCTCCATGCTCGAATCCGCTTACTTTATCCGGTACGGTGTCGCGTGCAGTCAACAATATAATAGGTACAGGATTTCCTGCTTGTCGCAGTAATCGCAGAACTTCAATTCCGCTCATCTCAGGCAACATGACATCGAGCAATACAAGCTCCCATTCACCTGTCGAAGCCATTTCATATCCGGTTCTGCCATCAGCGGCAGTCCCTACGGTATACCCCTCATGCTCAAGCTCAAGTTGTAAAATTCGGGAAATACCCGCTTCATCTTCGACGACTAGAATACGTTCTTTCATTCTAGAGGTTCACCTGCTTCCAGTTGTAAATAATATTAATGCCGTTAATCAACCATATCTTCTTCTATAAATACGGTTAAATTTATCATAATGAAGACCTATCACAAATGCAAGCAAGCCGATCTACAAGAAGAGTAGACCGGCAATTGCCACGGAAGGTGTTTATCTTCACGAAGATTAAGGATATTAAGCTAAAACCACTCCTAGTTTTGCATCGACCAGGCTTCTACATCCCATGTTTTGGTAGCCATATCCTCGTAAAATTCCGGTTCATGAGATACAAGCACGACAGTTCCTTTATAAGCCTTAAGAGCACGCTTCAATTCCGCTTTAGCCACAACGTCCAAATGGTTCGTCGGCTCATCGAACAGAATCCAGTTGCTCTCGCGCATCATAAGCTTGCATAGACGAACCTTCGCTTGCTCGCCGCCGCTGAGCTGGTTAAGCGAACGTGTAATATGTTCATTTTTCAAGCCACAGCGTGCAAGGGCACCCCGAACCTCTGATTGGGTCATGAAGGAGAACTCATCCCATACATCCTCAAGCGGCGTCATCGTCGGAGCTTTTGCTTCTTGCTCAAAGTAAGCAGGATTTAAATAATCGCCCAGATAGGTTTTGCCGTCAAGCGCTGGAATTACGCCTAAAATGGTTTTGAGTAGTGTAGATTTACCAACGCCGTTGCATCCTACGATAGCAATCTTATCACCACGTTCAATGACCATGTCCATTTTTGGCAGCAGAGGTTTATTGTAGCCAATGACCATGCCTTCTGCTTCAAATACAGTCTTACCGCTCGTTCTCGATTCTTTAAAGTTAAACGTTGGTTTTGCCGCTTCTTCCGGTTTATCAATACGATCAATACGATCAAGCTGCTTCTCACGGCTTTTGGCACGTCCTGATGTTGAAGCGCGTGCTTTGTTTTTCTGAATAAAATCCTCTTGCTTCTTAATAAAATCCTTTTGTTTCTCGTATGCATCGATGTGCTGCGCCTTGTTCAGATCAGCCATTTCAAGAAATTTATCATAATTGGCCGAATAGCGTGTCAGCTTCGTAAATTCAAGATGGTAAATCACGTTGACCACTTGATTCATAAAGCTCGTTTCATGTGAAATAAGAACAAACGCATGCGGGTAGTTTTTTAAATAGTTAGTTAGCCAATTGATATGCTCTTCATCCAAATAGTTCGTAGGCTCATCGAGCAGTAGAACACCTGGTTTTTCAAGAAGCAGCTTCGCTAGCAGTACCTTTGTCCGCTGACCGCCGCTAAGTGCAGTAACATCACGATCAAGTCCAATCGCATTCAGACCTAGCCCGTTTGCCATCTCATCTACTTTTACATCAATTAAATAGAAATCGCCGATCTCCAGCTCTTCCTGAATCTCACCCATACGTGTAAGCAGCTCATCTAATTTATCTGAATCTGCATCGCCCATTTGAGCTGCAATGTTATTTAGCTCTTCTTCCAATAGCAGCAAAGGTAAAAAAGCATCCTTCAGTACATCACGGATCGTTTTACCTGCTTCAAGCTTCGTATGTTGATCCAAGTAGCCGTAACGAACACGCGGTGTCCATTCGACCTTTCCTTCATCCTTCAACAGTTTGCCTGTTAAAATATTCATCAGTGTTGACTTGCCTGTACCATTCGCACCGACTAGGCCAACATGCTCTCCATCCAACAAACGGAAGGCAACATTTTTAAAAAGCACACGATCTCCGAACGTATGTGATAATTGCTCAACTGTTAACAAACTCATTTGTCTTTATCTCCATTCATATATGAACCATAGTTATAGCTTGTGAAATGTGTCGTTTTGCCCGTATCATTGTACCACAAAAATGGTCATTTTGTGTTCATTTCCTTATAAAGGAGCTGTAAAATGGGCGAAAGCGCATGATTTAATCGTTTATTTAAGCGCGATTCATCCGTTGCCCAGAGCCCTTTCCATTGCAAAGAAAGCAGCGTCTCTTCCGGAAGTCGCGGCACGATGGCTAATGGCTTGCCGGGAAATAAGGAAAGCCATTCATTCCGACCATGGTAGTTCAGATCCTTGTTGGCGATATAAAATAATTTTCCGCCTGTGGCTTTCATTTTTTGCTTCAAGTCCATTAGCAGCTTTAATTCGCTCGCTTGCCACTTAACCACAGCAGGATCACCAATTACAAATACGAAATGCGACTGCTTCAGCATGGATATAGCATTAGACTCCTTCCAACTGCCAGAGAAATCGATTAGCTGGTACATAGTTGGTGAAGTCCGAAGCATTTGTGCAAAAGCCATAGCATCATATTTAGCATCATCGGAGCTTAGTTCAGAATGAAATGAAAACCAATTTACTGCTAAATCATTATGTTTATAGTGGATATAACGTTTATCCTGTGTTAGCTGACCGGACTGTTCATAATTACTGATGCTTTTATGCCCAGATAACCATGCGTGCCATTCAGGCCTAGTATCGTCGTATTCGACTGCTGCTATAGAAGCGCCTTGCCTCCCAAGCAGGACTGCAAGTGCATGCGTCAAAAAGGTAGACCCTGCACCTGAGGATAAAGATAATAAGCCGATCAGCTTCTGATTTAATTGTGTAGAGGGTTTGCTTTTTAGTTTATTCCAGAACACCTTATTGTCGCTATCAGGCTCTACAAAAACCTCTAGCGCTTTCTCCGCTTCAGCTATAGTTGCATATCGATATTGGGGATCGGGTTGAAGTAAACGTTTTAGCACAAGCTTAAAGGCTTTCGGAACGTCTGGCTGCAAAGATGTAAATAAAGCAGAATCCGCTGTCCAGCCCGTTTTTTGATGATAAATACTTCCCTCACTAGCCATAAAATACAGCAGCGCACCGAGTCCATAAATGTCCGTTCGCTCATCGCTTTGCCCTGCTCCTGCTTGCTCCGGCGCTGCGAAGCCATACGTTCCAAGCTGAACGGTGTCTTTATCCTTGCCGGTAATATATTGGCGTGAAATACCAAAATCAATTAGCTTCACATTTCCTTTTTTGTCAATCATCACGTTTGAGGGCTTCAAATCACGATGAATAATTGGAGGCGTATGTTCATGCAAGTAACGAATCGCAGAGCACAGCTGTAATCCGATATCAATTATGTTTGTAAAGGTTAGCTGTGCTCCGTTTGAACGAAATAAATCTGTAATCGTGCAGCCTTCAATGTATTCCATTACCAGTGCTTCGAATTGCAGCTCATTCGGAGGGAAGTAGTCGACCATTAAAGGAAGCTGCGGATGCTCCAGCCTCATCATCATTTGTGCTTCTTCTGCATATTTCCGACCGCCTGGCAGCGGTGCAATGACTTTCATAGCTCTTCGTTTACTTGCGAGCTTCAAATCATCAGCGGCGTACACGACTCCCATCCCGCCTCGCCCAAGAATGCCGACAATCCGGTATCGATCCCCCACCACAGATCCCATTGCATATGGCGAAAATATCATTTCCGTACCTTCCATATCGATCCCTCCAGCATAAAATACGAACAAAAAAAGGCATCCCGACGCCGTTTGTAAGTTACAAACCGCATCAGGATGCCTTCCTGATAACCTATCTATTAGTGCTACTTTAACATAAATCTTAAACTTGAAACAAGATGCATTTCTTTAAAAAACACGTTTCTTGGAATTCAACAGCTCCGCCAAAAACGCAAGCACAAGTCCTTGCCCCCAGCCTTGTACACGTTTATGAGCCACTTCACGATAGCCCTGCAAATCATTCATAACTGCTGTGCCGGCTGATACATTCAGCACTGCGCCGTCCTCTGTAATTTGGCTCAAAACACCTTCGATCGAACGCTGAATGTATTTGTTGTATAAGGAACCAAATGCGAATAATCCAGTCGCAATTCCTGCTGAACCCGACGTTTCATAATAGGAGCTATCATCGTTTAAAACCGTGTGCCATAGCCCATTTTCGGATTGCATACGCACTAATGTACTAAGCTGATCTCGCATTGAGCCTTCAATTATCATAAATGAAGGATGCTGAACGGCTATATGCGGCAATGCCTTTGCCATTGTAAGAGCAGCCCAAGAGTTTCCACGTGCCCAGAAAATCGAGGACATATGATTTTGTGCAATATTGTCCCAGCCATGATAGTAAAGGTTCGAAACGGGATCTTGTAAAAAATGCTCATGACCGTGATACTGCTTCAGGCCATCTTCCAAATAATCGTTTCGCCCGAGCAAATGTCCCATACGCACGAGGAAATAACCCGCCATCATCATCGTATCCACCCACGCTTGCTCAGGAAAATTATACGTTTCTGAATTGACCGTGTGCTGGAAAATGCCATCTGCGAATCGTACCGCATCATTTTTTAAGTATTCGGCCATTTGAATGGCGACATCTAAATATTTTTGCTCGTCAGTTGCTTTGTACAATGAAATTAAAGCATGACCTATGGATACTCCATTGACAGATAGCTTCGGCAAGCCGTCTTCCAGCTTCTCATCAATCCATTCCTGCAAAAGCTGAATATAGCTTTCATTACCTGTTGCCTCGTACGCTTCCGCAACCCCATAGAAAGCAACGCCGCCTGGCCAATCCCAGCTAAAATCCATTCTGAATGTGCGATCTACAACACGATCTATAACGTCCTTAATATGATTTTCGTCAAATTGAAGCTGTGGCATTTCCATCTTCCTCTCCCCTATTTCATTTTGAATGTCTATTTCAAACCGCTGGTGCTGATACCTTCAACAATATACTTCTGGAATGCGAAGAAAATGGCGAGCACCGGTATAAGGCTGACGATTGACATTGCGAACATAGCGCCCCAGTTGGAGACGGTATCGCTGTCCAGAAACATTTTCAGACCCATCGACACAGGATACAAACTTGGACGATTCAAGTATAAAACCGGTCCGAGCAAGTCTTCCCAGCGCCAGTAAAACGAGAAAATTGAAGCGGTTGCCAGAGCTGGAACGACGAGCGGCAAAATAATTCGGAAAAACAAGCGGAACTTCCCGCAGCCATCGATCGTTGCTGCTTCGTCGAGCTCATTCGGAATGGTCCGGATGAACTGAATGAGTAAAAAGATAAAAAACGGAATGCCGAAATATTGCGGGATAACAATAGGTTTAATTGAGTTTAACCAATGGAGCTTCGCAAACAAAATATATTGCGGAACGAGTACAACATCATGGGGAAGCATGAGCGTAACCATCATGATTCCAAACCAAAACGTTTTCCCCACAAAATTAAGTCTTGCAAATCCAAAAGCGATAAATGCAGATGATAATACAGCTCCGATGGTAGAAATAACAACGATTTCTAGAGAATTCATAATAAAATTGCCGAATGACTGACCTGCTATGCCGACCCAGCCTATTTTATAATTTTCCCAAATCCAAGGCTGTGGTATAAGTGAATCAGCCGTTGCGAAGATGAGATTGCTTTGCTTAAATGAACTCATTAACAGCCATAACACCGGGTAAACCATGACTAACGCGAGCGCTGCGACAAATATGTGGTAGATCGGCCACTTCAGCTTTTTGAATGTCATGTTTAATGGCCACCTTTCGACTCGTAATGAACCCATTTTTTAGAGGTGTAGAACAAAATCCCTGTTAGGATAGCGATAATAATGAGCATTACCCACGCCATTGCTGAAGCAAATCCCATATCGAAATAAACGAATGCTTGACGGAACAAGTAAAGGGAATAAAGAAGTGTACCGTCTAACGGGCCGCCCTCGCCTTTTGAAATAATGTAAGCTGGAACGAAGGTCATAAATGCTCCGATGGTTTGCATGATCGTATTAAACAAAATGATCGGGCTGAGCATTGGCAAAGTAATTTTGAAGAAGCGAACGACTGGACCCGCTCCATCCACATTGGAAGCTTCGTACAATTCTGGCGGTATATTTTTGAGACCTGCTAGAAAAATAAGCATCGACGATCCAAATTGCCAAACGGACAATGTAATGAGCATCCACAGCGCCGCTGCAGGTTCAGCAAACCATCTCACGCTATCTAAACCGAGTGCATTCAGAAAAATGTTTATAACCCCTTCGTCGCCGTAAAGGTTGCGCCACATAATCGACACGGCAACGCTACCGCCAATAATCGAAGGAAGATAATAAACGGTCCGATATAACCCGATTGCTTTCGAGGCTGTATTCAAGATCATCGCAATAAATAATGCAAAGGCCAATCTAAGCGGTACACCGATAAATACGTATAAAAAAGTTACCTTTAGAGATGCCCAAAACTTCGAGTCATCAAAAAACATCGTCTGGTAATTCTCTAATCCGATAAAGGATGGTGTCGATAAGAGATCATAATCGGTAACCGAGAAATATAACGATGCGACAGCGGGTACTAAGGTGAACAATAAAAATCCGATAACAAATGGACCAATAAAGGTGTAGCCAACCAAGTTGTTTTTAAGTGATAGCGATTTCATCTTATCCAACTCCTATACGAAGTCTAGCGTGCCAAAGCATCTTTATTTATGAAAAAACGATGGTCGATCTAACGACCAACCATCGCTTCTACTGAAACAATATTACTTGTTTTTCTTAAGAATAGCGGTTGCTTCGTCTCTAAACTTCTTAGCTGCGTCTTCTGGTTTAATTTTGTTGTAGTTCATTTGCTCTGCAAGGCTTGTGAGCGATTTGAACACTTCTGCAGAACCGATTGGATCAGCTGGATCCATTGGAGAGCTGTTTGCTTCTGCCCAAGCTACATAGTCGTATACTTGGATTTGTGCTTCAGATGAAACCGCTTTTAACGCTTCTTTCACTTTAGAGGAAACAGGTACGCCACGATCGCCTAAAATCAATTTGTTAGCTTCGATATCATTTACGAAGAAGTTGATAAACTTAGCTGCTTCTTCTTTCACTTTCGAATTTTCCGATACGGAGAAGAACATACTTGGCTTAAGGAATAACCCTTTAGTCATGTTTGGACCAGCCATTGGAGCAATCGCTAGCGGACGGTTAGCCACTTGCTGCAATCCAACATATTGGTTCGACCATTGCCATACGCCAATGCCTTGGTTCAATACAAGGTGGCTGTCTTCTGCGCCTTTGATTTGAGCTAGAACGTCTGGTGACGGTACTGCGCCATCGATAACAAGTTTAGCTAGCATTCCGAAGAAATCGGTGAATAGTTGATCATCTTCGTAGCCTAGGCCGTTGCCTTCTGCGTTAAACAACGTTTTATCAAGTGTACGAAGGTAGTAGCCGAAGAACACTTCTGGACGCATACCGTTGTCGAAGAAAATTCCTGCTGCTTTTGCTTTTGCAGCCATTGCTACGTAATCATCCCAAGTGTAGTTTTCAGGAATGGAATCAATGCCTGCTTTTTTCAGTAGTGCTGGATCGTAGTTAAACCCAAGAGCATTTACACCAAGGTTCATACCGTATAGTCCATCGCCTAATTTACCGCCATCAATCGCGTTTTGGCTAATGTCACTTACGTCAATTTGATTGCCGATAAATGGAGTCAAATCAGCCAATTGTTTTCTGCCAGCGTATTGCGAATAGTTTTGCGTATCGATTTGGATGATATCAGGAAGCTCGTTTGCAGCTGCTTGAGGAGCAAGCTTTTTCCAGTAGTCATCATAGTTTGCATATTCCATTTCTATCGTTACATGCGGGTTTTTCGCTTTGTACATCTCAATGACTTTCATTGTGTAATCATGACGCGGCTGTCCGCCCCACCATGCGATACGAAGAGTGACCGGCTTTGCTTCTGCTGGCTCTTCTTTCACTTCGTTTGTTGATTTTGGTGCGTTGGTCGCATTTGTTGGTTTTTCATTGTTTGCGTTTCCGCCGCAAGCGCTTACGAGAACTAGTGCAAAAGCCATGAGCATCAAAAGCATTTTCTTTGGTGCTTTCATTGTGTTACGCCCCTTCCAGACTCTTTAATGTTGTTTACAAGCTTTATTATAGGGTGAATGTCGAATCGTCGGAATTAAAAAAACCGCTTTCTTTGTTAAAAAAACAGAGGTCGCCATTATGGCGACCTTTTGAATTCGGAAGGCGTGGACCCTGTATGTTTTTTGAAAACTTGACTAAAATATTGCGGATTATCGCCAAAACCAAATTTCTCAGCGAGTTCAAAAACCTTCACATCACCTGTTTTCTCGATCTCTTCCATCGCTCGCTCCATCCTTAACCGAACAACATAATTTGAAAATTTCTCTCCCATTTCCTTCTTAAATAGCTTGCCTACATAATCTGCGTTCATGTATAAGATCTCACTTGCTACCCAGTTGAGCGATAGATCAGGATTGGAAATATGTGCTTCAATTACTTGAATCATCTTCTGAATAATGGCGGAATGCTTATTGGTGTGGGTATGAAAGTTGTTCAAGCAGATTTGCTGCGCACATTCTGTGACGAATTGCTGTGTCGTTTTTAATGTTGTAAATTGATCAAATCCGGCAATCTTAGTTAAATATTCATTGATTTCTTCAGGTTTGCCTTGTCTAACGATAGATATGTAAAGCGGGATGACATAAGATTTCGAGAGATGCATGTCCATGCGGCTGTCGGCAAGCATATCAAAATAGTTTTGCAGCTCATGCTGAACAAACGCCCAGTCTCCTGATTTGACATGCATGCAAAGAGGCTCTTCATCATAGATAAAAGGCTTAAGTGCATTACCATCTCCTCTTTCAACATCCTTTTGCGTTATGATGCTTCCTTCGCCTAAATAAAATTGATAATTTAAGCATTCCAGCGTATCACGATACATTTTACGAGCATCGATAATTTGACCTGGATTGCTGACGGCCACTGTAGCATCCAATTTGTAATAGGAAGAAAACGTTTGCTTAATTTCATTCAATTGTGCAAATAAAACGTCTGTTTCGTTAATCTCTTTAATGAGCAACAGCACATGTTTTCCTATCGTCGTACTGAGAAGTACCGTCGGTTTGCCGAGGACATCCTGAGCGATATTTTTGACCGCAAACAGATGCTCAAATTCAAACACACCCTCTATTTGAAACAAAATCAACTGAACCTTTTCATTGTCTACTGTAATATGAAACAGGTTGCCATAATCATCCCAATCACGCTGGCCATATGTTTTATTGGTTACAAGCTCCTTAAGAAATTGCTCCTTCGCGTGAGGAAGCACCTTTGAAAGCTCTTTCTGGATATGAAGCATGAAGCTCTCTTGCGTTTGCTGTTGCCTCAGCTCTGTTATCACCTCGGTTAGTGCATCCGTAATCGTATTTTCATTGCATGGCTTAAGCAAATAGTGTTTCACTCCAAATTGCATCGCCGTGCGAGCATAATCAAACTCACTAAAGCCGGAAAGAAGAATAAAAACGATATGCGGGTAGTTTTCGTACACTTTTTCCACCAGCTGCAGCCCGTTCATGCCTGGCATTTTGATATCTGAGATGACGATATCCGGCATATGGCTCTCGATAAAGGCCAAAGCTTCAAGTCCATTGCGCGCCGTTCCTGCCAGTTCTGCCTCATATGCATTCCAGTTTACTGTACGCGATATGCCTTCTACGATGATTCGTTCATCATCCACCAACAAAACCTTATACATGGGAATCCCTCATTTCATAAGGAAGCATCAGCTTCACTTTGGTACCGCCGTTTGGCTTGCTTTCTACCATTAGGCCATATGCTTCGCCATACAGCAGCTTGATGCGGTCTTCGATATTTTTCAAGCCTAAACCGGAGCCTTTCGTCTGCACTTGTCCGCTTAACAGCTTTGTGACAAACTCTTCTTCCATTCCCGGCCCATTATCCTCCACTGAAATAAACCACAGCTCATTTTCCACATAGGCATGTATTTGTATTTTACAGGTGTCAATCATTTGTTCAAGGCCATAATTGATTGCATTCTCAACGAGCGGTTGAAGCGAAAGCTTCGGAATACTGCAGTTAAGCAGCCTGTCCGGGACGTCGATATAGAAATCAAGCCGTTCTTCAAAACGGTATTTCTGAATCGTGACATAGTGATTAATGATGTCCAGTTCCTTGCTAAGCGGGATGAGCGGCTCCTTCAAATTGATGGACGTTCTGAGCAAGGAGCCGAGCGCTTCAACCATCTGAGAAATATGTGTTTGGTTGCTTAGCTTGGCGGACCAGTTGATCGACTCTAATGTGTTGTACAAAAAGTGTGGATTAATTTGAGCTTGCAGCGCTTTAAATTCCGTATCGCGAATCGTAAGCTGCTTCACGTAATTTTCATGAATGAGCTCATTGATTCGTTCAATCATTATTCGGAAGTTTCGATGCATTTGACCAGCTTCATCCATTGCAAGCGCTCTCTCATTCGGCTCCTCGATATATTCAAAATTACCGAGCTGTACTCTTTTCATTTTAGCATTCAAGCGTTCAATAGGCTCAGTAATACCATTTGCGAAGCCAACTGCAATGAGGAGAATGACGATAAATAATATAGCAAAAATAATAATAATCGTATTTTTGACCTTCACGACACGGTCAAAGATGTCATCAAATGGGATCAGCGTATAATAAGTCCAATCGGTATAAGTTGACGCTATATAAGTAACAAAATATTGCTTACCTTCATAACGTATAACTTTGTAGCCCTCATTGCCAGGCAGCGAAGATAAGGACTCCATGGAAAAAGCGGACGCTTCAGGATACACCGCTTCATCGTTTTTCATAATGACCAGCTTCGCGTCGTTGCTGTTCATGCCTTTAGCAAGGTCTCTAAACAGTTTGTTCATATCGATGCGAAGCGCTAAAGTGCCAAGATAGTCTAAGCTCAGCTGCTCAAACGAACGCACCTCTCGCGCAGCAATTAAGGACTTATCGTTGCTGTAGGGGGCAATCCACGTATTTCCTCCCTTTTTCACCGCTGTTGCATTTTTGAACGCATCCAGACGGTCCTGGTAAATCGTTATCGAATTTGCACCAACCGCATATTCATTATCATTTACGTCATACAGCTGGGCGGAAAGCACGTATTTATCAAGCCCGCCGATATTGACCATTCGCTCTTTTACCGTTAATTGCACAACGTAGTTATCATAATCGGACAAACCGCTCTTGATGGATCTCAAATAATGCTGGATCGTAGAATCCGTTGAAAGCATAAAGGTAAGCTTCTCCATCTTTTTCAGCTCATTCTCGATACTGAGAGACGACAAACTGAGCGCTTTGGAAGATTGCTTATATATTTCCTGATCATAAAAATCAAAAGCGTATTGCTGAATAATGATAGCAAGCATAGCAACAACCAGCATGATGACTGATATCAACACAAACATTTTGTGTTTGATACGCAAATTCATATAAAGCGCTTTCAAGCTCTGCATTGGCCAAGTCTCCTTTAAGAGATTACAGCTATTATCGAATTATTATTGGTTAGAAGACATACTCATTCTTTGCTAGGATTGTATGCTAGATTTGAAAAAAGAGCGCCCTCCTATCAACAAGGGGGGCGACTCCTGTTATTTTTTGATCAAATAAAGTGTGATTTCTTCTCTGTTATGGAACAGCTGCTTAGCTTTTTGAAGCTTAAATTCTGTTGAAAGTCTTGAAATCACGTCTCGAATCGTTTGAAGCGGTTTCCGGTGCATCAGCTTAACTGTAATTATGGCAGTTGCACCCTTCGTTAGTGCAGGCTCAAGATCGAGAACGAGCTTACACATCATCATCGGACTCCAGCTCATATCACAGACTAGAAGCTGGAATGAATCGGGATTAAATTTCACTTCAGATGCATTGCGCTTTAAGTACGTTAACGTAGGATACGCCATTAGCGATGGATGCAATTCAGCAGGATCGATGGCTGTAACCCGCAGGCCGCGTTCAAGTAAAAGTGATGTCCAGCCGCCTGGCGCTGCGCCAACATCAAGGGCATTTTGAAACTGTGCGTAATTTAGGTTGAATTCACGTTCTGCTTCAAGCAGCTTAAATTTGGCACGTGAGACTTGTCCTTCTTCGCGTTGAAAACGAACGGCTCCGCCCGGCCAATCCGAGAGCATCTCCGATGGCGATCCAAAACCGACATATAGCTGATTAATCGCAGCATAGATCGCAATAATAACGTCTGGCTGCTGTACAACAGGTTCCGCGTCAATCTCTTCGAGTACCGCATCTATCACCGCTTTTGTATCAGCAGCCGAATACACAAACTCCGATTTCGACGTACGTCTAATATGAACGGCTACCCGTTTATTTTCCAAAGTTAATACAGCATTTCGAACCATGCTAGACAATTGTTCTAAATCATTCGCATTTCCTGTAATTTCAATCGTCCGATCCACCGGCTGCACATGGCGCAAAAAGATCGGCTCCTGCTGATGAATCGCTTGCAGCGTCTCTTCCCGTGTTAGCGGGCTCGTCATTAAAAACACTTCGCCTGCTGCTAGCTGTGTGAAGGCAACGCCCTCAATCAGCCTCCGAAGCTCCTCCATCGCATATGGTGCATAAGTTTGATTAGCTGTTCCGATCCATTGACTCACGTATGTTAAACCTCTTTCGTGTTATATTACCCTAGATCCCTAGAGGGATTTTTTTCACCCTTGCCCTCGAGGGTTTACTACCCTGAGCCCTAAACAATTAATACACCAACCCTACAAGCGTTTCGAACCCACCCAAACCCTCCCTTCCAAGGGAGGGCCCCAAGGGTTGCACCCTCTGGACACCCGCAACTCGACTAACGTTGGCGATAATCTGTGCTGGAATGTTTAGTTTACGGATGAGCGCTTTCGTCCCTACGGGATACGCTAGAAGTTTGTTGTCTGTAAATGTAAATCGTGTCTTGATGTGTGAAAGATTGAAGCCTTCGTAAATACAAACATTTACATAGATCAGAGATAATAAAAAAACATAGAGATGCCAGCAAATTAATTACGCAGCATTTTAGTTCTATTTATATTTTTAGTCTTTGTTTGCATTATAACCGAATATGTCACATTTCGTGAAATTATTCGAGTAATTAACTTAAATATTATTTTTGCTAGGTATTATTTGAGTATAGCCATATGAACCATTGTTTTAGCCCATAAATAATGATTAACGGACGATGTTAGTGAAATAGATATAGAAACTAGAACTATTTCAACTAAATGGGCTCAATAAAACTAAATAAGACTAGAATATAGTCTTAAACCAGAGAAAAATAAATTTTATTACTGCTTATTGTAAAATTGAACACAAATAGAACTAAAAACTAGTCTTAATACCCTCAAACCAATCGAATTACACCAAATAAGTCTAAAAATTAGTCTTATATGTAATTGGCTTAACAATATGTAGTTGATATTATTTATAAAACTGCATCAAAAATAAAAACTGGTCATCTCACACAAAATCCTAGTTGATAATTTAACCTAATGAGACTGTTTATTAAGAAAAGGTGAAAGCCTCTCAGTGAAAGCATGTCCCAAAGGGACAAAAGCGTTAGATACTCTACCCTAACTCGAAAGCAACGATCAAGCTCCCACGTTAGTCCAGCTGCAGGTGTCCAATGAGCGTAACTTTCAAATTCCTTAAAAAATATAGAGTTTGGGTGTGTTCGAAAAGCCCTTGGGGTTCCCCCGCATTAGTGAAAGCGTGTCCCAAAGGGACGAAAGCGTTCGATGCTCTACCCTAACTCTCAAGTGCCGTTCAAGCTTCGACGTTAGTCCAGTTGCGGGTGTCCAGAGGGTGCAACCCTAAGGCCCTACCTTGGAAGAGAGGGTATGGGTGGGTTCGAACCCACCTTGGGGTTCCCCTTCATTAGTGAAAGCGTATCCCAAAGGGACGAAAGCGTTCGATACTCTACCCTAACTCATAAGCGCCGGTCAAGCTCCCACGTTAATCCAGTTGCGGGTGTCCAGAGGGTGCAACCCTAGGGCCTTCTCTTGAAATGGAGGGTTTAGGTTGGTTCGAACCCACCTAGGGGTTCCCCATAATTAGTGAAAGCGTGTCCCAAAGGGACGAAAGCGTTCGATGCTCTACCCTAACTCATAAGCGCCGATCAAGCTCCCACGTTAGTCCAGTTGTGGGTGTCCAGAGGGTGCAACCCTTGGGGCCCTCCCTTGGAAGGGAGGGTTTGGGTGGGTTCGAAAAGCCTTTAGGGTCGGGAGTTTTAAAAATCCTCAAAGATTTCACTTTAAAAAACCCTTAAGGGTTTGGGTGTAGTAGACCTGAAGGGTCTGGGTCTAAAAGCCCTTATGGGTTTGGGTGTAAAAAACCCTTAAAGGGTCTGGGTGCATATTATTGCCCAGCTATATTATTAATGAGAGCCTCCGGCATAGGACCATTAAACAGCTTGGTCTCTGCCGGCGCATTCGTTGAAAGCATATGGTACATTTGCATGCGACCAGCGGCACTTGAGGTGTGTAAGTATATTTGGCTTGGATAACGACCCGTTTCAACAATGTGGCGCACGACTTCGTAGCCAGTCGGCTGTGACCAGCCTAGATCGTAATCAAGTGATAAAATATCAATTTCCTCAAGGTCAATCAGCTGCTTGCACTCTTCTGCATTGCTTGCCAATACAAAACCTTTTGGACAAGTGCGATAATCGTCTAAATAAACATGAATCATAAATGAATCCCCCGTTCAACCGATAGACTCAAAGCGCGATTAATCCCTCATCTTGTTGACAAGCAGGACAAGCATACACTTTGCGGCCAGATACATCGATTTTCTCGATCACAGCACCACAGCGTGAACATGGTTGACCCTCACGCTCGAAGACTTGAAAGTGATTCCGATGTTTTCCAGTTAAGCTATCTCCTTCAAAGAACGGATGCTCTCCCGCTCCTCCTTGTGAAATCGCTTCCTTCAGTACATTATGCATCGCTGCGTATAGGCGTTCCCATGCTTCGTTTTCTAATACTGGAACTTTAGTGTCAGGGCGAATCGCTGCGGCAAAACAAATCTCATCCGCATATGCAGCACCAATTCCAGAAATCACGTTTTGGTCGCTAAGAGCGTTTCTGATTGCAACACGTTTTTTGGCAAATAGTGCAATGAAACGATCCACTGTCACTCTTTTGTCCAATGCATCTGGTCCTAGGCGTCCAAGTTTCCCTTCGACTTCCTTCACAGTCAACAGCTGCAAATCATCTGCACGCAAACCGACACCATACAATACGGCTTCACCGAAATGCAGTTTCATCTGAACGTTGCGATCAGGTTTGTCAGACTCGCTTCCTCTATACAAATAAGCCCCTTGCCCCAAATGAAGCAATAGACGTTTTCCATTATCCAAGTGCAAAACTAAATGCAAACCTCTTCTTTCAACAAACCATACAAC
This sequence comes from Paenibacillus sp. NRS-1760, assembly GCF_050467785.1. Classification (NCBI taxonomy): domain Bacteria; kingdom Bacillati; phylum Bacillota; class Bacilli; order Caryophanales; family Paenibacillaceae; genus Paenibacillus; species Paenibacillus sp. NRS-1760. Next base: position 513,429 of record NZ_JBITPK010000013.1, on the reverse strand, counting down.
TTTACCAACCACGTCACGCTCAATTTGTTCTTCACTTGCTTGAAAAACTTTACCATTTGTTATCTCGATACCGGTAATTTGGGCGCCAGCGAATTGCTCCGCCAATAAAGCCCGATAATTTTCCAGTTCCGGCAATTCATGCATGAAAGCTCGCTTCCTTCCTATTTTCTTCGTTATAAGTCTTAACAATCTCTATGATCAGATATATAAGAACGAAGCTCTTCTAAATGATTGCAAATGACAGTTGGTTTGCACCCTGCCTGCTCCATATAATACTCGATATTTTGCGCTGTTGTAAGCCCGGTCAGTACAAGAATCGTACCGCATCCAGCAGCTGCTCCAAAAGCGATGTCTGTTGCCAAATTGTCGCCTACTACCCATGTTTCATCAGCGCTTAAGCCAATCGATCTTAATGAATAGCTCATAAGAATGGATGATGGTTTGCCAATGAGTACAGGTTCTTTGCCGCCCGCTGCCTTCAACATAGCTCCTATAGAGCCTGCTCCCGGAATGAGTCCATCACTGGATGGCAGCAGCAAATCAGGATTTGTCATAACGAATTCAGCCCCACTGTGAATATACCGAACAGCCTTCGTTAATCGCTCGTAAGTGAACGAACGGTCAATTCCTTGTAAAACAAAATCAGGTTGTTCCTCTGTGAGAATTAAGCCTGCTTCTTGCACAGCCTGTTTCAGTCCAGCCTCACCAACGACAAATACGGATGCACCTGGCTTAATCGAAGCGATATGCTCAGAAGCCGCTTGCGCGGATGTGCATACCTCATCAGCAGCAGCTGGAATACACATTTTCATTAGCCTTTCAGCTACCTCATCGGGTGTAGAAGAGGAGTTGTTTGTAACAAAGCGATATGGAAGCTTAATCTCTCTCAAATAAGTGATGAGTTCAGCTGCACCAGCAATTTGATGAGTACCGTGATATAACGTTCCGTCAAGATCAATTAATAAGCCGCGCATGGCAGGCAGTCCTGTTGTCATCGTTGTTTTCCTCCCAAGGGTAAACGGCAGTCGCCACTATAGTGGTCAAGCTTACGTTTTCCGTTGAAAGATAAGCTATATAGTTGAGCTGCAGCTGTCTGTTTACGCTTTTATCCAATTTTATAAAATAGCTTCTTAATGAACATGTTTGGTTGATTTGCGGCGCAGCCTTGCTATTCGATTACGCAAAGCATCGAGCTCCGCTCTTTTTTTGGCATCAGGCCGAATGATCTGCGAATGATTCAGTGCATGTTCAAAAGCTGCATTCGCATATCCTAAAGCTGACTCAAAATCTTTGATCTTATGCTCATAATACATGGCAAGCTCAATGCTTGCTTCATGGGCAGCAGATCCAAAATGATTAGAAGAATGAATAATAGCCTTCTGCCACAATAACACAGCACGATCCCAATTTCCAGCCTTCTTGTCCCGCGCGGCAAGCATGACTAGTGTAGAAGGTTTTGAGTTCTCTTCCTTCATGGCCATATCGAATAAATGATCAGGAAGCTCCATTTTACCCATACGCTCTAGCCAAAGACCTGTGCGCACCATCTCCTCAGGCTCATCGGGCAACGGAATATACAACTTAATCGTTCCGTTTAACAAATGTCCAAATCGAATCGCTAGACAAGCTAGGGATAACATATCTATTTCGTTATGGCGAAAAACTCCCTCAAGCGGTGCTGGATCTCCATTCGCCAGAAATTGAAAATAAAGCTGAGGAGCGAGTGATCCTGGAACGTCATCCTCCCGGTGAATACCGAGCCGCTCTTCTTCAACATGGCTCAATTTACACGAAACGAGCGTATTACGCCATATCGATCTTGCAGGATGCAAGAAATCAAGATGCTGAGGTTCCCACATTTTTTGGCCAAGTCCATTCATAATAAAACGATTTTGAACAAGTGGCCAATCGAAGGTTTTTCCGTTGTAGGTGGACAAAAAAGTATAATCGTTCAGCTTCCCCATCAAATAATGAAGCATTGCCCGCTCTTCAGCAGGATGCCTGATTAACGCTTGCTCGATGACAAATTGGTCCTTTGACAAATAGCCTATGCCAACCATGAAAGGAACGTTCCCTGCTCCAACGCCTAAACCTGTCGTTTCCAAATCGAGAAACATGATTTGTTCCGCAGATGTTAAAGAATCAGGATGAAATGCTGATAAGGCAGGTGCAGCCTCGTGCAGCTCTACTAATGCATGATGACCATGGCGAAAATCTGACGGATAAATGATTTTTCGGAGCAAAAAGCTTCCAATTTCATTCGTAACCAGCTTGACATCGAAGGTCTCCCACACGGGTGAAAGCCATTCTTCATCATCTTCCGGCAGCTGTGCCACCTTCTCTTCAGTGGCAGGAACCACCGCCCCTGGCTGGTTCTCTTCCTCGCGGATGTTTCCCCGCAAACGATTCATTTTATCGCGTAATAAGCTCATCGATTGCCCTCCGCTTCATTAAGAAGATAACATGTTTGCTTTGACACACCAATCTCATGAAGCGGTCCTAGCGGAGCGAGATGAGCGAGCTGCATTTCGTACTTGGCAATATAACCCTTCATAATCATAATGACCTCAACAGATCTAAGCTTGTTTGTTTTGCATGAATTCCATATATTTCAGTGCCAATACAAGACGGACAACCATCTTCGCATGGACATTTTCGGATTAATTTTATTGCAGCTTCTTTTACTTCATCAAATCGTTTATATACGTCCTCGGCTAGTCCAATCCCCCCAGGGTAATGGTCATATATGAAAATCGTAGGAAGCTGCGTATGCTCGGCCCTGATTTGTGAAACGACATGAATATCATTTCGGTCACACATTACATGAATAGGTACAATATGCCTAAGCACATTCGCTATTCCAAGAAGCAGCTGTTCTAGTGTTTTTGTTTCAATCGCTGGGTCTACCTCTTTCAATTCTATCCAGGTCGCGCTGGTATGCAATTCATCTTCTGGTAGATTTACTTGGCCGTATCCGATATTTTCAAAACTCGTTAATCGAATTTTCTTAAAAAGTGTTGCGAGAAAATTTACGACAACATCTCCATATATTATGGATGAAGTTCGCTTGCTCTCTATCCTATCCTCTGCTAATACTTTAAGTTTTACCGCCAGATTCGCGTCTGTATAATACTCTACATCGACTTTTCGAACATAAGCCTTCTTATGCTCCCAATCCAGCTTTTCTACTTGGAATTGTACACCTTCATGTAAATAAATGGCTTCATCGTGCAAAAGAGTCATAGCGCTAAAACGGTCCATTTCCCCTATGATTTTCACGTTCGCTGTTTCTGACTGGTCGATGATAACTACATTTTCCTGTGCGGCAGAACGCAGACTTACCTCACTAGCTGGAAAAGCCAGATTAGCCCAATAAAACGTATCAGCTGCTTGAGTGAGCACCCGTTCTTCTACCAGATACTCCAATATGTCAACTATTTCTATTGAACCGAATTGTTCTCCCTTTTTAAAAGGCAGCTCATAGGCGGCACAACGAACGTGATCAACTAGAATGAGTAAGTTTTCCGGATTGATTCTAGCGGATTCCGGGGATCGATCAAAGAAATATTCGGGGTTTTGGACAATATACTGGTCAATAGGCGTATTGCTAGCTACCATTAGTACAAGTGCTTCTCCATGTCGTCTTCCAGCTCGTCCAGCCTGCTGCCATGTACTTGCAACGCTCCCAGGATAACCTGTCATAATACAGACCTGCAGCTGTCCAATGTCTACACCTAGTTCTAAAGCATTTGTGCTGACCACGCCTAATATTTCGCCGTTTCTTAATCCTCTTTCAATTTCTCGTCTTTGATTTGGCAAGTAGCCGCCACGGTAGCCTCGTATGGATTTAGTGCCGATTTCATTTTTAACCAGTTCCTGTATATGGCTTAAAATAATTTCTACTCTTACCCGGCTGCGAGCAAAAACAATCGTCTGTATTTTGTTCGTCAAAAATTCCTTCGCTAACTGATTAACCTCTACAGTAGAGCTTTTTCGTATATTGAGCGGCTTATTTACAATGGGCGGGTTGTAAAAAACAAAATGTTTCCGTCCTCTTGGTGCGCCGTTATCATCAATTAACCGCATAGGATTCCCTGTCAATTGTTCTGCTAGTTCCTTAGGGTTGGCTATTGTGGCAGATGTACAAATAAACAGTGGATTGCTACCATAAAACTTGCATATGCGTTTGAGCCTTCGAATGACATTCGCTACATGACTTCCGAATACGCCTCTATACGTATGAAGCTCGTCAATAACGATATATTTAAGATTGCTAAATAAACTTACCCATTTTGTATGATGTGGAAGGATAGCGGAATGCAGCATATCGGGGTTCGTGATAACGATATGTCCTACATTTCTTACAATCGTACGAATAGCCGGCGAAGTATCGCCGTCATAGGTAAAGCTTTTAATATCAATTCCCATTTCGTTTATCATTTCAGTTAATTCACTTTTCTGATCTTGTGCAAGAGCTTTCGTTGGGAATAAATATAAAGCTCGACTGCCGTCGTCTTCCGCTATCGCTTGTAACACTGGAAGGTTATAACAAAGCGTTTTTCCAGAAGCGGTCGGAGTTACAGCAACTATATTTTCACCTTTACGTATCGTTTCGTAGGCTGAGTGCTGGTGTGTATATAAATGCTCTATTCCTCTTTTTGCGAAAGCCGATTTAATTCTTGGATCAACGCTTTCTGGCAGAGGTTTTGTTTTTGCCTCTTGAGGCTCTATTTCAGTCCAATTTATAATATTTTCATTGGCTCGTAAATTTTGGATCATTTCTGAAAGTGATTTCTTTTTTATCATTTCTTAGCACCTCACTATACCCTATATATTAGCGAATATCTGTTCCCTTTACTAGTCTTTAGTTCTGGATATACAGTGCCAAAGAAAAACTGGTTGCTTGCCATAGGCTTGTTGACATCCACCTATCAAATTGACACACGAAACAAAAACCAATATAGTAAATTTATATTATAATTAGATGGTTGTTTAAATATCTAACGACTTCAAAAGTCAGCTGGAAAGGACAGCTTACATGTCAATCAATTTAGCCTTTAAGGCACTATCTGACCCTACTCGCAGAAAGATTTTAGAACTATTGCGAGAACGTGACTTAACTGCTGGAGAAATAGCCGACCATTTTCAAATGACTAAGCCCAGCATCTCTCATCATCTTAGCTTGTTAAAGCAAGCAGAGCTTGTATCCGATGAACGGCAAGGCCAGCATATTTATTATTCACTTAACACTGCTGTCTTCCACGACTTAATGGACTGGATGAATTCCTTTCAACAGAGCGAATCCGAAGGGATTGTAGAGAAATGAAAGCAAGTATCTTCTCTTGGATTATTGTTGCCATTGCTTTAATTGCCAGCATCGTAACCTATCCCGATTTACCCGAGCAAATGGCGATTTACTGGGATATGAATATTGAATTCGATGGATTGGCGCATAAAGCATTTACCTTGCTGCTTTTACCAGCATTTATGGTCATCTTAATTGTCATCCTTCCAAAAAAACATGCTTCCCAAAATCAAAAGCCTAATCTTCACACGGTTCAAAATGTAGTCTTGATCAGCTTGCTCGTGCTTCACGGTGTTACCATTGCATCTGGTTACGGACTCATTATTGATATTACCAAAGTCATCATTACTATCATTGGTATTATTTTCACAGTGGCAGGCTTGTATATGCCCCATTTTCAACCAAACAGCTATATTGGCATAAAGACCGTTAATACGCTTGGCAGTGAAGACGTTTGGAAAAAAACACATCGAGCAGCATCCAAATTTTATGTGGTTGGCGGATTGCTGATGATTGTCTCGTCTTTTATTCCAAACCCTTACCAAATGTTCATATTTTTCGGTATTGTTGTCATCATCGTATTAGCGTCTGTATTTCTATCGTTTCACTTTGGCAAAGATAACAAATAAAGCAAAAACGCGAGGAAATCCTCACGTTTTTGCTTTTTTTTATTCTATATGAGTCGCACGTTTTATTTCGATATGTAGAAAATCTGTTGCTGCTGTGACAGGTGAGAAGTGAACGCCAGCCTCTTCTTCAAGCTGTACAAGATCCTCATTGCTATAGCGTCCGCTAAAATGGGTCATCACCAGCCGCTTGGCGTTTGCTTTAACAGCTGTTTCTGCCGCCTCCGCCGTCGTACAATGTCCAAACTCATGTGCTTTCTCTTCCATACCTGCAGCGAAGGTCGCTTCGTGAACGAGCAGATCAGCATCTTTCGCTAAGGTTATAGCATTATCACATGGCTTCGTATCACCAAGCACTGTGATTACTCTCCCGATATAAGTAGGGCCGGTAACATCGTCAGTGTGAATGAGCAATCCGCTCGGAGATGTAACCGACTGCCCTCTTTTTAACGCCCCGTAAAGCGGACCTGCTTCAATTCCATACTCCTTCAGCTTGTGGACGAGCAGCTTGCCGGGCTGATCTTGTTCAGTAACGCGATAGCCGAAGCAAGTCACTCGATGCTCAAGCGGCGCTGCCTCAACCTTAAATCGATTATCCTCAAAAACAACACCTTCATTTCCCGTTAATTCGTGGATAATGAGCTCATAATCGAGCTGCGTAGCACTAATCGAAAAAGTTGTCTCAATATAGCTCCTAATCCCAACAGGACCAAAAAGCTGTACAGGTGTGATTCCGCCATCGAAAGAGCGGCTGCTGAGCAAGCCAGGCAGCCCATAAATGTGATCACCGTGCAGATGTGTAATAAATATGTATTCAATCTTATTCAGTTTAAGTGATGTTCTCATAAGCTGATGCTGCGTTGCCTCTCCAGCATCGAATAACAGTAAACTGCACGTTGGCTCAGGAAGTTGAAGCGCCACGGCTGTTACATTGCGATACTTCGAAGGCCTTCCTGCGCCCGTTCCCAAAAACCACATATTCATATTATTATCCACCCCGCTCTTAGCCCTGCGGCCTCGACTTCTGGAATTGAAACGAAGAGCCCTCTTAAGCTCGTCATTACGAACGCTCAAGGGCTCTTTGTTATTATACGCTATAGTTTCTCAACATTAAAATATTGTGCTTCTGGATGAGCGAATACCATTGCAGATACGGATGCCTCTGGCTCCATCATGCAGCCTTCCGTCAATTCGACACCAATATCTTGGGGTCTCATCAAATCGAACAATGGCTCCTGATCCTCAAGGTTTGGACATGCCGGGTATCCGAACGATACACGAATGCCTTGATAACGAGCGCCATGACGCTGTTTCATTGTCATCTCCGCAGGATCTGGATAACCACAGATATCACGCATAATATGGTGGACACGCTCTGCCATTCCTTCTGCAACCTCAAGAGCTACGGACTGAAGTGCATGCGAGCGCAAATAATCGCCGTTATCCTTCCATTCATTCGCAATTTCACGAATGCCGTGTCCAGCGGTTACAACTAGGAAACCAACATAATCCATAACGCCGCTATCCACTGATTTCAAGAAGTCAGATAAGCATAGGTACGGCTCCACCTGTTGACGAGGGAACGTAAACCGCTTAATTTCCTGACGCGGGTCCACTGGGTTGTAAATAATTATATCATTGCCTGAAGACTGCGCAGGGAAGAAACGGTACATACCGTGGGTTTTTATAATGCCATCGGTTGTTCCTTTTTGCAATATTTCATCAACGGTCGCTTTAAGCTGCACTGCTTTTTCATTGCCATCCTTCAATAATTGATCAACATTGCCTTTTAGTCCAAGGTGATGACCAAGCAGCATCTGCATGTTGACATAAGGTATGACATGTGGAAGCGGTACATCACGCAGAATATGCCGATCCAAATCCGGCGGCGTAAATACAGGCGCATCCGGTGAAATTTTGGAACGAACAGCCCGCGTCAATTGCGGCAAAGGTTTCTTCTCTTCTTCGTATACCCCGCCAGACGCTTTAAAAGCGGCCATTTCATCTTCAAGCCGTGATCGATGCTCAGGGTCCATTAGCTTGTTGGCGATATCAAGACCGTCCATTGCATCCTTTGCGTATAGAACAAGTCCATCATATTCTGGACCAATTCTCGTTTTCGTAAATTTCCGTGTCAGCGCCGCACCGCCAACAAGAATCGGTGCATCAATGCCGGCTGTACGCAAATCCTGTGCCGTAATAACCATTTGCTGTGCGGATTTGACTAGCAAACCAGACAAACCGATAGCATCAGCCTTCTCATTGCGATAAGCCTCAATTAATTGCTCAGGCGGCACCTTGATGCCTAGATTTATTATTTTGTAACCGTTGTTTGATAAAATAATTTCGACTAAGTTTTTTCCGATGTCATGAACATCGCCTTTGACGGTAGCCAAAATAATTTTACCTTTGACGGAGGATTCATTTTTTTCCATAAATGATTCAAGGTAAGTTACCGAAGCTTTCATCACCTCAGCGCTTTGAAGCACCTCTGCAACGATGAGCTCATTGCCATTGAACAAACGGCCAACTTCCTCCATACCGCGCATTAGCGGCCCGTTGATGACTTCCATCGCTGTATATTTCTTCAACGCTTCATCCAGATCCGGGATAAGCCCCTCTTTTGTTCCTTCGACTACGTAGGAGCCTAAACGTTCCTCAAGCGATAGATTCGAAATCTTTTCTTTCTTCTCTACCTTCTTGTCACGGAATGCGGCAACAAACGCAGCAAGCGACTCGTCCGTCGTGTTGTAAATTAGCTCTTCAGCCAGTTGACGCTCTTCATCAGGGATCGAAGCATAACGCTCCAGCTTCTCTGTATTAACAATGGCATAATCTAGCCCTGCTTTTGTCGCATGGTACAAGTACACCGAGTTGAGTACTTCCCTACCTGCATCCGGCAAACCGAAGGAAATGTTGCTCAGACCCAAGATCGTTTTGGCACGCGGGAACTTCTCCTTGATCATCCGAATTCCTTCCAGCGTCTCAACAGCTGAACCGATATATTGCGGATCACCTGAACCAACTGGGAACATATTGGGATCAAAAATAATATCTTCCGGATTCATCTTGTATTTCTGAGTAAGAAGATTGTAGGAACGTTCCGCAACTTCCATCTTCGCTTCACGCGTTACCGCTTGGCCGCGTTCATCGATTAGAATCATAACAACTGCTGCTCCATAACGATGGATTAATGGCAAAATCTTCTCAAACTTGGATTCTCCATCCTCCAAGTTAATGGAGTTAATAATCGCTTTACCTTGCGAATATTTCAGACCCAGCTCAATGATATGATCATAAGTAGAATCCAGCATAAGCGGTGCCTTAATTTTCTTTACCACTTGCGGCAAAAATTGATGTACCGCATACGCTTCATCAATATCGGTATCCTGCAAGTTGATGTCGATGACATGGGCGCCGCCCTTCACCTGTGCACGTGCAATTTCAGAAGCCTCATCAAACTTCTCTTCCTTAAGCAGACGTTTGAACTTCCGCGAACCAGATATGTTTGTTCGTTCCCCGATCATGATCGGGCGGTTTTCCGGTTCAATAAATACCGTCTCAATACCTGAAACCGCATCTGGATGCTCGCCCATCTTCGTGCGCGGAGCATACTTCGCCATGGTTTCAGCCATCACTCGTATATGGTCAGGCGTTGTTCCGCAGCAGCCGCCGGCAATATTCAACCAGCCCTGTTCAGCGAATGCTGACATCTTCTTAGCCAGCGACTCTGGAGATTCGTGATAATGCCCATTCTCATCCGGCAAGCCTGCATTTGGATAGCAGCTAATTGCAGCGTTTGCGATTTCACTTAGTGTCCGCAGGTGATCCCGCATAAACTCAGGGCCTGTCGCACAGTTGAGTCCGATAGAGATCGGCTTCAAATGCTCTAACGAAATGTAGAAAGATTCGATGGTTTGACCAGCGAGCGTCGTTCCCATCGGCTCAATCGTACCTGAAATCATTATGGGCAGCTCTTTGCCAAGTTTGTCAAAGGCGTTGCGAATACCAATGCTGCCTGCTTTTACATTAAGCGTATCCTGTGAGGTTTCAAGCAATAATGCATCCACATCAGCTTCGATTAAAGCAAGCGCTTGCTCATAATAGCTCTCGACGAGCTCATCGAAAGTTACCCCTCCGGTTACGGATAAAGTTTTGGTCGTTGGACCAAGCGCGCCTGCAACGTAACGAGGCTTGTCTGGCGTGCTGTACTTATCACATGCATCACGCGCTAATTTTGCAGCTGCAAGATTAATCTCTCTCGCTTTTTCAGGAATATCATAATCATCGAGTACTACGCTTGTCGCACCAAATGTATTGGTTTCCAAAATATCTGCGCCAGCCTCAAGGTACTGCTCATGAATAGACTGTATAACGTCAGGACGTGTCAGAACAAGTATTTCATTACAACCGTCCAGCTCCGCTCCACCAAAATCATCTTCAGTTAATCCAGCTTGTTGAATCATCGTGCCCATTGCGCCGTCCAAAATAAGTATGCGCTCCTGAAGCATTTGTTGTATGGTCGGTTTTGACAAAATACTACACCCTTCCCAAAAATCATTAACACATAGTTTATCAGAATACCTGTGTGGTGAAAAGGTAATCCATCGACAATCCATTTGATTTGTTTTATAATCATTATATCATTTAATCTCTATAGGAAAAGAGGGAATGTTCATGGCTGAAATTAGAATTCGCAATACTGAAGAACGGATTCAAGGGGAAGAGGCTGTTCGTGCATTTCTAGAACAGCAAGAGGTGCTCTATGAGCATTGGAATCCAAGCAAGCTAGCAGAAGATTTACAGCAAAAATTCGTTCTCTCCGATGAAGAGAAGCAGCAAATTTTAGCGACATATGACGAAGAAATTAAAGATTTGGCACAGCGTCGTGGATATCAAACTTGGGATATTATCGCATTGTCCGATGCTACGCCTAACTTAGACGAGCTGCTCAAAAAGTTTGAAAATGTACACACGCATACAGAAGATGAAGTTCGTGCGATTACAGCAGGACGCGGCATCTTTATTATAAAAGGTACTGATGATGTTGGTTATTTCGACGTTGAGCTTGAAGCTGGCGATGTCATTTCCGTACCGGAATACAAACCGCATTTCTTCACGCTCATGGATAATCGCCAAATCGTTGCCGTTCGTCTCTTCATTGAAACAGAAGGCTGGATCGCTCATCCGTTTGCTGACGACAAGTTCGCTGCTAATCAGGCCTAATATTAAATCAAAAAAAATGCAAGCCCCTCTTCAGCAGCACAAGCTGTCCGCGAGGGGCTTTTTTGTTGCAAGTTTAAACTTCAAGCAAAGGAAGAAGCTCTTCCAAATGTTTAATTTCATGTGATGGGACAATCTCGTCATTGCGAACAACACCGTGACGGTTAATCCAAACTGATGTCATACCAATCGTATTTGCGCCAAGAATATCCGTTGTCAGCTTATCTCCAACCATAATCCCATGATCCGTCTCTACGCCAAGACGCTCAAGCGCATGCTTGAATATCGATGCTGCTGGCTTTCCTTCTCCAAATTCACCCGAGATTATAATATGATCGAAGTATGGCACAAGTTCCGGTACGCCAGCAAGCTTCTCACGCTGCAAATCAGGCGAGCCGTTCGTAAGCAGAAGCAGCTTGTATTTTCCTTTGAGTGCATCTAGAACGCGGAATGTTTCTTCATATACGATAGGACGCAAGCGGCGCTCAGCCGGGAATTGCTCAGCCAGCTTCGCACCTAGCTCCTCGTTATCAACGCCAAGTGCTTTCAAGCCTTGTGTCCAAGCTGCTTTCCGATAACCCGGAGCGAGTGACTCAAGCTTGCGGAATTCCTCCTGTTCACCTTCAAGAAACGGTGCCCAGAGTCCTTCGAAAGGATTGATCCCGATCATCTTAGTGAACGAGAACGTTTCATAGGATTCGTAGAGAGCTCTTGCCTCACGGCGAACGGATTCTTCAAGCTCGCTCGGATCAACCCCGCATTCTGCTGCTGCCGCTTGGCATGTAGCTTCAAAAGCTTCCTTAACGCTGCGGTCATCCCACAGCAATGTGTCATCCAGATCAAATAATACTGCTTGTTTAGCCATCGTTGTTCGAACTCTCCTGCCTATTTATTTTTGCTGAAAAGCAATTCCATTAGCATTTGCAAATAATTTCAGCTTCTCGCCAATTTCATCGGTTGGAAAACGGTTCGTCAATTTAGAGAACACCCAGTTTCCGCCTTTTTGCATCTCCACGACCACATAACCTTTTTGCACGCTGAAGCCTTTGATTGATGCTGCTGGAATACGCTTGTCTCCCGTTAGGCGACGTGATTGAATGTAGTCTTTGCCGATCGTGATATATGGTCTACGGAAAAAGAACAAAGCCGCAAGCAAAATGTAGCATCCTACCGTAATCCAAAACATCGTATCCATTTTAAATGTAGAGGAGCTGGACATCAAAATGACGTACATCCCGATAAACAAAATCAGAAGAATTGGCGCAATAAAATTGCGGCCAACGATTTTTTCTGATTTCTCTGCATTAAAAACGATTTGACCATTTCCTTGCTTCTTGCGCTGCTTATTTACGACATCCATATTTTTGCGCACTTTGCGCTCCCAGGAACGTGACAAACAAATTCTCCTCCTAATTAAATACCTTATTCAAACGGTCTGCGAAACTTTTCTATAAAACGATTAGGGTAATCTTCCGGAAGAGCACTTATTTGCTCCAAACGGTTCCAAACCTCGCTTGGCATTTCCCAGCCGATGGCGCCAATATTTTCTTCAAATTGCTCCAGCTTGCTGGCACCAAAAATCGGTGAAGTAATGCCTTCTCGCTGAATGAGCCATCTTAAAGCTACCTGTGCTGGTGATTTATCCAGCTCTTTCGCTGCTTCCAGCAATGCGTCGAGAATTTCAAAGTTTTTATCATTAGACCGCAGATTCCACGCGCTCTCGCCTACTTTGGAAGTTAGACGCCCTTCCTTTGGCTCTTCCCTTGTATAGCGTCCAGTTAGAAAACCGCCGCCAATCGGGGCCCAAGGAATAATTCCGACTTTCTCCTCTAAACAAAGCGACAGCATTTCACGATCCATCTGTCTGCTCACTAAGCTGTATTGAGGCTGAATCGATACAAAACGCACATATCTGCTAGCATCGCTATACGCTAGTGATTTCATCAGCTGCCAAGCAAAAAAATTGGAACATCCTATGTAACGAACTTTACCGGAAGTAACGAGGTCATCCAGTGTGCGCAGCGTTTCCTCTATCGGAGTCGCATGATCCCATACATGCACTTGATACAGATCGATATAATCAGTCTGAAGCCGCTTAAGACTAGCTTCTACACCGTCCATAATATGTTTGCGGGATAAGCCTACACCGTTAATATTGCTGGATGTTGTCATACGGACTTTTGTAGCAAGAACGATGTCAGATCGTTTGTTTTTGATCGCTTTGCCGACGATTTCCTCGGAACGACCGCTTACATAAACGTCGGCCGTATCGAGAAAATTGCCTCCACGATCAACAAAACGATCGATCATCTCGATCGAATCTTCCTCACTTGTCGTATTGCCGAATGTCATGGTGCCTAAACAAAGCTCAGAAACAGCTAGTCCACTTTTGCCTAATAGTTTGAAATTCATCTAATCACCCCATCTTGGATATTAAATGATTACACAGTACATTCATTAGTGCTTAACATTATCTTTGTCATCAACGATTTCGATCTTATCAAGCTGTTGACGGAAATTGCTTTTGAAAACAGTCAAGTACTGCTTGCGAAGCTCTTCTCTCTCAACCGTTTCCTCATCGGATAAACCTTCCGATTTATTTTTACGAGCCAGCTCGTTAATACGTTCTATAATTTTATCGAATTCCATTACTTGCTCTACTCCTCTCATGATGAAAAAAACTCTACTCTCTACTTTTACATTTCCACCAATCAGTTGTCAAGGCAACAGAGCTCATCTCGAATAAAGTAACGACAGACTGAAGCATTCGTTATTGCAAAACAACTTGATCGCCTGGCTTCAATCCTTCAAGCACTTCTGTTTGTTCTGGCGTTTCGAGCCCAATCTTTATTTCTTTACGCTCATATTGACCATTGCCTGTATCGAGCATCACGAAATGTTTATCTTTCTCGCGAATAATCGCAATGGATGGCACTGAAATTGCATTTTCTTTGCGTTCAGTTTCAATAGCACCGCTGAGGCTAAGGCCGGCAATCAAATACTCGTTAGGCTCAAGCACGATTACGACTTCAAATTGTGCGGCTTGATTTAAATTGTTTTGATCCGTTCCTGTTTTTGCAAATTTAGAAACTTTAAGCACTTTGCCTGAAAGATTCAGCTCTTTCATCGCATTCATCTTCACCTTGACCGGCATGCCCGCTTTAATTCGAAACACATCCTGTTCGCCAACTAAGGCGATAAATTGCAATTTGTTCAAGTCAACGACTTTGCCGACATACTCATTGACGGTCAATGCCTGTGGTCGTTTGTTAGGATTATCGAATAAAAAGATTCCCGTTGCTGGTGAACGAAAGCTGGATTCATTAAGCATTTTTTTCTTTTGCTGCAGCTCCTTGGCTTGAATGCTAGCTGTTACTTCATTAACATCCTTCGATAAACGTGCGATTTCTCTTTCAACGAGCACTTTTTTTCGTGCTTCTTCCGTCGACTCCATCGCGGCTGATTCGTCATTCAATTGATTTAGGTAATCGTTTAACTCAGCCTCAAGCTTGCCCTTTCGAAGTACTGCCTCCATTTGCAAAATATCGTTTTGCACGGCCGTCTGATCCAGGTTAAACAGTATATCACCCTTTTTCACCTGCTGCCCATCTTCTACCGCCCACTGTTTAACCTCGGAGCCATAAGGTGCATAGATGAGAGTTTCCTGCTCATACAATGACTTTCCCTTTACTTCAACCGTATTGGCTATCGTTTCGTTCGTCACTTGGAATGTAATTGGCTGAGAATCAGAAACGAATTCTGTTTGCCTTGGAGGATTGCCTATTTTGTATAGTCCAAAACTTATCCCAATAATTATAATACCGATTATTCCCCACTTTATTTTTCTTTTCATATGTAAGCTCCTTCTTCAACCATAAATTAATCGCGCCTAATCGCTGTTAAAGCATCCGTACGTGAAGCGCTTATTGCTGGATAAATACCCGATAGTATACCTGTAGCAAGCGCAAAAGCCATGCCTATTGGAATCGTTATAAATGGAATAAAAATAATGACAGAGTCCGTCTCGCCGGATAAGTTATAAATGAGGGCATTTATACCCCATACAATCCAATACGAGAAAAGTACACCTAACAATCCACCAAGCAATCCGAGCAGTGCTGCCTCGATGATGAACATGTTGCGGATTTGAGCCAAATTCGCACCAAGCACCTTCATTATCCCAATTTGTCTACGTCTCTGATAGGTAGACATCGTCATCGCTACTACGATTGATATCGAAGCTATGATCAGAATAAACACACCAATACCAAGTGCTGCAGCTTTAATGATTTTAAATTCATTTGCGAGCTGTTCCTTCTGCTGTAGATTTGTTCGCGTCGAAACGACTAGTTTCTGCAGCTGCTTCTCTACTTGTTCAATCTTTGCTTGGTTATCTACTTTTACAATAATAGAGTTATAAGCTTCCTGCTCATCATTCCCTAGCTTCAGTTCTTTCTTTAGAAGCTCCGCCGTCTCTAATGAGACATATCCTTTTTTGTCATACATCGACTGCTCATCACTGACTCCAGCTGGCTTCTTGAGCACACCTATTACCCGGAGGGGTCCGCTCAACACGACTTGGCCATCAGGTGAAGTGGAACGAAGCTGTATTTGCTTCTGATATAAGGCTCCTGGCACACGATTTAACTTCTCAAATTGCTGATAAACCGTTTCATCATAGGGATTGGCATCGATTTGCTCTCGAATCTTACGTTTCGACTCTTCATCAATAAATCCCATTGTCGCTCCATAGTTAAGAACGATGGTTCCTAATACATTCGTTGCTTCTCCTTGATTGATGTCATTTCCAAAAGCAGAAAGCATCTCAATATCTGTACCTATAATTTCGGTTTGAATTTGTGAAGTAAGCCCATCTAACGTCATCGTCTCCATATAGTTAAGCTGTTGATATGGTGATGCCGCTTTGACATGTTCGATTTGTCTCATGATGTCAAGCTTTTGCTTGGTTAACTTGCCTTTCTGCAAAGAATCTTCATCAGCCGAAGATGCTCCGCCGCCAGCGTATGCTCCTGTACTCGCTGTTACCGTTATTTCATCCATCTTCAAGTAACTATTCATTTGTTTCTCAATGTAAACTTGAGCAGATTCACCGATACTGAGTGCGATTATAATTGCTGCACATCCAATTGAAATACCCGCAGCGCATAATGCCGTTACAACCTTTCTACGCCTTACCTGATCCCATGATAATCTTGTAATATCACTAATTCTCAATTTGAATTCCCCCCGCAAGCATACTTTCTCGTGCGGCTTCCTGATCCGTTACGAGATAACCATCTCGCAGCGTGATAATTTTTTCCGTTTGTGCTGCTACCTCACGTTCATGGGTTACGATAATAAAGGTAGTATCCATCGTTTTATTCAACTGCTTCAAAATCATAATAATTTCTTCCTCTGTTTTGGTATCCAAATTACCGGTAGGCTCGTCCGCAAAAATAACCGATGGCTCTGTTATCAATGATCTTGCAATACTGACACGCTGTTGTTGTCCTCCCGAGAGCTGCGATGGGAATAACTCTGCTTTATCAGGAATTCCCACCTGCTCTAATAACGAAAGAGCTTTTTTCTTCCGTATTGAAGGATGCATCGATTGAAATACAAGCGGAAGCTCCACATTTTCCCTAACCGTCAAGTTGGCTATCAACTCATACGCTTGAAAAATAAATCCGATATGCTTCCGTCTAAACTCTGCCAAGCGGTTTTCATTCATCGTTACAATATTATGGTCCGCAATAAAGATTTGGCCTTCTGTAGGCTTCATTAAGCCAGCCATTAAGTTCAGTAATGTAGATTTACCGGAACCGGAGCTCCCTAACAACGCAATCATTTCTCCCTTATGTACGTGAAAGCTTATTTTCTGCAGTACAGTGGTCGTTTCATGCCCATTCATAAATGAGTGGGATAACTCTTCAACTCGTAACAAAATAGCATCTCCTTTCAGTCCCCTTTAATAGACGGCAAAACTAAGGGTTAACCCTGCAGTAAACATAAAAAAACTTTCTAAAGTAGTAGATTGGCCAGCATCTACTTTAAATAGAAAGTAATTTTTTGTATGAACTATTGAATTGTAATGGAAAATCAAGCTAAATGCTAGGAATAATTAACTTCTGTCCTGGCTTTATAACTGTTGATTGCAGATCATTCCGATCTTTAATCAAATATACGATATATCTGATATCATGGCTGCCATCTGAAACTTGTTTTGCAATATTCCAGAGTGTATCACCTGATTGCACCCTAATAATTTGTTCTTCCGCGGAAGCGGCTTCGGGAGTATTACTCGAAGCGTATGTTCCCATAAGTAGGAAGCTCGTAAATAATAAAAAAAACACAGCAGTGCAAACGACGAGCTTAACAGTATGACGCTTTATGAAATGCCTAATCAAGCGGTTGACCTTTGTTGCTTTGTTCGTATCTTGTTTATGAATGGTTCTATAAAAACTTGGACTGGTTATCATTTATCAACACCCCAAACGTTTGTTCTGTTTTTAGAATACACGAACAGATGTTTGGTGTCAACGAAAAAATACGAACCTCTGTACTTAAGAACTTATGTTTGTACGAACTCGAGTTCTATGTTATAATTTTTTGCAAACCTACTAATGGAGTGATTGCAGTGTCGAAGATTTCTAACCGACAACATTCAATTCTTGAATTTATTAAGAATGAAGTTCGGGAGAAAGGCTATCCACCCTCCGTTCGAGAAATCGGCGAAGCTGTTGGATTGTTGTCCAGTTCAACCGTTCACGGTCATTTGGACCGTCTAGAGAAAAAAGGTTTAATACGCCGAGATCCTACTAAACCGCGTGCTATTGAAATTTTGGATCAAGAAGGCTCTGATGGCATTATCCCGCTTTCCGTAGCTAGAGTACCTATTGTTGGTAAAGTTACCGCTGGTGTGCCGATTACTGCTACAGAAAATATTGAAGAATATTTCCCGCTTCCTTCCCATTTTGTTGGTGACAGCAGTGTTTTTATATTGAATGTCATGGGCGAGAGTATGATTGAAGCAGGTATTCATGACGGGGATTATGTTATTGTTCGTCAACAGCAAACGGCAAACAATGGTGAGATCGTAGTTGCAATGACTGAGGACGATGAAGCAACAGTCAAAACATTTTACAAAGAGAAAAATCATATTCGTTTGCAGCCGGAAAATTCCACAATGCAGCCTATATTACTTCAAAATGTAACGATTCTAGGTAAAGTCATTGGACTTTTCCGTGATATTCATTAATACCAATTAATATGTACATAAAGAAAAGGCTGAATCAACGATGTTGATTCAGCCTTTTCTTTGGCTATTATTTTAACGATCTTGCTTAAAGGTTTGGTAACGTCTGCCATTCTCATGCCTTTCATCAAAATTCTGATTTGTGAGCTCTCCAATGACATGGGTCCAAAATTGTTGTGCGGGAACATTACGTTCAAGCTGACACAGCTCCCACTCTCCGCTATGCTTTTGTATAACTAGCGTAGCTGCTTGTTTGCCAACACCAGATCTTCTATATTTTCGCATAATAAAAAAATGTGCAAGTAAATTATAGTGTCTGTCATATTCAGTTACTTTTTTGGTTAATGCAAAGCCAGCGATCTTATCGTTCACAGTTACGAAATCATGAATTCATCAGCTAATGACAAACACCCAATCACTATGAATTTATCACGCATAACATACTGTGTATTCAACTCGTAAGGAGGTGCATTGAAAAATGTCCGGTTACGTGGGTGGAGCTTTCTCAAGCTTAGGAATCATCTTAGTATTATTCATTCTACTGGTGATCATTGCTTGCAGTTGCGGCGGCTTTGGCTTCGGATATTAATTCGTATTTGAGCCATTCTTCATATTAACAAAAGAAGATCCATCAAATGGATCTTCTTTTTGCTTTTCATACTCCTTCCAACCATTAATTTGATTTTTAAATGGAGAGATGTTAAATTACACGTTTTCTTAACAGTACGGCTGTTGTTCTTATATTAGAAATTCGTATTAGCTTCTTGCGGTCAAGTTTCGGATAATCATAAAGTAATCCTTCATATACGATTTGCATTTGCTCATGTTTAAGAAAATCATGAGGTGTAACTTGCGCGGATGGTCGTTCCCACAAGTTTATACCACTGCTCCGCATGGCTTCAGCAACAAACTGGGAGCAGAAATACGAATCTGTTGGCTCGATATTAAGCTCAAGCAGTACTCCTAACAATCCGATTAAATTGTATCGGTAATTTTCTTTATTTTTTTCAAACTCACGAATGTATTGAAGCAATGCGGCATGTTGTTTTTCTGATAAAGCAATCTTTAGAAGAACACAGCGCGTATTTGGGAAATATCGAAAGGTTCCAGTATAGACGTTTTCTTTGACAAAGCCAGCGATTAACGGGTTGTTCGCACGTTTACGCCCAAAGCTGTATATATTCTTCAGATTTATATCCAGTGCAAGTGAAGCGTGATTATAGGGTGCACCAGTAAATAATTTGATCAACCGAGTAAACCATGTGCCCGTGTCCGTAAGCAACACATAAATACTGCTATTGGTTTCTTCATCTATTCTAGTTTCTGTCATGCTGCTCACCTCATTTATCGTTGATTATCCAAGTTATAGTTAGGTCGTTTTTGAGTTTAAAATATATGTCACGATTTCGTTTATTAGCTTGGGTTGATTAGCTATTATGAATATAACAACAATATAACCACCCGAATAGTACTAACTCTATGTGGTACTGGCTCTATTCAACCTAAATAAGACCAGCCACAAACACATTATCCATGTGTTGGACTGATCCTATAAAGGTTTATTTTACTAATGACGCATATATTTCATCGACATACAAGCACTAGACCGTAGCTCTTAGACCTGTATACTTTCCTTTAGGAGCGTATTGAGTCCATTGCTTTAAATATATTTGATCTTCTCTAAAACCGTACTCAGCGCATCATAGACGCTGCTGAGCGACTATATAGGCTACTTATCGACATGTGATTAACAAATGCCTGCGCCTTCACTTCATCAGGCTTTATTTCAGCTGTATAACTGAATGTAAAAAAAACCTCAACGCCAGCAGCGTTGAGGTTTTTGAATTTTAGTAAAGTGTCAAGTACTGATCGCGTTCCCATTGGTGAACTTGTGTGCGGTACATATCCCACTCGATTTCTTTAAGTTCGTAGAAATGAGCAAGAGCATGATCACCCAGCGCATCGCAGATGATGTCGCTTCTGAGCATTTCGTCCAGTGCTTCTTTCAAATCAAGCGGTAAGCTCGGGATGCCTGCATCCTGACGCTCTTCCTCTGTCATGATATAGATGTTCCGATCTGTTGGTGCTGGTAAAGGTAGCTTGTTTTGAATGCCGTCAAGACCAGCTCTGAGCATTACAGCAAGTGCCAAATACGGGTTAGCAGCCGGATCTGGATTCCGTACTTCTACACGTGTGCTAAGACCGCGCGAAGCAGGAATACGGATCATTGGCGAGCGGTTGCTTGCAGACCATGCTACATAACAAGGCGCTTCATAACCAGGCACTAGACGTTTATAGGAGTTAATTGTAGGATTCGTAATCGCAGCCATTGCACGCGCATGAAGCAGAATTCCTGCCATGTAATGACGAGCAGCAGTACTTAGGCCAAGTTTGTCCTTCTCATCGTAAAACACGTTTGTATCGCCTTTAAACAACGATTGGTGACAGTGCATACCCGAACCATTCACGCCAAACAACGGTTTAGGCATAAATGAAGCATGCAACCCATGCTCGCGAGCAACTGTTTTTACGACTAGCTTAAATGTTTGAATTTGGTCAGCCGCTTTAATCGCGTCGGCATATTTAAAGTCGATCTCGTGCTGGCCTGGTGCCACTTCATGATGGGATGCTTCAATTTCGAAGCCCATTTCTTCAAGTGTCAAAACGATTTCACGGCGACAGTTTTCACCCATATCCATAGGCGCTAAGTCGAAATAACCGCCTTGGTCATTAAGCTCAGTCGTAGGTTCGCCGCGCTCATCGGTTTTGAACAAGAAAAATTCCGGTTCTGGACCAACGTTCATTGCTGTGTATCCTAGATCTTCTGCTTCCTTCAGTGCACGTTTCAAAATACCGCGCGGATCTCCAGCGAATGGCGTTCCGTCTGGCATGTAAATATCACAGATCAAGCGAGCAACACGATCTTGAGTTACCCATGGGAATACAACCCATGTATCAAGATCAGGATACAGATACATATCTGATTCTTCAATACGTACATAACCTTCGATAGAAGAACCATCGAACATCATTTTGTTATCCAACGCTTTTTCAAGCTGGCTTACAGGAATTTCAACATTTTTAATTGTTCCGAGCAAATCCGTAAATTGCAAACGAATAAATCGAACATTTTGTTCCTGTGCTATACGTCTAATATCGTCTTTAGTGTAACTCACAGAATCATCTCCTTAGTTTGCGAAGCAATAGTTATCATGTTAAATTAGCGCTTATTTAAGAAACGAGTCAATTGTCCTTGAATTAGCGAAGCTTGTCCAGGTCTTTTCTCCAGCAATTGCTGTTTAAGCAGTCGGTGAAGCTGCTGATCGGATAGCTCACGGCGCTTCACTTCCGATTGCTCACTGACAATTGTCGCATCATCAGATTCCTTGGATACAGGATTCATTACTTGCTTAATGCCGGCGATATTAACGCCCTTCTCAATTAACGATTTAATTTCCAAAAGCCGTTCTACGTCATTAAATGAAAATAACCGCTGATTGCCTGCTGTTCTTGCAGGAACGATTAGTTCATGCTGCTCGTAATAACGGATTTGGCGGGCTGTTAAATCCGTCAGCTTCATAACGATGCCGATGGGAAATAAGGCCATATTTCTGCGAATATCATCAGCCATGTCGCATCAACCTTCCAGTCGCTCTTTTATATGTTCATTCTAACCGTTACAACGCAAATGTGTCAAGTTATGTAAGGTTTAATCACAATTAAACCACTGTCTACAAGGCGATATAATGCGGTTAAAACACCATATTTAGCGTGAGCATACGTCAGTCCACCCTGCATATATGCAATGTAAGGTTCGCGTATTGGAGCATCAGCTGATAGCTCTAAACTGCCTCCTTGAATGAACGTTCCTGCCGCCATAATGACAGCATTCTCATATCCAGGCATGTCCCAAGGCTCGGGAACCACATGCGAATCAACAGCAGCTGCCTGCTGTATCCCTTGAACAAAAGCGATTAAATGATCAGCTTGTCCAAAACGAACCGCTTGGATGAGATCTGTACGCGGCTCATTCCATCTCGGTTTTGTTTCGAACCCAAGCTCTTCAAATAAAGCAGCAGCAAGCACACTTCCTTTGATCGCTTGTCCGACTAAATGAGGGGCTAAAAATAAACCTTGGAACATGGAGCGAAGCGTGCCTAACATTGCGCCTACCTCGCCGCCGATGCCCGGAGCAGTCAAGCGGTAAGCAGCAGCTTCGACGGCAAAAGCTTTCCCGGCAATATAGCCCCCCGTTTCAGCTAAGCCCCCGCCTGGGTTTTTGATAAGCGAGCCTGCCATCAAATCTACTCCAACTTGAGTAGGCTCGAGCAGCTCTGTAAATTCACCATAACAATTGTCCACAAAAACAATCAGGTCCGGCTTTATTGCTTTTACCCTATTTACGATAGTTTCAATCTCCGAAACGGTAAATGAAGCTCTCCAATCGTAACCACGCGAGCGCTGAATACCGATGACCTTCGTTTTTTCCGAGATCGCTTGCTCAATTTGAGCCCAGTCCAATCCACCATCCTCAAGGAGCGCTACCTCAGAATATTTCACGCCCCAATCCTGCAAGGAGCCCATGCCGTCTCCAGGCTTCCCGATAACTTTATGCAGCGTATCGTAAGGTCTTCCCGTAACGTACAGGAGCTCATCCCCAGGGCGCAGCACTCCAAATAAGGCACAGCTGATTGTATGTGTTCCAGAAACGAAATGCGGCCTAACAATAGCCGCTTCCGCTCCCATTACCTCTGCGTAAACAAGATCAAGTATTTCACGTCCGCGATCATTATAGCCATATCCCGTTGAACCGGTAAAATGAAAATCGCTTACTTTGTGATGTTGAAACGCTTCTATGACCTTCCACTGATTCCGCTCAGCTATCTTGTCAATGCTGCGAAAAGCTTCTGAGGCAAGCACCTCGGACTGCTCTGCTAGCTGCTCTAGGTGCTCCCATAGTCTTTGGTTTACATGTTGCCTGTTCATTATGATATCTTCTCCTTAAATTTTGCATAGCAAAATCACTTCGTAAGCATATGCCTAAGTTTTGCGCAGCAAAACTACTTCGCAAGCAAACCCTACTCAATATATTGTTTCAAACGATGACCGTGCTGCTCGTATTCCTGCTTACTCACATGAACGGTTAGTCGTAAGCTTTCTTCATTCACTTCTTGATTGATAACCTCACCGCTTCGATAAGCAAGTGCGATCAAATCTCCTCGCTCTGCTGGTACGTTAAAGATTACTACGTCTCCGCTGAGCTTATCTTGCACGGTTTGCTTTAACAGCTCTAGATCCCCAGCATCATACGCGCTAATGACAAGATTATCGCCGCTAGTAATCGGCAAATCTGCTAAAGAACCGTTATTTACACACATATCCTTCTTATTGTAGACCATAATATAGGGTTTATCCGCAGCGCCAAGCTCACCTAATATTTTGTTAACGACTGCAATTTGCTCATCCCGCATTGGAGAGCTGCTATCGATGACATGAAGCACTAGATCAGCTTCGCACACCTCTTCTAACGTCGCCCGAAATGCTGCTACAAGATCTGTCGGCAAGTTTTGAATAAAACCTACCGTATCTGTAAGTATAATTTCTCGGCCATTTGGCAGCTCAAGTGTTCTTGAGGTGGGATCAAGCGTTGCGAACAATTGATTTTCTACATACACATCTGCATGAGTAAGCTCGCGAAGCAGTGTCGATTTCCCGGCATTCGTATAGCCAACAAGAGCTACTTGAATGGCGCCGGATTTTTTGCGACGCTCGCGATGCAGTTTACGGTGGCGGACAACCTCATCAAGCACCGTCTTCAGGTCAAAAATCCGATCACGAATATGACGGCGATCCGTCTCGAGTTTCGTTTCACCTGGACCGCGGGTACCAATGCCTCCGCCAAGCCGTGACAAGTTTTTACTTTGTCCAGATAGACGTGGCAAAAGATAGCTGAGCTGCGCCAGCTCAACCTGAATAATACCTTCGCGCGTTTTGGCACGACCTGCGAAAATATCCAAAATCAACTGGGTACGGTCAACGATTTTCAAATCCAGTGATTCTTCCAAATTACGAACCTGAGCGCCGGACAGCTCTTGATCAAATATAGCCGTTGTAGCGCCCAGTTCATCAGCTAGAGCCTTAACCTCTTGAACTTTTCCTTTGCCGATAAACCATTTGGAATCGACGGTTTCTTTGTTTTGCGTAATAGTCGTCAGCACTTCAACCCCTGCTGTTTCCGTCAGCTGTACAAGCTCCTGTAGCGATAGCTCGGGGTCTCCGCCTTTCCGCTTGTCTTTTGACGTAACTAAGCTAATCAGAATCGCTTTTTCAATCATGTTCGTATTCGTATCGAATGTTATCTCGCTCATCTCATACTCCTTCTAAACTACGCAATCATATTGGTTTCGTGTCCCACTTTAAATCATCTGGTCTAATCGTCATTAATTCCTGCTTTGCGGGAACGGAACTGGCATACTGCGTAAGCAAACGAACGGCCTGAAACCTGATCGCTTTCTCTATCACATTTCGAACATACCTGGCATTGCTGAACGAGAACATAGTGTTTAGCTTTTCCTGCATTAAATGCTGTCTTAGTTTAAATATGGTCTGAGGCTGCAATATATAATCACGGTCCTTAGCCATGAGCTCACTAATCTGAATCAGTTGATCAACCGAATAATCTGGAAACTCAATTTGGATCGGAAAACGTGACGGCAATCCTGGATTTGTGAGCAAAAAATCGTCGATTTCGGCAGGATAACCCGCGAGTATGAGCACAAAATGATTTTTGTGATCCTCCATTGCTTTTACAAGCGTATCGATTGCTTCCTTGCCAAAATCTTTTTCCCCGCCCCGAGCTAGACTGTACGCTTCATCAACAAACAACACGCCGCCGATTGCTTTTCGAACGAGATCTCGCGTCTTCTGAGCGGTATGTCCAATATATTCGCCAACAAGATCAGCTCGCTCCACTTCAATCAAATGTCCTTTGGTGAGTACACCCATCTTTTGAAACAGCTTCGCGACGATGCGGGCGATTGTTGTTTTCCCTGTCCCTGGATTGCCTTTAAAAATCATATGATACACATGAGAGCCGCCAAATAATCCTGCTTCAGAACGCATTCGGCTAATATAAAGCAACGCATATATTTCGTACACAAGAGATTTCACATTGTCCATGCCAATCATCGGTTCAAGCTCTTTCTGAATGTCAGCATAATGATCGACGCCCGGCAGCGGCTTCACTGCAGGCAACGGTTCTGTCTCTAAAGCAGGAGCAGAGGCCCCAGTCTGAAATGTTTCTTGCGTTCTTAGGACCACATTGATTTGACGGGAAGGCCTTGCAGTGCCATTGCCGGATCCCGATTTGACGTGTCCACTCATCTGTGGCATCACCTATCCTTTGCTTCGAAAGCTGTAGCGGCTAACCGCACTACAAGTTTATTCTACTTTGCAGCAGCATATTAGCAGATTTACAGCTTCGAATCGGAAGAGTGAAATCCGAGACTAAGCAATAAAGAGTCGAGCTTCCACTTTGTAAAAGCTAGTACTTCACGCGACTCATTATAGACAGGATTTAGCACCTTTGATTTTGTACCAGTGACTTGAAACTGAACAAAATCAAGCTTTTTGGCTATCTCCGTTGATCTTGCAGCATGATAATCATGGGTGATGACAATTAGTGTTGACAGGCCTTGGTGCTCTGCGATCTTCTTGCTGAATTCAAGATTTTCGTACGTGCTGGTCGCCTTATTTTCTAGCAACAGCTTGTCAGCTGAAATACCTTTTGTTATGAGATAGTCTCTCATACCCTCGGCTTCTGTTTTCTTTGAACCGTTGCCATCCAATCCACCTGTCAAAATAAGCTTGTCTACCGTACCCGCCTTGTATAATTGCCAAGCAAGGTCAAGCCGTTCCTTCAGTGCTGGACTTGGCACATCATTCCACAAAGCAGCACCAAGAACGATGCCTGCATCCGATGGAACAAGTGGCTTATTCGTATCGAAACCATTAATTAACCACAGTAAATATCCACACCAGAACACGCCTGCACATATTAACCAGGCAACAACACGAAACAAGAGCAGCCACGGTCGCTTTTTCTTCGATCTTCTGCGCGGGCTGCTCCTTGAGACGGTTGCCTTCCTCATGATTCGCTTAATTCCCCGGTTTTTGCAAGCAAGCTCTTGCGATGCTTAAGGCTCAGCGTAAAATACCGGAACCGTCCGTTTCGTATGCTCGATAATAATTTCCCTGCTGTTTTGCGTGCAAGTGCAACATCCTTGCCATTAACATCACCTTGCCTTAAGGCATCCTCTAGCTCATCCTCGTCCATGAGAAATACCTCGCCGCTAGGCAGCACAACCACATCCAAATATAAATCATCGAACCAAGGCACCTGCTGATCGGTTAAGCCTTGCGTTTTGCAAACATCGATATACCATTGCACGACGCGTCCCTTGTCATCAAACATCGTCGTGACGACAAAATGCTCGCCTCTTGGAAAATGCTGCATCCACAAGTATCCACGATCTGCCAAACATAATCTACGTCCGTTATATTCCTTCCATAACGGCTCACGCAATTCATGAATCCGGTAAAACGTCACGAGACCTTTGAACTCTTCACCGTCCAGCGCTAGGCACGTATAGCTCTTACGCAAGATACGCCGCCAGTTAGCTCGGTCTGAAAATTTTCTCTTCATACGGAACGTACCCTTCCGTTCATTTGGGAAAAGCTCGCAAGCAACCTGCTCAGCTCTTCTTGGCTTTGTTTACACAACGAACATTTTGCGACCAACGACAGTTGAAATTTACCTATAAAAAAAGATTACCATAACTTAACGTCCATCTCCAGCCGACAGCCAAAATAAACCAAGCTCTTTGCGATAAAA
Source organism: Paenibacillus sp. NRS-1760 (assembly GCF_050467785.1). Lineage (NCBI taxonomy): Bacteria > Bacillati > Bacillota > Bacilli > Caryophanales > Paenibacillaceae > Paenibacillus > Paenibacillus sp. NRS-1760. The sequence continues at coordinate 486,127 of NZ_JBITPK010000013.1, read as the reverse complement.
TAAAAAGAATACCGCCCCGAAAGGCGGTATTCCTCTTATTGCTCAACGATTTCAATCGAATCAATGACGATATTTTCAGTTGGCAAGTTGTTTTTCAAAGGCGTCTTCGAAATGGCTTTTACAACATCCATGCCACTCTCCACCTTGCCGAATATCGTATAATTAGGCTCGCGGTTTAAATTTGCAGCATCAGGTCCTGTGCAAATAAAAAATTGGCTGCCTCCCGAATTAGGCTTGCTTGCGTTTGCCATCGCGACAATTCCTTCTTCGTATTTCATTTCCGAACTTAGTTCATCTGGAATCGAATAACCTGGAGTACCGTATCCGTTTCCTTTTGGATCTCCGCCTTGAATCATGAAAGACTCAATAATACGGTGAAAAGTTAATCCATCGTAAAAGCCTTCTCTAGCGAGAAAAACAAAATTGTTCACCGTTACCGGCGCGTCTTCCGTAAACAGCTTGACTGTAAAATCTCCTTTAGTCGTTTTAAACTTTGCTAAGTACGACTTGTCGAGATCAATCTGCATATCAGGCATCTTGTCCCAGTTCATCAACTTGGCTGAAGCTGAAGCACTATCCCTTCCTGAACCATCATTGCCGCAGCCAGCTATAACCATAACTGCTGCGACAACAATGATTAAATACAAGAATGGTGCTCTCTTTCTATTCGCCATTGCTAACCACCCGTTTCTTACGTATTGCCGCCGGTTTCAGTATTTCCTAGAGCATTGTTGCTGTTGTTCGTATTTGTGCCAGTGCTTGGAGTTGGCGTCGGTGTTGGTTCACCCGTCCCATTTCCTGATCCTGGCGGTTCAGTTGTTCCTGGATCTGTACCATCAGTTGGAGGCAGCGTCGGTTCTCCATCACCGCCTTCTACTGGAGGTGTGGGCTCTCCTCCGTCTGGCTCATCTGGATTCGGCTCCATTGGCACATCCGGATTCACTTCTGTTTCCGGAATGCTGATCTTAACTTTTTGAGATGGAGCACTTTCCATATCCTGCTCAGCATCATAAGCCACAACATAATATTCATAGGTCATTCCCGGGAATGCACTCATATCATCTACCCCTGTGGAAGTGAGCGAGTCTACGAAGCGGATGAAGTCACTTTCTGAAGCTTCCTTGCGGTAAACCTGATAAGTGACCTTTCCATCTTGATACGGATCCCACGACAATTGAACCTTCATTTCTTCTGGAATAAATACTGCTTTAAAATTTGTTATCGTTGCCGGCGGTTTATTTTCTTTAATGCCTTGCGGTTTCTTAAAGCTTGACTTCGCTACATCCTTCATTGCAGGTTTCATAACCTTGGAGAACATGGAAGCCGCTTGACTGCTGCCCGTTTTAAGGATATGTTCCACATTTGTCTTATCGTATCCCATCCATACGGCTGCTGTCCACTCCGGCGTGTAGCCAACAAACCAGGCATCCCGGATACCCGAGCCTTTGTAGCCTGGAATACCATGCTGCGTAGTACCTGTTTTACCTGCCAATGGACGATCAATTGCTGCTCTTGTACCCGTACCGCCCTTTTGTACGACCGTCTGCATCATCTCGGTCAAATAATAGGCAGTGCTTTCAGACATGAGCTGCTTAGAAGGTGGAGCTTTATATTCGTATTTATAATTATTTTTGCCTTCAATCTTCGAAATCGCATGAGGATCAACAGATCTGCCGCCGTTCGCAAACACGCTATAAGCTGTTGCCATTTGCATAGGCGTTGCACCTTTGGACAAGCCCCCAAGAGCAGCTGTTAAATTACGATCATCTTTCTCAAGCTCGATGCCAAGCTTGCTTGAAAAAGCAAACCCTTGCTTCAAGCCTACTTGATTCAGCATCCAAACGGAGGCAAGATTTCGAGAATCCTTAATCGCCTGCTGCATCGTAACTGCAGTTGCTCCCCATCTATCCGTTGGGCAATAGCTGCCGTAACATTTCTTGTCATTTGCAAGTACAGTCCATGGATAATACTTGCCTGTTTCAAGAGCAGGACCGTAAGAGATAATCGGTTTGAAAGCTGAACCTGGCTGGCGAGGAACCTCTACCCGGTTAAGTCCCTTTTTCACGTAATCTCTGCCGCCTGTTAAAGCTTGAATCGTGCCATCGCGGTGATCAATAATGATCATTGCGCCTTGCACCTGTTGGTCATCCTTGCTCTTCTCAAAGTTGTCATCATCGTTAAACTGTGTATCCATCGTATCCTGTGCTTGCGGGTTTAGCGACGTATAAATCCGGAAACCTCCGATCCGAAGCTCTTCCTCGGATTTCCCAGTCTTCTCCATCGCTTCTTCAACCACATAATCAATAAATGCTGGATACTTTTCGGTATTTCTTTCTTCATGATTTTTAGGGATTTCATACACGACCGCTTTCGCTTCTGCCATCTCTGCTGCCGTAATCAAGCCTTGATCGTACATAAGCTTAAGCACGACTGCTCTCCTGTTCATCGAATCCTCAGGATGATTTATTGGATTGTAGCGGTTCGGCGCTTTCGGCATAGCGGCAATAGTAGCAATCTGCCAAAGCTCCAGCTTATCAAGATCAGTGTCGAAATAATACTTGGCTGCTTCCTTAACGCCATGTACTCTCTTGCCAAAAAATATTCGATTCAAATACATCGTTAATATTTGTTCCTTGGACATTTTGTGCTCAAGCGCTACCGCAATAGAGGCTTCCGTTGCTTTACGGAAAAACGTCTTATCCGCGGTTAGAAATACGTTTTTGGCAAGCTGCTGGGTAATCGTACTTGCTCCCTCAACAGCGCTGCGAGCGATAACGTCCTTCACAACAGCACGTCCGATAGCAAAAAAATCGATTCCTGAATGCTCATAGAAACGTTGGTCCTCTGTTGCAACAATAGCATCAAGCAATTGCTTTGGAATTTCCGAAAATTCAGCAATCTCACGATTTTCATTGGGATCGGACAATCGTGAAATTTCATTGCCATTCACATCATAAATGATGGATGCTTCACCCATAGTCAGCTTGTTCGCATTTTCAGTCAGAACTCGTTCACCGTTCAACACGATAAGCAAGTATCCGATCAAGCCGCATACGATGGCGATTACAGCAGTGAAAAATAATCCATAAAACCATTTCTTTCCTGATATCTTCTTTTTCTTCTTTTGTTTAGAAGTTTTAGGTGCAGTTGTTTTGCTTGGTCGTTCAGCCATAGCCGACTCCCCTCCTGTTGTTCAATTGTCTGTCTAATCTAGTTTTACCACAAAATGAAAAGAGCAACCCAGCTTGGAGCGGGGTTGCTCTTGCCTGCCGCTATCTAGTTAAACGAGACACGTTATAAGAAAGTTTCACTAACTGATTAAGCCTATGAATCGGAGCCGTTATGATCCTGCTGCATAAGAGAAACATTCCGCTGCGGGGTGAACGTCGAAATAGCATGTTTGTATACCATTTGTTGACGACCTTCGCTGTCGATGATAATCGTGAAATTATCGAACGCTTTAATAACGCCCCGAATTTGGAAGCCATTCATTAAAAAAACCGTAACCGGTATGTTGTCTTTGCGAAGCTGATTCAGGAACGTATCTTGAATATTGATCGATTTGTTCATTGGACGTTACCCCCGTCTTAAAAAGATTGATTAGAAGTATATTCAAGATTAACTTGAAACTTTCCTGCTATTATATCATGAACAGATTGCAAATTGTTGTGAAAATTTTCCCCCATATCAATCCAATGAATGTCTTTCATATGACGGAACCAGGAAAGCTGGCGTTTTGCAAACCTTCTCGTATCTCTTTTCAGTAGCTCTACCGCTGCTTCCAATGAGCATTCTCCCTGTAAATATTGTGCAATCTCTTTGTAGCCAAGACCCTGCATAGCAACTGCTGCAGGCGGCAAATCTCTCTCAAGTAGGCGCCTCACCTCATCTACTAAACCTAGCTTCATCATCTCATCTATCCGCAGCTCTATTCTACGATACAACTCCGCACGGTCCATAGTCAAACCGATGATGCAAAGCTCGTATGGAGATACCTTAGTTTGACCGGCTTGCTGATCGGAGAAGGTTTGTCCAGTCATGTGATAAACTTCCAGCGCGCGGATGACGCGCCGCATATCATTTGGGTGCAATCTCTGCCCTGCTGGAGGGTCAATGGCAGCTAAACGCGCATGCAAAGCTTCTGCGCCAAATTCAGCCGCATAATGCTCTTGCTCTTGCCGGAATGCAGTGTCTGAACCAATTTCAGCAAACTGAAACTGATAACAAACGGACTCCACATATAAGCCAGTACCTCCAACGATAAACGGCAGCTTTTCTCGCTCCGATATTTCCGCGATCGCCTTCGTTGCTCCTGCTTGAAAATCAGCAGCAGAATACGCTTCGTCCGGCTCACAAATGTCAATAAGGTGATGAGGAATGCCTTCTCGCTCTTCAAGTCCGATTTTGGCAGTACCAATGTCCATGCCGCGATAAACCTGCATGGAATCGCCTGAGATGATCTCTGCATTCCAAGCTTTTGCAATATCTAAACTCATTCGTGTCTTGCCTACAGCTGTAGGACCAATGAGGACTAGCAAAGGCTGCTTGCGAATCGGATGCCCTTCTTGATCTAACTCCGTATTGTTTATTTCTTCATTCAAAGCTTTATCACTCCATATGCAATTTTCGAAGTATTCACATGCTTGCGTTCAAATCCGAGCCTAGCAAATTCACCGCTAGCTTGATGCTCCTTTAGAACTACGCTTTTCCTGGCAACACGCTTCGCTTGTTCAATCACTTCGTCCGACAAAGCGTCCATATTTGCAATGCCGCGAAGCGGCTCCATCGAGCTGGATTCGTTAATCGGTTTCCGAAACATAGGGTCAAAATAAACGATATCAACACTATTGTCAGGCAATTCTTTTAAGTAATCCAAATGATTCATGCACTTCATGTCAATACGTCTCATTGCCTCATTCACATCAGGAAGGCTTGTCTCATAACCTGCTAGACCCTCTCGAACGATAGCGCATAAGATGGGCTGGCTCTCAATCGCTGTAACAGCTCCTTTAGGTCCAGAGGCATATGAAAATACAAGTGAATCCGACGCAAGACCTGCTGTGCAATCAATGATTTGATCCCCTTCCAAACATCCCGAAAGTTGGATAAGAGGATCTGTTTCACCGCGCCGAAGCCGTTTTACCCGCACATATGCCATGCTGGGGTGAAAATAAAGCGGCGTCTCTGATTGTCCGTCATAATAACGAACCTCTTCTTCGGTTACGACGATTAACTGACTGTCATCGCTTAACGATAATAGTTTGTTAACCGTTAAGTTTCCGCGTGCTTTGAGCGAAGCGGCTAGCTCTTCAGAAAGCCGGCTTGCTTGCTCCAAAGCCCGTTCTGAAGGCTTTGCCGTTGTTGTAACAATCAAGACATCACCCGCTTGAACATTTTTTCGAGCTGATAGGTCGATAGATGCACGATGATTGGACGGCCATGCGGACAAGTATAGGGCTGTTTGCAGTTTGCAAGCCTTGTCAAGAGTGTCTCGCCTTCCTCACGGTTCATACGATCATTTGCTTTAATGGAGGCTTTGCATGCGCACATAATGGCCGCCTTTTCCCTAAGCTTTCCGATATCAATCGTTTTTCGCTCGGAGATGAGCAGTTCTGCCATTTCCTCAAGCAAGGATTGCTCCTCGCCTTGAGGCATCCATTCCGGGTAGGAACGAACGAGAAACGTTTGAGGACCGAAGGACTCCAGCTCCACGCCTGCTTGCGCGAACATAGGAATAAGGTCTTTTAATTGCATCGCTTCTCCTGCTGTAAATTCCAGTGTTAAAGGAACAAGCAATTGTTGGCTAGCCGCCTCAGGATTTCCGAATTTTTGAAAGAAATATTCGTAATTGATCCGTTCATGCGCAGCATGCTGATCGATTAAATAAAGACCATCCTCCGACTGCGCTACGATGTAGGTGCCGTGGTGCTGTCCAATCCAGTGGAGCTCAGGAAAGGAAGGTTGATCCTCTACTGTTTCTTCTTCTGTTGGCAGCTCGGCGATCATAGCTTGAACTACTGGCGCCTGCGCCTCATTAAAAAGGTTCTCTTGCGGTACATCCGTCTGGTAAGCTCGAGCCTCAGCGAATTCAAGGGTCACAGCTGCTTCTTGAGCAGCGTTCTGTAACGAAGCAGTGTCTAAGGCTGTTTCAAGTGATTTTAGATTAGAATCCGAATCATTAGATGCTTGCTCCATATGCGCGGGAGCTTCACGGACGGTAAAGTTATCAATAGGAAACGTTGGAGGAGGAGCATAAAGCTTCTCTGCCGCATTCCTAGGAACATATTCCCGATCAATAACCGGTGGCTTGTAAGGCGTCGATGACGTCTTATTTGTCGTTGTTGGTTGGTAAGGCTTAAACGATTCCGCCATGGGCTCAGGGCGATGGAAAGAAATCGCATCTTGAACGAACAATGGTTTTGAACGCTCCAATTTATTGCTTGATTCTGGGCCCGGAATATGCCGCTGGCGACCTAACACCGCTTTAATCGCATCCTCTATCATCGTACGAAGCTCCGGTTCTTTACTGAACCTGACCTCCATTTTGGATGGATGAACGTTTACGTCGAGCAAGCTTGGATGCATCCCTATTTCTAATATCGCAAGCGGAAAACGATTGATCGGCAGCAGCGTATGATAAGCCTGCAGCAAAGACTGATTAATCGTATGACTGCGAATGTAACGTCCATTAACGATTGCAGTAATTCCATTTCGATTCGCACGTGTGAGCTCCGGTTTCGAGATATAGCCACTCAGCTCGTAATCTGAAGTTTCTGCTTCGATCTTGAGCATCACCTTCGCTGTATTTGAGCCATAAACGGCCGCAATGACTTGAAGTCGATCGCCAGTTCCGAGCGTACGAAGCAGTACATTTCCATTATGCTTGAACGTAAATGCTATGCCCGGATGAGCAAGTGCGATGCGGTTAATATAGTCGGAAATATGTCCTAGCTCCGTCTGAATTGCCTTCATATATTTAAGGCGTGCAGGTGTATTATAAAATAAATCCCGCACGGTCATTTCTGTGCCCTGCGGCGCATTTGCTGGTTCATCAATGGTAACCTTGCCGCCCTCTATCACAATCCTGCGAGCAAGTCCTGTCGACGTTTCAGAAGACGTGCACTGCAGCCTCGAAACAGCTGCGATACTTGGCAGCGCTTCTCCGCGAAAGCCAAGGCTCGCAATACGGAACAAGTCGCTTGCTGTAGAGATTTTGCTCGTCGCATGCCGCTGAAATGCGGTTACGATATCGGCTGCCTCTATGCCGTAGCCATTGTCGATGACCTTTATAAGCGATAAGCCGCCTTCTTCAATCATAATATCGACCGTTGTACTGCCAGCGTCTACCGCATTTTCAACAAGCTCTTTGACGACTGCAGCAGGCCGCTCTACCACTTCTCCTGCGGCTATTTGGTTGGCTAACTGCTCGTCCAATATATTAATTTTTGCCATGACGTTGTTGTTCCCCCTTTCACGAAACTAGTCATTTAATTTCGATTTCATATCGTTAAGCCACTGCATAGCTTGCATTGGCGTCAAATTAAACAAATCGAGCTTGCGCAATTGATCAGCCAGCTGCTCCGCTTTCGGACTCGCTTTCTTCCGCACGGGCTCAGCTTCCACAGCAGCTGCTGGCTCATCAAATATCGAAAGCTGTACCATTGAACTAGTTTCCTTAACTCGCTCATTGCGAGTGCTGGTATTGGAAAAAACTGAAGAGTCCTCCGGTACTGGATAAGTGAAACGATTGCTAGAAACAGCACTTTCAATGCCAGCTGTTGCTTTCGGAGCTTCGTGCGCTATTGTCTCATCAAGCAGCTCATACGCTCTTCCAATGATCGATTGAGGCAGTCCAGCAAGCTGTGCACAGTAAATTCCGTAACTAGTGCTTGCAGCACCTGGAATCAGCTTTCGCAGAAACGTTACATTATCGCCGCTTTCCTCAACCGCCATACGTGCGTTAGTCAAAGATGGCAAAGATTCCTCGAGATGCGCCAGCTCATGGAAATGCGTGGATACCAGTGCTTTGCATCCAATATGATGGTGGACGTACTCAATAACTGCTTGTGCAATTGCCATTCCTTCACCCGTTGAGGTGCCTCTGCCCAGCTCATCAATGATTACAAGGCTATTCGCCGTTGCTTTCTCCGTCATTAGCTGGATATCCTTCATCTCAACCATGAAGGTGCTTTGCCCGCCGATAAGATCGTCCGCCGCACCGATTCGTGTAAAAATGCGATCAATTAACGGAATAACTGCTGACTTAGCAGGAACAAAACAACCCATTTGAGCCATGATGCAAATGAGTGCCACTTGTCGCATGTATGTGCTTTTACCAGCCATATTAGGCCCTGTGATCAGGAGCATCCACTGCTCGTCCTTATGGAGCGAGGTACCATTTGAAATAAATGGCGTACCATCCATCATCGCCTCTACGACTGGATGTTTTCCATCCTCTATATGCAAATCATAATTCTCAGTCACGCGCGGACGCGAAAAACGACGTTCAGCGCTGACCGTCGCCAGCGATTGGTAAACATCAAGCTCAGCAATTATGGCAGCGGCCTTTTGCAGCCGATGAAGGTGTTGCGACAAATGGTCACGCAGCTCGATGAACCGTTCATGCTCCAGATCGACCATTTTATCCTCTGCTTCGAGAATCAGCCGCTCTTTCTCTTTGAGCTCAGGAGTTACGAAACGCTCAGCGTTAGCCAATGTTTGCTTGCGCTCATATCTGCCTTCAGGCAAGCTTGATAAATTTGCTTTAGAAACTTCTAAGTAATAGCCAAAAATGCGGTTATAGCCGATTTTTAAATTTTTAATGCCTGTTGCCTCGCGCTCTTGACGCTCGAGCTCAGCCAGCCATTTTTTTCCGTTCGTGCTTGCCTCGCGCAGCTGATCCAAATAATCATCATAGCCAGCACGGATTAATCCGCCTTCTCTAATGGTAACTGGAGGATCGTCGACTAACACGGTTTCAATCAGATCAGCTAAATCGGAGCAATTGTCTGTTCCGTCCACTAGTGCTTTGAGGACCTCTGAGCCAGACTGTTCACACAAAGCAGTCAACTGCGGAATGCGGCGAAGCGAGCTGCGAAGTGCATTTAAATCGCGCCCATTTGCGCTGCCAAAAGCTACTCTGCCGACAAGCCGTTCAAGATCGTAAATAGGCTGAAGCTCTGAGCGTATGTCATCTCTCAAAATTAAATTAAGGTATAAGGTCTCCACTGCATCCAAACGAGCTTCAACGGCAGCGCTGTTTAATAACGGTTTGTCGATCCAGCGGCGCAGAAGCCGCGCTCCCATTGACGTTTGTGTGCGATCAAGCAGCCATAAAAGCGAGCCCTTCTTGTTACGATCGCGAACTGTCTCGGTTAACTCCAAATTTCTACGTGTATAGTGATCCAAAATCATATATTGATTAGGTTCATAGCTCGTTATCGAACGCACATGACCAAGTGAACGTTTTTGTGTTTCGTCCAAATAACCCGTAAGTACACTAACCGCCAGCAGCCGTGCTCCAGATATTTTGGCAAGCTCCTGCTCTCCGAACTGCTCAGTAAGCTTCTCCGCATCCATGGGCTCGCGGGCAGTTAGCAGCAGCTGCTTATTCCAGACGGCTGCAGCTTGAACACGGTCGAGCAGTTCTTTGTCTCCGACCAGCTCCGATGGCTGGTAAACATTAATCTCATCAATGAGTGCTTCGACATGCTCTTGGAATGAGGTTACATAGAGCTCACCTGTCGATAAATCACAAGCCGAAAGCCCGAACAAGCCATGGGAGCGAACGATCGCCGCAATAAAGTTGTTCGTATTTCCGTCAAGCGCCTTCGATTCCATAACGGTACCGGGTGTAATGATCCGAACAATTTCGCGGCGGACAACGCCTTTTGCCGCTGCCGGATCTTCGACCTGCTCGCAGATGGCTACTTTGTAGCCTTTGTCCACTAGTCTGCTAATATAATTTTCAGCGGAATGATAAGGTACACCGCACATCGGTATTTTTTGCTCGCCGCCGCCCTCTCGGCCTGTCAGCGTAATTTCCAACTCGCGCGAAGCGGCTATTGCATCATCAAAAAACATTTCATAAAAATCGCCTAATCGAAAAAATAAAAAAGCGTCTTTTGCCTCTTCTTTGATAGCTAGGTATTGCAAAATCATTGGAGTATATCCAGCCATTCCGATCCTCCTCAAAAACGTAGGCAGCATGCTGCTCCGTATATGTTCAAATAATTAATATCGTTAATTACATGCGTGCGATGATTTAATCCTTTTGCGCCCATGCAGTAAACAGTAGATATTCATTATAACAAGCGGAACAGATGTGCGCCATAAGTGAAACGGGTTGTGCGTGGTTTTGTTTGTTTTGTGTGAGGGGGTTTGGAGGGGGGTACGGGGTTTTTGGGGTTTTTGGGGTTTTTGGGGTTTTTGGGGTTTTTGGAGTTAACTCCTGGGAGCTAGTTAAACATGTGACTTCATGGGAGCTGTGTTTTCTGATGGTTACCAGTAGCATTGTTTTTGTTAGCTGGCTTCAGAGAGGAATGCTAAAAATTTGTGATTGCGTGGAGATGAGGTACCTTGTGAAATGGGAGAAAGACGAAGGTTTAACGGACACTAGATACGCTATTATGCTCATTTTGCCTGTTTATGCATTACTAACGGACATAGAATCCCTTATTTGGCTCCTCGAGCTAGTTTATAGCTCCCTTTTGCTCAAATAGCGGAATGTATGTCCGTTAGATTCAAATATGTGCCCGATTCTCTAAAATAGCGGATCGTATGTCCGTTAGAAGGTGTGCGGTGACTTTTGCGATGAGATAACGGACATCAGATACGTTATTATGCTCATTTTGCCTGTTTATGCATTACTAACGGACATAGAATCCCTTATTTGGCTTTTCGAGCTAGTTTTTAGCTCCCTTTTGCTCAAATAGCGGAATGTATGTCCGTTAGGTTCAAATATGCACCCGATTCTCCAAAATAGCGGATCGTATGTCCGTTAGGTAGTGTGCGGTAACTTTTGCGATGAGATAACGGACATCAGATACGTTATTATGCTCATTTTGGCTGTTTACACATTACTAACGGACATAGAATCCCTTATTTTGCTCCTCGAGCTAGTTTATAGCTCCCTTTTGCTCAAATAGCGGAATGTATGTCCGTTAGATTCAAATATGTGCCCGATTCTCTAAAATAGCGGATCGTGTGTCCGTTAGAAGGTGTGCGGTGGCTTTTGCGATGAACTCACGGACATCAGATACGTTATTATGCTCAGTTTGGCTATTTAAGCATTACTTACGGACATAGAATCCCTTATTTGGCTCCAAGAGCTAGTTTTTAACTCTCTTTTGCGCAAATAGAGGAATGTATGTCCGTTAGGTTCAAATATGTGCTTGATTATAGAAATTAGCGGATCGTATGTCCATTAGGAGGTGTGCGGTGACATATGCGATGAGGTAACGGACATCAGATACGTTATTATGCTCATTTGGGCTGTTTACACATTACTAACGGACATAGAATCCCTTATTTGGCTCCTGGAGCTAGTTTTTAGCTCCCTTTTGCTCAAATAGCGGAATGTATGTCCGTTAGGTACAAATATGTGCACGATTCTCCAAAATAGCGGATCGTATGTCCGTTATTAATATACCAATGTTATCGAAATTCGACACATTCGCTCCATACTCTGTTCAATATGGAGCTCAACTCCTGTTTTGCACATCTTCTTGCAGCAACAGTAAATAAAACATAATAAAAGAGAAGTGCAGCGTGTACCGAGTTAATTAACACACTCAGAAGTAATAACTCAAACAATAGCGACTTACAGATGCCACTTCACAACGCTTATCTTCTTATTGGCAGTCTCCATTTGACGCGTATATCTGAGCTTTCATCCCAGGTCTTTCTTTTTCTTGCGGCAACAAACAATGGCTCGATGTATGGTGAGAGCTCAGAGTAGCTTGCTGTGGCCGAGAGTGCTGAAGCGAGGCCATCCAAGCAGATCGCTAGTTCTGCGCGGTCGCCGGAATAATATGCTGCTACATAACGCTCCTGTAGGGACGGCATGTAGGATAGATTTTGTTCTTCGCGGGCGCATATAAGCGCGAGCGCGAAAGAGGCTTTGGCTGCCGCAGGCGATACAAGCCAGCTCGGCAGCGTGCGGTATTCGAACCCGCCATGCGGCTGCAGACGGAAGTCTCCAAGGGTTCCATACCTTGGACGGCGGGCCCGCCCTGCGGGGTCTTCTACAAGGGCGAGCGGGAATGCCGCGTAGCTGTCCAGCAAGCGGAGCAATCGACTCGTCAGCGGCGCTCCGCTAAGATGAATGTGCCCGCCGAGCGCAAGCCCCGGCACGGGCATAGCTCCAGCGGCCCAGCGCAGCGCCGGGTCGCTTATGCGATCGGCGGCGCGCAGCAGCAGCCGCCGCACATTCGCGGCGAGCGCGGCCGGGCTATCGGCCGGCTCTGGCCGCAGCTCGGCGACGGGATACAGCAGCCGTCGCCCTACGAGCAAGGCGTCGGCACCGGCTGCCCCGCCGACGCCAGCTCCAAAAAACCGTGACGCCGACGCGATCTTTCCCGCTGGCGTCACAAGCACAAACTCCGGATCGGCGCCAATAAGCAGCTGCCGATCCACAGTCTCCGCTCTCGCCGCGGCATGCCACGCGGCGAATCGCCTAAGCGAAGCGGCCTCCAGCCTCGTGTCCCTCAGCTTCGGCCATGCATCGCGGACGGCTGTGCGCCCGTCCCCGCCAAGCCACACCTCGGCCTCGCCAATATCGAGGCCAAGCGCATAGAGTGCCGCTACAGCGGTACGCGCCACTCTTCGCAGCGCTGGATCATCAGGCCAACCGCCGCTGATTGGCAGCAAAGACTTAATTTGCATCACTTTCCCCGATGCATCAATTCTCAGCATTTCGACGGGCTCCAAATGGACGACGCTGATACGGTACAATCGTTCACTCTGAATCGCAGGACCGCCGCACAAGCCAGCTTGGCGCCAAATGCGCTGTTTCTCCGAATCAAGCAAATTTGTGGCAATGTGACCGTTGACATTAAGAATCCACATCCCTGTGAAACGGCTGCTATCGATTGTGCGGGCGTCTGACCATGCGAGCACAGCATCCCCTGCTCTCACTGTTGACCAGTGCTCGGCATGCAGCGGCTGCCCATTGCGCTCGCCTGAGGTATGCTGCTCGTTGGCATCGTATGTAATTTTCTCCAGCCGATCGTAGCTGCCCCGCCATATCCACGTCGAAGCCATTGCTTTCCCGCCTTTAAACAAGGGATGTATACATAAATTTTCGCTTTTTTTATCATTTCAAAAAAAAAGAGGGCTTTCGCCCTCGAATTTGCCGCTCGCGCAGCATATGATACCTTGACAGCAAAGCTTCCCGGCTTGCTTACAACTCATCGTCCAGCAGATCTGGATCCAAATCCTCATAATCATTATCGCCGAGGCTGAATTCCAAATCCTTGCCGTCCAGGTCGTCGCAACCGCCTGGAAGAACCGCTACACAAACCTTAGTCTCGGCGACTAGCTCCACCGAAAACTCACGCTCTACACGAATCACGACGCCAGAACCGTTCGAAGAAATATTCGCTTCGATACAATTTGGCTCCTGAACTACCTCGGCTGACACTTCCACCGTAGAAGGCCGATGTTTCGGGTCTACATAGGATAGATTGACATGCTCGACGTAATGCACGGATTCCTTAGCTACGTCTGTTTGCGAGTTTTTGCTGTACGAATACCAAATGTTGATATCGTAAGTACCAATTACCTCAATGCCGTCGCCCGAACGAACCGCTTCATACTGATGGTTGATGATCCATGCTCCCAGAATACTGGTTGGATTATGAGGCGGCGTTACGGTATGGGTTACAGTGGAAAACTTACGACCTTTGCCGCAGACAGCTTTCGTAATTATTTCTCTGTATTGTAGCTGTTTATCTGCAATAGTCATTGATTTAACCTCCTCCATACAATCATTCATTTAAAGTGTATGCAGGACATTCGTCTAGGGTGACTGTTTATTTTCTCGAAATATAAGATTATATAAGTTTTATACTTATAGCGATCCATATAGATCACTGCGGAACGGATGCTAGAGCCGCCTGACGTCGGAAATAGCCGTTACGCTTGAAATATAAGAATACATAAGTGCCACACTTATAACGATGCTTATATTTCTCAGCTAAACGTATGCTGTGCCGAAATGGCTAGCAGAACTGCTTGCGATTGATATGCATGCGATTATAGCTTTTATCTCTACAATCACGCTCGCATATGTGCGCAAAACGATAGTTAGGTTTGCCAATGTCGCCACAGCCGTTTACGCTTGAAATTCAAGCGGCTATAGATTAAAACCTATAAGCCACTCGTATTTCAACGTGATACGATAGCTATGTCTACGAATGCCGCCACAGCCGCATACGCCAGAAATCCATGCAATTACTTTATTACGCCATAATCACACTTGAATTTCTAGGCGGTACAATAGCTATGTCTACGAATGTCGCCACAGCTATTTACGCTTGCCTCGCAACGAATTTTTCCCTTTACATTCTATGGTCGAAGTTCGGACGTCATGACTTTTCTTTTTTTTAATCGCTTCGCGATGCCTAAATACCGTTCAAGCTCCCTTAAAAGCATGAGTAGCGAAGCGCGAACCTCGAACTCATCTCTTGTTTTTGGCAGCTCCATCGCTTGAAATAATCGAGACAGCTCTAGCAGCCGCTCTCCAACGCTGCCTTTATAAACATCTGATTTCACATCGCTAGACAGCTGATCAAACAAATCTGCGATCATAATCGCTTGAGGAAACTTTTCATATACGAAAGCAAGCTTAACCATCATTTGCTGGATGGATTCGAGCTGCTGACGTCTCATTTCAAAATAAGTGGACCAATATTGCTCTTGGCCCCAAAGCCGATTTTCGCGATTGCGAACGGAGCGCTGGGCTCCTTCCTCAATCGCGTTATAGGCTTCCAAAATTTCGCCGCCGTTCCATATATGCGATGGGTCTCGCAGCGTCAGCGACATTTCTTGAAAGATGACGGCAAAGTTTTGCTCAATTGAAGAACGAAAGAAGCTAAGTTGATGCTCATCCTTAGGCATATAAATGATGTTCACGATGGTTGCCCATCCCAAACCTGCAAATAATAGCATAATTTCATTTCCAATAATATCGGTTGTCACCTCTGCCCGATTGAAAAGGTGGAATACGATAACCGAGCTTGTAACGATGCCATCCTTCAATTGGAAGCGCGACAATATTGGAAAAGTAATGAGAATGAATATAGCAACTGCCCAAATGTGAAAACCAAATACAGTAAAGATTAGCGAAGCAAAAAAAAGTCCGAGCACAGAAGCGATAAATCGCACAAATGCGCTCTTAATCCCCTTCATCCTCGTCACTTCAACGCCAAGTATGGCAAGAATGCCGGCGCCAAGCGGCGGCTCCAATCCGAGATAGACTGCGGTATAAATGGCTGCAATGGCGGCCAACGCCGTTTTGATAATACGAATGCCCATGAAATAACCTCGCGTTAAGTAGGATTTATTTCTACATCCTAACGCTCGCGCCAACCCTCAGTCAACTTTCTCTCCAGCATTGCAACTAACTGATACATAACCGTAGCGACAACAGCGATCACAATCAAGCTTGATAGCACTAATGTGAAATTGAATACTTGGAAGCCATATATGATTAAATAACCTAAACCTAGCTTTGCGACGAGAAACTCACCAACGATGACGCCGATCCACGCTAGCCCGACATTAACTTTCAACGTTGAAATAATGACAGGAAAAGAACCCGGCAAAATTACTAGCTTAAACAATTGCAGTCTGGAAGCACCAAACAGCCTTACCACCTTAATATAACCAGTGTCAATCTCACGAAATCGATTATAAATGTTCAAAATCGTTATAATGACAGTTATCGATAGCGTAATAGCAACGATCGACATAAAGCCTGGTCCAAGTCCGACGATAAAAATAGGTCCAAGCGCCACTTTTGGCATACTATTGAGGACGACCAAATAAGGATCGAATACACGAGATAGAAATGGGAACCACCATAGCAAAGCGGCAATCGCAGTGCCTAAAATCGTACCAAGCAAGAAACCTACGACGGTTTCTGTCACGGTCATGCCAACATGGGGCCATATGGAGCCGTCCGCCATCGTCTTCCAAAGCTGTAGAAACATCTTGGAGGGATAGCTGAACAGCAAGGGATCAATCCAATTTTTGCGCCCAGCTGCTTCCCATAGACCGATAAACAGGAGCAGCAGCACAAACTGTGTTGTGATGACCGCAGCTGTAATACGCCGTTTGTGTTCCTTGAACCGAGTGTGCAGCTCGCCCATCCAATTCAGGCGATCCTCTTGAATACCCGATACACCAGCTTTACCTGTTTTGTCTTTATTCAATATATCCTGCCCGCTTCGTTCATCCACCATTTCCACCCCCTTCCATGTCGTCCTCATCAAGCTCCTCCCATAAGCGATCAAACAATTGTTGAAAGTCTGGGAGCTTGCGAGCCGCCATCGGGGTTGCTTGACGAATCTCTTCCGGTATTTCCACTTCACATCGAATATGTCCGGGGTTTCTGCCTAGCACGATAACACGGTCACTCATTGCAGCAGCTTCTGCCAGATCATGTGTGACGAGAACCGCTGTTTTGCCAAGTCTCTTTAATGTCTGATGAACCAAGTCCTCGAGTTGGAGCTTGATATGCAAATCAAGTGCTGAGAAAGGCTCATCGAGCAGAAGCACTTCCGGCTCTGTAGCTAAAGTTCTTGCAAGTGCGACTCGCTGCCTCATTCCGCCTGATAGCTCATGAGGGTATTTGCGCCCGGATTCCGGCAGCCCAAGCTCAACTAACAGCTCATCTACCGCTTGAAGCGCCTTTTCTGATTTGCGTCCGCTTATTTCAAGTCCAATTGCGGCATTTTCTTTGATAGAACGCCATGGAAATAAATAATCTTGCTGCAGCATGTAGCCTACCTTGGGCGAAGGTCCCACAACCCGCTCACCATTTAGCAGTACTTGCCCCTTAGTCGGTGGAAACAAGCCGGCTAACAGACTAAGCACCGTCGTCTTGCCGCAGCCGCTAGGACCAACCAAGCTGATAAACTCCCCGCGGTTAACCGTCAGCTCAATTTGTTCGACCGCGAGGGAGGCTCCTTTTTCATTCACATATACATGTGATAATTGCTGCAGCTCAAGCACGGGTACATCCATCATGCCTAAGCCTCCATTTCATGCCGGCAGTTATTTCACTGCTTCGATTGCTTTTTCGGCAAAGCTAGTATCTACAATTTCACTATGCTCGGTACGCTTCTGAAGTTCTCCCGCGCTCGTAATAACGTCAAGAAGGTTGTTCCATTCCCCTTCATCAATGATTGGATCTGTAGCGAACGAGCCTTGTTTTTTGTAACGGTCAATGGAGCTGATAAGAATATCGCGATCCACATTTTCAAAATATGGTAGCACAACATCGGCAATTGCTTCTGCATTGTTGTCTTTAACCCAGAGCTGCGCTTTATGAACAGCGTTCGTGAACGATTGAATAGCTTTTTTGTTTTTGTTGATATAGCTTTTCTTAGCCATAAACACCGTGTAAGGAAGGTGACCGCTTTCCTCACCAAATGATGCGACCACATGCCCCTTGCCTTCTTTCTCAAAAATCGAAGCTGTCGGTTCAAATAGCTGGACATAATCGCCAGTACCCGATGCGAAGGCTGCAGGTATGTTTGCAAAATCAACGTTTTGAATCAGCTCCAAATCCGCTTTCGGATCGATGCCAAGCTTCTTTAGCGCAAACTCGCCGGCCATCTGCGGCATTCCGCCTTTTCTTTGGCCAAGGAATACTTTGCCTTTTAAATTGTTCCAATCGAAGTTTGCATCAGCCTCTCTAGCTACAAGGAAAGTACCATCGGTTTGAGTCAATTGGGCAAAGTTAATGATCGGATCATCCGTCCCCTGCTGATACACATAAATGGACGTTTCCGATCCCACCAATGCAACGTCGATCGCATTCGAGAGCAATGCCGTCATCGTTTTGTCACCGCCCGGCGTAGTCGTTAATTCCACATCGAGGCCTTCCTCTTTAAAGAAGCCTTTTGCGACAGCTACGTATTCTGGTGCATAAAATAATGAGCGCGTTACTTCGCCGATACGAATCTTCACATTGCCTGAATCGCCTTTCCCGCATCCAGCCAGTACACTTGTCATGACTAGCACTGCGGCGAGCAGCATCGTCAATACCATTCGTTTTTTCATTTTTGAGTCCCTTCTGCAACTATGCGTTTAATAAATGTACTTCAGCCTATGCGCTTTAGCGAAGGGCGGTGAATACATGCACAAAAAGAAGGCTGCCCATTATCGTCATTGGACGATTGGACAGCCTTCTCATCTTGTTAGTAAATTTAGCTATATATTACAGCTTGTAGATGTCTGTATATTTTTTCGTTAAATAAGCAACCAAATGCTGTGGATCAAGCGGTTTGCCAGTAACGCTCTGGATAAGCTCAGAAGGCGTTCTCAGCTTGCCGTATTTGTAAATTCGCTCGCTAAGCCATTGCTTAATCGGCAGTAAATTCCCTTTTTCTACACTGCCCCAGAAACCTTGCAGATCACGCTCCATCGTATCTGCGATTTGTGCCGCATACATATTTCCAAGTGAATAGGAAGGGAAATAACCAAAAGCTCCACCTGACCAGTGAACATCTTGGAGAACACCTTCTGCATCATTTTGCGGAGTCACGCCTAAATACTCTTTGTATTTTTCATTCCAGATAGCTGGAAGATCTGCAGCTTTCGCGCCGCCATTAAATATAAGCTTCTCGATCTCATAGCGGATAATGATATGCAGATTATAAGTCAGCTCATCTGCTTCTATTCTAACTAGCGATGGCTGCACAACATTATTCCCACGATAAAATTGATCAACACTCACATCGAGCTGGCCAGGAAAACGTTGTTGAAGCTCGCCGAAATAACGATTCCAGAAAGGTCTGCTCCGGCCAATGACATTTTCCCAGAAGCGGGATTGCGATTCGTGAATCCCCATGGAAGTTCCGGTGCAAAGCGTTGTGCCGATAAGCTCTTCCATAATATTTTGCTCATAAAGCGCATGACCGCCTTCATGAATTGTACCGAACAATGCGCTCGTTACATCGTCCTCCAAATATCTTGTCGTAATTCGAACATCACCGGGATTAAGTCCTGTAGCGAATGGATGAGCGCTCTCATCGAGCCTGCCTGCTTCAAAGTTGTAGCCCATTTGCTCCAATATGTATAGACTAAATGCTTTTTGAGACGATTTATCATAGTTTTGCTTCAGAAATGATGTATCTGGCTGATGCGGCGAGTTAGCGATCGCTGCTGCTAGTGGTACGAGCTGCTCGCGTAAACCGCCAAACACTCGGTCAAGTTCAGCAACGGTCATGCCCGGTTCATATTGATCAAGAAGCGTATCATAACGAGTCTCTTTCGGTCCCCAAAGGTCAATAAATTGATTTGTATAGGAAATGACCTTCTCCAAATAGGGCTGGAAGCTTGCATAATCATTGTTTTCCTTCGCTTCTTCCCATTTGCTTTCGGATTGCGAGGATAACACCACATATTCTTGATAGAGCTTTGGTGGTATTTTGATGCTGCGATCGTACTCCTTGCGAGTTTCCGCAACTAAACGCTGATCGATTTCACTGAGCTCTGAGTATACAGAACGATCCTCCAGTGTGGACAGATTTTCTCCTAGTTCAGGTGATGTAGCGAGCTTAAAATGATCGCCGGATAACACGCCAATGACTTCTGAGCGATTATCCATTCCTTTGCGCGGAGCGCCTGTGCGCAAATCCCAATATAGAACTCCGAGTGCTTCCTCATAGCTCGAAATTTTGCGTATGGTTTCTCTGAAATTTTGCAGAGCTTCCGTATGTTTTGTAGACATCATTGTTCCACCTTCCTGCTTCGTTTTTACATTGATTATGATTCATGGGATCTTTACTTGATCTTACTTATTCCAATCCTTATAATCATCTTAAACCTGCAAGACATCCAGTGCAAGAGATAGAAAGAGAGGAAACCATATGCATATCATTTTTTCCAAAGCAGCTACTGATCGGTTAACTCCTTATTTAAAAGAGGGGAAAAACCAATTAAAACTGCTTCATGATACAGAAGGATGCGGTTGTGTCGTTAGCGGCGTTCCTGCCCTTCAGTTGATTAGTGAGCCCACGGTGGACGACAAACTCGCACAAGGCGATCCTTTGCCCTTCTATTATGAACCTCGCCATGAAATATATTATGAACCCCAGCTGCGTGTTGATTACAATGAGGAACGAAGCAGCTTTAGCCTCAAGAGCGACAGCCAAATCTATACGGTAAACCTTCGTTTTCTAAGCGGAGGAGCAGCATGAACAAAATTGATGAAATTTTAAATTACAATAAAGAATTTGTTGAGAACCGGAAATACGAGAAATATTCCACGAGCAAATATCCAAACAAAAGAATGGTTATCGTTACTTGTATGGATACAAGGCTGACAGAAATGCTACCGAAAGCTATGAATCTCAAAAATGGCGATGCCAAAATCATTAAAAACGCTGGTGCTATCGTGACACAGCCTTTTGGCAATATTATGCGTAGTGTCCTTGTCGCATTATATGAGCTGCAAGCCGACGAAGTATTTGTCATCGGGCATAGCAATTGCGGAATGACTGGTCTCAACCCTGAACTCATCATTCAGCATATGGAAGAGCGTGGAGTTTCCAATGAGACGATTACAACCTTAAAGCATTCAGGCCTTAATCTGATGCGCTGGCTGACTGGCTTCGACAACGTCAGAGACAGTGTTCTAAACAGTGTAAGCATCATCCGCAATCACCCCCTGCTGCCTGCCAATATTTTAGTTCATGGATTGATTATTGATTCCGAAACTGGTGAACTAGAGCTTGTAGACGCTGCAACATCTCAATCGTAATCAAACAAAACGGGAACACAGCGGTTAATCAATCATACCGCTACGTTCCCGTTTTTTTGCTTCATAAGCTGCAAGCCTAGCTGCTATCACATCAGATCTGTCTCTTTTTGAATGCCTGTGAATGATTGCATCATCATCTAATGGGCTCGTAGCTCCCCAAATCAATCCTCTTTGATCACACATCTGCTTACACAATAAAACGACGTCTTCGTTTACAATTTGCAAATTAATATCTGTATAGGGAGTTTCGTCCTCTGCCTGCAAATAAGCTAATCTTACACTTATTTGCATCTGTAAGCTGTTCTTACCTAAACCAAGCTCATCAAGCGGGGCTGCAGACAGTCTGCGATCTGCTTGCATTAGCATTTTGACTGCGCCGCGAACATTGCCTCTGCGCTCATGATAGAGGCCAACAGCCAGCTGAATAAGTCCAACCCAAGTATCTGCAAATCGATCACTGGGATTCTCTTTCCAGTACTCCTCCAGAAGCTCGTGACATTCGAAATAATCTCTGGATGCATGGAACTCCACTAAATAAGCAATATACGCTTTCGGAAAAGAAATCATAAAAACCTCCAAATGACTTGTTCCAATCGAATCCATCGTTTCATTAATAATAAAAATATTAGCATATGTCGCTTATACTTTCATACATTTAAACCAATCCTATAGAAATAAATGAAACCATCTTGTCTATTAGCCGTATATTATCTATGTTTGTAAAGAATGTATTAAAGATATCAGGAGGAGAAAACACAGATGAAAAAGGGATTCATGGTCATGCTGGCACTCACACTATTCATCACACTAGGTTTCGGACAGTATGCCGATGCAAAACCACGAGGCGGAATGAAATCTCCGAAACAAAGCGTTACGCAAAACCCTAAGAAATCGGATAACGTTAATCAATCGAATCCAGGCAAGAAAGCTGGAGCAACTACTGGCGCTACAAAACCTGGATTTTTTAGCGGCGGCAGCTTGATGAAAGGCCTAATGATTGGCGGTTTGGCAGGCTTGATGTTCGGCGGTTTGTTCGCGGGCATGGGCGCATTCGGTAATATTCTTGGTCTAATGATTAATTTAATGGCTATTTTCGCCATCATTATGCTCATACGTGTAGCATTCGTATATCTACGCAGCAAGCGTAACCCGCCAGATCAACGGAGACCCTACTAATCGTGCGCATCTATACAGATGAGATTATAAACGCTATCTGCCTTCATATGTCTGAACGACGGGGAGTTAACCCTACCGATGTGGAAGTGCAGCTCTCATGGGAAGAAGAGTATGGGTATACGGCCGAGGTTTGGGTGAAGGGCCGCAGCCAGTACATCATTGAAGCGAATATCCTCGAGGCTATCGAGCAATATATGTTCACACAATATAATCGGCGCGTTTTCCGCTCCAACATTACGTTGGATGCAGATGAAGAATTTTGGGCAGACATTTCCGATTAGCTTAAAAAAAGCATCCAATAGCTTGCATTATCTTACGGATAAGCAGTTAACGGATGCTTTTTTTTGTGCCAAAAAATGCTCTACCAATAATTACTAGAGAAATATTAATAGATTTCCAGCAACATCCTCGTCCTCCCTGCGTCTAATCATTAGACTAGAGAGGAGTGTATATGACAAATCTATGAGAAAAAAAATGAGTACAGCACTGCTTTTGCTTTTCTTTTGCCAAACAATCATGACAGCAACGGCAGGCATTGCAGATGCTGCAGCAAATCAAATGACAAAATTCCGTGTTTATCAAAATGACCAAATGCTCCGTGAGTTCACTACGGAAGCGCAAGCGATTTCCTATGCCGGGAAATTCGGTTACAGTCATGTCGAGAAAATTGCCGATCGTGCTTGGGTATGGGATAACTTCCCTCGTTACAAGGTTTATCAGAACGGTCAAACTCTCCCAAAATGGGAGTTTAGCACTTACAATCAAGCATTATCTGTTGCTAAAAACCTAACTAACGTACATATCCGTGATCTTGAAAACATTGGCTGGAGTTATCAATCCTACGCCAAGTTCAAGCTTTATCAAGGCGACAACACTCGTGACAATTGGTCCTTCCTTACACTTGCTGCCGCTAAGCAGGAAGCCAAAAAATGGGGAAATGCCCATGTAATCGACTTAACAACGAACAAATGGGTTTGGGGAAACCAGACAGCTGCACAAACTAAAGCACAGCGCGCTGCTGCACCCGTCTATCAGATTACTGTGGATGGGGCACCTGTAGAAGAGTTACCGCTTTACTCCTACCTTCTCGATGCTATGAATGCCTCATACTCCATTTCTGGCAGTCAGGTATTAAATACAGCAACGAGTATGATCGTTCATTCGAATGTTCCTGCTTATTTAGTAAAACAAAATGGTGCCGTGGTCGGCTCTTCTATTAGCTTAGATGGGGCTGTACAGCTTGCGAAAAAAACACCAAATGCAGAAGTTACCTTTAATGAGAAAGTATACTGGTCCGGTATTCCTTATTTAGCCGTTTATCAAGGCGACAAGAAATTAAGAGCCTTTAATACAAAGACCGGTGCAATTGCGTATGCGAAGGGTTTTGCGAACAGTACCGTTCAAACGAGCGAAGGCCGTAAAATTTTCAGCAATACCAAAAGCCTAGTTTATATGGGATGGAATGGCAGTGCTACAAGTGCAACGATTATCAGCCATGTCGCTAATACGCAAGGATTGTCGATTGACTCCCCTACTTGGTTTGAGCTCTCCGCTGCGGATGGATCAATGATCGACACTTCAGATCAAGTAGTCGTAGACACTTTCAAAGAACAAGGAATTAAAGTAATGCCGCTCGTTCATAATCAATTTAACAAAAAAATGACGACGGAATTTTTAAAGAACAACACCGCCCAGCAAACATTCATTAAGGCGCTTGTAGCGAAGCTTACTCAGCTCGGTGTTGCAGGCATCAATCTTGATTTCGAAGAGGTCGCTGGAACGGATCGGGCTGCCTATACCGTCTTTGTTACAGCACTTTCTAAAGCCGTGCATGACAAAGGTATGCAAATATCTATCGATTTGCCACGCGGCAGCTTAAGCTGGAATGATAGAACCGCTTACGACCATACCGCTCTATCAGCAGTCGTCGATACGATTATCATTATGGCTTATGATGAGCATTGGAAAGGAAGCGAGGTGCCTGGTTCTGTTGCTGGCCTCAACTGGGTTGAAGAAGGCGTTAAGCAATTTTTGAGCTATGGCATTCCGCGTAACAAACTTATGCTAGGCATTCCTTTTTACGTACGAGAATGGAAGCTTGACAGCACGAATAAGCTAGTCAGCAACCGCGCTATCTTCATGAAGGAAATTCCTAAGCTTATTGCAGATACGAACGCTCAAGGTGAGATGGACCCGGAATCTGGACAGATGAAATATAAGTATACCAAAGACGGCTTCACCTATTTATTCTGGGCTGAAACCGAAAACACGGTCAAAGCTCGTATCGATATAGCCAAAACTTACGATTTGGCTGGCGTTGCAGCTTGGCGCCTCGGTTATGAAAGCTCTGATTTGTGGACGATGATGCTTCGCAATAAATAACATGAATAGCCCCATTCTCCTATGGAGAATGGGGCTATTCTTCATTTATAGACTTATTTCAATTGATCTACGGCAGGGAATTTCAGCAATACCTTCGTCCCCATTCCGAGCTCGCTATGAAAAGCAATTTTACCCTTTAATGCTTCGACTATCCGAAAGGTTACCAAAATGCCTAAGCCTGTCCCCGTTTCCTTTGTCGTAAAAAAAACGGTACCTAACTGCTCTAATTCCTCTCTGGATATACCCTTTCCAGTATCAATAATTTCTATACAAATTTCTTCTTTATAATAATAGGCATTGACAGTCACTTCGCCTTTATCTGGGATCGCTTCTACCCCATTTTTAATTAGATTTAATATCACTTGAGTCAGCTTCGGTTTGTCTGCCCTTATATAAAGATCCGTTTGATTACAGTTTAAGTGGATTTGCACATTTTGAATTAACCCATAAGAATTCATAATTTCCAATGTATGTACCAGAAATCCGGAAATCTCGATTACTTCCAGCTGATCTGCTTGCGGCTTAGCAAGATTCAAATAATCAGAAATAATATACTCTGCTCTATCCAATTCAGATAAAGCAATATTCAAGTAATCCTTTTTTTTGTCATCTACAGATTCCTTCAACAACTGTAAAAATCCTTTCACTACCGTCAGAGGATTTCGCACCTCGTGAGCAACAGAAGCAGCAATTTGACTTACGATCTTCAATTTTTCACTACGCTCCAGCTCATTTTTCAAATATGCCGTTTCGATAAAATGCTCTTTCAGTAATATAGAGACACCCATTCCAATAAATGATGCTGCAGCTAAAATCGAAATGATAAAAATACAGTCTGAATGAATCTCGTTTGTGTAGGAGTTAATCTCGAGATAGACAAAAAAAGATAAAATGAACACAATAACGGAATAAATCGATAAGTTCATACAAATCAGCATGCGTCTGGCAGCTTGTTTTTTACGCAACGACTTTAAAAAAAAGAAACACGGCCCCACACTTAGCAACAATGTTGCTGTAGAAAGGAAGACATCATCTCCTCCCATACACAAGCAGTATATGATGGCAGCAGCTAGGGCAATAATGCCAGGTAAAATGTACTCGTAGCTATAAATGATCAGAACAATTAAAGGAATACTTCTTAAATCGCCATGAAAGTTGCCCATCACATAAACAGGATAAGCCATACAAAGGATAGAGGATGCTCCAAACACAAATCCATTTAGAACTTGATAAGAAATTCTATTAATTAATTTATTTCGAGAATAAAAAAATTGTTGGATAAAGATCGGAAAACATATGATAATTAGATGAATTAATAATTGATTTATCATATCTAGATATCAATTCCCTCTCCTTTTTGCTATATTTTCAACATTCTTTTAAACGATCTTGTCACCAGTATAATATCATAAAAAATAGAAAATAATCATGTAATTTTTGGAAGAAACCAGCAAAATAAAAATCCCATGTCATTAGACATGAGCGAGTTTAAGATATTGGGAACCAAAGCTTAAGTTCTCTGCTTATTCGCTTTGTTTTTGCTGCCATAAATACGAACTCAGGCTTTAAATTATGTACGCCTTAGATTGTTCAATTTATTTTGAGGAGTAAGTAAATTTACGTAGGCTTCGTATCCAATAATAGCTACAATCAGTGAACCTATAAAGAAAAGAACAGATCCACCTAACGTAAACAATCTGCCAATAAGCGTTATTCTCGCCTCATCAATCTGTTCCTTAGTGTTCATTTATTTCACTCCTTGTGGACGTATACCCCATTAATTCCCTTTTGATAACATTTAGCGTTTCAATGTTCTCATAAGCCCATTTCCGACGATATCGTGGAATAAAAATGAATCCATGTTGAAATCAGCTCTTGAACGATCGTGAACAAGGTTCCCCCACCGACACTGACCTTCCTTTTTTCAATCCTAACATCCTACAAATTACTTTAACTTACTTATAACTTACTTCTAAATACTTAAATAATACTTTCATTTACTTAAAAAATACGATAAACTTACTTACAAGGAGGTGTTCATCATCTATCAAGAGCAGAGATTATTGAAAATACTCGAATATTTAAAAGAACATCAAACGATGAGTGTCATGGATATTTGTACCCATCTCGGTGTATCAAGGGATACAGCTCGAAGAGATATCGTTAAATTAGTGCAAGAAGGTGTAGTCAATCGAACACATGGTGGAGTAGCCTCTCCTCAATTACAGAAGGAGCTTGCTTCCTATCAGGAACGGCTAATTGATGAGACAGATAGCAAAATCAAAATTGGATTGGTGGCAGCAAAGCTCATTCATGATCATGAGACGGTCATATTAGACGTTTCTACAACTGTTCAGGCTGTGGCCGAACAAATCTCCGCGAAAAATATTACAGCTATTACTCAGTCCATAGACATCGTAAGAATTCTCTCTGATCGAGATGATTTGCAAGTTTATGTACTCGGAGGTTATTTACACGTAAAGAACCGCTTGCTGTATGGTCCCTCCGTAATTGAAAAGCTTCGTGAAATGAGAGCTGATAAAGTGTTTATTGGCGCCGCTGCGATTCAATCAGATGGGCTCTACTACCCGTTTGAAGAAGATGCTCATATCAAAAAAGAGATGGCACGCAGATCAGACCAGGTTATCGCTGTAGCTGATTTTACGAAGTTTAAAAACAAGTCGGTTTATCGTTTAGATTTTGACTATATTGATATTTTAATTACCGATCAAGAAGTGCCTAGTGAAATAGAAGAAATACTTGATCAGAAAAATATAACAGTTATTTGCTCTGAGATGAACAACAAACTCGAGGAGGAAAATAAAGATGAATAATAAAATAGTGCATAACGTTCAAATCGTTCAGCCTGATGCTATTTTGCCAGCTAGTACCGTCTGGATTAGAAATGGAATTATCGAAAAAATAGAAAATAATCATACTCCCCTTTCGCCTCTTCCAGAGGAGGAATATGAGCTTATAGATGGGAACGGGCAATGGTTAATCCCCGGCATGATCGATGTGCATATACATGGAGCTAACGGGTTCGATATGATGGATGGAAGCGAAGCGAGTATTCAAGAGGTTTCTCGGGCTTGTGCTGCAACCGGCTGCACCTCGTTTCTTGCTACATCAGTAAGCTCAACAATGGATGAATTATTAGCTATGGTTCGTAGTGTTAAACGAGTAGTTGGATTTGAGGTCGGCGCCAAAATTGCTGGACTTCATTTAGAGGGACCTTATCTGAATCCGAAGCGTAAAGGGATGCAAAATGAAAAGTATTTACGTCATCCGCATCTTGGTGAGATGAAGCAAATTTTCGAAGAAGCAGATGGATTTATTAAAATGGTAACGATTGCCCCAGAATTACCCGGTGGAATGGAACTTCTCTCTTATTTGAAAGAAATGGAAGTTATCATTGCTGTCGCACATTCTGATGCAACGTATGAGGAAGCTAAGTTAGCATTTGATGCTGGAGCTAGCCATGTTACACATTGCTTTAATGGCATGCGGCCGATTCATCATCGAGATCCTGGGCTCGTCGCTGCTGCTTTTGAAGCAGATCATGTGAGTATTCAAGCCATAGTTGATGGAGTCCACCTCCATCCTGCTATAGTTCGTTTGATGCATCGCATTAAAGGACCCGAAAACATGGTACTGATCACAGATGCATTACAAGCCATGGGTTTAGGAGATGGCAGCTATCTCTTTGGCGGCCATCAAGTAACAGTAACCAATGGCGTTGCGCAGCTTGCGGATGGAACATTAGCCTCTAGTGTAGTTACAATGAATGAAGCACTCCGCTTCACGACCGAAACCGGTATTTCCATGCTCGACGCTATTCAAATGGCCTCAACGACTCCTGCTCGAATATTAGGTATGGATCATATGACAGGTACAATCAAAACAGGATTAGATGCCGATCTTGTTTTGATAAATGAACATTTCCAAGTAGAATGGACCATGATTAAAGGTAATGTTATTTGAATGTGCGGTGGTTGAGAAATCATCTTTTACAATAACAAGAAATGAAGAAAACACTCTCTTAATGTAATTACACTACTATAAAATAGTAAACTTACTTTAGGAGGGAATTTATGAAACTTGTTAAAAAGAACGGAATTAAGGCCGCGATTGTAGGTACAGCAGCTACTGCCCTTCTGATTACGAGCATGATCAGTACACAATCGCCTAATCAAGTTGAAGCAGCTACTACAAAAACGAAAAATGTCATTTTGTTTATTGGCGATGGGATGGGAACGGCTCAACGTGATGCTATCCGCCTTGCTACCGTCGGCTTAAAAGGCAACCTCGCTATGGATTCGATGCCTTACGTAGGTTTGCTGCACACGAGCTCTACTGTTCCTGTAACCGATTCAGCTGCATCAGCTACGGCATATGCCAGCGGTGTGAAAACGTACAATGGTGCAATTGGAATGGATGCCAATAAAGTAAAAATAAAAACGATCATGGAATACGCCAAGGAATCTGGAAAATCAACTGGAATTGTAACAACAAGTCAAGTAACAGACGCTACGGGAGCTGCTTTCGGCGCACATGTTGATGAACGTTCTAAACAAAGTGAGATCGCTTTGCAGCTATTGACACAAAGCAAAGTTGACGTCATTCTCGGTGGAGGCGAAGATTTCTGGTATCCAGCTGGAGAGCCTGGTAAATTCCCAGATGAGCCGATCGAAGATCCTTCTGAAAAAAGCAAAGGAACACAAGGTAATCTCGTAAATAAAGCAAAACAATTAGGGTACAATTATGTTACAAGCAAAACAGAAATGCAAAAAGTGAAAAAAGGCAAGCTGCTTGGTCTATTCGCTAATGAAGAAATGTTCCAACAAAAGCCTGAAGGCGAAGGCGATATTTATAACCCAGTTGTGTCTCTAGCAGAGATGACTAAAAAAGCGATAGATACGCTCGCTACAAATAATAAAGGCTTTTTCCTAATGGTTGAGGAAGAAGGAACGGATGAGTTTGCTCACCAAAACAATGCCAAAATGACGATCAAAGCCGGTCAAGAATTGGATAAATCCGTTCAAGTCGCCAAAGATTTTGCCAAGAAAAACCCGAATACACTTGTCCTCGTATTAGCCGATCATGAAACTGGCGGTTTCTCCATCGAAGAAGTGAATGCCGATGATGAGTCCGGCGATGGAATTTCCAAAGAAGATGGTCCTTTCGCCGTTGCTAACAGCAAATTTAATTTTGTTGTGGATTGGACAACATCAGGCCATACTGCCGTAGATATTCCGATTACAGCTATGGGTCCAAATGCTGAGCTGTTTACTGGAATCTACGAAAATACAGATGTATTTCATAAACTCATGCAAGCTTTAGGACTTAAAATTAAAAAATAACAACGAATTGGCTCATCATAACAATGGAATACAACACAAATCAGAAATGCCGCCAGATCACTGGCGGCATTTCTCACAATTGAATGACTTTAGTTTGAGCACCCGCAAAGCCACTGGGCGTTATGCCTACAGCGGCTTTAAATGAACGACTAAATAAATATATGCTGGAGTAACCAACATTTTCAGAAATTTCTGTCACGGTATACTTCCCTTCCATGATCAGTAATTTTGCATGCTCAATTCTAATATGCGTTACATATTTATGAATGGATATCCCAAGCTGCTGCTTAAACAAATGAGACAAATGATTCGTAGACACCCCGACATATTTACTTATAGAAACATTATTTAAATCATGATCTTGATAGCTGTCATGGATGTAATGGATTGCTCTTTCAATGAATGCCCAGCCTTTAGTCAATTTCCCTTCATTGCGATCCGTTTGGTTTTTTAAAAATAAATATAACAGCTCCAAGCAGATTGATTTAGTTAATAAAAAATATCCAACTCTTTTCTCCTGAAAATGTTTGTGAAGCTGCAAAAACTTCTTTTTCAGCTCTATTCTGTCTGCCAACTGTATGTGTGAAATGGGAATAATGGATGTTAACTGCATTTCCTTATCCACAATGTTAGTATTATGAATTTTGGAAGCTGTTGTGAAATCCAATAAACTTCTTTCCTCATCATAATATAGATCAAAATGAATAATATATTGAATTAATGGTTGATCAGAGATCGATCGAATAATGTGAGGCATAAAAGGATGCATCAACAGCACATCGCCTTCTTGAGCAACATATTTAACACCGCTCAAGAAAAACTCAGCTTCACCTTGTTCGATATAGGTAAACACATGATCGTGATCCATCCATTCACCGGCTAAGGATGAAGTCGTCATCATTCTCACCGCCCTTACGAAAGGCGATATGCTGTTCATCCAAGTCTCATCCATTACCTTCACCCCTACTATCGGAACGCTTCTATCCATCCTCCTCCCATTATAAATGAAGCATATTAAAATTACTCATAATTAAAACTGTTTATCCGCTAGAATAGAACATTCAGCCGTTATCCGCTTAAGACCAGTCAAACAATACACCATTATACTGATCTTTATTGACTCTTAATCCCTCGTACGCTTCTTGTGCTTGCTCCGGCTTAATCACATGACTAATTAATGGTTCGATCTGAAGCCTATTTTGTTTCATAAGCTCAAATACAATCTTTGAATTTCTAACTAAAGAGTGTTTAACAAATTCATTAGGTTCAACCGGATAACGCCACTCATGCGCGCCCTTAAACGTAATACAGCCTCGGCCATAAAGATGACAATAGTTTAAAATATCAGTAACATCTGTGTTGTACTCTCCGCGAGGACTACCCAAGAAAATAATTTCACCAAGCTTAGCAATCCACTTCAGACTGTCAACTCCGACAGCAGGTACGCCAGTTGCCTCAATATGTGTGGATACACCAGCACCCTTGGTTAACATTGATATCCGTTGCTTTGTATCTTCTACTCCACCATCAATCGTGTAATCCACGCTGCAAGCCTCGGCAGTCCGAATTCTTTCTTTTGATAAATCGACCCCAATAACCGTAGCTCCCTGAAGCCTAGCAAGCTGAGCAGCCAAATTACCGACTAATCCAAGCCCAGTCACACTTACAAAGTCACCAATTTCAATTTCAGATACACGTATCGATGTGAAGGCAACCGTAGCCATACGGGTAAATGGCACCCATTTTAAATCCAGATTTTCAGGAACTTGAATACATAGCTCATTCGTGTTAACAACTTGATATTTGCTATGCTGTCCATAATGAAACACGATATCTCCTGGATTCAAATCTTTAACGCCCTCACCTGTCTCCATTACTTTGCTTACGCTTGCATATCCCGGACATAGCGGAAGCTTAGCCCATTCTTCTTTACCCGTTAACATTGCTAGTTCAGTTCCTGGGCTAATGAGGGAATATATCAATTGCACAAATATTTCTTTTTCATTCAATTTTTTTAGAGTGTAATTCTCTTTAACCGTCTCAACTTGTAAGGGGCTCACGAACATTACTTTTGGATTTTCCATCGAAATCACTCCTCTGTAAATGCTTTCACTATTAATATATGACTTTGTGATGTCGATGTCTTTGCTCGCTTAAACGATTTTTTATCTAAAACACCGAAAATAATATGAGCTGCTATGGTTGTTTTCTATAAGGCTATTATCATACCAGTACAACCATCCAATCACTTCGCTCTATCAATACATAATTTATAGTGTAGTCAAAACACAGGGGGTGAATGTTTGATGGGAAATATCGGTTTTATTCTAGTTCTGTTCATTTTGTTGGTTATTATCGCTACTCACTGCCGTGACCGCGCTTAGAACAAAAACTGTCTAGATAACAAACCCTGTTCTGTCATATGAATAAAACCATAACAGCACCTGCCACAATGTATGCTCATTTAACCTATAACATCTCATAGTAAAAAGGAGAAAGTCCATGCCATGGGCTTTCTCTTTTCTTACAACAGCTTATTGGGCAAATATCCTTACAGAACAAACGTCCAATCATACCGTACCATACGCACATAAACTACAGTGTACTTTAAACATTGGAGGTGAATGTTTGATGGGTGGATTTGTTGGTGGTGCTAATCACAATGTTGGTATTATCCTGGTTCTGTTCATTTTGTTGGTGATTATAGCTTGTAGTTGCGGCATCTTTGGCGGCGGCTGTGGCTACTAATCAGAATGCTTAATGCCTTCCATCTATTCAGACAGTGAATATTTTCTTAAATAGCATGAACACAAAAAGCCCATTGTATGGGCTTTTTGTGTTTTTCTCCTCATCGAATGTGGAAATATTGGATATGAGATTGTAGAAAAAGAATCATGTTTACTTAAAAATAATGGCATTAATGTTTAAATGAAATAACAACTTTCCCAAAGTATGACCCCTTCGTCAAGTACTGAAGCGCATCTACTGCATGTTCAAATGGATACACTGAATCAACTATGGGATGTAGCTCGCTATGTTCAATAGCAAAATTCATCGCTTCAAACATGACCCGGCTGCCTACGTTGATCGCTTGAAGACGCGCTTTTCTAACAATTGCAGGGATAATGTCAAATCCTTCTACACGAAACCCCGATAGACCGCCGATCATGCTGATATGTCCACCTACACGGAGTGCTGAGATCGATCTATTTAACGTAGCTGATCCGCCGAGATCAACGATATGGTCTGCTCCACGTCCCTCCGTCAGTGCAAGTACAGCCTTATCCCATTCGGGTGTTTGTTTATAGTTAATGCCAAAATCCGCCCCAATTTCCTTCGCTCTATTAAGCTTCTCGTCACTGCTTGATGTTACAATAACAGTTGCTCCATACAGTTTTGCGAATTGAAGTGCGAACAAGGAGACGCCACCTGTCCCCTGTACGACAACGGTATCACCCGCTTTAATCTTGCCTTCCTCAATGAGAGCATGCCATGCTGTCACGCCTGCACAAGGCAGGGTTGCCGCTTCTATATCCGTCAATCGATCAGGTACATGAACTAACCCTTCTTCTGGCAGCACAACAAATTCCGCGAGCAGTCCATTCAACGGACTGCCTAGTGTACTTACCCAGTTTTGTTGTGTCGGCTCACCAGTAATCCAGCTTTGAGTGAAAATTCCACTTACTCTATCTCCAATTTTGAATTTGTTTGAGTTTTCTCCCAGGGACACAACTTCACCTACACCATCAGATACTGGAATTAATGGCGTATTTAAATTGGGGTTATAAAACCCATTGATAACGCCCAAATCTCTAGCGTTTAAAGAAACCGCATGCATTTTGATAACAACTTCATTTGAACGGGGCACTGGTATTGGGCGGTCGGATGCCTTCAATCGATCAATTCCAAATTCACCGTTAATTTCGTATACTTTCATAATATTCTCTCCTTTATGGATAATATAGACATACAATAATATACAAACTAAAATAAAGTAAGAAGGCACTTTAAGGTTTCCAATGAACCAAAAAGTGCATAAGGAGGGCCATAAATGAAAACATCATCCTCACATAAAACCGTTCAACCCGACATTTCAATATCTGAATGCTCTTACAGCAAAGTACTTGAAATCATTGCAAACAAATGGTCAGCATTGGTCATTTATGCATTGGAAGACGGTATTATTCGATACGGAGAAATTAGCAGACGGATTGATGGAATTTCAAAAAAA
The DNA here is from genome assembly GCF_050467785.1 of Paenibacillus sp. NRS-1760. NCBI lineage: Bacteria > Bacillati > Bacillota > Bacilli > Caryophanales > Paenibacillaceae > Paenibacillus > Paenibacillus sp. NRS-1760. The sequence continues at coordinate 451,980 of NZ_JBITPK010000013.1, read as the reverse complement.
ATGCTAACGCAAACCTTGCGGCAATTGGAACGTGACGGTTTGGTTCAGCGAGATATGACTCCGGCTGTTCCACCAATCGTTGAGTATTCGCTCACCAAGTTGGGCGAGTCTTTGCTCGAGCCACTGTGTGCCTTGAAGCAGTGGACAAGAACAAATTATTCTCTTGTTGAATTGGCTAGATCATCATTTGATCAAGCTAACGAAAAGGAATAATACAATACAAAAAAACACCAACTGAGCGTTAGTGTTCATGTATTTGCAAGACCATCGAATTACAAATTACAAATATCGTCACACACGGAAACACGGCAGCAATGAATGGAGTTATAAAACTTGAGAACGACAAAAGTTATGCTTTTTGTACTATGTATGTGTTTAGCAGCGCCTCCAAACAAGCAAAAATAAAAGAAATGACCTCATATGTAATTGAAGTATCATAAACTCTAAGAGAAACTTTCCAACGGCTTCACAAGTTTTCTCCAGTTCTCAGGTAATCCATTATCATGATCAGCATAAATGACTTGTATATATTGATTAAGATTAATAACTTGGTCTTTGAACAGCAACTCATGTATTTCAGAAGCTTTCACAGGAACAGTGTTATTCCGTTTTTTCTGGAATTCATCTAATGAAAGAAACATCTCTAAACTTTTCTTATACTTGCAGCTCTTTGGAAATCTTGGTGAACTCCCCGAATCGTATTTGGACAATTTAACGGCCGAATAATGATCCATCAATATTGGAAATGCTTCGAACTGTAAAATAACAAATGCTTCATCCGGTTCTCTTCCTTTGTATGTATCCAACATTTTGCGACAATCCTTTAATGTGGGCCAAAAGAACACATGTTGATCGAGATAAGCCCGAAATTGTTCATGTGTACAATTCGCATCCATCATACTCTCAACAATCCTTAGATGCGCATTAATGACAACCGTATGTTTGAAATATTTAACTTCTTTGACCTCTGATCGCCGCTCGCCGATATGGAATGGATAAAGATGTTTGCTCGACCAAAGTGCATTATGTTGTACGATCGCAGACAAGTTCCTTTCTCGTGTAAAATGGTAAAGGCTTTTCCTGCCTTTTGATTTTGTTATCGCTGAAACGATCACTTTCTTATCCACTATGCCCCCTCCTTCTGCCCATATGATTTCACGAATCCGATTGAATCATTCCCATCATTAGAGTAAAAACATAGATACAAAAAAAAGGTTGCCGATGGCGACCTTTTTTAAGAACCAATTTTATAATAAAGATCCATTGATTAATATCGAATTTTTAGCTAGTTATACTTTCATCCGCTGCAAACGAAGTGCATTTAGCACAACGGATACGGAGCTAAGTGCCATAGCCGCACCAGCGACCCATGGGGCTAACAATCCGATTGCTGCAATAGGAATACCCAACGAGTTGTAAGCCAGCGCCCAAAATAGATTTTGTCTAATATTGCCCATCGTTTTACGACTCATAAAGATGGCATCTGGGATGCTATTCAGATCACCGCGCATTAGTGTAATATCAGCAGCCTCCATCGCAACATCTGTACCTGTACCAATAGCCATTCCAATGTCCGCCATTGCTAAGGCCGGTGCATCATTTATCCCATCACCAACCATCGCTACTTTTTTGCCTTCTGCTTGTAATTTCTTCACTTCCTCAGCTTTACCTTCTGGAAGTACTTCTGCCAGCACATGATCAATGCCAACTTGCCGCGCGATAGCTTGGGCAGTACGTTCATTGTCACCAGTAATCATAACGACTTGAATCCCCATTTGCTTCAAACGAGAAACGGCTTCTTTCGAAGTCTCCTTAATGGTGTCAGCAACGGCTACCATACCTGCATATTGGCCATCAATCGCGAACAGCATCGTTGTTTTTCCTGCTTGCTCTAGGATAGACATTTGTTCAAAAGCATGCTCCGCTTGAATGCTATATTTCCCCATCAGCTTCCGAGTACCGGCTAATATCTCTTTGCCATCCACAATTGCCCGAATGCCATACCCAGGAATCGCTTCAAATTCATCAGCGTTTGGAAGCTCAATGTCTTTAGCCAATATGCCGGATACAATTGCTTCCGCAAGCGGATGCTCTGAGTTTTTCTCAGCAGCGCCGACGAGACGCAAGAAAGCATATTCATCCATCGTCTCCACAAATACATCCGTTAATTCGGGTTTGCCTTTGGTCACCGTTCCTGTTTTATCCAAAATAATTGCATCAATTTTATGCGTTGATTCGAGATGCTCGCCGCCTTTAAAGAGAACTCCGAGCTCTGCAGCACGACCAGAACCTGCCATAATCGACGTAGGTGTTGCAAGACCGAGAGCACACGGACAAGCGATGACAAGTATCGCGATCGCAATCTCTAATGCATTAGCGAAATCGCCAGGACTTATCCAGAAGTACCATACAACAAAAGCTGCAAGTGCGATTCCAACAACAATCGGTACAAAGATACCTGAGATAACATCAGCAACACGCTGAATTGGTGCTTTTGAACCCTGCGCTTCTTCTACAACTTTAATAATTTGTGCTAAAGCCGTTTCTTTGCCGACCTTTGTTGCTTTCACTTTCAACCGACCATTTTTGTTAATCGTCGCTCCGATTACATGGTCGCCAATTTTTTTATCCACTGGAATGCTTTCACCAGTCAGCATGGACTCATCCACCGCTGATGTACCTTCGATGACTTCACCATCCACCGGAACCTTCTCACCCGGTTTTACCAGCACAACGTCTCCAGTAAGCACTTCCTCGACAGGAATCGTTAGCTCTTGACCATCACGAACGACTAACGCCGTCTTGGCTTGTAATCCCATTAGTGTCTTGATTGCTTCAGAAGTACGCCCTTTCGCCAAACCTTCAAATAATTTACCGAGAATAACGAGTGTAATTAAAACTGCGCTTGTTTCATAATACATGGATGGACTGTGGTGCATATTTCCAGACATCGTTGCCCAATCTATTGTCAGATATAGGCTATAAAAGTAAGCAGCTGACGTACCTAGAGCTACCAGAACATCCATATTGGCACTTTTGTTGCGAAGTGCTTTGTAGGCTCCAACATAAAAATGTTTTCCGACATAAAATTGAACCGGAGTTGCAAGGGCAAGCTGAAACCAAGGATTCATAAAAATTTCAGGCATCCAAATCCATGATGTAAATGAAAAATGAGTCACCATGGACCAAAGCAGCGGCAGCGACAAGATGGCAGATATGAGAAGCTTGCGCTTTTGTTGTTTAATTTCTTTTTGACGATGCTCTGCCGGATCGCCAACCTCTTGTTTTGGCACTGCTTTGTACCCGAGTTTCTCGACTCGTTTTTGCATATCTGACAAAGTTACATCTGAAGGATTGAATTCTACATGAGCAGTTTCTATTGCGAAATTAACGGTAGCATTCGTGATACCAGGCAGTTTATTTAAAGCTTTCTCGATTTTAAGTGCACAAGCTGCGCAAGTCATCCCAACTAGCTGCAAATCAACGCTTTCCTTAGCCGTGCTGTACCCAAGCTTCTGTATGCTTTGTTCCATATTTGCAATGTTTGTTTTGCTTGGATCATAAATTACGGTAGCACGTTCCATTGCAAAATTTACATTCGCTTCCGAAACACCTTCAAGCTTATTTAATCCTTTCTCAATCCTATTCGCGCAAGCTGCACAAGTCATTCCAATAATTTGCAGGGAAGTTTGCTTCGTATCTGAGCTAGTCGCTTCCATGATGATCACCTCTTTTTTTCTCGATTAATGAACTTCATATCCTTGTTCTTCTATGGTTTCCTTGATCGTTTCAAGTGTTAGCTTACTTTCGTCGAACTCAACTTGAACCGATTCACTCGCCAGATCCACTTTTCCTTGTGCACCTATCGTGTTTAATGCTCCTTCAATGGAATTAACACAGTGATTGCAAGACATTCCTTCAACATGTAATGTTACATTTTTCATTGTTCATATCTCCTTTATGTGAATCATTTATTTTTATCTTCGTATTGAAAATACAATGTTTAAGAAGTTTACTGCTCTTTCTCATAAACACACTATACCCCCCTACCGTATATTGTGTCAATCATTTTATCTATTTTCTTTCTATATTGTGTCATTGACCATTTGCTTACTCCATCTGAAACAGAGAAATTTGCACAAAATGCATATAGTTTATCCCTTTCGATTTCAGCTCGATTTTTCAAGTATTCTGTCAGATTAATTCTTTGTCATGGATAAAAAAGTTGGCTTCAGGAAACATTAATCGACGATAGCGATCAAAGATTTTTTACATGCAATTCATAAAGAAACAAACGAATTTAAAAACAATAGTTGGAGGTTCTTATGACTTACCTGTATAGCTTTGGGCTTTTATTTGGAGGATTGTTTGTAGTTAATTATATTTTTTCTTATCAAGGGAAACATATTGAACCCCAATTTTGGTCAACTTTAAAGTTTCAATTGCTAATGTTACCCTTCTTTTTAATGGCTAATTTATCTATTGGTTATGGTGTAAAGTATGGTCTCAAATCTTCCGGGAATCTTAGCTTTACTTTAGTAGCCGCTAAGTGTTTGGAAATATTAATTTCGTTAATTATGGGGTACTTGTTTCTAAAAGAATTCCCCAATTGGAAAAACTGGGTTGGCTTAGTGATTATCGTTATTGGGTTGTTCCTCGTTAAACAAAAGTAGCCACTTCCATAAAAAAGAAAAATTTATGACTTCCATAACAGGAAAATGGGGTTTTCTGTCGAATTGTAATGACGTCTATGGAAGAGGAGGAGATTTTCATCAAACAATTTATGATCGGGCAATACGGAGGATTTGATGACCGTAAATATGAAAAGGATTTTAGAGATAGTTTTTATGGGATTGAAGCATGTTTGTTCCATACCCATGAAGATTATTTAAAGCTTGTTGAAGAAGCAAAAAAAAGAGGGTTTCATATCGGAGTGCATTTTCCTATGCGAGCTAATGCGTCAAAACTAAGAGATGCATTAGTTTTATCATTAGATGATAAGATTAGAACTGATGCATTCAACAATATTGAAGAAGAGCTGAATTATTTAGCAACAGCCCCACTTGATTATATTTTGTTCCATTATCCTAAACCAGTCCTATTGGATGACAACGTCAACTGGGATACATGGAAATTTACGAATAGCACGGAATACATTTTAGAAAGCAATTATTGTTTTGAGCAATTTGTTGAAAAAAGCGAATACCTTTTCAACTGGCTTACGGAAAAAAGCGAGCAATATCATTTCACCCCATTACTGGAGTTTGATGCACTAAATAAGTATATCTATGATACGGATTTCTTAGAAAATTTGCTTTTAAAGTACCCGAAAATTAAGCTGTGCCTGGATACGGCAAGACTATTTCATCAAGAGAGTATAGATCCTTCGCTAGATGCAAGAAAAATATTTAGAAAGTATACGAAATATACTGCTTCGATTCATTTGTCAAACATGCAAATTACCGATACCATTCAAAATAGACATCATCCGGCACTCCCCGAACTCAGTCCCCATGAGGGATGGGCACCGATAGAAGATTATTTGAACATTATTAGAGAAGAAAATAATAAAGTAAGGATCATGTTCGAGCACAGGTCTGATCGTATTAGCGAACAACAATTAGAAAGCTGTTACTTATGGGTAGATAGCATTCTAAATAAATAAGATTCACCTATTAGCTGCCATACTAATTAGAGGCAGCTTTTTAATTGCCTTAAGGAATGACATATGTACGCAAATTGAAAACCTGACTAGAAGCCATCGTTATTTTCAGCATCTGCCGTGAAATTTCTTCCTCGGTTTGCCGCATCCCATTTTGCAGCCAGTATTTATATATTCCTATAGCCCCTCCAACAATCCAGTTCACAAGCAGGTCCGACTCAATCTCCGGATTCTGCTGCCCCATCCGGCGTACTAATTGAAGCAAAGATTCAAACATTTGATCATGAAGTCGATCCGAGAAGTTAAGAACGCCATTTCCAAGCAGCATGATGCTATAGAAATCGGAATGTTTTTTTATATGACCAACGGATAGCCTGATCGTCTTCATATATTCAATGGACGGTCGCTTTGACGCTGGGAATTCTGTAACGCCTTCAATAATATCGGCGTATTCAGTTAGCACGTCTTCAATAAGCTCCATAAGGAGCTCATCTTTCGTTGAGAAATGATCATAGTAGGTTACGCGGTTTACACCCGCTATTTCTGTTACTTCTTTAATTTTTATTTGGTTATAGCTTTTGACAGCCATCAGTGATAACAGCGCTTCTTTGAGAAATGTGCGGGTGCGGACACCACGTACATCTAAGGTATTGTACACTTTTGTCATTTGCTCAGCCCCTCGTTCATTCACATGCTTGTTGAACTAATTTATACCTTAAACGACATTTTGACTCGAAATGTCATAGTAATAATCACTTAACTTGTTATCCTAAGTATATACGACAGGACGTCGTCAAATAAAGAAAGAACCAATCTGCCTAGTCGAGAGGATGATTCAAATGAAATTACAAGGAAAAACAGCCGTAATAACAGGCGCAGCGTCAGGTATGGGCAAGGAAATGGCTTTATTATTCGCACAAGAAGGTGCTCAAGTAGTTGTAGCTGATATTAATGAAGCGGCAGTAACTTCTGTTGTTGAGGAAATTAATTCATCTGGTGGACAAGCCAAAGGCGTAGTTACAAACGTTACAAAGGAAGAAGACGTTGCCCGAATGATTGACACTGCTGTAAATGATTTCGGCAAACTTGATATATTAGTAAACAATGCAGGTATTATGGATCAAATGCTACCCGCAGAATCCGTTACCGATGAAATGTGGAACAGAGTAATGGACATTAACGTAACTGGTCCTATGAGAGCTATTCGCAAAGCTATTCCCCTCATGACGAAGCAAGGCCATGGCGTCATTATTAACACAGCCTCTGTCGGCGGTCTATTTGGTTCACGCGCAGGCATTGCTTACACAGCTTCCAAGCATGCTGTTGTTGGCATTACCAAAAATGTAGGGTTCCAATATGGCAAGCTCGGCATTCGATGTAATGCAATCGCGCCTGGCGCTGTTGCTACAAACATTGGTGCAGGTATGACACATGCTGATCCGTTTGGTATCGAACAAGCTATGGCTGGTATGTCCTTACAACGCGGAGAAGCGGCAGATCCGAAACAAATTGCGAGCGTTGCTTTATTTCTAGCTTCAGATGATTCTAGCTTTATTAACGGCACTGTAGTTACCGCAGATGGCGGTTGGTCAGCATACTAAAACATTAATGAACAGCAAAGGAGCCATCACTTGTGATGGCTCCTTATTTTGTTATTAACAATGGATATGAAGATTACGAAATTATGTTTACTCTATCTAGTACAGCTTAGTTAAACCCAGGAAAATCAGATAAATTGGATAGTCGGATAAAAAATAGTACAAATGATAAAACACCTACGAGGATGATCGGGAAAGTTTGTTTGAAAGAATCTTTTACACGTACATGAGTTAATGTACCTCCGATAGCTGTAACGCCAAGCAATAACGCACCAGCTGATGCCCAGCTGTGCTCCCAGTATCCAATAATTAAAGCAATGGCAGCGATTAATTCAACAACACCCGTTACAACTCGGAACCATTGCGGCAAGCCCCATTGTTTAAAGCCGTCAACATGCATCTTCGAACCCGATACTTTACCGAATCCCGCCATCAAAAACATCAAACCTAATAGTCCCTGCAATACCAACGCTAATATTTCCATTGTAGACTCTCCTTTTTTCTCGGTTAATGCAACCTATGAAGGCACATTATAAATCAGACTATTCTTTTCAAATATTTAATGCTTACTGTTGTTATTTCCGATTTAGGTCATACCCCCATAATCTTCAAAGTTAACTGTGCTTGTAATAAGCACATATAGTACAAAAATAAAAGTGCAGTGTTAACTGCAACTCATTTAAGCACATTATAATTCGTTTCAAAACGTTTGACTAGTACTTTGTTGAAAAAATTAAACGACAAAAAAATCTACACGCTCCATCACATCATTAATAGTATACTGACGAAGGTAATCAATCGTTTTTTTCTCAGCTTCAAACAGAATTTTTTCCAGCTCTACGTCCAGTTTATGGCCTGTTTCTCCACAATTGCCATCACCTTCTGGTTCAGCTGAACATGTATTTACTGCCGCGTAAATGTCGCCTAATGTAATTTCATTCGCCGTTTTTCTTAAAATATATCCGCCTTCTCTACCGCCCTTTGACTCCACAATGCCGGCTGCCGCTAATGCTTGCATAACTCTTCTCATAAAAGTTGCATGCGAATTCACCTGATTTGCAATCATCGCACTTGATAAGATGCTGCCGCTCTGCGCTAACCAGACAATGGAATGAACCGCTATTTTAAATCTAGGAGGTCCGATATTAACTCCACGATTTGCAGTACTCATATCAATCACTCCTTCAGCCACTTATGTGGCTTAAACATCATATTATGAATTGTATTTCTATTAAGCACATTATAAAGTAATGCATTTTCATGTTCAAGTTTGTCACCCCCAAGACAGTCATACTTCTTTTTCGCTTCTGTCTAACTTATAACTAGGCTTATGACATGATTCATTTAGCTAGGTAACAAACACCCAATCAACAAATACCCATCCAGCATAAATTACACAGTACACAGAACGTAAGGAGGTGCATTGAAAAATGTCTGGTCACGTTGGTGGAGCTTTCTCGAGCTTAGGGATCATCTTAGTCCTCTTTATTCTCTTGGTGATTATAGCTTGCAGTTGCGGATTTGGCGGAGTTGGCGGATACGGTGGATATGGTGGAGTTGGCGGAGTTGGCGGAGTTGGCGCTGGTCATGGTAAAGGATACTAAGAAGAAGGTCTAACCCGTATCGTTGCGAGTATATAGACGTTTATATTATCCACAAGGACCATTTCGTGGGCCTTGTGGTCTTCCTTTTTCCATTACATAAATCAATATTAATAAGGAATTTATTCCATTTTATTCGTCTGCTGTAGCCATTTATCATGTACAATAAAAGAAATACCGATCAACTATTTTCAACTTTCTTAATTGCTTCATTTAATCGCGAATACACAAATAAGGGGCTGATCCTTGTGGTATTGTTTGCTATCCTCTTTGTCATCATTGCATTCCTTAATATTTTCTTTCCTAAGTTCGGTTGGTACATGAGATACGGCTGGATGGTTAAAGGAAATTCTGAACCTAGCGATGCTTACATACTAATGAGCCGGATAAGCAGTATCATCATTCTTATTGTTTTTCTATTTGTCATCCTGCCTAATCTTTTCTAAAATAACATCTTAAATTTTCATAAAAAATTTGATTCCAGACCATCTAATGATACAATTGGAATGAAAATATTGGAGCAATAATGAGCCAATAATCATGAAGGAGTGAATAAAATGGCAGTTGATGTTTATTTGAATTTCAATGGGAATTGTCGTGAAGCGGTCGAATATTATGCGCAAGTGTTTGGGGCTGAAATTACAAATTTCACTACTTTCAGCGATATTCCACCAAACCCAGAATATCCCCTTCCTGAGGAAGCAAAAAACTTAGTCATGCACGCTCGCTTAAACATTTTAGGCAGCAATGTTATGTTTTCTGATGTATTCCCTGGAATGCCCTTTATTGAAGGAAACAATATAAGCCTTTCGATCGTCAGTAAAGATAAAGATGAAGTAACATCACTATTTCATAAGCTGAAGGAAAACGGTACGGTCCTAATGGAACTCCAAGAAACGTTCTGGAGCAAATGCTACGGCCAAGTAAAGGACAAGCTTGGCATCTTGTGGCAACTGAACGTTGAAGATGAGGCAGCTAACGGCTAACAAACATTAAGGTTAAAAAGGATCGGGGTCTCTTCTTTTTATAAGAATAGTGCCCGATCCTTTTTTTTTCGCTCAAACACTGTACTTATTTTAAAGCTTTTGCCATTGCATCAAGCTTCATAATTGTTTTCCAGTTTCGAGCTGTAGCTGGCAGTAAATTTTGAAATTTTTTGGGCAGCTTGGAATCAAGAATACTGTTTCGATAAAGCACATAAATTTCTTTGCCGCTTATGTAATATTCATCATTGCCTAGGTCTACATCAGGCAAATTATTAATTTGTTCTTGTGTAGGCGCCTCTTTTAATAAAGTGAGATGTATGCTCTGACCTTCGGTTAGCTCAGCTGCATTGAATGGTGATTTATCAATAATGCTTACAAGTTCATCCGACGTCCTCAGTATTACAGCGATATTAAATCCAAACACTTCACTAATCTGCTTCTCAATTGTCTCTTCAAGTTTGTTTGCATTCTCGTTTGATTCGAAAATGACATTCCCGCTGTTAATATACGTCTGCACACGTGCAAAGCCAAGCTCCTCAAACATTCGTTTAAGCTCAGCCATTTTTATCATGTTATTGCCGCCTACATTAATTCCTCGTAAAAGCGCAAAATAAATGCTCATTTATAAACATCCTTTCTTTCAACTGCTGATGTTATTTGACATTTATAGTATAACTGATTTCTCCATATATCAAGTACGCCATTATTCGTCAAACAATCCTATAAATCGTTCCTACCGTTTGACATACTTTTCTGATAAAATCGTATATTCTTGTCTTGTTCTTATGCGAGCATACACGCTAATATGACAATTATTTTTATAAAGAAAGAGGAGATGAACCATGTTGATCAAAAAGAAAAATGATATTGCATTTATTTTAGAAAACTTCAAGCAACTAGCCCAGTGGGATGCAACCGGTCAAAAATTTTATTTTGTATTCGCAGATCGCAAACGTGGAGGACAATGGACTCTAATGAATAACAGTGAGGATCGATTCAGCGTACATGGATTAGGTGAAGATTACATGGATGAGCAGGAGTATTTCTTTGATGAGTCAAGCCAAATTCACTCATTCTTATGGGAAAATCGTGCTGCTTTTAATGCCGCCTTAAAACCTGCCACGATGTGCAGCTAGACGTAGATTAACATAAATAACACAAAACACACCTTTTTAAGCGTGTGTTTTGTGTATTGATTCTATAGATTATTTCTTAAAGCTCAGCCGCTGCTGAAGCAGCGCAGCAAGCTCCCATGCATCATCCCATATCATTGGCCTAATGGACTCCGGCTGAACGCACAGCTCGTCCTCCTGTGTGCTATTCATTGTCCACACGACCTCAACATTTGCGCCAAGCGCATACCCAGCTGCAAAATAAACCTCTGGTGAATGGCTTGTAATATCCGCAATGATAAGCTTGCTTTCAGCTAGCTTCGTTATGGAATGATTTTCATTGCCGCCTGTATCTGATTGTTGAAACATAAACGGCAAATAACCAAACTGCTCTAATTTCGGAAATACATGCTCAAACCATTCCGCTCGCAATGGCTGATTGTCTGGAAGCAGCACACCGCAGGTTTTCAACTTCCTTCCCCCTGCTCTTGCTGCCGCTTCGTTCCATCCCTTTTCCGTAAGCTTGAAAGTAATCCCTTCTCTAACAATCAATTGAGCTTCCCTTAGTTTCTCCACAATGTACACGAGCTCTTGTAGGTTTGGTGAATAAGTTAAATTAAAATTTTGCGAAAGCGGCTGAATGACGATCGGTTGTCCAGGATCATCGGAATGACGATATAAATATTGAAGAAGCCGTGCTTCTTTATCTTCAATTGTAAGCGGAATATGTGGTGCTTTCTCAATCGTTTCCAAGTCATCAATTGTAAGAGTAATCTTTTCACCACAATCTAATTGTTCTCTAATGTACCCCGATATAATGGGAAAACGTTTATTTTTTATAGGATAGGACAATGAGTTAATAGCAAGGTAACTATCTCTTAATAAACTGTAATAACTTCCCGGTGCGCAGTTGCAGCCCAAATAGCGCTCATACTCACCTTTTTGTTCGATGGGTACGATCTCAGAACAGAACAAGCAGCGTTTCTTTTCCATGATCATATAACCTCCCTGTTTACATATCTTTCGCATATCTTATATGAATTCAGGGTCATAACGTCATTAATATTTATTAATATAGCTGGTAATATTTTCTGATCTTCCATTTCACTGCTTTGCCTATTCTAATCTTCATGCCTATTTGCGCACTTATTCTGCTTGCATGCAGCGCATCGTTCAGTACGATCCTCCGAGTAATTAGCTTGTTCACGATTTCGAATCATGCGGTATAATGCCTCAGTTTCCCCATTCCAACAATCAATTTCACGATAAATGTCCACAAGTGGTGGCGGGGATTCTTTTTCATATGACCACTCACTAAATATTTCGGTTTCTCGTCTGTCTATTCGATATTTATGATCACCTTGTGATAAAGAATACGAGTTGCCGCTATTTTTCACAATAATATGAAGAATTAACGCAGAAATAAGCATAACCATTCCGGATTTCACATTATCCGTCAAGCATAGCACCAGAATGGAGAACAAAATTGCGGGAAAAATAAAAAGAAGCGAAAAAAGATGAACGATCAGCTTCAATAATAAAGTCCCTGCATTATGCATCGCATGCTCCTTTGAACGAATTTTTGCTCGTTATAGGATATGCGGTAACAGGTTATCCTTATTTTCAAAACAATTTACCACCTTGAATAAGAAAAACTGCTGTAATCAATTACAGCAGCTTAGTGAAACCAATTATACGTTTACCAGTCCGAACCCCAAGCCGATTCGTAACCTTTATTAATGGAATGCTGTGGGACTGATTTGGACTGCACTTCTTTAAAAGCATAATCTGTTCCCATGTAGTTGGCAAAATGCTTACTCTCTTGTCTTCGTATACGTCTTGCCTCTTTCCTATCTGGTGCAGTAGAGAACAATAGCCGCTCTTCATCTGATTCGGCTAATACGCCAGGGACTACTGTTGGTTTATCGTCATCGCCTAATGCAACAAACGTCAGGAATGAGGTAGCGCACACCTTGCGACCGCCTGTAAGCAAATCCTCCGTCACTACTCGGACAAACACCTCCATAGACGTTTTATGTGACCAAGTAACGAAAGCCGATAAGCTTACTGCATCGCCTTTTCTTACTGGATGAAGAAAATCGACGGAGTCCGTAGAAGCCGTAACGACGGGACGACGAGCATGCTTCGTTGCGGCTATCGTAGCCACATCATCTATATATGCCATAAGCTTTCCACCAAAAATCGTTCCGTGATGATTGGTATCTGGCGGAAGAACAATCGATTCCTTAATGGTTAGTGATGCTGATGTTGGTCTTGATGATAAAGGGACAGCTAATTTTTCTAATACGTTCATGGTAACACCTTTTTTCTTCATAAAATTTTTCGATAACGCTAAGTTTACACCCATCTTATATATAGGTAAAATACATATATCGCATAGTTTTCATTCCTTTTCACTATAGGTGCTCATAAAGCAGATTATCGATTGATTCCTGCTCTAAAGCTGAAGGAGCAATATAAATGGATCTTAAACATTTAAATTATTTTGTCGCGGTTGCTGAAGCGGGCAGCTTCACACAAGCCGCACGCAAGCTTCATGTAACCCAGCCCTCATTATCAAAAATGGTACGGTTACTTGAAGAGGATCTTGGTGCACAGCTAATAGATCGCTCTTCCAAGCAGATCGAATTGACGGATGCCGGCATATCGATTCTCCGTTCAGCGAAACAGATTATACAATCCTTTGAGGATATGTCGAGTGAACTTGAGGAAGTAGTAAAATTGAAAAAAGGAACGCTGCGCTTAGGCATTCCTCCCATGGTAGGCGGATATTTTTTACCGCTCATTATTGAGAAATTTTTGTCTCATTATCCTCAAATTCGATTGCATGTTATTGAACAGGGCGGGAAAAGCTTGGAGCAAGATATTCTTCATGGTGAACTGGATTTCAGTATGGTCATTCTTCCCGTTAAGGACGTGGAACGGTATCATGTCCTTCCCTGCATCAACGAGAATTTGCGCCTTGTTGTTCATGCAGAACACAAGCTTGCTGGTCAGAGCATGATTGAGATGAAGCAGCTAGAATCAGAGCCATTTATTATGTTTCGCAAAGATTTTACGATTCATCATTTAATTAAAGAACATTGTGAAGCAGCAGGCTTCGAGCCCAAAATCGTGTTTGAGAGCTCGCAATGGGATTTTATGACGGAAATGATTGCAGCTAAATACGGTGTAACGCTATTGCCTGAGGGCATATGCCGACAGCTGGACAAAAAACGTTTTGCTTCGGTTTCCGTTGTTCAGCCTGTAATCCCATGGCAATTGTCGATGATATGGCGCAAAGACAAGTACTTATCCTTCGCTTCGCGCGAATGGATTCGTTTTATAGAAGCAGAGCTTCAGAAGAAATAAGAAAAAAAGTTCGCAGTGAATACCCTGCGAACTTTTTTATGCTTTGTCTATTTGATTGCCTTTCCATGAGAACTGCCTTACTTCGGTTGGTGTCTTCCCCATCTGCTTTTTAACCATCCTTGCAAAATGGAATGTTGATTTGAAACCGCATCTTATTGCAATCTCAGTAATGGATAAACCAGTATGGGTTAAATATTCAACAGCCTTTAACACCCGATAATGCCAAAGGTACTTAATCGGGGTCGTTTTTTCGCTCATTCGAAACAATCGAACAAGATGTTCTAGCGAGACACCTGCATGCTCAGCGAGCATAGTCAAAGTTAGTTCCTCGTGGTAAGTACTATGAATCAGACATTTCGCCGTTAAAATAGACGGATGAATTTCCTCAAGTGCTCGAGTCCGCGACATTTCAGAGACATATAACAGGATCGCTGACATACCCAAGCTGCGAAGCAGATCACTTTCGGATGGATGAGCATCTTGCACAGATAGCATTAAATCAGTTAACCGATTCATCTCCTCCGAAATGCGCTGACATAGCGGAAGTTCCTCGAAGTAATCTTTTTCCGTCTTGGATATGTCCTCAATATGAATAGATATCCAGCGATGCCAGGTTTCACCCTTGCCCCAGAATGTAAACTGTTCATGGTGCCCAGGCTTTAGCAGCACGACAGACCCAGGCGTTATCTCATGAACTTCATCATCAATCTCAATGCTCATCTCGCCCGAATGCAGCAGTACGAGCTGTATATCCTCTTGTACACGAGGGCCATAACGACCGTTAGCCGGATAAATAACTGTGCCTGCGTAAGCCGATTTGATTCTGTTGAACGTTACAGTATTAGCCATTAAATCAACGCATATTTCTCGCGCAGATCCTCACGCAATGTGACTGCTGAATCCTCGCGAATGTAATGACAAACATAAGAACGACGCCAGCGGTCCGTGCTCCGATTACGGTTGGAGGAATGAATTAATAGCTCATGGAAAAAAAGAATATCTCCTTTTTCCATAATAACAGGAATCTGTTGATTTAAATCGATGCCCTCTGTCTCGTCCGTCCATTCTTCATGCTCATCGACATTTTTCACCTTGCCATGCGGCAGAAGCCCAAGCTTATGCGTGCCAGGAATAACCCATAAGCAGCCGTTTTGTACATCTACCTGCTCTTCCATCGCAATCCAAGCGGCAACCATGGTCATTGGATCGTTTTTGATATAGTAGTAGTCCTGATGCGCAGCTTGACCAGGCGAACCCGGCTCTTTATAGAAGAACATACTTTGCACGCAAACGGCCTCCTTCTCCATCAGCTGAGCTAGAGCCCCCCTAACGATCGGAAGCTTCATCACTTGTCGCGAGAAGCTGTCATGCTGGTGCGGGTTGAATAGCCGAGTAGAATAGCGTGCTTTCTCGGAGGTGCGTGCCCAATCCGGCGTTTCATCAAGTGGCGTAGAACGCAGTTCATAAATATGTCTATTAAAAGCATCGATTAAATCCGCGCTGCAGCCTTTTTTGATAATAACAAATCCGTCTTTATGATATTGCTCCAGTTGTTCGTTAGATAGCGGCTTTAAAAGTTCGCTTTGTGTTGTAAGCATAATGATAATCCCCTCTCCATTATTCGAGTGTGATTGACGCTGCTTGCAGATGTTTTGCTATACTTGTATATTACTGCGCCGATCCTTCTTCAACAATGGCTCTGATTATCATCTTTGTGTCTGAAATTGATATATCCGTCATTCTAAAAAAAGACTGCTAACCTCAGCATTACCTGCTCGGTCATCAGTCCTTGCTTATTCGATTACAATTTTATATGCGTCTGTTTCTATTCCAACCGCTTTCTTTCACTGAAATCTGAAAAAAGTCGTTTATATTTCAGCAACCGTTTCCACATTGTAAAAAGCCAGCATCGGCAAATAAGTCCCCGTATCAATCAGCATCTGAGATGCCGGATTCGTCTGATATGCACCATGAACACTAAGTTTGCCGCTTGGCTTTCTCGATAATTTAAGCAACACTTCATTGCTCGATATAATTTTCCAGCCATTCAATAGAATAGCACCCTCTTCGTCCTCTATACCAAACAAATCCGCATGTGGATTTATCGCAAATAGTCGTTCCGATACATGCTTAAAGCGCAGCTTAATGGCATGTGAATCCGATTCATGTTCCTGTATGTAAATAGCATGTTCCAAATTAGGTGGGTACGCCTGCCGCTGTAAACCGTAAACCGCTTGCAATGCTATATTCGCCGCACGGCTCCCAATTATTAAATTTCCTGCAGGACTGTTGTGAATATCGTCAGACATCGGACAATCAAGAGAAGGTATGACAGAAACCGAAGGTATGGATATAGCAGCTTGCCGCTGTGCTTCGCGTACCTTCCCCCATTGTTTATCGTGATGCTCTTTGTCTTCTTGAATATTGGTGAAGCGGTTAAGCTGGACCGTTATAAAGGGAAGCTCAGTTATGTTCAAATCCTTACGCCAATAATGAACAACCTTTGAAAAACGCTCCAAGTAAGTATCGGCGCTTTCAGAATTGCAGTCGGAACTGCCTTGGTTCCATACCACGCCAGCCACTTTGCCGCCGCAGCGCTGCACCGTTTCGATCATATTTCGATAAAGATGACCTTCTTCATCAGGATTCCATGCACGAAGCGCTGAACCGCCAAGAGCCGTTTGTACGAAACCAATAGGATAATGAAGCTCATTTTGCAACAACTTGCCAAAATGGAGCCACGGACTATGTGCTGGATTTACCCACTCCATATTCACCTCATGGATCGTTGCCGTGGAGTCGTTGAACGGATGCGTTGCGAGATCCCACAATCCGTTATTTCTTAGCAAATGAACCCCTAGCATCGGACTATCTTCCACCGTTCCTCTTCCATAACCTGCCGCATTGCTTTGACCGGCTATGATCCATAGATCTCCGACACCGATATGATGGATCATATCTCCGCGAATCGCTCCTGAACCAAGTAGCGCATTCTGATCATGCTGCAAGCAAGTTTCTAACCGGTATAAACCACCATTCGGAACATGTAAGGTAACTCGCCATCCATTCTCACCAACCATTTCACATGGTGTCCAGCTTAATACATCACTGCCGTTATTCTCATGAACCACTCTTGCAAACACTTGGAATGGACCAATGTGCACTGCCTGGTCCACTTCCCAAATGCCCGATAACGCAAGCTTACCTCTTCCGTCTACTTGCTGAATAATTTCCCAAGCCACAGGACCTTTCTCCAAAAAAACGCCAAATGACATGATCAACAAAACCGCCTTTCCTAATCCGTTCTCCTTACAATAATACTCTTCTTCTTGAATGACTTATATAATAAGTTGGCAATTATTTCTTCATTAGCTGTTTCTTTATGCGCGGCCAAAAGTTTCAAAAAAAAGTGAAACAAAAAATGGGAATTTATCGTTTAGAATGTAACATACATCATCAGCATCTATACATTAGGACCAATTAAATACCCATTCAAACAATTGTAATCGCCTAATTGCAAAAAAAGGAGTGCTAACCTTTGAAAAAACGTATTTTCACGAAAGTATGCCTTGCGGTTTTATTAGCATTATCACTAACACCTCTCAGCCATTTAAAAGCTGCAGAAAGCAGTTCCAATTCGCTCGCAGGATTTACTCAGGTCGAAATGGCTGGTAACGTAGCATTAGCGTTAGACAATCAAGGAATGGTATGGGCATGGGGCAATAACTTTGCTGGTCAACTGGGAGATGGAACAATTGGTTTCAAATCGGCTGCGGTACCTGTATTCAGTGACGTTGCTAAAGTTCAAGTCACAGGCTTTTACAGCCTCGCGCTCAAAAAAGATGGTACAGTGTGGTTCTGGGGCGGGAACGGTGATGGCGTAAGCGGTTTTGATACCTATGATACAAACGCACAAGCTATTGTAACAAAACCTAAAATGGTTAATGGTCTTACAGATGTCATCGATATTGCTGCAAAAGAAGACCATAATCTAGCATTAAAGTCAGATGGCACGGTATGGACATGGGGGAACGGTGGATTTGGTCAATTGGGTCGCATGGACATCAGCGCCTATAAGCCTGAAGATTATCGCAAACGCGTCAGTGAACAAAATATTCCAAAGCAAGTTGCTGGACTAAAAGATATTGTCTCCGTCCACGCAGGAAGCTTCCTTTCAGCAGCAATTAATGCAAAAGGTGAAACTTGGATTTGGGGTCATTACAATGGATGGGGCAGCGATACAGGAGATTTGATGAGTCCATTTAAGCTACCTGGCATTTATGCTAAAAAAGTTTCTGCGACATGGGAAAAATCGATTATACTCGATACGGATGGTACGGTTTGGGAAATAAACAAAGGTTTAAAACTCAATAAACTTCTAACATCGGCTTCTGATATAAGCTGTGGAACATTTAGCTGCGCAGCACTTCATTCCGATGGAACGTTATGGGGTTTATATAATAATTCCAAGGATTTAGTTGATCCATCACCCATTGCAGGCATTTCAAATGTGAAACAATTTGCGATCCATTCACTTAATCAAGATTTTTTTATTATTTTGAAGGCAGACGGAACTCTATGGTCTAAACAACCATTCGGATATGGAACAGGCAGTGAAACCATTATGGACTATTACAATCAAATGAATATTCCTTCAAGTGAAATGGTTTCAAAGCTGCGCCAAGTGAAGAAAGCCATCACAGTAAAGCTCGACGGAAAGACGATAACGCTCACTTCTAATCCCTATATTTACAAAGGCGTTACTTTCGTTCCGCTTCGCAGTACATTTAATGAACTAGGTGCAAAGGTGGAATACGTAAAAGGGAAAATGACCATATCGGATGCTAACCATACACTGAATCTCACCATTAGAGAGAAAGAAGCATTTATCGATGGCAAGCCGATAACATTAGACTATCCTCCGATGATTATTGATACAATGACCATGGTTCCCTTGCGTTTTGTCATTGAAGGCCTTGATCGTAAAATTGATTGGGATCCTGATAATCGAGTTATTTCCATAAGCAAATAAACAAAAGCCACCAGACCTATTGATCTGGTGGCTTTGATTTTCCATTGTCGTTACTGTGAATAAAAAATGCTAATTAATTTGGTCTAACAATCCTCTTCGCTTTCGCAGCTTCCAACCAGCTCGGAAATTCGTTTAATAGCTGATCATACAATAATTCATCAGAGACAGCTGCTATATCGTCCAAATGTATAAAGTTTGCGTTATCGACAATCCGGCCTTCCATGGTGTCTAGCTTCTTCAACACTTCAAAATCGGAATGACCAATGCCAACGAACTGCCAGAAAATCGGCTGTACCGCTGCGGCAGTAATGACCTTTTTAATCGGTTTTACGACACCGCCATCATTAATGAATATAATAAATACTGGCGTGGCCGCTTCCTCTTCCACCGTATATTTACGAATGACATCTTCCATAACTGGAGGTTCATTGTTGCGGCCAAACTTATGTATGTTGTTATTATCCACTATTTTCCGCTCAACATATTGATCAAAATCTTTTTCTGAAACAGAAGGCAATCGGCTAAAATGAGTATCATAAACCCAAACATCGAGCATCCCGTTGTCATCAAATTTACTGGCAACTGCGAGAATTCGTTCCACTACTTCCTGCACGGTGCCATTTCTGTATAATGGCTGCATAGAACCTGAAATATCAAGTACAATACCTACTCTAGCCGCAACACTCGTTAATTTTTTCTTCTCCAACGTAATTTGAACGATCTTTTTCCGCAAATCAATGGATGATAAAGTCATTTCGGCTGCAGCAGCTGCTACTTCTGCTTCGTCCCTCTCAATCTCTAGACCAAAGCTTGTACATAACGCTTCAAGCCCTCCGTAAAAACCGCTCCCTATTGCATTAAACTTCCACTCACCGTTATATCTATACAATTCACCGACTACTACAGCCGTTTCCTTTGTAAACGCCAAACTATAATCAAATCGGAACAACTCTTCATCTGTACTTCCATTTACTAGTCGAATATACAAATGCGATGCGTTTTGCATAAAATGGCCAAGCCGTTCACCCTCATGGATCGTCACTGTAAAAGCTATTTTTTCCGTATTTTTGCTCAACCGCTTCAGGTGTATCGTGATTGCTTCCTTGTCACCGCTCTTCTCTGTCACATCATGCGAAATCGAACCATCGTGTGCTTGTGGATTACCATAAAAGATAAAATGTTCATCTCTCTCGCAGATATTTCGATCAGATAATAGAAAAGCAGCAGCATCGATGCTCATCGATGATTGTCTAGTCGTCCAACCAAATTGAACTCTCACAGATGTAAGTTCGCGTCCTCTAGTGATATCTACCTTTTGACCCTTCGACAATAACATGCATCCCGCTCCATTTCGATTTAACTCGTATTCTTCACTCTATTATCTACGAAACTATGGCTAAAGTCCTCCTCCAAACTATCCATTTTTTTCAAATTGTTCGTTTACAAAAAGATATAATTATTATAAAATTCTTTATAACGAACATTAAGTTCGCAATTAGAGCGGGGACAGGAGGTGTTGATGTCATGTCCAAATTCAAAAAAATCTTATCACTTACTTTGCTGATCACCATCTGTATGTATCCTGCTTCCGCATTTGCTGCATCCAGTAAAGAACCATACGATGAAAAGAAAGGTTTCTTATCAAGTATCTTGTCTGTGTTCTCCATTACGAAAAGTACAAACAACAGCAACAACAGCAATAATAATAAGCAAAACAACAACAAGAATAATAATAACAATAATCATTCAAACCAACCAAGCAAAAATAAGAACGACAAAGATTGGGACAAGAAAGGCTGGTTTGACTGGTTCGACAATGATGATTGGTTCGACAATGATGATTGGTGGGATGATATCTGTTGGTGGGATAAGCATAAGGACGATTCATTCAAAATTTGGGAGCGATATTATTGTTATTGATACCAGTTTGCCCGGTAACCGTTGGTTAAAACCAGCGGTTATTTTTTATTTATCCTCCATAAGGAAATTTATATGGCATTTATTGTCGAAATAGATTCGCTCAAATCGTATAAGCTTTCCGATAAGAGGACGGGTTCATGCCGAACGATTTCTTGAAGCTTTTGCTCAAATGATGCTCATCCGTAAACCCGCATTGCTCCGCTATTTGCGCAAGCGTTAATGAAGAATTGACTAGCATAAGCTTAACCTTATCCATTCTTAGATTAGCGGCGTACGAACTTGGTGTCGTTTGAAATTCCTGCTTAAACAGCCTGGTCAATTGCACTTGGCTGAGGCCAAGCTCCATCGCGATCGTCTTCAAGGAAACGCCCTCTTCCGCTTGCTGCTGAAGCATATGTACCACACGCTGCAAGACCTGGTTCTCGCTATATAAATAATTTATCTTACGATTCATGCTTTCAATCTGATAGACATACATCAAATCCCTTAACAGATGTTGCTTGTATTTCAGCGCCAGACTATCCTTCACATAACGAGCTTCGCGAAGCAACGAAAGTGTAGAACTCATTCTTTTTTTGTTGAGTAAAATAAGCTTTCCTGTAGGGGGCAAAGTGGTGTTGTCCTCCCCGGCAGCGCTATCTGCATTCCCCCACTGAAACCCGATGAGATGAAATGACAAGCCATCTGTTTTGCGGTAAAAGGTCATATGGGGCGGACAAAGCACCATCTCCCCTTTTACGGCTCTCTCGCTCCTCGATTTTCCCATTCTATACTCAAAGCCGCCCTCTTCAACAATGAATAAAGCCCAGTGATCGTAAGTATCCTCTGTCTTCTGAAAATGTGCAGCATCCTTCACAAACACATGGTAAATCAGCTCAGGCTCGCGAAACCAAGGCTTGTCCAATTCCATCATCCCTTTTATGAAATTATTTACAAGTAATTCGATTATTCTATACATTATACTACGAAAAATCGTCGCATATAATTAAATTAAATACAAGAAGGAGGAGAGGCTAATGAATACAGCTTCGCTAAATATTCAAGAATTAATGAGCCGTTTTCATGAACAAGGATACTTGGTTTTACCCGATATACTTTCACAGGAAAAGGTATCCCTCCTGAATGCAGCGATCGATGAGGTCCTTGCAGAGGAGGAAGATACGTTTGCTCATAATATTTATAACAGCGTCTCTCGGCACACTGAAATTGCCTCATTGATCGATCACGAAGAAATCCTTCCCTTAATCGTTAATTTGCTTGGACATAATATTCAGCTGCATATTTCTCATCTAACCGTGAGAAAACCTAATCCAAATGATATAAAGACGGCTTCCCACAGCTTTATCGATTGGCATCAAGACGGCCCTCATCCACAGTTTCCGGTTATTGCAGGCTTAACGGCTACTTATTATATAAAAGTCTGTTACATTTTGAGCGATATGACAAAGCCGAACCGCGGCAATACAAAGGTTATTCCGGGCAGCCACAGGCAGCCCTATAATCCGAACCATAAGGATGTGCGCCAGCAATTGGATGGCGAGGTACAAGTGTGCGGAAAGCCGGGTGATGTATTTATTTTCGCACAAAATTTATGGCATGCCGGATCGATCAATCAATCCGAATTTACAAGAAGGCAGCTCTTTCTCGGCTATAGCCCGATCTGGATGCGTCCAATTGACTATCATCAGGCAGACGAGCATCTATTAAAGGATGCCGATCCGATCCGCCGTCAACTGCTTGGACAAATCAGCGACAATAAATTCAAATTTTATGTCCCGGAAGAATCGATGGTACCGCTCAAAAAGATGGTTATCGACAGCGTCTGATAAAGCCGAAGCTGGGCACACATAAGGACCGTTTGCTCACCTCATCGTGATGCAAACGGTCCTTTAACAATCAGCTTGAGATGTCCGATAGCTCCGACAGCAGCATAAGTACGAGTCCCTGCCCATAAAGCGTTGGATAACAAGCGATCTCATTGTAAGCTTCGATTGAAGGCATGATAGGCGTCCCGCCTGACACGCCCATGACTTCCCCGCTCGGCTTTATTTTAAGAAGAATAGCTTCTGCCGCAAGGTAGGCAGCATTCAAATAATCCGCATCGAGCAAGCCTTGACGTACCGCTTTCACAATGCCGCAAGAAATGCCGGCGCTGCCCGACGTCTCCGAATAAAATTCAGGACGGTCAAGCACCGTTGCCCATAGGCCTTCCTCATGTTGAAAGCGAATAAGGCTGCGCATGAGCAATTGATAACGTTCGAGCGTTTCCTTCGGAACAACTGCTAAACCTTCCAGCTCTTCCACTATCATCGGCACCGCCACCGCTATCCACGCATTAGCTCTTGTCCAGCGGGCAGCCGAAAGATGGTTCCGTGCCTCCGAATTCCAGCCATGAAACAGCACACCCGTATCCTCATCCTGCAGCAGCGTTAAATGCAGCTCCACCTGACGTACGGCCTCTTTCGCATAATCCACATTCCCAGTGAGTTTCGCAAGTTTAGCCAAGAACAAAACCGCCATAAAAATAGTATCCACCCATACCTGCTCCGGGAATTTCACATTTTCCGTAACCGTATGCTCGAAGGCGCCTTCCCTTGTACGGGGCGCCTCCGTCATCATCCATTGTCCAATCCGCTCTGCTGTCTCCAAAAAAACAGGGTCATGCGTATGCTCATAAAGCGCTGGAAAAACCGTATATGGCGCCATCGCATTGATGACTCTGACCTTCTCCGCAAGGTGTAAATTATTTTGCGACCATTTTATTAACTCCGTCATCGTCTCTGATTCACCTGTAAGCTCATAATAAGACAGCATCGCAATGACGCCGACTCCCGGCACCCAGTCCCAATGGTTCAAATCCATGCCCCAACTACCGGAATGATCCTCAAGCATATAGTGATATACACGATCAGCCGCCTGCTTCACTATTTCCCGCGATAACTTCGTTTTCATGCCCGCTCCTCCACCTCCATAAAATGATGCAGCTTCACCGTTTTAAGCTGATGGTGATGCTGCAGGCTTCAATGCTAAGGATAGCTTAATAGGATCATCAATGGTTGCGGCAGCATTCTGTTTGCTTGCAAAAATAGCTGCTACAGCATTATCATAGGCCTCTACTATAATTTCCGGCTCTGCTTCACCAATTACTAGCGAAAAAAGAAAAGCTGCTTTGCCCATCTTCTCAAAATCAATTGTACTGTCCTCTACTGCATGTAAAATATGGTCGAAGCAAAAGCTGCTGCTGTTCCTCGCGAGCTCCCACTTCCAATTGTCTTTTTGTTTATCGTCATGCTCATCCGTCCCTGCACCAAATGCCGTAAACAAAATACGCAGAGCAACTTTGCAGTCACCGATTCTAACCTCCGCTCTTTCCCCGCTCACTTCCGCGTCTACATTATCCAAGCAGCCGCCAAGCTCTACCCGAATTCGCAAATCAGATACAGCTATGCAGCCATTTATTCGATCAAGGCTCGGATGAGTATCTCCTCCATCAGTCAGAAAACGGATACCGAGCAGCAGTCTGCTCCCCTCTACTCTACTGTTCAGTACAGCTGAGCAATAATCATAACCGTCATGCAGGACACGCAGCTTCAAATAGGCCGCCTCTCCACCATTATCAAAGAAAACAAGCAGCGGCCTTGTTTGATTCCACATAATTTCCTCGCTGGACACACCAATCGCAAAGGAAGGGGTCATGTAGGTTGTTGCCCACTTTTCCTGCCCAGTCTGTTCATTTCTAGAATAGAGCTGCTGGAGCAGCCTTTCCTCAGACTGTGTGAAAAATGGATAATACTTGTGCGGACAACAAATCCCGCTCCCAAACCACTCCGCATCATACGGCTGTTCATTCTCAAATCTAAAAACAACCCTTTCGTTTGTTGCGATTTGCAAAAATGACTTCGTCATATCCGATAGCAGTGTACTGTAGCTACGGCTGTGCGGGCCGGACCACTGCTTCGTCGCTGGATGAAAATGCTCTGCTACCATGCGCCATGCGCTATCGAGCAAATCTTCCGCAAACGCTTTAGCCTGAGCGCTCGCCGTCATCGTATAAATTTTGGAAAGTTCGGTGATGGCGATAACCGTATAAGTCGGACTGTTAAACTCATGAAACGTCCCTAGCTGATTCGTAAATGCATGGAGCTTTTCCAGCCTTCGAATACCGTAATCGGCCAATTCTGGCTCAGCGTATGCTTCGCCCGCGATAAGCGTGACCAAAGCACCCATTAGTGCGATATTCGTATAATTTGGACCAACATCCCGCTTCATAATGGCATTGCATGCGCAGAAGACAGCTTGACGGATCAGCTCTCGCAGTTCCATAGGCAATCTATCTCCATGCCGCACTTCGATTTGAACGAGCTGTTTACCGCAAAAATCAGCCCAGTTCCAATCTGGCGGGGACATTTCCGTAAGCGGCTCCTCGTAAAACCATGACCATATGCCATACGTTAGGTGTTTAGGATTTTGGTCTTGCAGCGAAATCACTTTGCGTATGACTTCATAAGCTCGCGTGGTATAATCCGGCAAACCGCTGTCAAGCAAAGCCAGTGCATAAAGAAGAGAAGGATATGTAGGGTGAACAAGCGGGAACTCCTCAGCCGTAAGCGTCGTATGGTAGCCGGGACTATGAAAGGGCAGCTTAAGCATGTTGACTTCCGGGTCAAAAAACGACTCCCAGTGATGGATTTTTCCGAGCAGCAGCGGCTTATGATCCATTGGATTGTCCGTCTTATCCATATATCCCATCCTCTCAATTACGGTATCCTAGTTTGCGCCAATGAAGTGATAGAGAGCAGACCGCCATTAAGGCGAACTGCTCATCTCCTGCCTTTCAACCTGTATCTATTAAGCTCCGTTCTCTGGCGATTTAGTCAGTTGGCGCCGGAGTCACTGGATTCGAAGGTGCTTCAAGCTTTCCCGACTCTGGCGTTTCACTAGGTACTGGCACTTCCGTTTCACTAGGTTCTGGCGTTTCTGTTGACCCCGGCTCCACGATCTCAGTAGGCACAGATGTCTCCACCTCCGAGTCAACGACTGGAGCAGCTGTGACTGTAACGATGCAGCTGGCTGTAAATAAACCATCCATCGTCGTTACCGTTATCGTTGCCGTACCCACTCCGACAGGCGTAACTTCCCCTGCATTTACTGTCGCAACATTCGGATCGCTTGTTGTCCACGTTACCTCTTTACTCGCAGCATTCTCTGGCGTCACCGCTGCAAGAAGTGCAACTGCAGGGTCACCCGCATTCATCTCAAGTAGGCTTTTGTCAAGCGTCACACCGCTAACGCTTGCTGATCCAGCCTCGCCAATCAACATAGGCTTAAATAGTTTAGACTGTTTATTGGACCCAATGCCTCCGCCCCACTCCAGCCATCCTTTGCGTCCATTGCCGTCATTCTCATTCACAAGAGCGGACAAGCTTAAAATCCCGTCACTCGGAACAATCGGCGACAATTCCGTCCAAGGCAATGCGAGCCGATAGATCGTATCCTTGTTTGTTTCATCTCTCTTAATCTGGAGCTGGCGATTTGTAACCGGTCCGGTCAATACGCCACTCATCGCCATCCACCGATATAATTCCGGTCCGTCTGGCGTCAGCGCCATTCCGTATTCATACCATTCCGCCGCCTCTCCCGGCGTTCCCAAAGAAATAGCGAATTGAATGCTGTCTCCGCTCCAAATCGCATCTCCTGATTTGGTTTGCGAGAATAGATCGTCATGGATCTTTGCCGACAGATAGAGGTGGTCATTATCATACGTAACCCATAGTTTACCGCTCAAATCCTCAGGCCCATTATGCGGTACCACTCTTGAATGTCCTTCCTCAAACAGGTCGATGCCAGGGAGATCGGTTACATCGTCCAGCGCCCCATCCACCTGCACCGTGCGGTTAACGATGGGCGTCATACTTGCGACAGCGATATTGTTCAAGTTGCCTGAAGAAGACAGTACGGTGCCATCATCCAAATAGACGGTAAGCTGGTGAGGCGTTAAAGTTCCCTCTTGCAGTGCAGGTATTGGAAGATCAATTGTATAATCCGTAAAACCAGGCAGCACCGTATTATAAGCTTCTGATTCGGTGTTCGCACCCACCTGCCAATCGATCTGTGTCAACCGCCTATCGACCGGTTTTGTATTATCGATTCGAACTCTCAGGAAGTTGCTGCCCTCCTTCAGCACATGTTTGACAGAAAGCTCCTCTGATTGCTTGATCACCACTGTATTTTTTAACGCTCCGATTTTTTTGCCGCCAACGACAAGCTCCGCCGTCGCTGTGTAGCTGCCAGGTTGACCTATTCCTTGAAATACGACAGGATAGGTGCCGACCGAAGAAGCCTGTATATGTTCAAAGGATCCTTGCAATTGAATGCGAGCGCTTAGTGGATTCCAAGATGATGCTTTGTATACGGATAACGTTACGCTGATAGGATCACCGGTAAAGGAAGGCTCGCTCTTAAGCCTATATTTGCTTCCTTGAATGACTTTATCGATTTTCCCTTGGATGAATAGAGGTTCGCTTGAAGCCGTAATGTAAATTTCCCCGTCCTTCGGCGTATAGGTAGCTGAACGGCCCATCATGTCCGTTACGACCAGCGGTCCATTTGTTTTCAAAGTCAGATCGGTTTCGGTATCCGTCCCTGACCAAAGCACATGAATCGATTTCTGGCCCTTCTTAAATTTATAGCGATAGATGCCGTTCGTAATCTCCTGACCGGTTAAGCTTGCGCCAGTCAACTGCCGCGCTACTGTCGCTAACGCCACATAACCCGGTTTTGGCGTATACGCGCCGAGCGGATCACCGCCATTATGAATAATACCGAAGTTATGCTCGTTATATTTCTTATCCGTTCCGTCGTCCATCAGATCGTACCAGAAGATTTTCTCCACTCCTGCTGCCATGCCAAGTACATAGGTGCGAATCAAATAGGCAGCCTGTGTCCTCTCATCCACCCCGCGGGGGTCAAGCTGCGTCGGCCATCCAATTTCCGAGAACCAGATGGGTTTCGTCTGTCCGTCGTTATAGGTTTTCACCAGTTGATTTAACGAGGCTACCTCGTTAAGCAGTCCTTCCGGCTTGTCGGGATAACGGTAAGGATGTACGGATAAGGTGTCCATGTAGTTTAACCCTCCGAGCTGGAACAAATCTTCAAGCCACTCGGCTGGAATGCCTGCGGTCGCGCCTCCAAGCACATTCAGATCAGGGCGCACCGATTTGGCAGCCTCATAACCTGCTTTCATTAGATTGAAGTATACATCGGGCTGTGATGCAGCCGGCCCATTCCCTCCAAATCCGGGCAAGTTGAACTCGTTCCACATCTCGCCCCATTTGATTTGGCCTCCGAATCGGTTCAGTACGGATTTTGTATAATTCGCATAGGCGGCGTGAGCTTCTGCCGAATAAGGCGTTTGGAAATTATCATAAAATTGATTGGAAAAAGCGAAGGTCATCAGCGGATCGATGCTGTTCTCCAGTAGCCCCTCCATATAGAGTGTAAATTTCGGGTTATAGGTGTAGCTGCCTTTTTTTAGTTCGATCTCAGACCAAAACATCGCATCCCTCACGCTTTTGGCTCCTGCATACTTGACCAAAGGAAGCATCTCACGGTTCCAGCTATGTGCAAAATGCGTCTGTACGCCAAACGGTGATGCCGTCACTGCTGTCAAATCAAACGTTGGCACAGCCGCGAATGTCGTCTCTGTTGTTTTAAGCAAAGTTCCCGATTGATAAGCTGATAGTTTTAAACGATAATAGCCATCTGATTGTACCGGCACCTCAAGCCTGATCTTGCCTCCGGTAACCGGCGAACTTCCAGTTGAACCGGGCTCTCCCCAAGCATCATAAGTTTGCCATGTGACGGTATCTCCCGTCGTTAATACATCAAAAGTGCCTTTGTTTGCACCAGCAAATACGTTGCCAACCTGCGTTTGTGCGATGGCTAAATCAGGAACAGTCACCTTGATTCGGAGATCGTCGAACCATACCGAGCCGCTCTTAAGCCCCGTGCGCAGTCCCGCCCGTGCTACCTTGATCGTCATCTTCTTAAGTGATGGATGAAAGGCTCCGTCATTGGCGCCTCCCCAGTGCGTATATTCGCTGCCGGCATTAAAAGCATTCACGGTAACTTTCTGCCAATCCGTTGTCGGCTGAAGCACCAGCCTTTGCGAGTGGTTTTGGTTCGTTCCGTCCATTAGTACAATATAAATCGATGCAGCGTCCGCAGTTTTCACCCAAAAGGATAAGCTTACCGCATCCGCCGGAACTATTCGTTTCGTCAGATACCGCTCCAGTGCAACGTAAGAGCCGCCGCCATTAAAATCGCCAGCCACCTTGGCCGAGGATAGACCTGTTTTGAATACAGACTGATCTCTTGTAAAGCTTCCTTGCGCCCCGGGAAATTCGGCACCCAGCAGGAAGTCCCATACTTCGTCGGAGCTTTCATAATCGCCTGCTTGCAGCTCTGCGACCACCGCTTCTGCAGCTGCTGCATGTTCATTTTTGCCAAACGTACCAGTTGCCGTCATGATCAATGCAAAGACGAGGAATAATGAAAAAACTTTTTTCATGGTCATCATTTTCCATCCATCCTTTGCTACTCGGATCGGCGATTAACCCTTCCCGAAAAAGTAATGACCGCATTCGGGAAGGGCCTTCCCCTCTACTTCAGATGCTCTTTGTTCGTTTCATACCACTCCTGCACTAACTTCTCTACATTTTCACCGCCCAAACGCTTCCATTCCTTGCGAATATCCTCCATTCCACCCTGCGGCGTAAGCGCGCCTCCTCCAGTAACGATTTTGGCTTCAATTTGCTGCGCAATCGGAGCGAAGGTAGCAATCAGTTGGCTGACCTCAGGCAGATCAGGATTATAGGCAATGTCCCGTCTGTATTTATTTTTCATCGCAATCTCAAGACCTGCTGCTTTAAGCACGGCCTGCTCTTGTGAAATCGGATCCTGCGCCGCCATCACCGCATACCATTCCGGCTTCGGATCCCATTCGTTCAAGATCGCATACTCTCTTGCATAGAACACTTCCTTCTTGAATTTATCAGCGTCGGTCTTCTGCGGAACTTCTCCCACGAGCTTATAATGAACGTCCTTCTCACCGATTCTGAGCGGCTCCCAGCCCTTCTCCAGCATCCAGTCCAAAAATTTGACGCCTGCTTCGATTTTGTCCTCCTTCATATTCGTATTAAAAGCGATATACATATTGGCCGGCACTTCCTGATAAAGGCCATTTTTTCCATACTTCGAAGCAACAGGCTCCAAAGGCACCACTTTTGCATCCGGCATATTTTTCTTCAAATCTACAAACTCTGCGCCCATTGACCATGAGCCAAGATAAATACCCGACTTGCCTGTCGTCCAAA
This sequence comes from Paenibacillus sp. NRS-1760, assembly GCF_050467785.1. Taxonomy (NCBI): domain Bacteria; kingdom Bacillati; phylum Bacillota; class Bacilli; order Caryophanales; family Paenibacillaceae; genus Paenibacillus; species Paenibacillus sp. NRS-1760. The sequence goes on along the minus strand of NZ_JBITPK010000013.1, from coordinate 421,323 downwards.
GCTGCAGCGAGCGTTGAAAATTCGTATCCGTAATGTATTCCTTATCGATTAATCCTTCGTCAAAAAGCTGCTTCTGCAAAGCAAGCGAATCGGCATATCGATCCAGTATCCGGCCGAACGTGAGCTTGCCATCTTCCAGATACCATTGGTTCTCGTTATTGAAGAAAAGGGCTCTTAAAATTTGCACTCCGTTGTAATTAAAGGTGATTGGAACCGTGTCCGCCGTGCCGTTGCCGTCCGGATCGCCCTCTTTGAACTTGCGTGCAACCTCAATTAATTCTTCAACTGTTGTCGGAGCTTTCAAACCCAGCTTATCCAACCAATCCTGACGAATCATAATGCCATGATTGGCTATCGTTTCTTGTCCGCGCGCACTTGCGACCGCATACATTTTTCCATTTATCGTTAGGAAGGGTTTAAGTTCTGGATGCTTAGCCAAATAAGCTTTGTACGTTGTGCTGTATTTTTCGATATATTCGTCGATTGGCTGAATCGCTCCCTGTGCAGCGAGCTGGCTAATATAGCTGCGGTCATATTCCCATATGAGATCCGGAGCCGTGCCCGATGCAATCAGCGTGTTTAATTTTTGCTGTACCTGCGTACGCGGCACGGGTACCCATTTGACCTTTGCAGGAGCATTCTCATTGATCCACTTCGTCCAGCGGTTGTTTTCGTAGCTGCCTTCCTCCGATGACACTTCGCCCCGGTCAAGGATAGATACGCTAATCTCTTTCTTTTGCTCTACCACTGGAGCTGGCGCATCCGATTTATTCGGTGCAGCAGAAGGTTTAGTCGGCTCGGATTTCCCCGTGCAGCCAACCAGCAGTACAACAATTAAGCTAGCCAGCATGATCAAGTTACCGATTTTGTTCCCTTTCATCAAATACATCATCCCCTTTTCCTTATTAACCTTTAACCGAACCGATCAAGACACCTTTTACAAAATGTTTCTGAAGGAACGGATATACGCATAGAATAGGCGTGACCGCAATGACGATGGCCGCAGCTTTGATGCCTTCGGGCGTTAACAAGATTTGCCCCGCACCCTCGCTTCCCCCAGTATTGTTAAGCAGGCTTGCATCCACTTGATTAATCATCTGATACAGCTTCACCATTAATGATTGTGACGTCGTTTTTGTTATATAAAGAAGAACGCTGAAATAGGAGTTCCACCAGCCAACGGCGTAGAACAGCGACAAGGAGGCGATGATCGGCTTGCATAGCGGAAGCATGATTTGCATTAAAACCCGCCAATCTCCAGCTCCGTCCATAGCAGCCGACTCTTCAATTTCATCCGGAAGGCCTTCCATGAACGTTTTCATCACAAACATGTTATACGTGCTGATCAGCCCAGGAAGCCATAATGCCCAGTAGGTGTCCATTAAGCCCAGCGTCTTGACGAGAATGAAGCTCGGAATGATCCCAGAAACGAATAACATCGTGAACGTAACGAACATTAGCAGCCCGCTGCGTCCCATCAAGCGGCGTCTTGAAAGCGGATAGGCAGCCAGTATCGTCATGATCATGTTCAACGCGGTACCAACAACCGTGATCAAGACCGTATTTCGCAAGCCGATCAAAATTTGTCCGTCATCAAAAAGCCGATCGTAAGCGTGCAGATTGAATTCAATTGGCCACAGCATCACTTCTCCCGCTGTAATTGCCCGGCTGCTGCTAAAGGATGCTGCCACCTCATACCATAGCGGGAACAGGGCGATTAAGGACGAGAGGCCAAGAAACGCATAAAGGATGATTTTGCTAATCGATGACAGTACAAAAGCTGCGGCAGCATTCCTTTTCACCGTTACCATAACCCCCTTTCGCCGAACTTTCGGATGATCCCGTTAACGCCCACGACTAGAATAAAACCAATCAAGGACTGGAATAACCCAAGCGCTGTCGTGTAGCTGTAATTCATATTTTGCAAACCGACCCGGTATACGTAGGTGCTGATGACATCCGCTACGTCCAGCACGGATTGGTTTTGAAGCACCAGCGTTTGCTCAAGGCCAACATCCATCATATGCCCCATCCGAAGAATCAATAAGATGGCTATCGTGCTGCGAATGCCGGGAAGTGTAATATGCCAAATTTGCCGCAGCTTGTTTGCACCGTCGATTTTGGCTGCTTCATAAAGCTGGGGATCAATCGAAGCCATCGCTGCTAAATAGAGAATCGTCCCCCAGCCCGCTTCGCGCCAAATACCGGATAACGTATACACAACAGGCCACCAAGTCGAATCCGCCATAAAATAAACGGGCTCGATGCCAAATTGTTTTAGAATCAGATTCACGACGCCTGTGCTCGGCGATAGGATCGCAATAACGATTCCGCCCAGCACAACCCAAGAAATGAAGTGAGGCAAATACAATAGGTTCTGGACCGTCCTTTTGTACCATTCTCTGCGTACCTCATTAAGCAGCAAGGCAAGGAGGATAGGTACCGGAAAACCAAACACGAGACTATAGATGTTCAGCAGCAGCGTATTTCTAAGAATTCTCCAAAAATCCAAGCTTGCGAACAGCATTTGAAAATGATGAAAACCTGCCCATTCGCTTCCCCATATTCCATCAATAAACCTGTAATTTTTGAATGCGATAATTTCGCCCGCCATCGGTGCGTATTTAAAGATGACATAAAACAAGATGACAGGCAGAAGCATCAAATATAAGTGACGATCCCGCTTAAGCCGTATCCAAATCGTCCTCCCCCCCTTTATGTTCCGTCTACAATTCGATCGTACACAAAGCTCGGGAAGCTGAATATAGACATGTTCTGTGCCAGGTGTCTTTTATTGTGAAATGGGCCAGTCGCCTTTCTTGAACAGGTTCATTCTTTTGCTGTGACACGGAAGAAATCCCGCCATTACAAGTAAAAACCCCTACAACTTCTGGATGTTGAAGTAGCTTTGACGGAGAAATATAAGCCTTTTATAAGCTAACAAACTTATAGATACTCATAGTACAAGGAAAAAACCGGGGCAACGCCTCCGCTTAGGAAGTGTGCCACCGGTCTTACGTTCGCTCTGTGCCTTGCCCTGTTTGTTTACTGATGGCATGCTCGCGGAACTCTGTCGGTGTCATCCCTGTAAATTTTTTAAACGTCCGCAAGAAGCTGCGGGTATTCATATATCCAATCGATTCGGCGATATCGTTCACCTTTTTATCCTTGTTAGCGAGCAGTGCTTTCGAGGCGTCAATTCGAATTTCGATTAGATAGTCGATAAAATTTCGCTCGGTGTATTCTTTAAACTGCTTGCTAATATAGGTTGGGCTCAAATGAAACTGTTCAGCGAGCCGATCGAGCGACAAATCATTTTCATGGTAATGGGCTTGAATGTAGGTAAGCATCCGCTCAATCGTGTCATTTTTCCCTCTCAGGCTTCGTTTGCTTGTAAGCTTAGCAGCTAGCTCCTCAAGAACAGCCAGGACGAGGGCCTCTGCTTGCTTCCAATCCTCACTATGCTCAATCTTCTCATAAATGCTGTCCAAGTTGCCCATCGACTCCTCGGGACCGATTCCGATTGCATCCGCAACCTGCAGCGCCTTCACGATTAAATCGAACGAAAACTGGCGGATGAGGTCAGGAGGCAAGCCTAGTTCCACCGCCTTCTCAAAGGCTTGGTGCACATCCTCCTTTATTTTATCTGTATCCGTCTGCTTGAGCGCCTCCATAATTCGAGTAGCCTTCCGATTCAAACGGTAATAGTCTTGACTGTCCGGCGGTTGCAAATCCTCGATTGAAATGACGGAATGGCTGCCAAAAAGCATCTTGTAGCGGAGCGCCTTGCGCGACTCGCCGTAGGAGCTTTGAATATCGCCGAGTTCCTTGACTCCTCTGCCTACACCCACCGTAGCGACTAATCCGAATTGCTTCTTAATCACCTCAAGTATCCATTCCAAAATTGCGAGCGCGCGCAAATGGTTTTGTTCCGCTTCGCCCTCTGCGAAACTAAAGACAAGCGCCGCTCGTCCGCCGCCTAAATCGATTGCGACTCCAGCATCCTCTTTGCCCATCATCTCCTCCGCCACGTTGCAAAACACATACGTATACAACGTTTCATCACGCGGGCTTAAGCAGTCTTCTGGTTTCGCAATTTCTGCCGTACATACAAGGTAGCGCTCTGAATAGAGCTTAATGCCTGTAAATTCAAAGTGATGCCGCAAAGCTTGGTAGTCCGTTCGGTAGCCGGTCAGCATATCCATAATCAGTCTCCATTTGAGTACGGATTTGGAATCCCGCACATGCTTCTCCAAGTGCTCCCGATTCTCCATCATTTGCTCAAACACCGTCTCCAAATAAGTGAATCCCGCCGTATCAAATCCGCGCTTCTTATCTGGCTGGTAGGTCCCTGAAAGCTTGCTAACCAGTCGATCAAGCGGCTTGAAGGTTAATCGATTGATGTAGAACAATACAATTAGCGCTAGAACGATCATTACGCCAGCCAATATGAACAGAAGATTGCGGGTAATCTGAAGCGGCTCGTAAATTTGTGATTCCGGCATGATGCTGACCATTTTCCACCCCGTATAGGCGGAAGTCCTGTAAAATACGGTTTGCGGGATCCCGTCCAGCTTGACTGATAGGGAGCCGCTGCCTTCTGCTGAGAGTACGTTTTTCATATAGGGCAATTGCTTTAAATTTTGGTAAAGGAGCGTTTTGTCATCGTGGCTGACAACTTTTCCATCTGCGTCGAATATAAACAGATGGCCAGCCGAGCTTTCCTCATAGACCGATTTAATCATATCGTAGAGAACAACCTCGTTAATGTTAACGGCAACGATGCCGTTACGATAACCGGGACTGCTGAGCGTCGGGTAGGAGCGCACCAGTGTCACAACGTCTTGAGTCGTCGTTCCATCCCACACCGGATGGGTCGTCATCCACTTGAAATAACCCGGCATGTCCATATAATCAGCCAGCCAGTTGTCTAACGATGAAATATCGTTCATATAAGCCTTTTCGGTTAAAATATCGCCGTTTACAGCAGAGTAAACAAAAATGGATGAGAATGTGGGATTCGCGTTAATAAAGTTTTTTAATTTTGTCGTAAGCCCATAATAGTTGCTGTATTTTTGGGCATCGTCATTGTAGCTATCCAGCATGAAGTAGACAAATTCGAGCTCTTCCATAAGCGCGAGCAAATCTTTCTCGGTTTGACGGAACGCCACTTCAATCTTTTGGTCTACTTGCTTGAGTAGAGCGAGATTCGTATTGGTCAGATCGGCCTCAAGCGGACCAACCGTACCCCGGTAGGACAACCAGAAGGTTAAGACAATAATCAGCAGAAATGTGCTTCCGTAAATGATCATCACTTTTCCCGAAATGCTGGATTTCATTCAAAACCTCCTCACGGGATGCAGCTTGTTCATTACTATATGCATCATATGAGTCTGGCATTATACATTCATAGCTTCCTCTATCAACATTGAATACAAATTCTTCTGCTTGTATAAAAACCGTGGAAGGGTATCCTACTCGCCTTAAGCGATATGGAAACTTCCAAAATGCAAAAGCTAATTGATTCGTTCAGCAGTTAATTATTAGTTATGATTTCTTAAATACGAATCAATTTGTATCTATTGCACATGAGCTAGAGTGGCATATTAAGCCGTTTTAGGGAGGAACGCTGTGCAATCAAATAGAAAATTACAGCCACTTTATCGAAATATTGAATGCAGATGATGGGATCGGAATGGACGAAGAAGAATTGGGGCAACTGTTGGATGGGAAGTATAACGAACAACGAGGAATTGGTTTATTGAATACGGATCGCCGATTAAAACAGTTATATGGTCATGGACTTGTCATTACAAGCAAGCTTAATTTTGGAACCAAGGTATCATTCCAGATTCCCTAAAATGAATAAATAAAAAAAGCGACATTGCCCACCAAGGGTAAGTCGCTTTCTGTTTATTTGCCAAAAGTACCTGATTTGATTTTTTTTACATCATACATATTTACCGATGAATCAACGATATATGAAGGACGCTGCTCATCTTTTTTGTTCCGATGGCCAGCAATATGGACGGGATCTTTCTCCCAATTTTTCCAAGCTTCATCAGACTCCCAACGGATCATAATAACAACTTCTTCCGTTTCTTTTGCTTTTCTATTCACCATAATATTAATATCGATAAGACCTTCCTTGCCGTCAATATAGCCCTCTTGCCCAAAATTGTCGACAACTTGCTGTGAATTTCCCTTTTCCACTACAATTGATCTCAATTGAATGAACACAGAAATCCCTCCTATATCATTTTAAAAACTACCACTTAACTGTATCGATAACGATTCTCATTGTCAAATGTACATTGTTAAAATGTTCCTATTCAGGTCGCATATTTTTCTTCTCTCCCCTTCTGATTTAAGGAAACGACTAAAATTTTATTAATCGTCAGCAAGTAACGACTAACATGTCAAAAAAATGATAAAATAGATGATGATAATACCAAAAAGGCGGAGATTACATGGGACATCCATTCATTATTGAACCGATATCGTACATTAGCTTCGAAAACGAAGCAGAGCAAATAGAAAAATGCAAGGAATGGGGTTTGCTTTCTGAGAAGGCTGCCAAAACAAAAGTATTTTTCTATAAAGGAAACGGCATGAATCTCGAATGCATTATTATTGGATATGTAGATAAAATGACTGCTGTCATTTCGTTTGAAAATGAACAAAAGCATTGTATCCACCCCTCCTACTTAAAGGAAATGCAAGCTTCTAGTTATGGCCAGAAGACTTCCAATGCAGTAGAAGAGATTGCACCTGCACAAGAGATTGAAGCTGATAAAAATGACGTTCTGCTAGAAACATCACAAAATAATGATGCAGCAGCGATTTCGGAGACGATACCAGCGCCTGATTCAGTAGAAAAAGTACATAAAGCAGCAGCAGCTCCAAAAGAAAAAACGAAAAAAGAAAAGGCGCCAAAACTGCAGCTCCCTGAAGATAAGATCAAGATGGTTGCAACAGTAAAAGAGTTTACGACTGTACCTAACAATTTTTCTGATACAGATGACGAGGTTGTTATTTACAATGCAGTAGCCATTCAAGATCCTGCTATGGAGATCGGCGATGCTTGGTCCAGCCATAGCGCTACCCTCAAAAAGCTTGAGCTGGAAATCGGCGATATCCTTCATTTTGAAGGAAAAATAGTCGCTAAAAAGCTTACTAAGCACCCTGTTCCTTACAAAATCAATAACCCTGCAAAAATTCAAAAAGAAAAATCAGAATAAACCCATTCATAGTTGAGGTATACTTTGAGCTTTGCTTCTAACCTACAGGAGTAAAGCTTTTTTCTGATCGAACTTTATAGTTTCAAACTATAAAATAGATAGGAATAATATATTTTACTTATATATAATCTTTGTGTGAGAATAGGTTTACCAATAGTTAGGGGATGATATTATGCCTTCCGGCCAATTTTGGGAAACCGAATTATATGACAACAAACTGGGTTTTGTATCTGAGTACGGGAAGGAAGTTGTAGAATTATTAAGTCCTGTCTCAGGCGAGAAAATATTAGATGTAGGGTGTGGCACCGGAGATTTGGCCTATGAAATATCGAAAACGGGAGCAACAGTTGTAGGCATGGATTTTTCTGCGGAAATGATTGAAAAAGCACAAGTGAAATATCCAACCATTCATTTTTTCACTGGAAATGGTGAGCAGTTTCAGTTAGATGAAACATTTGATGCTGTATTCTCTAATGCGGCATTGCATTGGATGAAAAATGCGAAACAAGTGGTTGAAAATGTGTGGAATGTGCTAAATAGCGGCGGCAGATTTGTTGCTGAGTTTGGAGGCAAAGGAAATGTTAATCGAATAGTAAAAGCAACAACAGCTGTGCTTGATGAGGATTATGCTATTGATGCAGAAAAGTTAAATCCTTGGTTCTTTCCGAGCATTTCAGAATATAGCGCTCTACTTGAACAACAAGGCTTTCGTGTAACTTATGCCATTCTTTTTGATCGGCCTACGAAGATGGAAGACGGTGAAGAAGGACTAAATCACTGGTTATCTGGTTTTGCAAATCATTTTTTCGCTAATGTATCGGAAGAAGATAAAAAGTTGCTATACGCTAAAATAGCCGCAAGAGTAAGAAATGATTTATTCCATGATGGTACATGGGATGTGGATTATGTGCGGATTAGAGTAAAAGCTATTAAGCCATAACTTTAAAGCCCCTATAAATAGAGAAAAAGACTGCTGCTTAACCTTGTACGGTTTTAAGCAGCAGTCTTCTCTATTAAGAAGCAATCAGATGATAGGATGATTAACGAATACGATAGCTGAGATCGTTCCAACGAAGCTCGTTGCGAACACTGCGTACCGTTGAATGCTTATCGATTACTACGGTTTCAATGCCAACTTGATCCGCCCAGTCTACAAGCTGCTCAGTCGTTACGACATATGAGAATACGGTGTGATGAGCGCCGCCAGCGTAAATCCAGCTCTCTGCTGCATCTCGAAGCGATGGTTCTGGTTTCCACAACACACGAGCTACTGGAAGCTTCGGCATTTCATGAGTAGGCTTCACTGCATCCACTTGGTTAATGATCAAGCGGAAACGATTGCCTAGATCGATGAGTGAAGCATTAAGCGCAGCACCAGAGCGTCCATCGAATACAATCCGTGCTGGATCCGCTTTGCCGCCGATGCCAAGCGGATGAACTTCGATTTTTGGACGGCTATCCGCTATTGTAGGACATACCTCAAGCATATGTGATCCAAGTACGAGCTCGTTGCCTTCTTCTAGATGATAAGTATAGTCCTCCATAAATGAAGTACCTTTGTTATTGGCAATCAGCTTCATCATGCGAGTAAGTGCAGATGTTTTCCAGTCGCCCTCGCCACCAAAGCCGTATCCTTGCTCCATCAAGCGCTGAACTGCAAGACCTGGAAGCTGCTTCATGCCATGCAAATCTTCAAATGACGTAGTAAATGCGGAGAAACCGCCCTCTTGTAAAAATGCTTTTAGGCCAAGCTCAATACGAGCCTGCTCGCCAATGGAAGCCCATGAAGCTGCATTGCCGCGTGTCTCGGTCGAAATATCGTACTGCTCGTTGTATTCCTCAAGCAGCTGTTTTACTTCTGAATCTGAAACCTCATTCATACGAGCAACAAGATCACCAATGCCATAACCATTAATCGACCATCCGAATTTGATTTGCGCTTCAACTTTGTCGCCTTCCGTAACCGAAACTTGACGCATATTGTCTCCGAAGCGAGCAACCTTAAGATGACGGCCTTCATTAACTGCAATTGCCGTTCCCATCCAGCTGGCAATGCGGGAACGAGTAACGCCATCCTCCCAGTGACCCGTAACGACTTTGCGCTCAAGGCCTAGTCGGGCGAAAATATGGCCGTATTCTCGGTCGCCATGCGCGGATTGATTCGTATTCATAAAGTCCATATCAATCGTTTCCCAAGGAATATCACGGTTGAATTGAGTATGAAGGTGTAGTAATGGCTTACGCAGCTCAGACAACCCATGAATCCACATTTTTGCAGGTGAGAAGGTATGCATCCAAGTGATGATGCCTGCACAGTTCTCGTCCGCTTTCGCTTCTAAGCAAAGCTTGTAAATTTCTTCTGGAGTTGTTACTACAGGTTTAAATACAATTTCGGATGAAATAACAGAATCATCATTCAACGCCGCAGCAATAATACGTGAATGCTGTGCAACCTCTTCTAATGTTTCTGGTCCGTACAAGTGCTGGCTTCCGGTAACAAACCAAAATTGATAGGGCTTAACTTGTAACATGGAATGGTTCCTCCTCAAGTTTTGCGAATGATAAACAGCTTCGTAAGCATTCGCTTCAAGTTTTGCGAATGCAAAACAGCTTCGTAAGCATTCGCTTTAAGTTTTGCGAATGCAAAACAGCTATGTAAGCATTCACCGAGTATTAAACGTATTTTTAGAGATAACGCCTCTCCTCAACTTGTACGGACATTAGTGCTAGTTATCACTGGTATGACGATGCACTTGTACATACAACTTGACTCACGTTTATCATACTCCGAACCATTAATGTTTTCAATATGCAGCTCCTATAAAATTTCTTAAGTGATTCAAATTTGTTCCAGTCGGTATGTATAGCCGCAAAATGAACAACGAAATAATACGCTTTTATCGCCAACTTTGATAGTAAGCCTCTCATCGTCCTCTATTTCAATAAACTCTCTGCCCTGCTCGTCCCGATCTCCCGTAGCAAACATTACTGTTTTATTCCCGCACTCGCACTCAAAACTCATCATGATATTGTTGCTCCTCTATTATTGTAGATTTACTAAATTATGCTCTTTTTTACACTGATTTTTGCTCTGTCAGCAACAGCATTTACTTATTTGCTGTAATAAACAGCCATTTTCATAACTTACGAATAAATACCAGCCTCTAAATGCGTCGGTTTCATTGCTTCATTGTGTTAGCTTCGATATAATTATCGTTGACATTATTATATTACAAAAACAAGGTCAAGGAAGGGTTACGAATAACATGTACATAGCAGATAAATGGGTAGACTACGAGGTTATAGATACAGGAGACGGAGATAAGCTCGAACGTTGGGGCAATTATACACTCCGCCGTCCAGATCCACAAATTATTTGGCCGATCACAAATGAAACAGGTCTTTGGAAAAAAGCCGATGGCCATTACCATAGAAGCAATTCCGGTGGCGGTCAATGGTCGATGAGCGAATCATTGCCTGAACGCTGGACAATTTCTTATGGCGAACTAAACTTCCATATCAAGCCGACAAACTTCAAGCATACAGGATTATTTCCTGAGCAAGCCGTTAACTGGAGCTGGATGATGGACAAAATCCGTAATGCTGGACGTCCTATTCGTGTCTTGAATCTCTTTGCCTATTCGGGCGGTGCCACCGTTGCAGCCGCAGCAGCAGGTGCTGAAGTATGCCACGTTGACGCAGCTAAGGGTATGGTCCAATGGGCAAAAGATAACGCCCAGCTGTCTGGACTTGAGTCCGCTCCAATTCGCTATATTACGGATGACGTGTTCAAATTCGTTCAACGCGAACAGCGCCGCGGCAAGCAGTATGATGCGATTATTATGGATCCACCTTCTTATGGACGTGGCACGAATGGTGAAACATGGAAGCTCGAAGAAAATTTGTTTCCATTCTTACAATCCTGTACATCGATTTTGTCTGACAATCCATTGTTCCTACTCATCAACTCCTATACAACTGGATTATCGCAATCTGTTCTGCACAACCTGCTGCATATGACAATGAATGCCAAATACGGCGGCGAAATCAATTGTGGAGAAATCGGATTGCCGATTACGAAGTCCGGCCTTAATTTGCCGTGCGGAATACTGGGACGTTGGGAGTCTAAGTAATGTCGATCAAGGTTTTGTTCGAGGACAATCATGTAATAGCTGTCGTTAAGCCGCCTGGCGTCCTCTCACAAGAGGATGACACCGGCGATGCTGATATGCTTACCCTGCTTAAGCAGGATATAAAGGAACGATACAACAAGCCGGGAAACGTCTTTCTCGGCCTCGTTCACCGTCTTGACCGTATGGTTGGCGGCGTTATGATTTTTGCCAAAACCTCAAAAGCTGCGTCCAGATTATCCGAATCGGTTCGCAGCAGACATTTTGGCAAAACTTATGTTTGTGTTGTACAAGGTACGCCAAAACAGCCTCTAGCGCGTTTAACCCATTATATTGTTAAGAACAGCAAACAAAATCAAGTAAGCGTCTATAACAAACCCACGAATGAGGCGAAAGAAGCGATTTTGGATTACGAGGTAGCAGCTGTATCTGGCCGTTATTCATTAATTGCGGTGAAGCTGCATACCGGAAGACCTCATCAAATCCGTGCACAGCTGGCTCATATCGGCTGTCCGCTCGTAGGTGACCTGAAATACGGCGCGAAACCAACAAGCGGCATATCCGAAATTGCGTTATGGTCAACCTCGGTTTCAGCCCCTCATCCTATAACAAAGGAATGGATGAGTTTTCGTTCCGTTCCAACCGGCTCTGATGTTTGGAATTGGTGGACTAGTTCGCAGCTTGAAGACGCCTCCAGTATGCTGAGCAATACGTAACAAGGAAGGACGAAATACTAATGCGCCGTAAAAGGCACCGAAAAACAAATTCTATACTATTATTACTAAGTTTACTTGGCTTACTGGTTATTTTTTTAATGCCCTCCATTTACGAGAGGGCTTCTGCACCTGCCAGCTCGCTTCCTACAGCTTCAATTGACCCCACTCCTACTGAGCAAGCAGTCGTAACCCCATCACCATCTCCTGAACCGACAGCACCACCAGAGCCTGTTTTTGCCGATGCCGTATGGATGGCCGTAGGCGACATCATGATGCATACGCCCCAGCTGCCCGGAGCTTTTGACAAGAAAACGAATCGATATGACTTCAAGCCGTTTTTTGCAGAGGTTAAACCGATTTTGAAGCAAGGAGATTGGGTTATTGCCAACTTAGAAACACCAATTGCTGGCGTGGAATTTGGCTATACTGGATATCCAACGTTTAATGCGCCAACCGAACTTGGAGAAGCAATCAAGGATGCTGGATTTAACTTAATAACAAATGCCAACAATCATTCACTTGATAAAGGTGAGTCAGGTGTGCTTCGCACTCTCGAGAACTTAAAGAAGCTTGGTCTTCCAAGCAAGGGAACAGCCGCATCGCAAGAAGAAGCAGACCAAGCTGTCCTATCCGAGAAAAATGGCATCGTTATGGGATTGTTAGCTTACACCTATGGAACAAATGGCATTCCAATTCCAGAAGGCAAACCTTACCTCGTTTCGCTTATTGATGAAGAGAAGATTAAAGCAGACATCATTCGGCTGCGTGAAGCAGGTGCTGACTTTATTTCCGTTTCTCTGCATTTCGGAACTGAATATCAGATTATACCAAATGAAGAACAAAAACGTCTCGCTCGTTCGCTTGTCGCTGCGGGAGCTGATATTATTGCCGGTTCGCATCCCCATGTTGTCCAGCCCTATGAAGTGCTTGAAACAACCGATGAGAAAGGTCATGTAAAAAAGGGACTTATTATTTATTCTATGGGAAATTTTATTTCTAATCAGCGGGGCGAATCAAAGGATTACGGAGTTATTTTTAAAGTTAATGTTCGTAAAAATATGACAGACGGCACAGTTACTATAACTGATGTTGAATCCATTCCGACATGGGTGCATCGCTACAAGCCTGATCGTTCCTTTCGCTATCGCATCTTGCCAATCGAAGAAACATTAGCTGCTTCAAATGATACCTTGCTAACGCAAGCCGACTACGAGGTGCTCCAAAAAAATTACGATATGCTGCGCAATCGGCTCGATTCTATGAAATAAGCGTTGAATGGCGAAATCAGATTACAAATTTGCTACTTTACCCAACAAGTAAACCAGCAGCTGCTGGTTATGAGAGGAAATGCGGTCCAGCGATTGTTCGATCATTTGAGTCCGAATCGTTGTACCGCGCTCCGCCTCAGCTTTGCCCTTCTCCGATACAGAAACCCAAACAATTCTTCGATCATGATCATCTCTTGTACGTTCAATGAGCTCATTTCTTTCCATTCGATCCAACAGTGTTGTAATTGCAGCAGGCGTAGTCGCTAAATATTGGAGCAGATCAGATGGCTTCATCGGTTGGTGCTGAAGCATCAGCTCTAATACATTCAGCTGCCCTTCTGTCAAAGGAGCAAGCGATTGTTCCAAGTTGTTTTTCCATTCACGCGAAAGCTTCGTCCATAATCGAGTAAATTCTCCAGACACCATACTCCCACACTCGCTCTCTGTCAATTTCCATCTATTTGCTATTTATTATAGCAGTCTTTATTGTCGAATAAAAGATTAACCCAATTAATAATTTGCGCTATTAATCGATATATTGTTGAACATTATGACAGCGTTAGACATACAATAAGGCGAAAGCCCAGCGCTATGTCTATTCATGCTTAAATAGTAAGGAGCGTGCACCCAGTGGAAGAAAGAAAAGCTGTAATCATTCAAAAAATTAAAAATTATGGCATTATAAAAGACCCACAATGGCTGGACCGCCCGGATGAGCTGGTACCATTGTGGGTCATGCTTGAAGCTATTTTGGAAGTCATTGAACGGTTTGATCCGCCTAATCGACCTTTTGATTAGTGTCTGTTATGGAACGTGCAAGCGTGCTCGTAATAACGTCGGTTTTCTCTACTGGGAATATGAGTTTGCCTATCGATTTACGATCTTCAATTGGTGCTTTCTCCGATGTAGCAGAAAGCTTCGCTCCAGATGAGGTAATCGCTACGATCTCTTTGGCTGCCTTACAATAATAAGCCCCAATCAGTGACGAACCATTTGGACGCACTCGTTTGCCTTCTTTAAATTCGAACGTTTGTACACCCTTGCCGCCTCTGCCCTGAATTGGATAATCCAGCAGCAATGTACGTTTGGCGTAACCGATATCGGTAATGACGAGTAATTCGCCTTCATCCTCAGCAACCCATTCCGCGGTGACAAGCTCGTCTCCATCCTTAAGCTGAATACCTCTTACGCCTGTTGCAACTCTACCCATCGAATTAACTTCGGATTCTGTAAACCGAATGCTCATTCCCTGCTTAGTTATAAGCATGATTTGTTTCGAACCATCACTCAAAACAACCCGAATGACTTCGTCGCCCTCTGAAACCTTGCAGGCTGCAACCGCAGTGGATCTTGTAGTTGCGTATTCCTTAAGCTCCGTACGCTTGACTTGGCCACGTTTCGTTACGAAAACAAGTGATGCTGTAGATGCCAAAATATCTTTAATTGGAATGACGCTTACGATCGAATCATCCTTCGGAATAGGTACAACATTCACTATCGCTGTTCCGGTATCCTTCCATTTGAATTCTGGAATCTGATGGACCGGCAGCAAATAATATTGACCTTTGCGTGTAAAGAGCAGCAAATTGTCAATCGTATTGACTTCAAGCAACTCTCGTACGAAGTCACCTTCCTTGACGCCTGCGTTTTGCAGCTCGCCTCCCGATCTCGTAAACGAGAGCATGCTTGTCCGTTTTACATAACCATCCTGGCTTAATGTAACTAGAACATCCTCCGGTGTAACAAGAACTTCGAGGTTAACCTTCAGCTCTTCGATTTCACCGCGCAGAACAGAACGGCGATCAATGCCATATTTGGTTTGAATCTCAAGCAGTTCATCCCTAATAACACCAATCAGCTTCTTCTCGCTAGCCAAGATCGATTTCAAGTAAGCAATCTTCTTCATCGCTTCCTTAAGCTCTTTCTCAAGCGTCGTAATTTCCAAGTTCGTTAAGCGATAAAGCTGCAAAGTAAGGATGGCATCTGCTTGACGAGCGGAGAAATCGAACTTCGCAACCAAGTTGTCTTGTGCATCCCCGCGATTTTTGGATGCTTTGATCGTCGCTATAACTTCGTCTAATATGTTGAGCGCTTTTACAAGCCCTTCTACAACATGAGCGCGATCTTCCGCCTTCTCAAGATCATATTTCGTGCGGAAAGTTACTACTTCCTTCTGGTGATCGATATACGCCGACAATATTTGTTTAAGACCAAGCTGCATCGGTGTTTTGTTCACGATTGCGACCATATTGAAGCTGTAAGCTACCTGCAGATCCGTTTTCTTGAACAAATAAGCCAAAATACCTTGTGCATCGGCATCCTTCTTAAACTCAATGACGATGCGCAGACCATTGCGTCCGCTCTCATCACGCACCTCCGCAATGCCTTCGACCTTCTTCTCTAGCCGAATGTTTTCCATTGCGGTAACCAACCGTGATTTAACGACCTGATATGGAATTTCAGTAATGACAAGCTGCTGCTTGCCTCCGCGCATATCCTCGATAGCCGTCTTAGCACGAATGTATATGCGGCCTTTACCTGTAGCATATGCGTCTCGAATGCCTTCTTCGCCCATAATAATGCCGCCAGTAGGGAAATCCGGACCTTTCACATAAGTCATAAGTTCTTCTTGCGTCAGCTCTGGGCTTCCCATAAGCGCGATACACGCATCAATAACCTCACGCAGGTTATGAGGCGGGATTTCCGTGGCAAAGCCGGCAGAGATGCCGCTGGTCCCGTTTACGAGCAAGTTGGGGTACCGCGACGGCAGCACAACCGGCTCCTTCGTTGTATTATCGAAATTATCCTTGAATTGTACCGTTCTTTTCTCTATGTCACGAAGCAGCTCCATCGCAATTGGCGATAGACGCGCTTCCGTATAACGCATAGCTGCTGCTGGATCATCATCCTGAGAACCCCAGTTTCCGTGTCCATCAACGAGCGGATGTCCCATTTTCCAAGGCTGTGCCATCCGAACCATACCCTCATAAATGGATGAGTCACCATGCGGATGGTAATTACCCATAACGTCACCGACAGTTTTGGCCGATTTGCGGTATTGCTTGTCCGGTGTGTTTCCTGAATCATACATCGCATATAGAATACGACGCTGCACGGGCTTCAAACCATCGCGAACGTCAGGAATGGCACGGTCCTGAATTATATACTTTGAATAGCGTCCGAAGCGGTCGCCTACCACTTCCTCCAAAAACGCCGGTAAAAACTGTTCCAGCATACTCATGCAGAAATCCCCCTATTCCTCATATTCCATAAAATCGACATTCTCAACAATCCAACGTTTACGCGGATCTACCTTATCTCCCATAAGCGTCGATACTCTGCGTTCTGCTTTGGCTGCATCTTCGATTTGCACCTGAAGAAGCGTTCTTTTCTCTGGATCCATCGTCGTTTCCCACAATTGGTCAGGATTCATCTCACCAAGCCCTTTATAACGCTGAAGCTCATAATTTTTACCGTATTCCTTCAAATAGTTTTGAAGCTGCTCATCTGTCCACGCATAACGAATCGTTTCCAGCTTGCCTGATTTACGTGTAATTTTGTAAAGCGGCGGCTGAGCGATATAAACGCGTCCCAAATCGATTAACGGCTTCATATAGCGATAGAAAAAAGTAAGAAGCAGCACTTGAATATGAGCGCCGTCTGTATCCGCATCGGTCATAATAATAATTTTATTATAGTTGCATTCCTCAGCGACAAACTCAGAACCCACACCTGCCCCTATTGCAGAAATGATGGCCTTGTACTCGTCGTTTTTCAAAATGTCGATGAGCTTGGCTTTCTCCGGATTCATCGGTTTTCCCTTAAGCGGCAGCAGCGCTTGATATTTCGAGTCACGGCCCTGCTTAGCTGAACCTCCTGCTGAATCCCCTTCCACAATAAACAATTCCGTGCGAGTAATATCTTTTGACTGCGCAGGAGTTAGTTTGCCATTTAGATTGGAGCTCTCGCTCCGCTTCTTGCCGCTGCGGATTTCCTCACGCGCTTTGCGCGCTGCTTCTCTCGCTTTCGAGGCTTGAAGTGATTTTTTTAACAGCATTTGTGCGATTTGAGGGTTTTCCTCAAGAAACACCTGCATCTTCTCCGAAACAATTGCGTCAACAGCGCTTCGCGCGGACGAGCTTCCGAGCTGGTCTTTTGTTTGTCCGACAAACTCAACCTCAGACATTTTGATATTAATAACGACCATCATGCCTTCGCGCAAATCGTTGCCTTCAAGGTTTTTGTCTTTCTCCTTAAGCATCGCTGCTTTACGGGCATAGTCGTTCATGACGCGAGTATAAGCGGTTTTAAAACCGGTTTCATGCGTACCGCCGCCGCGTGTTGGAATGGAATTGACGAAGGAAGCGATCGTCTCCGTGTATCCGTCATTATATTGGAGGGCTACCTCCACCTCAATATCATCGCGCTCACTAGCAAAGTGAATAACATCGTGCAGTACGGTCTTTTCTTCATTCAAAAACTGAACGAATTGACGAGCTCCGCCTTCATAATGAAACACATCCTGCTTGCCGCTGCGGTCGTCTTTAATTGTTACCTTTAATCCAGAGTTTAGAAAAGCAATCTCTTGCAAACGCTCTGCCAGCGTATCATAACTTAATGTTGTGCCATTCTGGAACACGCGGCCATCCGGCTTAAAAGTAACCTTAGTGCCTGTCCGATTCGTAGTGCCAATAATCTCAAGTCCGCGTACGGGCTCACCAACATGCTCACGTCCCGCTTCATCGATCCAATATTCAAAGCGTTGTCTGTGAATTTTGCCGTCTCGGTAAATATCAACCTCAAGCCATTCTGACAAAGCATTTGTAACGGATGCGCCAACGCCGTGCAGACCGCCGGATTTCTTATATCCGCCGCCGCCAAATTTACCGCCCGCATGCAAAATCGTAAATACGACCTGCGGTGTAGGAATACCGGTCTTATGCATGCCGGTAGGAATACCACGCCCGTTATCGTGTACCGTTACTGCTCCGTTCTTGTGCAGCGTCACTTCAATGGCCGAACAAAATTTAGCCAAATGCTCATCGACTGCATTATCGACAATTTCCCAAACGAGATGATGCAAACCCGAACTGCTTGTACTTCCTATGTACATGCCCGGTCTTTTACGAACTGCTGTTAACCCTTCAAGCACCTGTATATCATCGGCCTCATAATTTCGGTCTGCGGCCGCTGTATTTGCGAAGAGATCTGTTTGCTCAGACATGAGCGTCCCCCTATCTTTAATCACGTTTCCGTATCTTCAAGCTATTTTAATTCAATTTGTCATGTTTCGTAAAGTCTCCAAAAAAAAACGATTAGTGCAATTACACGATCTTCAAGCCTTATTTTGCTAATGGTCATAAGAGATACATATAAGGATAACACACTATCCTTGCTTAACAGAACCTTCCATCGATTAGTTTGGAGGGGTTCTATAGTTTCCTGTCTTGTTTCAACAGCAGCATTACTTATTCATAACCTACAGCTCAGCGTATGTAATAATCGGAATAAGCGCAAGCATAATTAACACAATAACAAAAAAACTTTTTTTGTTCCACAAATTCTACAACTCATTTTCAATAAAACGCTTAAAGTTATTCGTGTGTATCCACTGTTCGAGCGTTTCTACCAGCTTCGACCACTAAACATTGCGTTATACGCTTGTCGTACATGTAGAATTTACTGCAATGACATTAGCTAAATCCTTCGAAAATAAAATAGAATGTACACACATCGCTTTAATAACTGTTGTTAGCATGTTTTGCAGAATCATTAGATTTATGTATGCGTGGTAACAATTTGTATTAAAAAAAGGCGATTGTGAGGCTCAGCCTTGCCTAATTAATCGATTAGGATTGACTTTAATGCTCAACCTTCGTAATATGGTTTACGATTCAAATTTACACCCAAAATCATATTCGAGGTAGCAGAATGAATACGAATGAACGCATTGATTGTTTGAAATGCAAACATTATTTTATTACATGGGAGCCAAGTGCACCTAAAGGCTGCAGAGCTTTTGGATTTAAAACAAGCGTACTGCCGAGCATAATGGTTTTTCGCTCATCTGGCAAACCCTGCATGCATTTTGAAACAAAAGAAAATCATAAAAAATAAGATTATATCAAAATTTTTGAAATTAGTGTATTAGGGATATTCCGAACAAAAAAAGCACCCTAAGGTGCTTTTTTGAGAACAATTCGAACTGCGACTTTCTTCCTATTACTTATGCTTCGACCAGTTAGGGTCGCTATTCTCAAGCAAATAAGAAAAATCGTTTTCCAAACGCTTTTGCTCCTGCTTCTTCTTTTCTTCTTCCTGTTTGCGAAGTTCTTCTTTACGTGATGCTTCAGCCTGCTTCATATCATCTGCTTGTGCTTTTAGCTTGTCAAGCACCTCATTGCTTAATAAATCCTTGAGCGTCAAGCCGTTTTCCGACTCATTTTTTGGAGCATTTTTTGATGATGATCTAGGAGCTGAAGACGTTATTTTTTTCTGTTTTTTACCCATAGCTGCTGCACCTGCCTTAAAATAAACTTTCTATTCATTAGTATACGATACGTAAAGAGCTTCTGCAGCTTTACGAGCTAAATCTCGTGCTTGCTCTACATCAGGAGCAGTGCTCAGCGCAATGGCCATTCTTCGTCCAACCTTCGTTTCTGGTTTTCCAAAAACGCGAACCTGTGTATTAGGAACCGACAAAGCCTCTTCAATACCGCCAATGCGGAAATCGGAAGATTCACGGTCTGCTTTCAACGTATGTGATGCACCATGTGACAGCAACCGAATTGTTGGAATTGGAAATCCTAAAATAGCTCTTACATGCAGGGCAAACTCTGAAAGATCCTGAGTCGCCATCGTTACCATGCCTGTATCATGTGGACGCGGCGATACTTCACTAAACAAGACGCCATCCTTTGTAATGAATAGCTCCACTCCGTAAATACCAAAACCGCCCAGCTCATCGGTGATGCGTTGCGCTATGGACTCCGCTTGAGCAATTTGTGCCTCAGTCATATGATGCGGCTGCCAGGACTCGATGTAATCGCCATCCTTCTGCACATGACCAATTGGCGGACAATAGCTTGTACCCGAAACCGATCGAACAGTAAGCAATGTAATTTCAGATTCAAATGTTACAAAGCCCTCCACGATAACACGCTGCTTCTTGGCACGTCCACCTTCCATCGCATAGCTCCAGCATGCTTCAAGCTCCGCTTCAGATCGGCAAACGCTTTGTCCTTTGCCTGAGGAGCTCATAATTGGTTTGATGACACATGGGAAACCAAGCGTTTCGGCCGCAAGAGCAAGCTCTTCAAACGTATCTGCAAATCGATATGGCGCGGTAGGCAGCTCCAATGTCTCAGCAGCTAAGCGGCGAATGCCTTCGCGGTCCATCGTCAGCCAAGCTGCGCGTGCTGTAGGAATAACGCGATGTCCTTCCTTCTCAAGTTCAAGCAGCGTTTCTGTAGCTATTGCTTCAATTTCCGGAACAATATAGTCAGGCTGCTCCTTCTCAATAATACGGCGAAGCTCAGCCCCATCCAGCATATCCGTTGTATAACTGCGATGTGCAACCTGCATAGCTGGTGCTTGATCATAGCGATCTACTGCAATGGTCTCGATGCCAAGCCGCTGAGCCTCCAATACAACCTCTTTACCAAGCTCACCAGAGCCTAGCAGGAGCAACTTGCGAGCATTCTTTGTTAAGGGTGATCCATACATAAAGAAAAAGAACCTCCTGGAAGCAAATCGAATCGTCAGCTCTGTCCTAAAGGCAGAGAATAGCGTTTCGGTTCGTTTTTTCTTCCATTGTGGAGGTTCTAAGCTTAAAAATCAACTATTTTATAAGCATTTGCTGAAATGAATGATGCTCACGTTTTAAAGAAAACGGTACTGTGCTTCGATCAAGCCGTTGTAAACGCCACGCTTTGCAAGCAACGCTTCGTGATTGCCTTGTTCAACGATTTCACCGTGGTCAAGCACGATAATTTCATCCGCGTGACGAATCGTCGACAATCGGTGAGCAATCATAAAGGATGTACGTCCTGCTAGAAGAATTTTAAGAGCTTCTTGAATTTTCAGCTCCGTTTCAGTGTCAATGCTGGCTGTTGCTTCATCCAAAATTAGAATTTGCGGATCAGCTAGCAATGCTCTGGCGAACGATAGCAGCTGACGCTGACCCATGGAAAGCACATTGCCTCGCTCCTCAACCTGCGTATCATAGCCATCTGGCAGCCCCATAATGAAATCATGCGCGTTAACGGCTTGAGCTGCTGTTACGATCTCCGCATCGGTTGCATCCAAGCGTCCATAACGAATATTGTCACGAATCGTGCCTGCAAAAATAAACGTATCCTGGAGCACAATGCCAACCTGTGAGCGCAGGCTTTCAATCGTTACATCACGAATATCGATGCCGTCAATAAGGACACGGCCTTCAACCGGATCATAGAAACGGCATAATAGATTGATGATTGTACTTTTTCCTGAACCCGTATGCCCTACGAGCGCTATCGATTGGCCTGCTTTTACATCGATGGTGATGCCTTTGAGTGCTGGCCTTCCCTGCTCGTATTCGAACACGATATTGTCGAACTTTACGGCGCCAACAATTTTCGGAAGTGGCTTTGCAACCTTTAGTTCCGCTACCGTCGGTTCTTCATCAATAAATTCAAAAATCCGTTCTGATGAAGCCATCGCAATAAGCAGCTGGGAGTACATTTGTCCTAGTCGGTTGATCGGGTCCCAGAAGTTGCCGATATAGTTGGCATAACCAACAAGCAATCCAACGGTAATCGCACCTATTTGAATGAGGTGGGAGCCATACCAGAATAGAATAAAAGTACCGATTGCTGAAGTGATCTCGATCACAGGGCCGAACGTTTGGTTAAGCGATGACGCTCGGTTCCATGATTTATTGTTGATCGTATTCATATGATCGAAGAAGCTCATATTGTCTTTCTCTTGCACGTATGCTTGCGTTACCTTCATCCCTTGAATACTCTCATTTAAATGTGAGTTAATACGGGATTGCTTAATGCGCACATCCTGCCATGCAAAACGAATCTTTTTGCGCAGAGTCGTTGATACAATAAACATTAACGGTACGGTTATCATTACCGCAAGGCCAAGCTTAAAGTTCCATACGAGCAAAATAATGACGATACCGAACAATTGCACACAGTCCATCAATAAGTTGACGACACCGTTTGTAAACAAATCCTGCAGTGCATTTACGTCATTCGTGACACGAACGAGTACTGAGCCTGCTGGGCGCTTGTCGTAAAAACGGAAGCTTAGCTTTTGAATATGCTGGAATAAATGATTTCTGAGATCATAAATAACTTTTTGCCCAATGATATTCGTATATTTGATCCGGTACGTATTGGATGCCCATTGAATAACATATAAGACCAGCATGATGCTTGCGATTGTAATCAACTTCGGAACACTTGTTTCACCTTGCTCAGGAGCAATCGCTTCGTCAATTGTCAGAATGACGAGCGCCGGCACGCCTAGGCGTGTCAATGTACCAAGAATCATCATAACGATGACAGGCATTAATTGTTTTGTGTAAGGCTTCATATATCCGAATAGGCGGCGCAATTGGCCCCAGTTAAAGGGTTTTTCAATCAGCTCATCGTCTTGGTATATGAATCGTTCATTTTTATTGCTAGCTTTTGCTTTGGCACTCGTACTCATTATACGGTACTCCCTTTCCGCTCATTCGCTTGCGCAGCTATAGCAGCATCATCAAGCGGATAGTCAGCATATTGAATGTTGTAGGTGTCGCGGTATGGTCCTTGCTGCTTAATCAGCTCTGCGTGTTTACCACGCTGAACGACATGGCCCTTGTCTAACACGATGATTTCATCGGCATGTCTAAGCGAAGAAATCCGATGTGCAATAATAAAGGTCGTGCGGCCAGCCATCAGCTCCTTGAAGCCCGCTTGAATTTCATGCTCGGTTTCCATATCTACCGCGCTTGTTGCGTCATCCAAAATTAAAATTCTAGGATTTTTTATAAGTGCTCTAGCAATGGCAATCCGTTGTTTTTGTCCACCGGACAAGCCCATTCCTCTTTCGCCGACAATCGTATCGTAGCCTAGCGGCAGCTCCAAAATGAAGTCATGCGCTTTAGCCAGCTTAGCTGCGTGCTCGATTTGCTCTGGTGTTACATCCCGCACGCCATAGGCGATATTATCGCGAATCGATGCCGAGAATAAGAACGTTTCTTGAAACACGGGAGCTATTAATGAACGAAGGCTTGCGACATCCAAATTTTTAATATCGATGCCGTCTAACGTAATTGAACCTGTTTTTACATTATAGGCTCTCATTAACAATTGAATAATCGTTGATTTCCCTGAGCCTGTCGCACCAAGAAACCCAATGACAGAGCCTGCTGGCGCATCAATGACCAAATCGGTTACCGCCGGCGTTTTGTCAGGATAACTGAACGTAACATGATCGAAGCGTACATGACCTTTTACAGTATCGCTGCTAACCTCAATCGCGTGCTCAATATTTTTTACATGAACATGTTCATTCAGCAGTCCTAGTACACGCTCGCCTGAAGCTTTGAACTGCGTGTAGTTGTTAATATGGAACCCTAGGCCCCACATCGGACCGATAATGTACCAAATCAAGCTGAAAAATGCGACAAATTCACCGAGCTGCAGTGATCCGTTAATGACAAGAATACCGCCTGTTACAAGCAGGATTACTGCGCTTAAGTTCGCTACAAGCTCCATTACAGGGAAAAATTTCGCCCAAATCTTTGCTGCGCCAACCTGATTCGTTTGATAGGCTTCACTGCGTATGGAAAATTTAGATACCTCATGCGATTCACGTGCAAAAGATTTAACCGTGCGTACGCCCGTAATATTCTCTTGAACCGCTGTCGTTAAATTACTCATCGCTTGACGCATTTCGCGGAACGCTGGATGAATATTGCGTTCAAAACGAATGGCTGCGAAGCCTAGCAGCGGTATCGTTACTAATGTAATCAAAGTTAGCTGCCAATGAATAGAGAGCATCATTGCGCCGCCGAACAAGATCATCAACACCATATTCAAGATTTGTGCAAAGCCGAAACCGATAAAGTTGCGAATCGCCTCTAAATCAGCCGTTAAACGTGACATCAAATCGCCTGTTTTCGCTTTGTCATAATATTGAAATGACAGCGTCTGCAGCTTGTCGTACAGAGCATTCCGCATGTGGAACGCCACTTTGTTACCAAGTCGTGCACCAAAAAAACCATGTAAATACTGCATGCATCCTTTAATGATAATGACTCCGACTACTGTAAAAGCAAGCGTCGGCACTAACTCGAATTTTTTTGGCGTAATGACATCATCAATCAAGTATCGCAGTAAATTCGGATAGACAAGTCCGAGCGCCGTAGCGCACATTAAGCAAAATATCGAGGTGAACATAAACTTTCGTTCCGCCCAATAAAATGCTTTCAACTGCCTTAGTACGTCCAAGTAAATCCATCTCCCCGTATCTATTTTGTAAGCATGAATGAATATTATCAGCATCATCAAATGCGAGCAAACAGTATAAATATGCATATACCTGTTATAAACCGCTTATTGACTCGTTATCTAAATTGGAAACGGTTAATACTCCCAATTGGTCGCAAATCATGACAAATATGTGCCTATTACTCAATTTTTGCACAAAAACACACTAAATAAAAAAAAGCTTTTGCAAGCGTTTTACACGCTCGCAAAAGCATTCAGCTGTTAATGCGATAGAACAATCCGTATTCATTGACAATTAGATATGAATCAATTGATTATACAGCTGCTTCAGCTCAGCCGTGTCCGCACTGCCGGACAACGAGATTCGTTTGCCGCTTTCATAAGCAAGCATATCGTCTTGCAGCTGTTTACCAGCTTGATCAGCCGCTTTCTGCCAAATTTGCTCGTAAAGCGATGTCCACAAGAGCGTTTGCTCGGACATCCAACCATTTAATGAAGGAGCAAGCAGCGCATCAAGCTCTTTGCGAAGAATCGACTTGCCCTCGCCTTCAAAAAATTGACGCGGTGATTTGAAACGGCTCCAAAGCAGCTTCGCATCAACGTTATCCGCTTCCCAAGCGGCCGGCTCATCTGGCGTTGGCAAAGAAGCTGGCGCATAAGGAACAGCACTATATGCGGAAATTGAATTTTCTAAACGCTGCGCAGTATGAATATATTGCTTTTGCAGCTGAGTATGAATGCCTCGTTCCATTCGAAGCGAGGTTGCCAGCATCTCCTGTGACAGCTCCAGTTGGACGAGCCGCTGCAGCTCCAGCCAAGATGTCCAAATGGCTTTGCGCAAGTCACGTCCATCATCCTGCAAGGAGGCCGGATTAAAGGCTAAGTTATAAAACTCACCAAAACGGTATTGGATACGCTGAACGACATAATACAATAGCTCACTAAGCTCCTGCTTTAGCTGCTCAGGGATCGTTCCGGTTTGAAGTGCTGATATTTCGATCTTCGCTTCGTTCACCGCTTGCAGCAGTGCTATAAGCTCAGCTTCACGCCCAGCTGCGTCGCCCTCTGCACTTTGAAGCCAGCCTGCAACTGTCGCTGCCGCTCGTTTCAAGTCCTGCTCTGCGGCATCAATAGCTAGCCGTCCGAGATCGTTCTGAATAAAGGAAAGGAATGATTGCTCGAAAGCTTCAATGCCGGAGCGTTGCAGCAGCTCTGCATTTTCATCTAATTTACCATCCAGTGCCTGCAAGCTCGATACAGGAAATAAACGAGGCGAGCGAATCGCATGCTGCAGCAGATTCGTCTCAACATGCTTTAACACACCTGTAAGCTCCTCCTGATCTGCCGCCAAATCGGCAGCGTTAACAAGGAAAAACATTTTATCAAGCTCAAACTGATCCTTCACCCTGCCAAGCTGCATCAGAAATTGACGATCAGCTTGCGAGAAGGCGTGGTTGTAATACGTGACAAACAAAACAGCATCAGCGTTTTTAATATAATTGAAGGCTACGCCCGTATGTCTAGCATTTACAGAATCCGCTCCTGGCGTGTCAACAAGCACGATACCCTGCGCCGTCAACGCGCAGTCATAATGCAGCTCGATTTCACTCACGAAACAGGAACGAGATTCCTCAGCGACGTACTTTTCATATTCCGCTTGATCGACCGACAGCTGTTGACCGAGCAGTGGTTCATGCTCTGCCCAGCCTGCGCGGGCTGCGCGCAGGAAGCTGAAATGCGGTCGTCCGCCAGCTCCGATGGAATCCGGAGATAGGCGATCGATCGCCCGCATGAGAGCAGCGTCATCAGACTGCTGCTCTTTTTCACCGAGGAGCGCTAGGGAATAGCGCACATCATCAATAATGGCAGCACGCGTCTTCATGACAATGCGCGCTGTACCATGACCGTGCTCCGCCGTAGGGGGCACGAGTCGGTTGATCGCTGCCGTCGTCGGATTAGGAGAAACCGGCAGCACCGGTTCTCCGATCAGCGCGTTCGCAAGCGATGATTTGCCGGCGCTGAAGGCGCCGAATAATGCGATGGTGAAGCGGCTGTCCTGCAGCCGCTTCGCCTTATCGCTCATCGCTTGCGCAGCAGCCGCAAGCGCAGCATGCGGCGCCAGCAGCTCCGCGGCGCTGGCTAAGCGCGCTGCAGCGCTGTGCTGCTGCGCCAAAGCTGCTCCGCCAGCTAGGGCGCTTCGCCCCGCTGCCGCATGATGCTGCCCCTCTCGCGCGCTTCGCCCGCCCTCGCTCGCAAGCACGCCCCGCGCTTCAGCAGCGTCGCCGCCAGCTTGCGCGGAAGTGCCACCACCAGCCACAGCTATACGCGGTGCTGGCAATGCCGGCCTTGCCGGCGCCTCAGGCAGCGCTGTAGTTAGCCGCGCCTTATGCTCCTCGGCGCGCTTCGCCAGCGCCGTGAGCGCATGAAGTGCACCAGCCTGCGCGCGAAGCGCAGCAAGCTGTGACTCTGCCTCAGCGGCGGCGGCTTCGCCTACCGCCGCTGCATGGTCTGCCAGCGCATCGATGATCTCAAGCGCGCGCTGGCGATAAACGGCCTTCACATCCGCGGCTAGATCGCGGCTAAACGTCATCGTATATTCGTTGCTGATGACGGCGCCGGGTTTCACCCTCGCGATAAGCCACTCCGAATCCGGCAGCCAAGCCAAGTTCCGCGCGAGCTCCGATTCCAGCAGCTCGCCATCGTATGATATACGCTCTGCTTCCGTACGGAGCAAATGCTTCACATGCCAGTCGATCGAAGCGCTGATTAAACTGTTTAATTCCATGCTGAACGCCAGCAAGCGCCGTTCCTGCTCAGCAGCAGTCTTAGCTGCCGCAAAAAGCAGCCCCGCTTTAAAACCAGGCTTACGGCTCTCCAGAAACGTTTGAGCCAAATCACGCAGTCCCGCTGGCGTAATATTCGCATTATCCAGAAGCGTTTGCAGTTCTTTGCGAAGCTGCGCCCGGTAAACCTCTTTCTGCTCCGAAACTTGCCTGATCTTCTGTTTCAGCTGATCCATTTGTGTTGTGACAAGGGCAACAGCCTCAACGCCGCCTGCCTCAGCAAGAAGCCGTTCACGCTCAGGCTCCGCTTGCTGCTCACTCCATTTCAAATGTCCATCAGCTACATGGCGCAATGACGCATCTACACTGTACACACAAAGCGGCTTGCGGATCGTTTGTAGTTTATCTAGCAGCTCAAGCAGCTGCTCCCACTCTTGATGCGGGTGCTCTGGCTCGCGCAACGACAAATAAACGATCCCCGCCGGCTCCAAGTGCCAAGCGTGAAACGCATCCTCAACGCTTTGACGATAGCTTGCGAAAGAAAGCTCGCGATCACGATGCTTATCAATCTGATTCACAATAAAATATAAGGGCTTTCCCCAATCCTTCAATTGCTTCGCAAAAGAAAAATTGATTTCAGACTGCACATGATTATAATCCATAACATAAAAAACAACATCTGCAAGATGCAATGCGGATTCGGTTGCCATCCGGTGCGCATCATCAGTTGAATCAATGCCAGGCGTATCGAGGAGCACGGTATGATCTCCTAAAAGCTCGGACGGATACACGATCGATACAGAAGTAAATTGCTCGCCATCGACACAATAGCGGTCAAGCTGGTCGATCGGAACTTCCGCTTTGGAAGCAACACCATTCTTTACGGTTTCAACAGCTGCATAAGCCCGATCCCCGCCGCGAATAGACACAACGTTCGCGCTTGTTGGAATTGGACTTGATGGAAGCAGCTTAGTCCCGCATAAACGATTAATGAGAGTTGATTTGCCAGCTGAAAAATGTCCACAAAAAGCGACAGTAAGCCGACCATCGGTCAGCTTACTGTTTAGCTCCTGTGCTTGCTTGGCATGTAATGTATCTCCTGCAGCTGACATTAAACCAGCTGCTTCGGATATAGCTCCTGCTATGCTTTGCACGGTTGTTTCTGTCATTTGCTTCTCCTTAAACGGCTTGCTCTTCTTCAGACGGCAAACAAATTTCAAATACGTTGCCATGTTGCAAGATCATAATGTTGCGCTCTTTATCTCTCATCACAACTACCTCAGGTTTAATGCGCATACGCTCGATGTATTGATCAGGCACATCGCCTGAGCCGCTAACTGTAATGCCTTCTACAAGGATATCCTCGTGCTCCTCTGGCGGAGACTCAAGCACTTGCTCATAAATATCAGAAAAAAGCTCAAAATTGTTTGTGTACACGGAAATACAGTTCATGTTCATCATCCTTCACTGGCTATTTTAGGTTTTATACTCTTATTTTTGGTTTTAAAACCTGGCTTCATACGTTGTTTACCTTCTTTGCACAAATCAAGCAGCGGACAAATGGGACACTGCGGGCTTTGCGCTTTACAGTGATAGCGGCCGAAAAAGATGAGTCTGTGGTGGGTTAATGTCCACTCCTCGCGCGGAACGAGTTTCATCAGCTTCTTCTCTACCTCTAGGACACTGTCTTCGGCCTTAGCGAATCCCAGTCGCTTCGTTACACGATCCACATGCGTATCGACAGCGATGGCAGGCACACCAAATGCATTAGACATAACGACGTTAGCCGTCTTCCGCCCTACGCCTGGCAGCTCGGTCAGACCTTCATGACTTTCAGGCACTTTCCCGTCATATTTATCTATGACAATACGGCAAAGCTTTTGTATATTTGATGCTTTACTTCGAAACAAGCCGATGCGGCGAATGTCCTGCTC
The DNA here is from genome assembly GCF_050467785.1 of Paenibacillus sp. NRS-1760. NCBI lineage: Bacteria > Bacillati > Bacillota > Bacilli > Caryophanales > Paenibacillaceae > Paenibacillus > Paenibacillus sp. NRS-1760. The sequence continues at coordinate 391,759 of NZ_JBITPK010000013.1, read as the reverse complement.
TAGTTCTTCCAGCGGTACGCTCAAATAATCCTCGGGGCACTTATACTTTTGAAATAAGTTTACCGTTACCTTATTGACCGTCTCATCCGTACATTGCGCAGACAGCAGTACTGCTATTGTAAGCTCAAACGGATTGCTGTGATTAAGCTCACAGTGTGCATCTGGAAACATGTCCGCAATAATGTCTAGCACATGACGCATTTTTTGTTTCGCAACCATCGTCCTCTCCCCTAATCAAACACTATCGTTCAAAGTGTAGCGAAATTTGTCACGCTTCGCAACCGTAAACAAGCATATTCTATAAAAAAACTGCCCCTAAGGGCAGTTTTTTCACAAAAAATGAATATCTCAGCCTATAATTGATGAAAATTTCGTTAAAAAGCTACTTGACGATTGCAATTGCATAGTTTCTAAAGCCATAGATTGTAATTGTGTCGCCTGACTTGAAAGCTGTAACTGAAACCGAATTTCCATTTAAAATGTATTTGGTCTGGCTGTTTACATTAAAATAATTCCGGTTATCCGCATCTGTTGTTTTTTCCGTCCACACTTGTGATGCAGTCGCATTGAAGTTCGTAAATACGCGGCTCTCGCCAACAGCTACAGTCAGTTGTGTTTTGTTGCCTTCCAGCTTCTGAACCTCAACATAGTCCCCCACAGTAAGCAGGCTCGTTGCTGTTCCTTGCGTGGCTCCTTTTACGATTACGAACCCAGCATCGCCATTATAAGCAACAGTTTGACCTACAAGGTCTACAATAGTGACACTATTTGCTGATATGGATTGTACCTTGCCATAAGTAACAGAAATAGTGCGTGCACGAACGGCTTCTTTTCCTAAATAGTTAACAGTAATAATAGAGCCTGGAGTGATCTGTTCAATCGCAAGCTTCGCTCCAGCTTCGTTAACCAATTCTGTGCCTAGCACATTTAGATCAAATGCGGATGTCATTGCATTTTTAACACGAATTTTTTTGTTGATTACGTCTACAGACATCACATCGTATTGAGCATTTGTGTGGACTCTAATCGTTGCAACACGATCTTGGTTGCTGCTCAAATCAAGCGTAAGTTGATCGCCTGCCTTAAGATCGCTGTAAGCTGCATTTGCTATGGCAGCATGCTCAACGTATGCAGTGTTATATGGAAGCGACAACGTAGCGCCGTTCTCCAATTTAATGTTCATCAAGTTGCTTTGTGAATTCATAGATAATAAAGTACCTGTGTATTTAGTTAAAAATTGCAGGGATACGATCGAATTTCCTGTATAGCTGATAACAATTTTTCTGTTCACAGTTAGCAAGCTATTAGCAGAAGCTAATGAAATAACGTTGCCGCTGTATTCAATTCGAGTTTTATCCGTAAAATAAAGCGCTTGGGCGTTATTACCATTTGCATCAAGAATGGTCAACAACTTTTTATCGTAAACAAAAGCGGCAACCTGCGCACCAGCAACGACTTTCACATTGCGGTTAACTACTTTCACCTTTGTTACTTTATCTGCATCATTAAGCGTAAGCTCTACTTGATCTGCTTCTTTAATTAAATCGCCGATTGTTGCGCCATTAATGCCTTCAATTTCAACGGAAACCGTATCTGCCATCAATTTAGATACAAGTGTTGTACCCTCCATGACAGTGATCAAATCACCTGTCGAGCCGTAGAATGTACCTTTAACACTTGTTGCCGACGCCTGCGTCGATGCAATAATTTTTAGTGTTGCCGGTACATCACGGAAGCTGTCTTGTACGATGCTTATTTGGCTGTCTCTCTTAATTGAGGTTAATGCTAGCGGTTTGCCATCCGTATCAACGACTATTACTGAATCATTATAGAAAAATTCAACAGGCTTATTGTTAATCCATACATATAACTTCTTCTCATCTGCGATAACACGATCCAACGTTCCAGACGTCGTTTTAGTGTAAGTCTTATCGCCTTTCACTTCAACGTAAAGCGCCTTGCCATCCTTCGCAATGACCGTTACATCTCCGTATTCAAGAAGCTGCTGTCTCGTAATCGGTGTTTCTGTATTGTAGTGATAAAATAAAGTATCTGAATTAATGGTATAGTTGATTTCCTTCTTGTCGCTGTAAACAGTAATTTGAGTATCTGTTATTTTAGTTGCAATCCCGTTTACTTGACCTTCATATGCAACCGGGAACAGCTTCTCGGCACGGCTGAACATCGTAGCAAGACTCGCACGATCCACATTCGCTTTAGGAACAAATTTGTCTGCCGTTACACCCTTTACGAGCTCAAGCTTGGAAGCGGCATTCACATAACCTTTATAAATAGAAGTGATTTGCGCTGCATCCGCGAAAGTCGAGGCTGTATTTTGCAAACGTACCGCTTCTTCCTCTTGCTGAATTGCACGAACCATAAGCTTCGTTACCCATTCACGGGTAGCTGGCTTAGTCCCCCAAGCGATTTTAGGATCTTTAGCTGCGAGTCCGAACTCTTCCACCTGATCAAGCAAGCCTTCTTGGAAAGCCAACGTTACATAAGGTTTAAAATATGTGCTTACGGAAAAAGAATTAGGAAAACCGATAATTGCATCTTTATCTGCTTTTTTATCCAATCCAGCGAATCGAAGAGCCATAAGCACAGCCTCTTGCTGACTCACATTTTCTTTCGGACGGAATATTGCAGCTCCGCTTGATGTCTTATTTCCTTCAATAATTCCTTGCAATGCAAGCTTAGCTATATGCTTCTCTGCCCAATGACCACTGCTTACATCGGTAAATGGTGTTGTATATCCGGAGGCTGCTGAGGCATATGAAGCAGGTATGATTACACCGCTTCCTGCAACCAGTGAAAACGCTAGCGCTCCAATCAAAATCTTTTTGCTCGCAAATTGCATTGTCATAAGTAGATATTCCCCCTGATTAGTATGTAATAACTCATGCAGAACGGCTTCGTCAACCTATTGCTAGGATGGAACGAAGCCATTCATAATTTTTGCTTATTGCTTGTTCATTGGATATTCGAGCTCGACATGACCCATTAGCGTTTCAACCTTTTGTCCATCGACAAGCAGATCGATTGATTTTACAGCATCGAATTGAAACAATGTTTTTTGAAGCGTCTGAATGACAAACGTCTCGCCTGGCGCGCCAAGCCGCGCTTCATCAGGCAAATGAATATCCAGTGTAACAAGCCCGTCTGATAGTTGTACGGATTTAACCTCAATTCGTTTCCATAAAGATAATTTATTCTCGTCAGCATCTTTTTGCAGTTCAGCAATTGCTGCTTTGACCAGATCAATATCCGTTTCATAGGTTAGCTTGACTGGATGCTCTACTGTTTCAGTTAGCTCAGCATCGGTTAAATAAATAATAGCATCTAGTTCGTTTAATACGGGAGTTGGCTCAGGTGAAGGCGATGGTGAAATTGTAGGCGATACCGTGCTGCCTGGTTGATTTCCCTGCTTATCCTGAACTCCGCATCCTGCAAGCGCAGCGGATAATATAATGACAGCAAGCAGCCCGCGTGCTTTGAAAGTTTTCATAACACTGAACACCTGCTTTCTATTTAACATTTAAGTACTCTTTGATGCCTGCAACCAGTTCAGCAGCTATTTTGTTTTGTGCCGCATCATCAAATAACAGTTTTGCATCGTTTGCGTTGGATAGGAAGCCTGCTTCGATTAGTACGGCTGGCATCGTTGTTTGTTTGATCACTTTATAAGCTTCTTTCTTGACACCGCGGTCTTTAAGACCGGTTGCTGCAATTAGATGCTTGTGAATAACACTAGCAAACGCTTTGCTGTTATCACGATAATAGTAGGTTTCAGTTCCTGTTGCAGAGCTGACACCACTATTGGCATGAATAGACATAAATAAATCAGCTTTTATGCTTTCTGCAAACTTGACGCGATCATCTAAAGTCGGGTAAGTATCCCCCGTTCTAGTTAAATGAACTTTAATTTTGCTTTCTTTGTCAAGCAACGCCTTCATCTTAAGTGCGATACTAAGCGTAAATTCTTTCTCCGGTTTCTTCAAAACACTCGCTGCACCCGGATCTGAGCCGCCATGTCCCGCATCAAGAACAACGTTGTATACTTTGGATGATGGAGGAGTTACTGGATCTGTAATAGGCGGAGTACCAGGAACGTCTGCAGCAGACATTAAGCTAATCTGAATTTTTCCTGCTTCCTCAGTCATCACATACCCGGTATTATCGCCAATAAGAATGACTAAGCGAGCGGTAGCTGGCGTGTTCGAAAATAAGGAATAACGATAACCTTGCAAATAAGTGCTGTCTGTTACATTAACCTCAACTTGTCCATTCAAAAACTGTGAAGATAGGTTCGATGAATAGTTAGCATTCGGAAAATCGAACACAATGCGCTTTGGATTCTCGAGCAGCATTGGTTTGTTGGCCTTAACTGTGCCTTCATAATTAAGGGTCATGCTGCTTCCGCCAGAGTAATAAATGTCTGTTATCTGGCCTGCTGCTTCCACAGGAAGATTCGGGTCTGGATCAATTGGTTCTGTCGGATCTGTTGGTTCTTTGTTCTGCTCGTACATATGTACTTCTTTCTCAACAGCTTTCCATTCAAAATCCAATCCAAACTGTTCACCAATAAAGCGAAGTGGAACTAAAGTGTAGCCTTTAATGATAGAAACTGACGTGTCCATTTTAACCTTTTTGTCATTGACTACTGCCATATTGTCATTCAGCTTTAGCTTTATGACATTATTGGCATGTGTTACTGTCGCTGTTTTGGTCGTGTTATCCCAATCAATCAGGTAGCCTAATCCTTCTGATACCGTCCGCACAGGTACAACGGTTGCATTATTAATAATTTGCGGATTAACATCAGATTTCAATTGCTGACCATTCAAGAAAAGCTTGGGTACGACCTCTGCAGCTTGTCCTACTGCGGAGAACATCGTGAAAAAAATCGACATAAACATTAATACGGATACAAATCTTTTCATTTCCCACCTCGATGACTGAAATTGCCCGCATCGAATGAGTGCATTCGACTTTAACAGACGCAAATATAGACGCAGCTTGTCAGAAAAAGTTGCGTTTAAAGGAAAAAAGAGGACGAATCATCCGGAGTGGCTGATTCGTCCTCTTCATTTCCTTTTAATTACACAAGACGAGCAATATGTTTTTGCTCATAAGCTGTAATTTTGTCTTCATGTTGAAGAGTCAAACCGATATCGTCAAGACCTTGCAGCAAAAATTGACGACGGTGCTCATCGAGATCAAATGCGATCGTTAGACCATATTCATCCGAAAGCTGTTTGTTTTCCAAATCAACAGTAAGCTTGTAGCCGTCATGCTTCGCTGTACGCTTAAATAGATCTTCCACTTGCTCTTCGCTAAGCTTGATAGGCAAAATGCCGTTTTTGAAACAGTTGTTATAGAAAATATCCGCATAAGACGGAGCGATAATAACTTTGTATCCATAATCAAGAATAGCCCAAGGAGCATGCTCACGTGATGAGCCGCAGCCAAAGTTAGCGCGGGATACGAGAACAGATGCGCCCTCGTAACGCGGCTTGTTTGGTTCGAAATCAACGTTCACTTCACCATTTTCGTGAAAACGCCATTCGAAGAAAAGAAATTGACCAAAACCGCTGCGCTCAATACGCTTCAAAAATTGTTTCGGTATAATTGCATCAGTGTCGACATTGACCCGGTCGACCGGGGCTACGATGCCTGTAAGTTGTTTAAACGGTTCCATATCTTATATACCCCTCTCGCGTTCAATTCGTTCTACACTACGGATTTAATTTCCCAATCGCGTACATCAGTGAAATGACCTTTTACTGCTGCTGCAACTGCCATCGCAGGCGATACAAGATGCGTGCGTCCGCCGCGGCCTTGACGTCCCTCGAAGTTACGGTTAGATGTTGATGCACAACGCTCGCCCGGTTTCAATACGTCAGGGTTCATTGCAAGACACATCGAGCAGCCAGCATCACGCCATTCAAAGCCCGCTTCTGTGAAGATTTTGTCCAAGCCTTCTTTTTCGGCTTGAATTTTTACGCGGCCTGAACCTGGTACGACGATAGCCGTTACACGATCGCTAACTTTGTAGCCTCTAGCGATTTCAGCAGCAGCGCGCAAATCTTCGATACGGCCATTTGTACATGAACCGATGAATACATAATCAATCGCGATTTCGTTCATAGGTGTTCCAGGCTTAAGATCCATATATTCAAGTGCTGCTTCAGCAGCTTTACGCTCGTTCTCCGTTGGAAGATCAGCAGGGAAAGGAACTTTAGCTGTAATGTTGGTACCCATGCCTGGGCTAGTTCCCCAAGTCACTTGCGGGATTAGAGCGTCAACGTCGAAGTGAACGACTGTGTCATACTCTGCACCTTCATCCGTAGTAAGTTGTTTCCAAGCTTCAACTGCTTCCTCGTAGTTAGCTGGCGCATATTGACGGCCGCGAAGATAGTTGAATGTTGTTTCATCTGGAGCGATGAGACCAGCGCGTGCGCCTGCTTCGATTGACATATTACAAACTGTCATCCGCTCTTCCATAGTCAAGCTTGTGATGGCTTCGCCAGTAAACTCAATAACATAACCAGTTGCGAAATCTGTTCCGTACTGAGCAATAACGCCAAGAATCAAATCCTTTGCTGTTACGCCTGGCTTGCGAGTGCCGTTAAAGCGAACCTCAAGCGTTTTTGCTTTCGATTGCTGCAAGCATTGAGTAGCCATAACGTGCTCAACCTCACTTGTACCAATGCCGAACGCCAATGCGCCGAAAGCACCGTGAGTAGATGTGTGGCTGTCTCCACAAACGATTGTTTTACCTGGATGCGTTAGACCCAGCTCAGGACCCATTACGTGAACAACACCTTGGTCAATGCTGTCAAGATCAAACAACGTTACGCCGAAGTCTTTACAGTTTTGTGTAAGCGTGTCAATTTGTTGTTTGGAAATTGGATCTGTAATGTTGAAGCGATCTTTCGTTGGTACGTTGTGATCCATCGTTGCGAAAGTAAGATCAGGACGACGCACTTTGCGGCCTGATAGACGCAAGCCTTCAAACGCTTGCGGAGATGTTACTTCGTGTACAAGCTGCAAATCGATATAAATGACGCTTGGCTTGCCTTCTTCTTGATTAATGACGTGATTATCCCAGATCTTTTCAAACATTGTCTTTTTCGTCATTATGTTCACCCCACCGTTTCATTGAATCTTCTGCTTTTCTTAACTGAAACTACTATAACATTTCTTTCTTCATTGATCCAAGATATAATATCTATAACGTCTATAGGTAATAACTATAATAGTAGATTCCTTACATAATAAACAATTGAAAGGAAAATTTATATGGAATTGAGACAATTAAATTATGTTATTCAAATCGCCTCAGAGAAAAACTTCTCAAGAGCAGCGGAAAAGCTTCATATCGCTCAGCCCTCGCTAAGTCAGCAGCTCTCCAAGCTTGAGCAAGAAATCGGCGTACTTCTATTCCGGCGAACAACAAATTCTGTAGAACTAACGCAAGCTGGACAAGTATTCGTTCATAAATCACAAGCAATTCTTGACGCTGTTGAGCAGTTAAAGCAGGAAATGGACGATATGGCGCAAATGCGGCGCGGACGACTTGTTGTCGGTACATTGCCGCTAACTGGCTCACATATACTGCCGCTTGTTTTGCCGGTATTCGGTGAACAATATCCGCAGATTGAAGTCGTTCTAGTTGAAGAAACAACTGCAAAGCTTGAGCAGCTTACTGCGAGCGGCGGTACCGATTTAAGTCTGCTCTCGCTGCCGCTCATTGACAACTCTCTCGCATGGGAACCATTCTTGGAGGAAGAAATCTGCTTAGCCGTCCCTCCACAGCACCCTCTTGCACTAAGAGAAGGCTCAATCTCGATTTCCGAACTAGATAAAGAGCCGTTTATTGGACTTAAGCGCGGACAAGGCTTTCGGCAAATTACAGTTGAACTGTGTGAGCAATCAGGTTTCACTCCGCAAATCGTATTCGAGAGCAGCAATATGGAAACCATTCAATCCTTAGTGGCAGGCGGAATGGGAATAGCCTTTGTCCCGCAAATGCTGACGCGAGTCAAAGGCTCTGATTTTATGCCTGTTTACCTTCCCTTGTCGTCCAAGCCTACAAGAACTTTAGTCGTGGCGAGCCGCAAAGGCAGATATTTATCCAAAGCTGCTGAAGCATTTATCCGTACACTCAATATGACTATTAGCAGTTATCGGTAATTAAGCTTCATAAATAGAAGGTCTGCGATCTTCAAAAACAGGAATTTTTGTACGTACAGCATCAACTAAATCCAAATCGATGTCTGCGTATATAATCGTTTCCTCTTCGCCAGCTTCCGCTATCGTCTCTCCCCAAGGATCAAGCACGAGCGAGTGACCAAAGAAATTAGTGTCACCGCTCGAGCCCATACGGTTGCACGCGATCACGAACATTTGGTTTTCAATTGCACGTGCAGTAAGCAAAGTACGCCAATGATGAAGTCTTGGATGCGGCCATTCTGCTGGAACGAATAGCAATTTGGCTCCATCCAGCGCAAGCTTGCGAGCTAGCTCAGGGAAGCGGATGTCATAACAAATCATCATACCTGCTTTTGTCCCTTCTATCTCAAGCTTGCCAAGCTTATCTCCTGCAGCCAAATATTTTTCTTCATCCATAAGACGGAATAAATGAATTTTTGAATAATCGGATACAACATTGCCCGAGCGATCGAAGGCATACATCGTATTCAGCACTTTATCTTCCTTTAGTTCCGCGATTGATCCTCCAATAATATGAACGTTGTGCTTCTTGCTGAAATCAGATAAAAAAGCACGAGTGCGTTCGCCTTCACGATCTGCAATCGTTTTTATTTCAGTTAAAGCGTAACCTGTGTTCCACATTTCCGGAAACATAATGACATCCGGTTTATTCGTTTGGCTCACCGCTTCTTCAAGCATGCTCGCCAGCTTAGTGAAGTTAGCTTCTGGATTTCCTGCTTCTATATGCATTTGCAGCAATGCGAGCCGCAATGGTTTACTCATATGCCGTTCCTCCTGTTGATCCTTTTTTCACCTAATGATACCCTGTCATGGTTCTGTGTCAAGATGGGAAACGTAACAACGAGGGATTTACTACTTTACGAACATAAAGGAGAATGTCTGTTATGCTTCCAAAACGAATAGCTGCAATGCTTCTTGCTTGCTGCTCGATTTTCCTGTTTGCCAACTTCGCTTCTGCTCATCAAGCACTTAGCGGCGCTCCCAACCCAGAAACAGGGCTTAAGCCAGTTCAAGTATTCGATGTAGCCGCCGGTAAAGTAACAAAGACAATCCCAAATGACGCCAAATATCAAGAGATGGCTTCTTCATGGGTTGGTTCCATCACTGGTCTTGCACCGCAAATGACAAATGATTCAAGCTGCAGCTATGTGTATCGTGTTCCTCTTGAGAAGGCCGTTACCATCAAAGCAAATGACGTTTCTGTTTCATCCGATGATCTTTTTCTCTTTTATTGTAAGGAAAAGCCTCCTCTCTTGCTCGTGTTTGATGAGAAGCGCAGACCTTTTTTATTCCTGTTCAAAGCCGATATTAAACCCTTTATTGACAGGGTAGGCATTCCGACTGCATAACCAGCCGCTTCTCATCTCCCGCTATTCATGCTACATTAAAGCTATTGCCTAAATAGATAGCGATTTTGTCATGTGGAGTGTGAGGTATGGAAACACAAATCGGTCAACACCTTATTCAACCTGCGGAACGGATGAATGTACTTCCGACGCAATTTTTTGCCAAGCTGGTCGCCAAAGCAAATGCTCAAACGGCCAAAGGACGCGATGTCATCAATTTGGGACAAGGCAATCCGGATCAACCGACTCCTCCCCATATTGTTGCGAAGCTACAGGAAGCTGCAGCTAATCCTTTGTACCATAAATATCCACCCTTTAGCGGCTACCCTTTTCTAAAGGAAGCTGTGGCGAAGCGGTACAAAGAGGATTATAACGTAGATATAGATCCCACTACTGAAGTCGCAATCCTCTTCGGAGGAAAAACTGGCCTTGTCGAAATTAGCCAATGCCTGCTTAATCCCGGCGATGTCTGTCTCGTGCCAGACCCTGGTTATCCTGACTATTGGTCTGGGGTGGCGCTTGCAGGTGCCGAGATGTCATTTATGCCGTTAACAGAACAAAACAGCTATTTGCCAGACTATAACGCCATTAGTCCAGAAATAGCCGAGCGCGCAAAGCTAATGTTCATGAATTATCCGAACAATCCAACAGGTGCTGTTGCTAATGCGGAATTTTATGCACAAACGGTGGAATACGCAAAAAAGTACGGTATCGTAGTTGCAAGTGATTTCGCCTATGGCGCAATTGGCTTCGATGATAATCAACCGATCAGCTTCTTGCAGACGCCAGGCGCCAAAGAAGTAGGCGTTGAGTTTTATACCCTATCCAAAACCTATAACATGGCTGGCTGGCGTGTTGGCTTTGCGATCGGAAATGCTCAAATCGTCAAGCTAATCAATTTAATCCAGGATCATTATTATTGCAGCCTATTCGGTGGCATTCAGGAAGCAGCCGCACTTGCACTAACGGGGCCACAGCAATGTGTCGCTGAACTTACAGCAATGTACGAAAGCCGTCGCAATGCCCTGTTTACAGCCCTTGACCGAATTGGTTGGAAAGCCGCTAGACCAGGAGGATCTTTTTTCTGCTGGCTGCCTGTACCTGAAGGCTATACATCAGAATCGTTTGCGGACCTTCTGCTTTATGAGTCTGATGTAGTTGTAGCTCCTGGCGTAGGGTTTGGTACCCATGGTGAAGGCTTTGTTAGGCTTGGTCTTCTTACAAGTGAAGAACGCCTGCAAGAAGCGATTGAACGGATTGGAAAACTAAATTTATTTTAGAATATATCCGCCAATTACCTTGCTTTACAGCAGCATGGGATCGTGATATGCTTGTAGGAATTGAACATGAAACGTGATGACGGGACAATTAAGCAAGATGGGTCGCGATCAGAGAGTAAATTCCATGGGCTGCAAGAATTTACCGAAGGCCGCTTGCTGAACCTACCTCCGAGCGGCCGGCTATGAACCGGACAGCGCCTTCTGTTATAGGCTTAAGCTGGATAATTCTATTTAAGAATTATCAACAAAGGTGGTACCGCGGAAGCAAAGACTTTCGTCCTTTATGGACGAAAGTCTTTTTTGTTGTCACCAAACAAGCATAGGATGGGATTAATGATGACGGAACGTATAGTCGTAAAGATTGGCAGCAGCTCGCTTACCTCGGAAGAAGGCGGTCTAAACCGCGAGCGTATTCAATATTTCGCATCAGAGCTCGCTTCCTTGCATAAAAAAGGAAATGGCGTGATGCTCGTAACTTCAGGTGCTGTTGCAGCTGGCTTTCGTCAAATCGGTTATGCTGCAAAGCCAAAAATCGTTCATGAAAAACAAGCAGCCGCTGCTGTAGGGCAAGCGCTGCTTATGCAATCCTATCAAGAAGCCTTCAACGGTTATGGCATAGTAGCTGCACAAATTTTGCTTACGCGTGCGGATTTCTCCAATCGCCGCCGTATTCAAAATGCACTTATGACAATCGAAGAGCTTCTGCGGCTTGGCATCATACCGATTATTAACGAAAACGATACGGTAGCAACCGACGAGCTTGTTCCTAAATTCGGAGATAACGACAGCTTATCGGCGCTTGTCGCTGCGATGACGAAAGCTTCACAGCTGATCATCATTACCGATATGGACGGCTTATACACAGAGGACCCTCGTAAAAATCCGCAAGCGGTCAAGATCGAGCGCGTCGATCAAATATCTGAAGATATTATGAAGCTCGCAGGCGGAGCTGGCTCTTCCGTCGGAACAGGCGGCATGCGTTCCAAAATCGAAGCAGCACGCATCGCCATGCGCGGCGGCGTACATGCTTTTATCGGTAAGGTGCAGCAAGAAGGCGATCTGAAGCTAGCTGTGGAAGGCAATGGCCGCGGTACATATTTTGATACGAAGCTGAACAGCCTTCCGATGAAGAAGCAATGGCTTGGCTTTCACTCTATGCCGCTAGGCAAGGTTTTTGTAGATGAAGGCGCTGTTCAAGCCTTGCTGGAAGGCGGCAAAAGCCTCCTCCCTGCCGGCGTAAAAGAAATTCAAGGCGATTTCCATTCCGGAGATGTCGTCGAAGTCATTAATCCACAAGGCCAAACCATTGGCAGAGGCGTTGTCAATTATGCAGCATGGCAAATTCAAGCTGTGGCCGGCCTTACTACTGAAGAAGTTAAACGTAGAGTCGATGTATCCCGTATCGAATTTATTCATCGAGACGAATGGATTACATTAAAATAATAAGGGGGATTCCGCTATGATCAGTGAAGTGAGAACAAAAGCAAGTTTAGCTCAAGATGCAACTGCCATTATGAATCGTTTGTCCACAGAACAAAAAAATACTGCTCTATCTCGTATGGCTGATGCATTAATCGCCGAGACTAACGCAATTATTACTGCGAATGAGCTTGACCTGCAACGAGGTCGCGAGCAAGGCACAAGCCCTTCCATGCTCGATCGCCTTGCCTTAAATAAAGATCGTGTAGCATCCATTGCTGAGGGACTTAGACAAATTGTTGAGCTTCCGGACCCTGTTGGTGAGCTGCTTGAGCATTTCGATCGTCCTAACGGACTAAAAGTAAATAAGATCAGAGTTCCAATCGGCGTCATTGGCATGATCTATGAAGCTCGTCCCAATGTTACTGTCGATGCGGCTGGATTATGTTTAAAAACTGGCAACTGCGTCGTGCTTCGTGGCGGATCAGCTGCTATCGAGTCAAATCGTAAAATCGTAGAGGTATTAAAAAATGCTCTTTCAGATACGGCAATGCCAGCTGATGCCATTCAGTTAATAGAGGATTCAGATCGTGCCTCGGTTAACGAAATGCTGAAGCTTAATGGCTTGCTTGATGTTGTCATTCCTCGTGGAGGCGCATCGCTAATTAGAAATGTCGTAGAAAATGCAACTGTACCGGTCATCGAAACAGGAGCTGGTATTTGCCATACCTTCATAGATGCCAGCGCTGACTATACGATGGCTGTCGAGATTGCCTTTAACGCCAAAGTACAACGGCCATCGGTTTGCAATTCCATGGAAACCTTGCTCGTTCACGAAGCTTTTGCAGAACAGCATTTGGCTGCACTTGCTGATCGTTTTGTTCAAGAAGGCGTTGAGCTCCGCGGCTGCGAAAGAACAGCTTCCCTTCTCACAGGCATCAAACCAGCAACAGATGAGGACTATAGTACAGAATACAATGATTATATTATGAATATCCGCGTCGTTTCTGATCTTGACGCCGCGCTTGCACATATCCGCCGTTTCAGTACAAAACATTCCGAATGTATTGTGACTGAAAACTCTGAGAACGCTGAGCGATTTATTCAAGATGTAGATGCGGCTGCCGTTTATCATAACGCCTCTACTCGCTTTACCGACGGATTTGAATTCGGGTTCGGAGCTGAAATCGGCATTAGTACACAAAAGCTTCATGCACGCGGTCCAATGGGTTTGCCTGCATTGACGTCTACTAAATATCTTGTTTATGGAACTGGACAAATACGGGGCTAACAGGACAAATTTAGTCCAATATCAATGGAACAACGGAGGAATACTTCATGACACAGCTTACACAAACTGCAATTGCCAGTCAGCAAATTTGCTTCTATGGTGCTGGATCGATGGCGGAAGCCATTGCGCGAGGTCTAATTAACAAAAACCTCATTGCACCTAATCAGATTTCAATGCTCAATCGACAAAATAAAGATCGGCTCTCTGAACTAAATGAGCTATACGGTATACAAACCATCGTGCAAGGCTCCTCTAATGAAGCTTATTTAAAAGAGGCAGACATTATTTTTCTAGCCATGAAACCTAAGGATGCTGCTGAAGCGATCGCATCCATTAAGCCGTTCATTTCCTCTAAACAGCTTATTATATCGGTCATTGCCGGGTTATCGATCAAAGCAATCGAGCAGCTGCTTGGTGGTCAGGCGTCTGTCGTACGTGCTATGCCGAACACATCCAGCACAATTGGGCTTGGAGCAACTGGAATTAGTTATTCAGATATTGTGACCACTTCGCAAAAAGCACTTACAGAAGCGATTTTCAGCTCTGTTGGCATAAATGCAATCGTAGACGAATCACTTCAGCAAGCAGTCACAGGCGTATCAGGCAGCGGACCAGCTTATGTCTATTACTTTATGGAGTCGATGATCGATACCGCAATCCAACTAGGCTTTTCGGAGACAGCAGCAAAGGAGCTTGTCGTTCAGACGGTTCTTGGTGCAGCGGAAATGGTTCGTCATACTGGCGAAGAGCCAGCAGAGCTTCGGCGCAAGGTCACATCGCCAAATGGGACTACGCAGGCAGCTCTTGAGCTGATGGCCGAAAATCATTTTTCAGAAACAATCAAGAAAGCTATCCATCGCTCAGCAGAACGTGCAGGCGAGCTTGGAGAAGCTATCGAGAGGAGCATTAACGAATGATTGGAGTTTGTATTGCAACGTATCGTTCTTATGATGATCGAGCGGATTTCAATAAAAAGGCTCTTTCGATTGCTGTTGGCTTAACTGTCGGCAGCTGGACTGAGCTTCCTGAAGCGCAAAAGGCGAATATGGAAAAGCATCTTGGAAAAGTATTGTCCGTTACTGTCCATGAGCCAGAAAATGCAGAGCCCGGTGAACGCTATGCCGACATTCGAATTGCTTACCCAGATATCAACTTCAGCCGAGACCTCCCTGCTTTGCTAGTAACTGTATTCGGCAAGCTGTCCATGGACGGCAAAATCAAACTTATGGATCTCGACGTTTCTGAAGATTTTGCATCTGCTTTCCCAGGTCCTAAGTTTGGACTAAACGGTGTTCGCGATTTGCTTGGCGTACATGATCGCCCGCTGCTAATGAGTATTTTCAAATCCGTTGTCGGATACGATCTAGCCAATCTTCAAGATCAGTTCTATAAGCAAGCGCTTGGCGGTGTAGACTTAATCAAGGATGATGAAATCCTATTTGAGAATCCACTTACCCCTCTTGAGAAACGTGTCGAAGCTTGTATGGATGCAGCGCGTCGCGCTGAAGCAGAGACCGGCCAAAAGCTGCTTTATGCCGTTAACTTGACAGGGCCTACCTCAGCTCTTGCTGCGAATGCTCGAAAAGCGATTAACGCAGGCGCCAACGCACTTCTATTTAACGTTCTTGCTTATGGCTATGATGTGCTTCATGAGCTTAGCAGTGACAAATCCATTAATATCCCTATAGCAGCTCACCCTGCAATGGCTGGAGCGATGTACCCATCGCCTCATTATGGCATTAGCGCTTCTCTTCTTCTTGGGAAGTTAATGCGTCTTGCTGGTGCCGATCTTGTGCTCTTCCCTTCACCTTACGGCTCGGTTGTTATGCCAAAAGAAGAGAATTTAGCGGTTAAGGAAGCTTTGCTTGCGCCGCTTCACGGGCTGAAAACGAGCTTCCCTGTACCATCGGCGGGCATTCATCCTGGACTGGTGCCTCTGATTCTAAAAGATTTCGGTACCGACGTGGTTGTAAACGCTGGCGGGGGTATTCATGGTCATGCCATGGGAACTGAAGCTGGCGGACAAGCATTCCGTCAAGCGATTACTGCTACACTAAATGGAGTACCTCTTCGCAATGCCGCTGAGCAACCGGGCAATGAAGCGCTATTGGCAGCAATTGAAGCATGGGGGATCAAAGAATAATGACTGAAATGAATACAACTAAGAAACGCATCGTGTTTTGTGATTTTGATGGAACGATTACCGTTAATGACAACATTATCGCAATTATTAAACATTTTAATCCAGCAGGCTGGGAAAACATTGCAGAGCGAACGATTGCGCAAGAAATTTCAATTATGGATGGCGTTGGACAAATGTTCCGCCTCCTTCCTGCTTCTATGCAGAAAGAAGTTATCGATTTCAGTATTTCCAATGTACGCATTCGTGAAGGCTTCGCTGAATTTCTAAACTATTGCAAAGAGCAGCAGATTGATTTTTACGTAACTAGCGGCGGCATTGATTTTTTTGTTTATCCTATTCTTGAAGCTTTCGACATACCAAAAGATCATATTTATTGCAACGGCAGTGATTTCAGCGGTGAGCAAATTGAGATTTTGTGGCCAAATCCGTGTGATGCTCATTGCACCAACAACTGCGGCATGTGTAAAACAACCATTATGCGTCGCTTCCCTGAAGAGCAATTCGAGCGCATCATTATTGGCGACAGCGTAACCGACTTTGAAGGCGCTAAGCTTGCTGATATCGTCTATTCCCGCTCCCACCTTACGGTGAAATGCAAGGAGCTCGGACTGCCGCATCACGAATACGAAACATTCCACGATATTATTAACACTATGAATGCTGAAAGGAAGTCAACAAAATGAGTTTTGAGCAAATTGCTTTAGAAGACAAACAACGCGCTTTATCTGAACTTCGCGACGTTAAGGAGCTGTTCGCTTCACGCGGCTGGTTTCCTGGCACAAGTGGCAATTTATCGATCCGTGTAGGCGATTATAACCCCGATGAATTTCAATTTGCTATTACGGCAAGTGGTAAGGACAAAACGATTCATACACCAGAGGATTATTTGTTTGTTGATCAAGATGGGAAGCCATGCGAAACAACACGCTTAAAGCCATCCGCTGAAACACTGATCCATTGTGAAATTTACAAATTAACTGGGGCTGGCGCTATTTTCCACGTGCATACCGTATTTAACAGCGTAATCTCAGAGTATTTCTGGGATCGCAAGTCTGTGCCGGTAGATGGCGTTGAGCTGATCAAAGGGTTTAACATTTGGGACGAGGAAGCACACATTGATATTCCAATCGTTTCGAACTTTGCACATATCCCTTCTATCGTACCGGAAATAACGGAGCGTATCGTGAAAAACATACCTGGCATCGTGCTGCGCAAGCATGGCATTTACGCTTGGGGAGCAAACGCATTTGAGGCAAAACGCCACCTTGAAGCATTTGAATTTATTTTTGAATACGTATATCGTTTGGAATTGCTGCAGCGTGGTAAAGCTTAAGCATTTTCCAGCTTGATCATTTCATTTTTTAGAAGGACTTTCTCCCGTTAATCAGCGTTTTTTACGTTTCAAAGCACTGATTAGCGGGAGGTTTTCCAGCTAACTTATAACCCACCTAAAAACATGTCCATCAAAATGATAACTCCTCCTGAACGATAGGCAATTCTCGCTCTACCTTCCCGATCAACTGTTATTGGATAACTGATCCTGCAGCATACTCCCGCCTTTCTCTCGACGTTTCATTAATCCAAACCATTAACTCATTTTTGCTAATATAAAATTTCTCACCAACTTTTATGTAAGGGAACATAACGCCAGAAAAGGACCCTGCTGTAGTCAGCTGAATTTGCTCTGTATGAATGATTTGTTTAATTTCATTTTCCGATAAATGCAAATAATTTGCTGCCTCTTCTATCGATAGCAAAGGTTTTTCCATGCTTATCGTGATGTCGGACTGTTCTTTAATAGGCACTTCGTTTTTCTCCAAAAACATACAGCCTACAATAAAAGATACTCCGAGAATAAAGCTTGCTGCTATCATTGATTTACCGTTTGAAATAACAATCTTCCTCCTTCGTTGTAAACACCCTCACTCTTTTCCATAATAAAAATAAATCTGCCCCGCCGTCTCTGATATCCGTTCGTTTTTAAAATAAATGCCAGAAGCATCATCTATTCCATAACCCGTTGACAAGTTGGTTTTGGAAAGTGCAGCCAATAAGTTCTTTTCTTCATCCCATTTTGAGAAATGCGCACTAATGACGCAATGATTTATTAATCCAAGACCTTTGAGGAAAAGGTGTTCATTCGCTCTGTTGTCGATGGGTGGAATTACACATACATTAGGACTAATTAAGGCGCCAGCCGAAAAACCTGCAACTGGCACGCCTTCTGTGTATAATGCTTTTATTATTGTGCCGAGCTTTGTTTCCACGATATAATCTCGATAAAGCTCAGTATCACCGCCGCTTATAATCACTCCTGTAGCTGATTGAAGCTGTTCTAATAAATCGCTTGAAGGTGATGCATCCAAGGCGAAATATACAAACTGATCAACATCATGAAAACCTATTTGATCGGTATATTTCGTCATGTATTCTTGCCAACCCTCTTGCTCAATAAATACGATTACAACTTTGCTTAACCCTTTTGATGCCAGAGCTCCAAATTTTTTTGCTAAGCTTTCATTGAACGGCGCTCCACCGCCAAACATAAATAAATGTTTATCTGACATAAATATCCTCCTTATAGTTAATGCATCAGCGAGATTTAGTCGAATCACTTTTATCGTAACCTAACTATAAACTAATTTTTAAATGTTTTACCATATTTATCTGCTTATATGAGTAAACTCGAAACAATTTGTTGTCTTTAACAATCATGTTAAATTTCTCATTTAACATGAAAAACGGAATCTACTATATTGACTTTAACGTAACGTAAACGTTCATAATGGCAAGAGGAGGTGGCTCTATTGAAGGTGCATGAAGCAGCAAAACAACTCGGTGTCACGCCGCGTACACTGCGTTTTTATGAAGAAAAAGGTCTAATTCATCCATATAAAGCAATAGAGAACAAGTATCGCGACTATTCCATTGAGGACGTCATTCGGCTCCGCTGGATCATATCGCTAAGAGAATTAGGCTTATCCGTATCTGCAATACAGGATGCTCTAAACGTGATCAATGAGCCGGACGCTTTTATTCGAAGTGTGGATGGCGCTCGAGCATTGCTGTATGAGCAATGGATCACAGCAACAAAAGCGCTGCAAGCGCTTGATGAAACGATTTCGGCATGGCACAGAAAAGGAGCAGCTGAATTGACACAAGCAGAGCTGGCCGCTGAAGAAATTAAACAAAACCGGCTATCGCGAGCCTCTTGGAGCGATCAATGGAATTACGATGAGATAGCGATTCAGCACGGATACAAAGCACCTATCATTACACTTAGCGGTATTCTTTCGGAGGAGCAATACAATATGGCACTGCTGCGAACCGTTGAATGGCTTGATCCGCGGTTTGATGAGCTTGGCTTAGAAATAGGAGCAGGTAGCGGCAATCTCTCCAGCATGCTAGCTGCGGCCGGTACGAAGCTTACCGTTGTCGAGCAATCGACTGAAATGCTCTCGATCATAAGAGAAAGGCTCCCTGCCATTGATGCAAAACAAGGCAATTTGCTCGCACTGCCTCTCGCACCATCCAGTTATTCTTTTATAGGCTGCAGCTTTGCTATGCATCACTTGAATCGTTCACAACAGCTTCTGGCACTAGAAGAAATGGACCGCGTTTTAATAAATGGGGGACGGCTTGTGATTACGGGGTTAATGGATGAGGACGTGGTTGACGATGATAAAATACTTTCTGAAGAGTTAGAAACAAAGCTTTTCATACCGCCTAACTGGCATCTTTCCTCTGTATCCGAACATCTGAACTGGTTCAACAAACGTGGATATTCCACTGTCATCAACCGGCTTACCCCTTATGTTGGATTACTCTACGCGATCAAACCTTAGCTATGTATAATAATGTGACCCTTTTACATAAAAAAAAGAGCTAAGCCGCATGGCTTAGCCTCTTCCTCCACGAAATTTTTGCGCATGTGCGCGAGCCTCATCTGCATTCGTTACTCGATTGCGGCTCCACTCGATAAGTATCCGATCAATATAACGCAAGCTAAGCTTGCCCGCAAAAACGGCTTCTTTTAGAGCAAAACGAATAATTTCGTCTGTATATCGATCATGATCAAGCCAACCTGAAATCGTCTCGCATTCTATAGGAGATAATAAGCGTCCAAACTCTTGCTCGAATACACTGAATAAGTCCGATGACGGCGCGGCTTGCTGCTTGACTGGCTGACGCTCTGCCTTTCGCGATTCACGCTTCTGCTCCGCGGTTAACGCAGCTGCCTTAAGCAGCCAGCCTGTCCAGTTATAACGCTCTGACTGCATCCCAGTAGAACTGTCAACGTACTCGTCAATTGTAAGAAAATCTTCTTTCATCAGCCGGCCAAGGGATTGTCCAACTTCTCTAACACTCAGGCCCATCCGCTCAGCCAATTGCTCTGGCGTCGGGAAATCATTCATGTCCGCTTCCATATAGACCATGATTTGCAGAAGCAGCATCGCTTCTGTATCCGACAACTCCAGCTGACGGTAAGTTCGCAGCAGCATCGCCGATACATAAACGCCGCCTTCCTGCAACGCAGCAGCCATACCATGCGAGTAAGCTTTCCATATCTCGTTGTTCACTGCCAGCTGCCTCCTATACGACTACGCCTGTGCAGACGTATCCTTTTGCTTAACTAAGTTATACGTGTCTCTTGCAATGAGGAGCTCCTCATTCGTAGGAACAACTAAAACTTTAATACGTGAGCTGTCCGTCGTAATCTCACGAATATCTTTGCGACGCTCTGAATTGCGCTCTTCATCTAGCTCTATACCCAAGAATGAAATGCCCTCACATATCGCTTTGCGTAGAGCGACAGAATTTTCACCTACTCCAGCAGTGAACACAATCGTATCTACGCCGTTCATCGCCGCGGCATATGCGCCAATATATTTTCTAACTCGGTAAGCATACATGTCAAAAGCAAGCTTTGCGTTTTTGTCGCCTTCAAGCATAGCCTCTGTCACCTCGCGCATATCGCTGCTAATACCGGAAATCGCCAACATACCGCTATGTTTGTTCAGCATAGAATTAACTTCATTTAAAGTCAATTCCTCTTTATTCATAACAAATGGCACGATCGCTGGATCAATATCTCCACTCCGGGTACCCATCATAAGACCTTCAAGTGGAGTCATTCCCATACTTGTATCAAAGGACTTGCCATTCAAAATAGCTGTACAGCTTGCACCGTTTCCAATGTGGCAAGTAATCATTTTGATTGATTCCAATGGTTTTTGCAAATACTCTGCTGCATGAGCGCTCACATAGGAATGAGACGTTCCATGAAAACCATATCTGCGAACCTTGTGACGACGGTATAGCACAGTAGGAATTGGATATAAATACGATGTGTTCGGCATGCTTTGATGGAATGCCGTATCAAATACTACCGCTTGAGGTACATCAGGCAAATTTGTTTCTACCGCCAAAATACCCATCATATGAGCTGGGTTATGAAGCGGCGCCAAATCAAACAATCGACGAATCTCAAGCTTAACCTCTTGCGTTACAAGCACTGAACTGCTAAATGCCTCGCCGCCATGAACGATACGATGGCCTACAGCTTCGATTTCGTTCAGATTAGCGATCGCTCCGAATTCCGGATTGGTAAGCATATTGATAACTTGCTTAACAGCAGCAACATGATCCAATATTTCACTAACTTTACGAACCTCGGGCTTGTCAACTGGTTCATGAGTAACAATCGAAGAATCCATTCCGATACGTTCCACACGTCCGCTTGCCAGAACTGATTCGTCACGCATGTTGTATAGCTGATATTTTAAAGAGGAGCTTCCTGCATTAATTACGAGTACTTTCATTTAAATCCGATCCCCATCCGTATCATATTTGAAGAAGCCGATTCCTGATTTGGCTCCGAGATGTCCAGCGCGCACCATTTTTTTCAGCACGATCGAAGGACGATATTTCAGCTCGCCATACTCGCGGAACATTCTCTCAAGGGCTGCCAACACGGAATCAAGACCGAAACGGTCACACATCTCGAAAGGTCCATGCTGGAAGGAGTAGCCGATACGCATTGCGCTGTCAATATCCTCAGCCGATGCGACCCCTTCCTCGAGTACATGCAAGGCTTCGTTTATAAATAAGCAAATGAGTCGTGTGGTTACGAAACCAGGAGATTCAAATACCATAACTCCTTTTTTGTGAATAACCTCTTCCACAAAATGTTTCGTACGCAAAAATGTTTCCTCTGATGTCTTAAGGCCGCGTACAATTTCCACCAGATCAATTTTGAATACTGGATAAATAAAATGCATGCCGATTACGCGGCTCGGCTGCTTCGTAAAGCTAGCTAGCTCTGTTAAGCTTAGAGTAGATGTATTGCTCGCTAAAATAACATTTGGACCGCAAATTTGATCAATCTTTTCAAATACAGCTTTTTTCAATTCCAAATCTTCAGTTATCGTTTCAATAACAAGCTCACAATCCGCTAACTTCTCGTAGCTTGTTGTCGCCTCTATTCTATTCATAATCAGCTTCTTCTCGGAATTCGTGAGCGCCCACTTCTCGATTTGTTTATCCAAGCTTACTTCAATCATTTGTTTACCATAATCTAGGCGATCATCCGAACGCTCGATAATGATAACATCCAATCCTTTGGAGGCCAGCATTTCCGCGATCCCTTGACCCATCGTGCCTACTCCTACAACTCCAACCGTTTTGATATGCAATGTATTAGCTCCTTTAGTGTGGGGAGAATTCTTCTTAAAACATAATAGAAGTTTTCTCTGCAAAGATAGTTCAATCTTATTATAACGAATTTCATCAAAAAAAGAAGGCGGACGACAACTCCGCCTTCAAATTGTAATATTGTAAACGCTTCATGCTGCTGTATTGGAAGAAAAGAGCTTTCTAAACTCATCTCCGCTCAATGTTTCCTCACGCAGAAGCGTCTGAAGAGACTTGATAAACACTTCTCTATTCGACTTAAGCAGACCTTTTGTTTGCAGCATCAGCTCATCCAAAATGGTTCGATTGATGCTTGCCCATCCATCTTTTGTCATCATCGAAGAATCAATAATGCCAAGATCAGTCAATCCCGATTCCACTAATGTTTTGACTATATTCATCGATTGTTCGAAGTCACCTCTTGATCCAGTGCTCCGATCACCATAGAACATTTCTTCAGCAGCAGCTCCGCCTAGCGCAATCATAATTTGACCGTTAAGGAACTGTTTTGTGTACAAATATTGATCCTGCTGCGGATTGTGACGAACATAACCTAACGCTTGACCGCGCGGAGACAATGCAACCTGTGACACGCTGCCTGGACGCATCAGTTCAGCCATAATTGCATGTCCAAGCTCATGAAGCGCAATCCGTTCACGCTCTTCTTTTGATGCCTCACGATCCGTTTTTTCACCCATCATAACCTTATCAATAGCCATCGATAAATGTTGTTCAGCGATGGTTTCACTGCTCTCACGCATCGCATAAATCGCCGCTTCATTCATGACGCTCTCCAGCTGCGCACCGGAGAAACCAAAAGATTCACTTGCAATACGTTCTAAGTTCACTCCTGGGCGGATAGGTTTATTTTTCGCATGGATGTTCAAAATATGCAATCTGCCCTTTTTATCAGGAAGCTCAACACCGATGTGCCTGTCAAATCGGCCTGGACGGAGCAATGCGCTATCGAGCATTTCCTTACGGTTAGTAGCTGCAATTAACAAAATACGCGGTGATTCATTTGCATAAATACCATCCATCTCGGTTAAAAGCTGATTCAAGGTTTGATCATACTCGCGCTGCTGACCCCCATCTCTTTTGCCGCCAATGACTTCAATCTCATCAATAAAAATAACAGCGCTGCTTTTTTTCGCTTTATTCGCTTTTGTACGCGCCTCTTTGAATAGGTCGCGAATACGTCCTGCGCCTACACCCACATACATTTCAACAAACTCACTGCCGGATGCAGCCAAATAAATCGAATCTGTATATTGAGCAGCTGCCTTAGCAAGCAGCGTCTTTCCTGTTCCTGGCGGGCCTGACAGCAAGATGCCTTTTAGCGGCCGAATGCCAAGCTTAGCAATTTGTTCTTGATGAACGAGAAAATCAAGTGCCTCTACAAGCTCCTGCTTGGCACGCTCCTGACCTCCAATTTCCTCAAAGGTGAGTGGTGTCATTTTCTCTTCAGAACGCCGCTTCTGGCTAGACAAAGCGGTCAGCTTGCCTCTACCTCGTGCTGCATAAACTACGGCAAAGCCTAACATGCCCAGCAATACGATTGGAACAACATTTTGTCCAATATATATAAAAAAAGCAATAATTACAGGAAGTAAGCCTATAGCAATTTCTTTACCATATTTCATCATATTACCATGCCTCCAATTGGTTTGGCGTGCGTGGCAGGACGATATATTTCACCGCTTCATTATTTTTAATCGTAATATACACATTCGTATCATCCATTTCAGTCGTCACGGTGACATCTTTCATGGATTTTGCAGCTTCTTTCATCGCATCTGGAATATGAGAGTAGGTTTTGCGCTCCATCGCCTCTGCAACTTCAAACATGGAAGCATACCACAGATCTTCAAGCTGCTTATTCGATTTTTCTTCTATATTAAGCTCAAGCTTACGGTCGCCAACTACATCTTTTCCGTTAGCCGCAATACTTTCATAGATGTCCCGGAGATTCGCATCCGGCGTTAATTCAAGAGAAATAGCTACTTTATTTCGATCCATAACTGGTTTTTCTGAAGAAACAATACCTTGAATGCCTTTTGTAACTTTCTCTAATGGAGCTGCTACAGCCACTTGATTATATACAGCCCAGCCTCCGAACAAAACGGAAGCGGAAATTGCAGCAGTAATCACGATTGGTATCACACGTGGTCTCATCATTATGAAAATCCCTCCTGCAATAAATTTTTGAACAATCCGTATATCAACTCCGCTATACGAAAGTATATCATGAAATTATGCAAGAATCGTCCATCAATAAAAGGAAACGGAGCCTTATGGCCCCGTTTTTGCTGGTAACGTATAAGAATCAATAAATGCACCATCATCAAAACGGTAGAAATCATATCGGTAATGATCAGGCTTTTCACCGTCATTATAATAGATCTCCCACACCGTTTTGTCATCAAGCAGACCCGGCTGAATTCTCTTTATTTCTGCCAATGGTCTCTTGCTGATGAAATCTTCTTTAAGTGACTTCTCAGAAATGCCTTCCGTCGCTTTCATGATAACTGGTTGTTGCTTCTCAGTCAGCCATACATATACATGTTCATCCTGTTGATTAATGCCTTCAACGACCCAACTGTTTTTTTGCCATATATGATGATGTACCTTTTCTATCTCCGTAAGATCAGCTGCTTTAGTCGCTTGTTGCTTCGCCGCATTAATTGCTGTCCACTCAGGCGACTGAACTTCACGGAAATAGATAAAAGAAACGGTTAGAAGCAGCAAGAGGAATGCTGTAATTAACAATAACCATCGCTTAAGTGTCATAAACGGCTTTCGTTTCCTTGCTGTTGCTCGCATTAAGCTTGCAGCAAGCGATCAAAGCTCGCTTGTGCCTCGTAACGAATTTTCTCCTCATCAAGCCAAGTGCATTCGCCGTTTTTCAATACTTGTCTTCCATCAATCCATACATGCCGCACATCGCGGCCTGAACCTGAGTAGACCAAATGTGATACGATATCCGTCTGAGGGTAGAAATGCGGCTGTTCAATATCAATAGCGATGAAATCTGCCTTCATGCCTACTTTTAGACTACCAAGGCTCTTCTCTTGCCAAATGGATTTTGCCCCATTCACTGTACCAAGCTTCAATGCTTCCAAAGCAGGGATAGCTGTAGGATCTCCAGATACACCCTTGTGAAGCAAAGCTGCAAATCGAATTTCCTCAAATAAATCAAGATTGTTGTTGCTTGCCACACTATCTGTTCCAAGCGATACCGTAACACCTGCGCGAATCAAATCAGGAACGCGTGCAATGCCGCTAGCAAGCTTAAGATTACTTACAGGATTATGTGAAACCGCAATTCCTTTAGCAGCAAGCAGCTCGATCTCAGCATCATTCAGATGTACAGCATGCGCTACAAGTGCAGGACGTGAGAAAAAGCCTAACCGATCCAAATGCTCAACCGGACGAAGTCCATAATCACGCACGTTTTGCTCAACTTCCGCTATCGTTTCCGACATATGCGTGTGCAAAGGCAAATCAAAATCATGAGCTGCTTGTACAAAACGTTCTATATACGCTGGTGGACATGTATAAGGCGCGTGTGGAGAAATCATCGTGGTTATGCGTCCATCGGCTTTCCCGTTCCAATCACGAGCGAAAGCAATTGCTTCAGCAAGCTTTGCTTCTTGTACATCGGGAGGACATAGTCCGATAACACCTCTGGTCAAAACTCCTCGGATCCCGCTTTGCTCAACCATTTGAGCAACTTGATCCATACGATCATACATATCAACAAAGGCTGTTGTACCTGATTTCAGCATTTCAACGATCGCTAGAGCACTTCCTGCACGTGTATCTTGATCAACATATTTGCCTTCCATTGGCCACATTTTCTGTTCCAGCCAAACCTGCAAATTTTGATCATCGGAATATCCGCGAAGCAAGCTCATCGCCGCATGTCCGTGAGTATTAATAAGTCCTGGCATAAAAGCCAGCTTGCTGCCGTCTATTTTTTGCACCGTATCAGAAAGCTGTTCAGGAACAGCCGTACCTATATAACTAATCCGATCATCGGATACAACCATATGTCCTCTAAATGATGGATTTTCGTCATCCATCGTTATAAACAAACCATTTTCAATCCAAATCTGACTCATCCTGCGTCTCTCCCTCTTTGGCTAAATAATAGGCTAAGCTAAGCAATTCCCTTGTGAAATCAGCATTATGTATTCGCATTTCATCCGGTACTCGTAGAATAGCAGGGGCAAAATTCAATATTCCTTCTATGCCTGCTTCGACAAATTGATTAGCTACATTTTGTGCTTCAAATGCTGGAACGGTAATGATGCCGATCCGAATATTTTGCTCTGCAACCGTTGCAGCAAGCTCACTCATCGGCATGACAATCAAATTATTAATGCTCGTTCCGATTTTGCTCGGATGTACATCGAACACGGCGGTAATCTGCATATTATCCTTGGAGTATTTATTGTAATTGCATAGGGCATGACCTAGATTGCCCGCTCCAACCAACGCAACCTTTATCGTCTGATCAACCTTCAAAATTTGACGTATCTTCTCAATTAAATATACAACATCGTAGCCTACGCCTTTCCGTCCAAACTCTCCGAAATAAGCGAGATCTTTACGAATTTGAGCAGGATTTAAATCAAGCTTAGTGCCTAAATCCTGCGAAGAAATGGTCTGAATCTCACGATTAAGCATTTCATTTAGTACTTGCAAATAAACGGGAAGCCTTCTGACGACAGCCTCCGATATTTTCGTTTGCTTCATCGTTTTTCCTCCTCTTCGCTAGACACAGCTTGATTTTCCTGCGGCAATGCTGCATTTTCATCCGTTAACCATTCTCTCATTCGCACGACCATTTGATCCATATGCATCGTTTCGATTTTTGGTCCTGGCAGTGAATATAAGAAGTGTTTACCGTAGTAAGTGTCGATTACCCTAGTATCATATATGATTACGATCCCTTTGTCTTGTGAAGTCCTTACTAGACGGCCAAAGCCTTGTTTAAAGCGAATAACGGCTTGGGGAATCGACAATTTCATAAAAGGATTTTGTTTCTGCCGCTGCAGCATCTCGGCTTTTGCTTCCACTAAGGGATGGTTAGGCGGTTGGAATGGCAAACGAACGATGGCAAGGCAAATCAGAGCTTCTCCGGGTATATCTACACCTTCCCAGAAGCTGCTCGTGCCAAGTAAAACGGACTCTGGCGTTTGACGGAAACGTCTTGTAAGCTTCGTGCGATTCCCGCTGTCTATTCCTTGTCCGAGCACTTGAATACCTGCAACGCTTAAAAGCTCTTTAAGCGGCTCGTAGACCTGCCTCAGCATGCGATAGGACGTAAACAGCACTAGCATTCTGCCCTTCGTTTCCTTTGCAGCATCAGAAAGCGATTTTACAAGCATATCCAAATAGGTGTCATCTACAGCTGCTCCCTTGAGTACTGGGAAGTTGCGTGGAATGACAACTAATGCCTGCTCCCGGTAATTAAACGGAGAAGGCAATTGAACGGTTTTAAGCCTGCCCTGCTGTTCGTATCCAGTTAACCCAAGCTGCTCCTCCGCGTATTGAAAAGATTTTTGCACAGATAACGTTGCAGAGGTTAATACGATACTTTCTTTGACATCAAAAAAATATTTTTGCAGCTGAGCGCTTACATCTACTGGGACACCGTATAGCTGCACAGATCTGTAGCGGTATACGCTGCTTGCTTCAATCCAAAACACAGAGTCCGCAAGCTCTAAGGTGATAAACGTTCTAAGCTCATCCTTAAGTCGAGACAAATCACGTACCGCGCCATTTAAATCCGTTATTATCGCTTGAACACCGGAATCGTCAACACGGTCTTTAATATCGGTAACCATTTTATCGACGGTTCGAATGACTCGGTTAAGTTCAGTGTGGATATTTCCTTCAACCGTAACACCGTCCTCCCAGCCTGCTGGAAGCTCGTTTTTCTTAAGGCGGCATACCGACTGACCATTCTCAGTTGGTCCATCCGATGAAGTTGAAGTAAAGCTATAAAACATTTCAAACAGCTTATCCCAGTGCTCCTTAATTTCTTGGAAAATAGGAATAACGGTATCAATCGTCTCTAACCAGGAAGCTTGATGTGCGTCATCCTCATACATTAGCTTCTGGCGAAGCCCAGGCAATAATCCAGAGCGCGCATCTTTATAAAGCCGAAGAACAGCCTGCGTCAAAGAGAAGTAGTTAATTTGCATACCTAGATGCTTGCCGGCAACCTCTTCCACATGATGTGCTTCATCAATAATGAGATGAGTATAGGAAGGCAATAAACGATGATCAGCTTGAACATCAGTAAATAACATGGAATGATTTGTTATCGTAACATCAGCAATGTTTGCTTCATGCTTCGCGCGATGATAAAAACATCTTTTGAACCATGGACAAGCTCGATTTAGGCATGAATCCGTATCGCTCGCTACCGTAGACCAAAACTCAGCACCCTTGTTGCCGAAGTTAAGCTCTTCCTGATCGCCAGTTTCCGTTTCTCCAAGCCATACGACCATTTGAGCAGCTGTAACCGTATCCTCAATCGGCGATACAAGATCTTTTGTATTGATTTTACCTTCAAATTTGCGCAAGCATAAATAATTCCCTCTGCCTTTAAAGATCGAAGCTCTAAACTCAAATGGCAGTATTTCCTCAAGCAATGGCAAATCGCGTTGACGAAGCTGCTCCTGCAAATTGATTGTATGCGTACTAACGACAACTTTTTTGCCGTTCTGAATGCCATAATAAAGCGCAGGAATTAAATAACCAAGTGACTTCCCTGTTCCTGTACCTGCTTCTATAAGTAAATGCTGATTCTGATTTAGAGCGCTGTACACCTCTTGAAACATGGCTACCTGCGCTTCTCTTTCCTCATAATTCTCGAATTTCTGTTCGAAGCGTTGTCTTACATCAGCTAAATAATTGTCAAATGAAACATCCGTTAATGGCAGCACACTTGTGCCGCCTGAACGCGGAGGCTGTTCATCGCTCCATTCGCGAACCTTCAATGCAAATTGATTAAAATAGTCATATTCATTCGATTCGAATACAGTACTATATTCCATCTGCTGCCCAGTATGCTTAATAAACCAGCTCAAATCGCTGCCGTCATCTACAAGCGTGGAAAGCCGCTGCAAAGTAAGCAGCGGCAATTTGCGAAGCTTTTTTACCGTTTCAATTAGCAATAGCGCAGTTGCATTTGCATCGCTGTCCGCGCGGTGATGTTGATCATGCGGTATTCCAAAGAGCTCAGAAACTGCTCCAAGCTGATACGTATTAATTGTAGGATATAAAATTCGTAATAATTCAATGGTATCCAGCCTGCGACCTGCAAAAGGGCGCCGACCGCATCGTGCTAATGCTTGGTTTAAAAAACCAGCGTCAAAGCCAACGTTATGAGCGACCAAAACGGCATCATCCAATAACGGAACCAGCCCTGCAATAACCTCTTTGAGAGTTGGGGCATCCGCAACGACCGTTTCATCTATGCCTGTTAATTGTGTAATGAAGGCCGGTATCGGGATATTAGGTCGAACAAAGGAGCTATACGTATCGATAATTTCAAGCTCCTCTGAAACGATGACTAGCCCAACCTGCAAAATATCATCATCCGAGCTGTGTCCCGTCGTTTCTAAATCCAATACTGCAAATTTCATTTATTCCCCGATCCTCTCACAAACAGCACAGCTCCGTGCTTCCGAAATATAACGATAAGTGCTTGGGTGTTTCTTGACATGATTTCAAATTGTTTAACGGATCCTTGAAGCTGGGACAGACCTCATAAGCTTTCATAAATAATTGCTCTGCTTGTGCCAAATTCATTTGCACCGCTTGAATGCATCCTAGCGCATTATAGCCCATTGCAAGCCATTTGGGGAAGTCCGTCAATACAATCAGCAATTGAAAATGCCGCTGAGCTTCACTCCAGTTTTGGAGGTGCATCTGAGTCATGCCCAAAAACAGTCTAGCCAAATTACATTCCGGCGATTGTAAAATAGCCGCTTGAAATTGCACTGCTGCTTGCGAAAACATAAATAGCTTGTAGTAGCCCTGTCCTTTGGAGATGACCGCAGCAAGCTCGTCCGAGATTTCAAAATCTGAAGCTGGACTGCTGACTGGGATACTTACAGGTACACTTGATTGAACCGCCCCTTCTGGGGATTGTTCCTGAACTTGCGATACTGCTGCTTGATCGCCTTGCTGCTCCTTGAACTCAGAAAACTTCTCTTCAAATTCAAGCCATTGTTCAATAAATGTGTCACTTACTTTTTTGAGCTCAAGCATTTGCTGTTCGAACTGCTGCTTTTCACTTGCACCTGCACCATCGTACTGTTCAATAATTTGATCAAGCATTTCGTTCATGGATGAAAACATATGCTGGAACATACCGCATCCCGCCTTCGCCAAAGAATTAAGGAGTGTTATGTTCATTTTTTGTTTCAACGCCGCTTTTCATACAGCATCCCATTCGTTACATAATACAGGGATTAACGTAGTGAAAGATCAAATTACAGGATTGTCGCGTGCAGCTCTTCGTTTAAAATGGTCAAGGGACGATTGTTCGCATCCAAAATCGTTACAATCGGTTTGTGTGCTTTAGCATCAGCATCAGTCATCATCGCATAAGAAATGATAATCACTTGGTCGCCTGGCTGAACTTGTCTAGCGGCTGCGCCATTCAAGCAAATTACGCCAGATCCGCGTTCACCTGTTATGACATAAGTCTCAAAGCGAGCACCATTATTATTGTTAACGATTTGAACCTTTTCATTTTCCCATATGTTAGCTGCATCCATCAAATCTTCATCTATTGTAATGCTACCGACATAATTCAGGTTCGCTTCCGTTACTGTTGCCCGGTGCAACTTGGATTTCATCATCGTTCTGAACATGCTGGTTCACCTCCGCTATCTGTAATATCCGATTATCTATAAGCCTTGTTGCGCCAAACTTTACAGCTAATGCCAAAATTAACGGTTGCTGAATCGTATTTAATAAAACTTTTGCATCCAGCACCTGCAGGGATGGATAGTGAAGCAGCTCCACATAATCAATTACAGCTTCACTCGCTTTCACCAATTGCAGCTTAACTTTAGCCTCCAGCCGTTCAGCGGTCATATCAGGCTCATTCATCCATTCAGAAGCCTGCTGCAGCGTTTTGGACAATACGACTGCCTGCTCACGCTGCTCCGCATTAAGAAATACGTTTCTTGAGCTTAAAGCAAGACCATCCGGTTCTCGAACTATTGGACTTGGCACTATTTCCACTGGAAAATTAAGATCTCCAACCATTTGCTGAATGACAGCAACCTGCTGAGCATCCTTCATGCCAAAATAAGCACGATCAGGAGCAACCAAATGAAACAGCTTGCTAACTACCGTTCCCACTCCGTCAAAATGTCCAGGTCTGGAAGCGCCGCATAAACGATCCGTTACCTGATTGACAATGACCATTGTCAGCGGCTTATTCGGATACATTTCTTGAACGGAAGGAATAAACACGATGTCGATCCCGCATTCTTCTGCAAGCGCAAAATCACGCTTCTCATCTCGTGGATACCGATCCAAATCTTCATTAGGTCCAAATTGCAGTGGATTAACAAATATGCTAAGCACAGCGGTATCATTTTCGGCATGTGCTTGGCGCATTAAGGAAGCGTGACCTTCATGCAAATAACCCATAGTTGGCACAAAACCAATGCTTTTATTTTCCTTGCGTACAGCAGTTAACTGCTGCTTTAGCTCAGCTTTCGTGCGGCAAATGATCATTTCAATTTGACCTCCTTATTCGCGAGGTCCTTATTTTCAGTTATGTTAAGATTGCTGCTCTCAGAGGAGCCGCCATACAAAGAAGGAATATGGGCTGGTTGTGCATTAAACACATGCTCTTCTTCAGGAAACTGGCCTGTTTTCACATCGTCTACATAAGATTGAATCGCATTTCTAATGGTTGTTCCAATATCTGCATAGGTTTTTACGAATTTTTTCTCAAAATAAGGAGATGAATATTGCAAAATATCATGATATACAAGCACTTGGCCATCGCAGCCGCGTCCTGCACCAATTCCGATAATCGGAATGGAAAGCATTTCGCTGATCAACGTAGCGATTGGTTCAGTTACTAGTTCAAGAACGATACTGAAAGCACCTGCTTCTTCCAGCGCCTTCGCATCTTTGACTAGCTGCTCCACTTCGGCATCTAATTTACCTTGAACTTTGTACCCGCCAAGCTGATGAACCGATTGTGGCGTCAGGCCGATATGCCCCATAACAGGGATGCCTGCTTTGACAAGCGCGGATACATCAGCTGCAATTTCAACGCCACCCTCCAGCTTTACAGCCTGAGCACCGCCTTCTTGCATAATTTTCGCAGCATTGCGCAGTGTTGCTTCACGTCCAATGCCATAAGTCATAAAGGGCATATCAGCAACGATAAACGTTTGCTGCGCACCCCTAGCAACTGCTCTTGTATGATAAACAATGTCATCAATGGTTACCGGGATGGTAGTCTCATATCCAAGTACAACGTTCCCGAGTGAATCTCCAACCAAAATGACATCAATTCCAGCTTCTTCAGCAAGCTTGGCTGAAGGATAATCGTAAGCTGTCAAAACGGAAATCGCATTGCGGTCCTGCTTCATCTTCTTCATTTTTGTAATCGTCAGTCGTTTCCTCATCAGCTTTCATCCTCCCGTTCAATGATAGGATAAACACAAAAAAACCTTTTAGCCGCTGCCAAAAAGGTCCCCAAACTGAAAAGGAAACGTTTGCTTGTTGTGCTTCCTTCTGTCTCGGTCCCTACGGCTCAGAGCAGAGTGTGCATTCCCAACCATTTACATCGTATTTTTATCATCAGTGCAGCTTCCTTAGAATACCGCCTGATGACTTTAGTTTACCAAACTTTCTTCATTACGTAAACGACTTGTAATGCGTTATAGAGGTTCGCCCATCTCTGCAGAGAAAACAGGCTTAATGGAGCCGTCCTCCATTTGAATGCGAATAGCGCCGCTCTCTTCTAGTCCAATCGGAATTCCAACCAATTCGCCTTGTGGGGTTGTAAGGCGCACCGTTTTGCCCAAAGATACGGACAAAGCTTCCCATAACGTTACAATCGGGCTAAAGCCTTGCTCCTGATAGAGGAAATACAACTGCTCCCATTCCTTCAGAAAATCAGCAATAACTTCTTCTCTTGACCATTTTTGCTGACCGCTGATGCGAAGTGATGTTGCTTTCTCCAGCAATTCCACTGGGTAATCAGCTTCTTCTAGATTTACGCTAATGCCTATCCCTGCAATAACATATCGAAGTCTTTCGTCTTCTGCTGCTGATTCAAGCAAAATACCGCTAATTTTTTTACCTTCAATTAGCAAATCATTTGGCCATTTAATTCCAATTGGCAGCCCAGTTAAACGCTTCAGGCTGCGGCATAACGCTACCGCTGTCAATAAGGTAAGCTGCGGTGCAAAATGAATCGGTACGGAAGGACGCAGCACCATGCTCATCCAAATGCCTTTGCCGCGCGGCGAGATCCATCCTCGTCCCATACGGCCGCGCCCTTTAACCTGCTGCTCAGCAACAAATAAGGTACCCTCCAAGGCGCCTTCTTCTGCTGCAGCACGAGCAAGATTTTGAGTGGATTCCACCGTTTCAAAATAATGAATATGCTGTCCAAATATGTTGCCCTGCAGCTGATTTTCAAGTTTCACTACAGACAGCATGTCCGGTATGCTTAGAAGTCGATAACCAAGACGTCTTGAAGCTTCAAATTGATAACCAGCCGCTTCAAGCTTGCGAATATGCTTCCATATCGCCGTTCTGCTGACGCCGAGCTCTTGGCTAATGTTTTCTCCCGACACATATTCACCTGGTTTGTCTATAAACAATTGAAGCAAGAGCTCCTGATTCATCTGCGCGTGCCTCCTAAAATAATGCAAAACAATCTGCTGTGAATGTTATTGTTCATCGCTCGAGCGACGCTTGCTCAAGCAAAACATTTCGTTCATTCTCAATCTCACCGAGTGCTGTTAGCAATAGTAATTTGCTTAATGTTTCACTAACCCATGGACCAGCATCTCGTTGCAAATGATTTGTTAGATCCTTGCCGGTCACTTTAAGCTGCTTAAGTGATGAAACGGTCAATAAATCACTCCAGTTCTCCAAACGTCTTAGAAACGCAGCAGTGAAGGCTAGCTCTTGCTTCTCTAGCGTTCGCATAACATGAATCCATTCGCCGCAAATCCCTTTTCCATAACGAATGACAAGGCTTAACCAGCTCGAGTGAAGCTCACGCTCATTAGTTTGCGTCGAGACAACTAGCATTTCTTTATGTATCGCTACAATTGTACTTATGGTCTTACTGCGCGTATTTGAAAATTTCAACACTTGCAGCGCCTGCTGCGCTGCCTCAACAGATAAATGCAACCCTATTGCCAGTGCCGCCCAGCGAGAATCAACAGCTGTCAGCTCATGCAAGCGAGAATAAATCGTTTGTGCTTGGTCTCCGTGTCCCATCTCTTTCAGCGATAACAATGTTTCTTCATGGAAGGACTCCTTCAAATGAAACAAAAGTCCGCTTGCGGCAACAAAATGCAGCGCTCTTTGCGGAGCAGTTCCAGCTACCATTTTATCTAGCTCGACTTGCACACGCTCCATCGCAATATAATTTAACAGCTCGCGATAACGAATGACTGCTTTCCATGTTCGGAGCGAAGGAGTGAGCCTGTAGACGCCAATAAATCTGACCGCTCTTAACATACGAAGCGCATCCTCTTGAAAACGTGCGTTCGGATCGCCGACTGAGCGAAGCCTCTTGGATTGCAAATCATAAATTCCGCCATATGGATCATAAAGCGTACCATCGCTATAAAGCGCCATCGCGTTCATCGTAAAATCACGGCGCAGCAAATCACCGTCAAGTTCGGTAATATAAAGGACACTTTCTGGCTTGCGATGATCCTCATATGCAGATTCTTGCCTAAACGTCGTCACTTCATATGTGATGTTGTCTTGTATAACCGTTATCGTGCCATGCTGCAAGCCCGTTGGTATGCATCGCTCAAACAGCTCAAGCACCTGCTCTGGACGAGCAGATGTAGCGATATCAACGTCTTTGATTGGTATATCTAAATACGTATCACGAACTGCGCCTCCCACAAAAACGGCTTCGAAATGATGCTCTCGAAGCCGCTCAATGATAGGCAATGCAGCTATGATCGGTGTTGATAATGAAAGCTGCATGTCATACACCTCTTCTTGCAGGGGAAATGATTAGCTATCGCTGCAAACAGCGATTGGCAAATCTGCCTCTATGCCGAGTACCCGATAATAGATCTGCTCATATTGTGTTGTAATTACGTCATTACAAAACTCGTTTCTTGCTCTAAACATACAAGCCTGCTTAAACTGCTCATGCAGCTTCTCATTCGTAAGCAGCCTCTCCGTATTTTTAGCCATATCTTCGACATCGCCGATCTCTGACAAAAATCCAGTTTCTCCATGGGTAACAAGCTCCGGAATACCACCAGCGTTAGAACCAATAGTTGGAACGCCGCAAGCCATTGCCTCAAGCGCAACAAGCCCGAAGCTTTCTTTCTCTGATGGAAGCAACAGCACATCTGCCATTGAAATGACTTGTGCAACATCCTCTTGCTTGCCCAGAAAATGGACACGGTCTTCAAGGCCAAGCTGGCGAATGCGGCATTGAATTTTTGAGAGCTCAGGTCCTTCACCAACTAAGAGAAGTTTCGAAGGAACCTTTTCGGAAACGCGAGCAAATATTTCAACTACATCCCCAACTCGTTTAACCGGACGGAAATTAGAAATATGCATCAAAATTTTCTCATTAGGAGCCGCATAATCAGCTCGCAAGGAAACGGCATCGCGTGGATAATAAACACGTTTATCAACAAAATTATAGGTTAAATCAATTGGTGTCGTAATATCAAGCAGTTGTCTAGTCTCTTGAATCAGATCCCTTGAAACGGCAGTTACAGCGTCGCTTTGATGGATCGCAAGACGAATTAAAGCTTTTAACGATTCATCCTGAGCCAGCACCGTTATGTCCGTGCCATGCAGCGTTGTGACCGTTTTTAAGCCATCGCCATTCATCTGCTTCGCCAAATAGGCGCAAACCGCATGAGGCACCGCATAATGGACATGAAGCAAGTCAAGCTGCTGCATTTTTGCTACCTGTGCCATCTTGCTTGCTAAAGCTAGATCATAAGGGGGGTAACGAAACACATAATAATCATTAACTTCTACCTCATGATAAAAAATATTTTTATTAAAGTGTCCTAATCGAAAAGGAATACTGTGTGTAATAAAATGAATTTCATGACCACGTTCTGCCAGTAATTTACCTAATTCGGTTGCAACTACGCCCGATCCGCCCAAGGTAGGATAACAGGTAATACCAATCTTTAATTTTCTCGCCACTGTTGTCGCACCTCCTGTGTTCGTTACGTATAACTATTGTATTACACAAGAGCTGTACGAATTGTCAAAAATATTGTATGGCGTGAGGACGCTTAATTGCGAAACCCTCTGCATATGCCCAGCCTCTTGCTTGTCCAAGCAATGAATCACGTGCTTCTACTCGTTCTATGTAATGATTCGTTAATGGCGTAGCCACTCGGTCGGAGCCTGCTGCCGCATCGAATTGTGAACGGTAAGCAAGCAGCGCGTTTCTTTTGGTTGCTTGAAAATCACTAATATCAACGGTTAACGATACTTGATCCACATCATTTATATAGTAATAAATAAGCTGTGATACCTGTACGGCAGGCAGCTCCGGCATATAGCGGCGCAGCTTGGCGTTAAACACAGCTTCTTCAATTAATCTACTGCAAGCCACATGATCGGGATGACGATCTACCCAGTAAGGGGCAAATACAACCCGCGGCTTAAAATAACGAATTTCTGCTACAATACGTTCGATTTGATCGCGTGAAGGCTCCAAACCCCGATCAGGCAAACCCAAATTAGTACGAGCATGCAGTCCAAGCACTTTGGATGCTTGATCCGCTTCTTGTTTCCTCAGCTCAACCGTTCCGTTTGAAGACATCTCTGCCATCGTTAAATCACATATGCCGACCTTATAGCCAGCTTGTATATGTTTGGCGATGGTACCGCCCATTCCAATTTCAGCATCATCCGCATGAGCGCCAAAAACGAGAATATCGAGTTCTGTCGTCATTATTCAATACCTGGTTTATATTTATGGACAAGCTCTCGCCAAGCAAAATCACCGCGTTCAAGTGCTTTAACCAGCAGTTCAGCAGACGCTACGTTAGTAGCAACCGGTATGCCTTGTACATCGCATAAACGCAGCAAAGCAATAATATCCGGCTCATGAGGTTGTGCCATTAATGGGTCGCGTAAGAAGATAATTAAATCCATTTCATTTTGGGCAACCATCGCACCGATTTGTTGATCGCCGCCGAGCGGGCCTGACATGAACCGATGAATGGACAAGTTCGTTTGTTCCATTATCCGTGTTCCCGTCGTGCCAGTAGAGTATAGCTTATGCGGTACAAATACTTTCTCATAAGCGATTACGAAATTAACGATTTCTTCCTTCTTCCGATCATGCGCAATAAATGCAATATTCAACATGCGGTTCCCCTCTCCTGCTGCCTAATAATCTAATCCATAATATGTTCAAATCCGTAAATTAAACCGCTGTATGTCATTACCTTCTTCACAGCCACGTTTACACCAGGCATATAGCCTGCGCGATCATAGGAATCATGACGAATTTTGAGCGTTTGTCCATGGCCGCCAAACACAACCTCTTGTTGAGCAAATACACCAGGAAGCCTAACGCTATGTATACGGAATCCGTTGTAATAGCCGCCGCGCGCACCTTCAATGACTTCTTCCTCATTCGGGTTGCCCTGACGGAACTCTTTACGCACTTGTGAGATCAACTCCGCTGTTTTTATGGAAGTGCCCGAAGGTGCATCCAGCTTTTGATCTCCATGATATTCTATAATTTCAACATGAGGCAAATATTTTGATGCTTCTGCAGCGAACTTCATCATCAGAATCGCTCCGATGGAGAAGTTAGGGGCGATTAAACCGCCGATTCCTTTTTCGAGGCAAAGCTCGTCCAGCTCCACGATCTGTTCAGGCGTAAAACCCGTTGTCCCCATAATAGGACGTACTCCTAAATCAATTGCCGTCTTCGTATGGCCATATGCCATCTGAGGAATGGTGAAATCAACGAGTACATCGGCTTGAGCACCTTGAAGTGCTTCCTCAAGTGTTGCACTAACTATAACTCCAGTATTAGCTTTCCCTGCAAATATACCCGCATCTACAGGACCAGCAGATGGAGCGACGGCCGCCACCAATTGAAGCGACTCGTCCTCCAGCACCATTTTTACAACTTCGCGTCCCATTCTTCCACTTGCACCAGCTACTGCCACGCGTATTTTTTGTGTCGTCAACTTTATCACCTGTTCCTTTTTCTTTTTGCATCCAATTGAAATCGCAGCATTCGCCTCTTACGATTAACGTCAGCAAAGAGCCTTCTCGCTGCCGAATGGCTGGGATCGAGCCTCATTGCTTCCCTCGCATTAATAACCGCTTTATCGTATTGGCTAAGCGATGCATACAAAACGCCAAGCGTATAAAATGCATCGAAGCTTAATGGGTCAAGCAGTGCTGCTCTCTCAAGTAACGGTGCTGCCTCATGGAGCTCAGGCGGTACTTTGGCCAGCAAAAAATTAGCCTCCGCTTGCAAAATTCCGGCTTCTACGGTTTGAAGATGATATCTATATTCCGCAAGCTCGGGCGCAAGCCTAACGGCTGATTCTGCATGCTGCTTCGCTTTTGTCCATTTACCGCTTCGTGCGCAAGATACGGCGCATGTATGATAATAGAATGCATTTTCCGGTTCAACCTCAATGGCTTTCTCAAACCAATATATCGCTTGCTCGAAATCACTATTAAAGATGAATTCATAAGCCTTTTTCATGCAGCTCTCTCCATCCATCCGCCCATCCTCCTTGTACACAGGTTGATGGTACAGCATATGTATGGAGCTTGTTTACTGTTCGGTTATTTTCTTCGTCCACCGATTCGCATCGCGAGTAGTGAATTTATGCATAACCTTATTATGCGCTTCGGTTAAATCTATATTGAGGGAATTCGCGAAGCAAGAAAGAATAAATAAAATATCACCAAGCTCCATTTCAACGGAATTATCCGCTTCATCGGCTTTTTTAGGTTTTTCGCCGTAGAAATGGTTTACTTCACGAGCAAGCTCGCCCACTTCTTCGGACATTCTAGCCATCAAAGCAAGAGGACTGAAATAACCTTCTTTAAATTGAGAAATATAATCATCAACTTCTCGCTGAATATCTGATAACGTTTTTTCCGACATCTGTACATTTCCTTTCTGTCGATAGCTATACATTCATATGTTAACTTAAAGACGCAAATAAAATCAATGTTTTTAAATTGCTTTCTTTAGATAGCAAAAAAGTCGTCTATTGCATCATTCTGCAGCAACTAATTTGGCTGCTAAAAATGAATGTGAGCAATATCGACTTTCATGTCTTTATTCTAATCATTGCTTCAAAAAAACAATGCATTTACATATCATTTAGGATATATCATCTACCCATTAGGAAATAGGCTTGACTCCAAAAGGATTTTCTTTATATTTTCTCCAGCCTGTGTATGTAAGAATGGCTGAAATAAATGCGCCTAATAAAAGTGTCCAGCGCAAAGGATTCGAAATAGGCACTGCTGCGACAACGGGAACATCCGCTTCTAATTGATTCTGATTAAACATTCGAGTGAGTGTATCCTTTAGTTCCTGCACTGATCGATTAATGCTGGCGACATTATTTTTATCTTTGCGAGATGCTTCCAGCAGTCGATTCGTATACTGAATTCGCTCCATCAACTCTGTTTCATGCTTGCTCCCGTACATCATACTGACAGCAGGTTTAATACGATCTGCATGTTTTTCCAAGCTTATCATTACAGCTCGTGCTGCTATAGCACCATCATCAGTTTGGCGCTTCCAAGCTTTTTCCACACGTGAAATATCATCCAGCATGATTTTCTCATATTGCAGCCACAAGGCGTTATTAGGCCTTGCAAGAGCATCAGCAGTTAATTTAATTCGGGCTGCCTCTACAAACCAGCTTGTCCCAAGTGAGCCTTTAATGAGCGTTTTCTCAATTGTATTGACATCTCGTTCAACAGCTTGCCACCCTTCGGCATTACCAGCTGCATATTTAAGTTCACCATCAACCAATTGCTGAAGCTGTTGGACATATTGATAAGCTGCTTGTCGATTATTTGTATAAGCCGCTTCATATAATGAGCTTGCAATATTATCCATCCGTTGAACCTGTTTACTTGGATCTGGCGTCAGCCGGGACGCAAAAGCTTGAAGACTAGCTCCGCTGCCCCAGACTAAATTAGCATAACCTATCGTCATGACGATA
This sequence comes from Paenibacillus sp. NRS-1760, assembly GCF_050467785.1. Classification (NCBI taxonomy): domain Bacteria; kingdom Bacillati; phylum Bacillota; class Bacilli; order Caryophanales; family Paenibacillaceae; genus Paenibacillus; species Paenibacillus sp. NRS-1760. The sequence goes on along the minus strand of NZ_JBITPK010000013.1, from coordinate 350,876 downwards.
CATACGACGAATGGAATAATAAAACGTATCTTCATGGACATCCCCCCATAATACAACTTATGAAGGGATGTCCATCGTTATACCTTCTTTCTAAAACGCCATACGAGTAATCCAGCTGCTAAACTAAAGAAAGACAAACCATAGGTAAATGCACGAACCGCATCCAAATCATCGTACAATTGATCGGCAAGGTATGGAAATATACCATATGTATAATCTACTGTGTCATTTAGAAGAAGCCATCCTGTAGCTACGATAAGCGAGACAGCACCTGCTTTCATAAATCTGAAAAAAAGCAATGCCTCAAACGCCATTCCAAGATGTGAAGCCATAAGCATATAATGCTGCCAGTTCAGCTCAGAGCCCTGCCATGCTCCCGCTACAATCATCGATACAGCCCACATGCCGTATTTGACTGAGCATACAACAGCTAAACCTTCAATGATGTAACGCAAAATTGTAACAAGGCCGTTTGAACGCTTAGGCGGGAACAAAAAATATAGCAGAGCAATCGTAAAAAACAAACTTGCTGTAGGTGAATCGGGTACAAAAACAATTTGCCATACGGGGTGGGTCTCTAGTGTTGCTGCTAATTGTGACTCGTACCAGATGTAGCCATAAACCGTTCCAAAAAAATTAACAATAAAAAGCAACCATAAAAATGGTCGGCTTAGTAAAAATTCACGGCTCCAAAAAATAGCGAGCATAATGAATCACTTCTCCTTCGCTTTATCATTAAAAAGGACTTTTATTCGAAGAAAAACCTGACCGTGTAATACGATCAGGTTTTTTTCGATGATTTATTCTGTTGCCGCTTTTTGTTTGGACAGCCAAGTCGTCAGCTGATCAATTTCTTCGGCAGATAAAGTATCAGCGAAAGCTGGCATGCCGTTACGTCCATTCGTAACTACTTCTACAAGCTGCTCTTTCGACAAAACGTCACCAACGCCAACCAAGCTAGGAACAGATCCTTGGCCTTTTAGGTCAGCTGCATGACAGCTGATACATTTTGCTTGCTCAGCAATTTTCATTGCTGGATCATTCGCATCAACAAGTGATGCTTCTACTGCTGGTTTCGTGTAGTTCGGACGCTCTTGGCCTGCTAGTGCAGCCTCACGCGCCTTCTCTTCACGCTCAATATGTTCCGGTACTTGTCCGTTAATTTCAAGCTGATGCTGGTAGTGATCCCAAGAAACAACTGTCAAGTAAACGCAAGCTACAAGTGTTAGCCCCATCAATGAAGATGCAATCGGACGACGGTAGAAGCGGCGTTCCTTGCCAGTGTCGAGGAATGGTGCTAGCAACAATGCGCCAAACATGACTCCGGGAATACCTACTGTTCCGAGCAAGATGTAATCTTGCGAAACATATGGGTATTTCAAAAATTGATACAAGAACAAAAAGTACCAGTCCGGCATCGGTATAAATGCCGCATTCGTTGGATCTGCTGGATAACCAAGTGGTGCTGGCTCAGCAATAACCCATACAAGAAAACCAACCAAAACGACACAGCCGACCATCCATTCCTTAAGCAGGAAGTTTGGAATAAACGCTTCCGATTTACCTGGAAAAGACGTGTAGTCCGGAGGAATGTTCGGATGGTTGTTTTTCTTAACACGCGAGTCGCCTACATAGACAACCTTCTCGTTCGAATTATGACCATGCGCCATAAGTATGCCTCCCTTCGCTTAAAGTGGTCCCGAAATACCTTGTTTCCGAATCATGATAAAGTGCGCTGCCAACATTGCAATCAAAGCGCCAGGTAAGAAGAATACATGGATCGCGAAGAAGCGAGTTAGTGTTTGTGCGCCTACGATATCGCCGCCGTAAAGGAATGAAGCGAGATACGGTCCGATTACCGGTACGGATTCAGCAATTTGGACACCAACTTTTGTTGCGTAGTAAGCTTTGTTATCCCAAGGAAGCAGGTAACCTGTAAAACCTAGGCCTAACATGATGAAGAAGATCAGCATTCCGACAACCCAGTTCATTTCCCTCGGCGCTTTGTAAGAACCGGTAAAAAACACTCGAAGGGTATGTAAGAACATCATAACAATAACTAAGCTTGCCCCAAAGTGGTGCATGCCTCGAACGATTTGTCCGAATGCAACCTTGTGCTGCAGGTAATCAACGCTTGCATATGCGTTGATAATATCCGGAACATAATACATCGTCAAAAACATACCGGACAAAATTTGAATAACAGTGATAAAAAACGTCAGACCGCCGAAACAATATACGAATGCGGAAAAATGATGCGCTGGGTTAACGTGCTCAGGCACTTCATGGTCAGCCACATCTCTCCACAGAGGCGTAATGTCAAGACGCTCGTCAATCCAGTTGTAAACACTTTTAAACATCTGCCATACGACCTCCTTATTTCATTCTTGTATTCGGCATTACTGGACCCAAGTACACGAAGCCGTCTTCAAGCTTCACTTCGTACTCATCCAATGGGTTCGGGGCAACTGTAATGTTTTTCCCGTCTTTCGTGTAGCGCGCATCGTGACAAGGACAATCGTATTCATTTTGACCTTTTGTGTTCCATCCGATCGTACAACCTAAGTGTTTGCAAACTGGTGAAAGTGCAAAGATCTTGCCATTTGCATCCTTCGAAATCCAAGCTGCAAGCTCTGGGTCACTTACGTACCAACCGTCGATCTGATGAATTTTAAATTTAAATTCTTGCGGTTCGTTCGTAATTTTGCTCTCTTCCACAACTTTTACGTATGTACCCTCGCCCTTTTTCTTAAGGAGTGGATCCACTGCGAAACGAACCATTGGTAATACCGCGCCGCCCATCATAAATGCAGTTGTGCCACCAAGCGTATATGACAAAAATTGACGCCGGGACATTTCTTTGCGCTGAACCGGTCGATGCGCGGTCTCGTGTTGTTCATGGTTACTCATCTTCTGTTCTAACCCCCTTTGCCAACCATATCTCGCGTCTTGCCGCAGGGCAAAAACACATGACGAACTAGGACATAACTTATAATAGCCTAGGTGCTTGGGAGCGTCAAGAATATGGCTTCATATTTGAACGTTTATCAAATTATCGTTCAATAATTTGTTATCATTTTGTCACATTTGACCTTGTCTGGCATTTGTTTTCCCCGAAATCTAACTATATTATACGACAATTTTATGAAATTCATGTAGTCTGTCCACTCCATAAACTCCGTATCGCATTAGAAACATCAGATTGCTGCGGAATCTCACCATCTAGATTCGGACCAAACCATAAATCCACTTCTGGACACTCGGCAATCAATTGATTATTTGCAGTTACTGCAATAACATAACGAAACCCGCCGCGCTTCGCCGCAGCACACCACTCATTCAAATGCTCTGAGAGACGCTCGCTGTCGGATATGTAATGCCATGCAGGATAAGTGACCACCCTCCCTTTAAAAGGGATTTCAATTAAATCCATTATGTCCCTAAGCTGCTCAAGCCATTCTGTTGCCTCATATGGCTTTGCTGCATTCGGCATTCCAGTCACAGGAAGCAGGCAAGTATCCAAATATGGACTTAATTCATCCCATTGCTCTTTCGTTATTTCACTAAATTTCATCGTTTACATTCTCACTCCTTAACATAATTGCAGCCTATATCAACATCACTGCTTCTATGTTAACTCCATTTCCGCTCATTGCCAAACCAAATGTACAGAAAAAAGCCTCCCTGTGTCAAAACCGAACAGATTCGTTCGCATTTAACTGGGAAGCTTCCTCGCTCAATCGTCATTTTTACAAAAAAGACGATACGCGTTATTTTTTTAAAGCATTTAGCTGTTTTGCGAGACGGTAAAACGTATCCTCGTCACCAGCGGCCAATGCTTTGTCAATTGCCGTATAAATTTGGTTGGTTTGAAATTTCAATACCGCTTCGTCAAGCACAAACTCTGCGGCCAAACCTAGCATGGCTTCATACGTTACTTTCATTTTGTCCATAGGATACACCTCCAAACCGGCGTTAAGAGATCCTATATTCTATTCCCTTTGTCACGTAGCTCTCCATCGTTTTTTTCATACGCAGTAAATCGTCCTCTGTTAACTCTCTTACGACTTTGGCGGGTGATCCGATAGATAGAGTATAGGATGGTATTTTTTTGTTCTCTGTAACAATCGAACCGGCTCCTATTAAAGCATATTCACCAATGTCTGCGCCGTTAAGTACGATTGCCCCCATTCCAATTAATGTGCCTCTGCCTATCGTACAGCCGTGTATTATAGCGGCATGGCCGATAGACACCTCATCAGCTAGAATCAAAGGTTGATTCACATTCAAGTGACCGACGACTCCATCTTGAATATTGCAGCTATGACCAATTTGTATAGGTGCAAGATCCCCTCGCAGTACTGCATTAAACCAAACGGTGCTTTTCTCAGCAATCGTTACGTCACCAATTATTTTTGCACCCTCAGCTATGTATACATCTTCATGAATCTTTGGCATTACGCCTTTGTATGGGATCAACATTTTTCTTCAGTCCTCTCCAAGCGATCAAATATAACAAGCCATTTCTGTCGTATTCTTATACTGTAGCTTATATTTGATCTTACTCCAAGAGCGCGATTCCCAAAATCAATGGACCACTATTGGACCTGATTCCTCAAGGCTGACGCCAGCAACTACAGCTCGTCCTGCCTTGGTCATACGGACTACAGCCCCATAAATCGGATGCTCCCCAAGCCGAAGCAGCCCCAAATGAACCATCATAGCCATAATTCTCTGTTCCAAAATCGTATTTGCATCATCGTAAAAGTAAGGCTTAATGAACGGAACAAGTACTGTTCTGAGTGAGTCAACCGTAACCCATTCCACAGCGAGGGTGTTAATCCAATGCACGAGCGACAGTAAATGTGTAATTGGCCCCTTGTATAGCTTCAACCAATATCGATAGATTTGCTCTGCTTCGCTTGCAGGCCTGCTCTTCATGCGCTCTTCACCTGGACCCGTAACTGTCAAAAGCGTCTGATTTTCATTAATATACTTTGCGTGATAACAGTAATCGTATACGAATGAGAAACGATTCGGATATTGGTTAAAATGTCTGCCATATCCAAAACGCCATGCTCCTTTTGCAGGCAGCTCCTCTTGCACGCCAAAACGATCAAGCAGCTGCAGCGTAAATCGCTTGTACATCGACCCATCAGCTGTTAGCTGGATTTCATTATGGTACGTGTAATGAAGCAGATGTGTAATATCGTCGTGAATAAGCATTTGCTCATCCCGGTAAATAGGCGGCTCATCCGTATACTGCAGATCAGCGGCAAACCTCCTCGCAAGCGTATCGCGGAAGCGCGTCTTCAAATCGTTTGGAACCTGAAAGAGATATCTGCTTGGGCCACTGAAGCCATTGAACAACCAACCGTGATGCTTGAATTTAGCTATCATTTCTCGCGGGCTAAGCTGCTTTTCGACTGCTTCTGTCTTTTTTTTGCTGCGTTTTGTTTTTTTCGGCGGGTCCAACTCCGGTTTGATGATCTCTTCTCCAAATCTGCTGTGCTGCACCCGAGCGAGCAAATCCTCTAAACTAAAGGAGTTTCTTGCTTCGAATAGCAAAGAGTTAAGGAATCGTAAATCCTCCATCTTCATGCTGCTTATTTGCGCTTCAAAAACATCATTTCGACTTACGGTAGAGAGAATGGATTGGATCAAATCGTTTTTGGAATGTCCATTGCATTCGCAACGGTAAACATCTGCAATTCTGCTAAGTTGTTGAATATCAGCGTACCCTAGCATATCCGATAAATTCATAGCTCTCTCCTTTCTACAGAAGCCGCCTTATCACTCGGGCGCCCCGCTTCGTAAGGGTATTGTGTAATGAATAAGCGTCAGTTGATAACATTATGGGAAAATATCTATTGTTTTATAACCTAGATTACAAGGAGTTTATACAAAAAAAGCCGCACCTTTAAAAAATAAAGGCGCAGCTCGTATGCGATTCCTATGCTTCATTTAAATGGATCGTGCAATTATACAGCTGGGGATGCCATTTCTCATCTCGCAGCTCCAAGATAGAATAAGACAAGTTGGATAAATATTGATCCTCAAGACCCGAACATATCTCTTCCATGATTTGAGCCAAAAAACTACCATGAGAAACGACAAGCAAGTTGCGCTTTGGATACTTCAGCTTCCATTCATTAATTGCGCTCAAGCCTCTTGCTCTGACCTCATCATTAGACTCTACACCTTCAGCAATTTCTCGCCAATTCGTTCCCCAGCGCTCGTGACGCTCTTGCTCCTTCGTGCCTTCAACCTCGCCAAAATACCTCTCTCTCAAGCGCGGCTCACTTTCAAGCAAGGGAATATTCAACTTCGAAGCGATAATCTGTGCTGTCGCATGAGCCCTCTGCAGATCACTTGATATAACAGCATCCCATATCTGGTCTTCACGGCTTAATCGCTCTGCCAATGCTTTCGCTTGTACAATACCTACTTCATTCAACGGAATATCCGTTTGCCCTTGAATCTTTCCTTGTTCATTCCAGTCCGTCTTACCGTGGCGCACTAATCCAATTAACAAGCCGTTTTCAGCTCCTTTATATAGTAGACATAACAAAAGCTCCCTAGGGAGCTTTATCATACATCAACATTAGCTTCGTGTTCTAGAGAGCCAGTTCAAAATTAGCAGTGTCATAATAAGTCCAAGCAAGGACAATGCAACATAATATTGCGGGAAGGCCGGCATAACCTTTAGAACGAATGGCTCGCTAATGCTGGCAACCGGAACCTCTGCATAAAAACCTGCTGTAATAAGACCATCACCAGAAGCATTTGCTGTGTCCATCAATCCGCTTAGCTCGGCGATTTCAGCTTGTGAAACACCGCCATCGTTATCAAATATGAATACAAAGAATGCACTTGCAAACAAAGCCATGCAAGCTGCAACGATCAGCGCGATATTACGGCGAAACGACTTCGAAAACTGATAGCTTTTGTGCGGAACAGGCATTAACCAAGATTCCTCAGCGTAAATGCGATCCATCACATTTCGATTCACATGCTCCATAGGACCGAGGCTTTCATCTTCCTCCGATAAGAAACGAATGATATCCTCGCTCTCTTCCCACAGCTCAAACTGCTCCGCACATGTCTTGCACTCAAGCAAATGAGTGTCTATTGCTATCCGCACTTCATCGTGATCAGCTAAATCCCAATATTCGCCGAATTTGTCTTGTGCATCGTTGCAATTCATCTCGTATTCATCCCTTCGAATTCCTCCATCAGCGGCGATTGTCCGAAATACGGCTCCAGCTGCGTTTTTACGCTTGCTCTTGCTCGGAATAGCAGTGATTTAACAGAACTGACCGTTTGTCCTAAAATATTAGCAATTTCTTGATAGTCCAGCTGGTCATATTCCCGAAGAATAAGCGCTGAGCGTTGTTTTTCTGGCAAGTTGTTTATCGCTTCTCGCACCATCGCCATACGTTCATTTCTTAGCACATGCTGCTCAGGAACCGCATCAAGCGCTGCAACAGGCTCGAATCCCGATTCATCAAGCGACACATGCGCTGATTTTTGCTTGCGAAGCTCGCTAAGTACTGTATTTCGCGCAATCGTATATAACCACGTCGAAAAAGAAGCATCCAATTCGCGAAACGAATGAAGGCTGCGGTAGGCTTTATAGAACGTCTCAGAACACAAGTCTTCGGCCATAAGCTCGAGCTTTGCACTCTTCAGCATGTGATAAATAAACGCTAAAATTTTTCGTTGGTAGCGCCGCATAAGCTCGGAGTACAGCTCGACATTGCCATCCTTTATCTCTCGTATCAACTGGGAATCAGTCATGACAGGCGAACCTCCTCCACCTGCGGATTATTCCCGGACCGCTATATATCATTGTACCGTCCCGGGAACGAAAAGTTGCGGTGTTTATCATAATTAATTCAAAAAACACGAATATACATATAATTCGTGTTTCGAGGGCAAATTCCTGCCTCTTTCGACAAAAGGATGAAATACAATATTTTTACAAATGTGGATGCGCAATTATAGATTTCGGACTCAAGCTGATCGATAGCTATGTATTGGAAATAAAGTTTTATTCTACTCGCCTTACAGAGTTCTTGCAATATAAATCGCTTTCTTTAGGCTGGGAAAGGTTCACATTCATGATTATTGGCTCCAATAACCTACATGCTAAAAGCTTGAAAGCAAAAACTTTGAAGGCAAAAAACTTGAGAGCAAAAGAAATTACTAAAATGCCGAAAACCGGCTTCGGCGGCGCCAGCGAACAAGCTGAATAAACAGTAAAAAACGAGGGGATCTACTCTCCCCTCTCTTACTAATTTTGAAAAAGTTTATATTGCAATTGATAGCTGCAGCTATTTTTGCCGGGTGTACAGCTTGCAGCTACTCAAATGATCAAGATCATGGTATTAAGCCTCAAATAACAACTTCAAAATCTGAGTATAATGAACCCATTGTAAAAGCAGAAACCATGCCGAGTCCACCGCCTACAAATCATAATCAAATCATTACGAATACTATTTCTAAAGTAAAATTAGAGGGAATCGTACCCATTAAACTTTCCATTCCCGCTCTAGAAATCGATGCGATCATAGATCCAGTCAGCATAACAGAAAACGGCCAAATGGATGTTCCATCAAGCACCAAGAGGGTAGGGCTATTATCTAATGGCATTCTTCCTGGCATGGTCGGCAATTCAGTTATAGATGGACATGTTGACAGCCATACAGGACCAGCCGTATTTTACAGATTAAAGAACATAAAATTAGGTGATATGATTTCAATAAAAAGTAAAGAGGACTGCACCATCGATTTTTTTGTGGAATCGATTGAAATATTCAAAACATCCGAGGCTCCACTTTCGAAAATTTTTGGTCCCGCGGACGAGTCTCGTTTAAATTTAATTACATGCACTGGTAAATTCAATCGTAAAAATCAAGAATACTCAGAACGGCTCGTCGTTTTTGCAAAACGGCACTCCGATAAAAAAATATGCAAATCTGCAAGCAGTTAAGACCCATGATCTGATTCAGTTGTATAGTGGATGTCAAAACGACGCCATTATTTGAATCATTGATGGGTTTTTTCTATCGTATTCATACTTCTAACCGCATATGTAATTTTACTTTTTTATCAAAACCCTCACCTACCTATTTCCTTCTAATAGTCACATGATATAGAAACTATGCCTCTGTAACAAACGCACAATCACTTAAATAGATACAAACATATCTTATAGAGCAGTCAAATAAGAGGAGGTTTTTAAATAATGGCTCATAATATCGGTATTATCCTCGTTCTTTTCATTCTATTGGTTATTGTCGCTTGCAGCTGCGGTGTCTTCGGTCGTAATGAGAGAAACGATGACAGAGAAGAAAACAACGACGTACGCAGCAACGAAAACAATAGAGTAAGTGACAGAGGTTACAACGGCGGTTGTGGAGTAGGCTATTAATCCCTCAATTTAGCTTCAGACATGGATAATTTGTTTTTCCCTGTCAAACAACCAATAACTATACGGCATCCATGTATAACTTACTTTCTAAACAGCAGTTAGGAGGTGAATTTCTAATGTCAGGATCAGTTGGCGGTGTTAACAATAACATCGGTTTTATTCTCGTCTTGTTTATTTTGTTAGTCATCATTGCTTGCAGCACAGGTATTTTTGGCGGCAGCTACTAGATATATACTGTCGAGCTTAACAAGCTTCCATTTGATTATTTGCTCTATCTTCATTTACTAGTCTAATGACATTGAAACTATGTCTATGTAACAAACACACAATCAAAAAATGAGAGTCAATCATACGTTATATAGTAGTTAAATAAGAGGAGGTTTTAAAATAATGTCTCATAATATCGGTACGATCTTGGTTCTTTTTATCTTATTAGTCATTGTTGCTTGTAGCTGTGGCGTATTGGGCCGCAATGAAAGAAGAAATGAAAATCAAGTTGAAAGTGTCAACGAAAAAAGAAATGACAGAGTGAGCGACAGAGGTTACGGCGGCTGTTGCGGAGGCTACTAATTCTATTTTGACCACTCTGCTCGTTCTATAAGATGGATAAACATACTCTATCTACCCATTATCCTGTCTTATAGCTATAGCTTTGACTAACTTGCTCTATAAGATAATCCAAGGAGGTGAATGTTTCATGTCAGGATCAGTTGGCGGTGCTCACAATAACATTGGTTTTATTCTTGTACTTTTCATTTTGCTCGTGATTATCTCTTGCAGCTGCGGGATTTTCGGTGGCAACAACTACTAATCATTAGCTATTGGATATGACTTCTTCACTTGTCCTACAGACTACAGAGTATCCTTAACGGCCTTCCCATTACAAAACCTCTAATCCCCTATTATAGGCTAATGATACTAGGCATATGTCACCCCATGACAAATATCCAGTCACTAAGCTTTTGCAATGCATACCTTACAATGTATTCAAGTCGCAAGGAGGTGGATGTTTAATGTCAGGATTCGTTGGTGGTGCTAATAATAGTATTGGTTTTATTCTGGTACTGTTTATTTTGTTGGTGATTATCTCTTGCAGCTGCGGTATTTTCGGTGGAGGTTACTAATAAATAATAAATGATGGGCTTACTGCTGCCTTCACGCATTCAAAATGCTGAATACACTTAAGCCTCTCCAGAAGACCCATTATGTGGGTCTTCTTTTTTTATATTGAATCTAATCCTTGCTTACATAGTCAAAAAATGTCTACACATGCTCTTTCAGATGCAGCCCTCATGAATTGAATTACCTTTTTTTATGAAAGTATTGACAAAATAGTAAAACCACTAAATAATAAAATCAATACATTAGTTAGTAAATTAATTAATTGGAGGAGGTTTTTTATTGAAAGTGTTTATTACAGGCGTTACTGGGTATGTCGGCTTCGCGGTAGCTAAACAATTCCTATCCCAAGGTTATCAAGTTTCCGGATTAGTTCGAACACAAGAAAAAGCTGAGCATTTAATTAAATTAGGTATTTCCCCTGTAATAGGCGATCTTGCTGATCTGGCTTTGCTGGCGGAATGTACTTATGCTGCTGATGGTGTCATTCATACTGCTATCTCGCATAATTCTGACATGGAAAAATTAGATGTTCATGCAGTTGATGCCATGTTAGACGGTTTGGAGGGCACTGGCAAAACATTCGTATATACGAGCGGAACGTTAATCTATAACGATACGCTTCATAATGTCGTTGATGAGGATTCGGCTGTAAATCCATTGCCGTTCTTGCAATGGAAAGCAAATCAGGAGCAAAAAGTGCTGACAGCTGCTGAGAGAAACATTTGTACTGTCGTTATTCGACCAGCTCTCGTTTACGGACGTGGTGGCGGTTTAGTTGGGGCGACTATTCAAAGAACGAAGCTCACTCAATTCGCCAAATACGTTGGTGATGGACTAAACGCATGGTCAACCATTGATGTAGACGACTTGGCAAACCTTATGCATGCGCTTATACATTTGCATCTCCTGGGGCGTTATATAACGCTGCTTCCAGGGAACTCATTACGACCAAAGAGCTCATGATAGCTATTGGTAAAATTGCCGGCGTCGCTGAAATTGAATCGTGTAGTTATGAGGAAGCTGTTCATGTTTTGGGCCCTGCTGCTTGGGGAGCGAGCATTAAACAAAGAATATCTGGTTTACGTGCTGAACAGCAGCTGCAATGGAGCCCCTCTGCCAACTCGATCGTCAAAGAATTGGAGGAAGGTTCTTACCAAGCTCTGGCAAAAATAAAACGATAGTCCGTTACCGGACTATCGTTTGGATGCTTCGCTATCTTCATAAGTATTCAGAAATTTTATGGATTTAGCTAATATTCGTATGAGTTGCTCGGCGTCATCTGCACCTAAATGTTCTCGCAAGTGCTGAAAACGTTCAAACAGCTCTGTCTCCCTTGCTCCAACAAATTCATGTCCAGCTTCCGTTGCTGTAACAAGAATGGATCTCCGATCACTTGCATCCATCGTACGAGTAATATACCCGATCTGTTCAAGCGATTGTATGACATGCGTCACAGCAGCTGAGGTTATTTTCAACTGTTTGCTTAGATCGGAAACTTTAATGCCATTAGAACCCGGCGGACATAAATACGTCAAGTAAACAAGCAAATTGGATTCGCTCTGCCGGAGCTCCTTAGAAGGACTAAACACATGCCCGACACGCTTCAATTGGCCGAATACGAGCGCAAGTTCCTTCGTTAAGTGATCTATATTCGTTCCTTGAAAGTTATCGTCATTACTCATACCATTATGAGCCCCCATAAGCTTTTTCCAATTTATTTTTAAATTATTTACTAAATTAATAATGATGTCAAGATGGAAAGTCAAGCTTCATTCTTTATGGATGGATAAACATTAATTCATTCATTATTTTTCATTTAACGGTTTAAACGTCCTGCCCGCGATGAGTATGTACTGTAATTCATTTGGCTGAATGATCGTGCCTCCACCTGCGTTTAATTGTTTTTTGATGATGGCATCCTTTTTAACAGCTGGTCTTGGCCTATCCTTAATATCCACTGTAGAATCATCTGCATCCATGATGGATGAGTGTTCAAAATATATGATAGTATGCAGATCCTCTTGTCCCTCCGGTATATCTTTCCCTGTACTATTTTTGGCAGTTACGGTTAGATCAATGAGCGATACTTTATTTTTCACAAAGACATTATATGAAATTTCTATTGGCTGGAGCGCATTGGGGTCTGCTGTTCTTGCTATCCCTACTCGGTCATCATCAGAAAGATACTTCAGTTTTCCTTGCTTTAATAATCGTTCGTCATTCAAAGTGATCACATTATTTTCATTCGTGACTTTAAAAGAGAAGGAATCAAAAAGTATTCGAGCTGGAACGAGCAGAAAACCTTTCTCCACTACTGCTTTAGTGTCCATCTCTACATTTTGACCATTAACCTTTGCAGTCTTATTGCCTGCCTGAATTTGAACAATGTTCTCCCCTTCTATAATTTCAGCTGTTTTCGTTTGGTTATTATAAGAAACTGTAGCACCGAGCAATTCACTTACAGATCTTAATGGTAAAATCAATCGATTCTGTTTATCAACATAAGGCTCCTTTGGATAGGTATATGCCACATAATAATCGTTCATTTTCAAAATAACGGGTGTACTTTTTTTGGGTGCAGCATAACTGACAGCTGTTATGGAGAACATCATTACACCCGCAATGGTCAATTTTATTAATTTTCTCATCATTTAACAAACACTCCTTTTTTAGCATTTATCGATAAAACGTAATTCTCTATCCATTTGTTGCGCTAAAGCCCGAATTAGGTAATGCTTTTCAAATTTTGAAATGATATATTGAAATCATTAGCTAGGAAAGGATGATTACCGATGTTATGCATCTTTATCGAATACTTCAATATTACTAATGTCAATAATCTACCTATAAATCAAAAGGATGGTCCTATTTGAAAATTAACAATAGCAATAATATCCCTGTCCGTTTTTTCATAAACGACAAAATTAAGCTTGAAAAAAATGCTTTAGCAGAACTTGATCAACTCCTCACCGTCAATGAATCTGTAGAAACCCTGAAACAGCACACTAGCGGTTATTTTACGAACGAAAATGCAAAAATAGAAGAGGTAGCGATCACTCCCGATTTCCACAAAGGCAGCGGCATTCCGATTGGTACAACCATCTTCACCAAAGGATTTGTCATCCCTCAAGCTGTAGGCAATGACATTAATTGTGGCATGCGGTTATACACGACATCGCTGAAGGAAAATGATATCCGGTCAAATCTTAAACAAATCGAATCCGATATTCGTCATATTTTCTTTGAAGGCGGACGTCATATACCAATGACAAGGGTGCAGCGTGAAGCTATTTTCAAAGAAGGATTAATGGGTATTCTCGAGACACAGAAATCGATTAAGTGCAATGGTTTGTGGGAATTTTATGATGCTAAGCAGCAAGAGGACGACCTTTTAAAGGTAAATCGATTTGGTTCATTTATTACGGATAAAGTAGATGGACTGGATAGTTATTTAGGCAGCGATGATCTGTCCTATGATAGTCAGATTGGATCGATCGGCGGCGGCAATCATTTTGTAGAAATTCAGAAAGTAGTGAATATACGCAATCATGCTTTGGCAAAGGAATGGAATATCAAAGCTGGCCAAATCGTCGTTATGATTCATACAGGCTCTGTATCTATAGGGCATCACGCAGGTCTAAACATCAAAGAAATGCTGAAAGAAATTTACCCTGCCTCTCTTAAGCATCCAAGCAATGGGATCTATGTCCTGCCTCATTCCGAACAATATGAATATCAATGGAATCGTTATTGGAACCTCCTTCATAACGCAGCAAACTTCGCTTTTGCGAATCGCTTATTTCTGGGGCTTATGCTTCAAAAGTCATTGTCCAAAAGCATAAAGGATTTTGAGTATAAATTGCTCTACGATGCCCCTCACAACTTCGTATGGGAAGAAACGATTGAGGGCAGCGAAGGTTTTATCCATCGCAAAGGCTCTTGCACAGCAAAGTCAGCTGAACAAATGGCCAACACCCCTTTTCAATTTACGGGTGAGCCGGTCTTTATACCTGGATCCATGGGAGCGAAAAGCTACATTCTTGCAGGACTTGGCAATCGTGAGAGCTTATTCAGCGCTAGTCATGGTGCTGGTCGAAGCCTTTCAAGAGGAGATTCAGTAAAAGTAGATGATGCTTTGTTTCGCGAATTTATTTCCAAGTTTAATATTGTTACACCTATTGATCCGAACCGTAACGATATTAAATCCAGACAGGATATACTCAAGAAATGGGAAGAAGAATTAAAGAAAGAGGCTCCGTACGCTTACAAGGATATCAATGCCATCATCGAATCACATGAAGAACACGGCATGGCACAAATTGTTGCAGAAGTTGAACCTATTTTAACGATAAAAGGGTAAAGCTTTTTATACTGAAGGTTTAGTGGTTTAAACTAAAATATTTCATTTTTAAGAATTAAAACAGCAAAAAAGCCACGTCTTTGTGACGTGGCTATCAGATGACATTCTATATTTTAGACAGCTTTATTTTAACAATGTGTCCAATAAGTGTGTAACAGGATTATATATGTAGATAATCCCATCCAAAGGGTTAGGGAGTCCAATATGTAAAGCTTCAGCAATACCTATTAAGGTTCCAAACAGTAGAAGAATGGAAAATATCCATAATTCTTTTTTTGATTTTCCTCTTATTAGCGCAGGAACATCAATAGCGATAATTAAAGCGACCGCTACAAGGATCACTATGATAGGTACCATATGTGCATCTTCACTCCTCTTTCTTCATCTCTTCCAGAAAGGAATTAGACACCGTACCTAAATGTCGAATTTTATGATTTACCTTCACGTTTACTGGCATTGTCTCAAAAGTGTGATCCCAATTTTTTTTGAGCTTTCTCCATTCTTTAGGATTCGAACGATGTATAACATCCCCAAATCCAAAAATATCGACTTTGTATTTTTTCTGCACTTTTTTTACTGTCGCGTCAATGAAACCTTCGACTTTGCTGTTTGCTAGCCTTTCTACTTCAGCAATATTTTTCGTCTCCAACAAATCTATGGAGCATTGAACTTCCCCAATATTAATTTCTATTCGTATTTCGATATCGATCTGAGGTTGTCCATCCTTTACGCTGCCCTTGACCTTCGTCTTAGACCGAATGACCTCGAACGTAATTTTGCCGCCTTGTGGACAAGTAACATAACCCACTGTGCTTTTAATTTCATCGCTAATATAGTTGTATGCTTTGCTTTCAGTTTCATTTAGCCAACCAACCAACTTATCCTTCTTAAATACCGCTAGTCCCGAATATTGCAATGTAGTTGGGGTCAGAACCTTCTCCATATTTCTCTTTTCTTGCCCTATTTGCTCGTCCCCCAAAATAACAAGACCTGTTAATACAGGGTCTCTTCCTTCGCTAACGAGTGTAGTAATAAGCTGATCCAATGTAACCGTTGTTGTTGGAGCCCATTGCTTCTCTGAAGTCTGAAGGGTAGAGAACAGACTGACCGCAGGAATCGTTTCCAGCTTTGTTAATACTTTTAGCGTATTCTCGGCAGTCGTATGCTTTGATACAACGATAAAGAAATCAGTACGAATTTCTTCATCTCTTGACAAGAGATCTAACGCCTGACCAATTCCTTCCTTAGCTAAGGATTCGCCAAGAACCACAATTCGCAAATGGGAAGGATAAATTTTACGAGGGTTTATAGTGGTCATTTTGCGTACCGCTTCGAAAATGGTATTAGCCGTGATTTGATACGTCGTGACGGGTGTCTTGTCACCGCCTTTCTTCCCTGCAACTTCAGTCGGCTCGACGACCTGAACAGAAACCTTATATTGATTTCCGACCTTGTCAATTCCCAAAGCTACCGCGATTGCCAGCTCATTCAACTCACGGCCTTTCCAACAACCTGTGACGAATATAAGCGAGATGACAATTAAACAGAGTAAACATCTTTTACGCTTCATCGTTTATCCACCTGCATTATCACGCGTCGGTTCAGAATGACTGCTTTGTTCGCGAATGATGTTGTTTTTATTGATCAATCTAGGCCTCGTTAGCATTGCCCAGCGGGGGAATCGGAAAATGGTATCCTTTTGCTCCTCAAGATTAAATGGTGCAAACGGACTCAAATAGGGAACACCGAATGAACGCAAACTGCACAAGTGAAGTACGAGTGCAAAAATCCCTATGATTATCCCAAACAACCCAAAAGAAGCAGCAAGTATCATCAAAGGAAAACGAAGCATTCTAAAGGTCATGGACATGTCGAAGGCCGGAAGCACAAAGCTGGCAATCCCCGTTAATGCAACGACGATTACCATGGCAGCAGATATAATACCCGCCTCAACAGCCGCTGTTCCAATAACCAATGTTCCTACAATGGAGACGGCCTGTGCAATCGCCTTTGGCATTCTTAAGCCGGCTTCCCGTAAAATTTCAAATGTTACCTCCATCATCACGGCCTCGATGAAAGCTGTAAAAGGTACCCCTTCTCGTTGAGCAGCCAAACCGATCAACAGCTGCGTAGGCAGCATTTCCTGGTGGAATGTAGTAACAGCAATGTAAAGCGACGGACCTAACAGAGAAATGAAAATACTAAGAAAACGAAGCATACGAATAAGTGTGCTGATGTCCGCGCGCGTATAATAATCCTCAGCAGCCTGTATAAACGAGATAAATAATGCTGGGACGACCAATACAATCGGCGTTCCGTCAACCAAAATGGCTACTTTCCCTTCCAAAAGCTCAGCTGCTATGACATCCGGACGTTCCGAATGATACAACGTAGGAAAAGGAGTATAGGTTTTTTCCTGAATTAATTCCTCAATGTAGCCGCTCTCCAATATGCCATCAATATCGATCCGATCGAGACGACGATGCACTTCTTCTACTATCTTGTCATTTGCAATTCCTTTGATATACATGATCGATACATCGGTTTTTGTCACTCTCCCAATTGACGTTGTTGTGAGCCATAAATTAGGATCTTTTATTTTGCGGCGGATTAACGCCGTATTGGTTCGAATACATTCTGTAAAGCCTTCTTTCGGTCCCCGAATTACGGTCTCTGTCGTGGATTCCGTGACTGCACGGTCTTTCCAGCCTCTCATGCCGATGATGAACCCTTGGGCGCAACCGTCCAATAAAAGAATGACATCTCCAGACAACAAGGCGGTTGCCAAAGAACCAAATTCCGTAACATCCTTTATAGCTCCGACCGTTAGAATTTGATCCTTCACAACTTGAAAGATCTTATCTGGGCTAGATACGTTTGGGTCAAGCTCCGCATTAGGGATGCTTGGCATAAGCGATTCGATGATGAATTTCTGCACAGATTGCAGATCCGTTAATCCATCTGTATAAAATATCCCGGCTTTAAATTTCTCTCCTGCTCCAATCTGAATTTCTCTGATCACAATATCGCTGCTATCACCTAGCATATTTTTTACATATTGGATATTATCATCAAGGCTTAAGTTCAACCTTTTTTCTTGGGCAGCTTTGTTGGAATCTACTCGCTTGCTTGCTGGAAGCTCCATCTTGTTTTTTGATTGATTATTGAAAAACCCCATTTGTCTATGTTCCTCTCTGCTCTGAAATAGGGTGAGTTTTGTGAAAATATCTTTTACATTTGTTAACCAAACTTCGTTGATTCATACATTCATTGAATGAAGAGAGTAACTAGGACGAATGTTTATCTAACAAAGTAAAAGGTAACAATGAGAAGATGCTGCAATGCTTTAGTCAAAGCTAATGGGGAATGGTTTTTATGGACTATATAATATAACGCGGATAACTTGGAAAGAGGCCAAAAATGGTAAGAGACATCAAAATAAATGTGCGTCAATTTACTGTGTTAGTCATATTGTATTCCGTTGGTACTGCTGTCTTGATTATTCCATCAACATTAGCTGAAATCGTCAAACAAGACGCTTGGATCGCAGCTGCTCTCGGCGTGGGATTAGGGATGTTACTCGTATTATTGTACAATGCCGTAGGCAATATTTATCCAGAAAAGACCCTAGTTGAAAAAAATGAGAAGCTTCTCGGACGCTGGCTGGGCAAGGCCGTTTCTATTACTTTTGTTTTTTTTGCATTCATCACAGCAGCAGATCTTTTGTATTATATGGCGGATTTTATAACAACACAGATCATGGCCGACACACCAGCCCAAGCTATTCATATTCTTTTTGCTTGCGTAGTCATCATGGGAGTTCGACTTGGTCTTGAAAATCTTGCTCGGACAGCGGAGTTTTTTTTCCCTTGGTTTGTTTTATTATTTATCATTTTAGTCATTTTCATTTCGCCGCAAATCGACTATCACAACATTCAACCCGTATTTGATAATGGAATAAAACCGATGATTCGTTCTACCTTAATCTTCACAAGTATTTTCTCTCTATCCCCTGTTATTTTATTAATGATTTTCCCTGTTTCAGTGAATCAACCTAAAAAAGCTCAAAAAGCTTTTTTGATAGGAACATTTATAGGGGGAGTTATTTTAATTATTATTATCGCTTTGGCTGTTCTAGTTCTCGGTCCGGATACAACAGGAAGACATATGTATCCAAGTTTTGCGCTAGCTAAAAAAATAAACACAGGAAATTTTATACGTATTGAAGCCATAATGGCTGGCTTATGGTTTGTCACGATTTTTTTTAGAACATCACTGTATTTTTACGCTGCTGTAATCGGTCTTGCACAAACCTTGAATTTAAAAGACTACCGCTCACTTACGTTACCTTTAGGGATGATCATGGTCGTATTTTCCCTCATTTTACATCCTAACGTCCTTCATGGAAGTGATTTCAACAAAGGAGCATGGATACCTTATGTCTCGACATACGGACTCATTCTTCCTTTGATTTTATTAGGGGTTCATGCGTTTCGAAAACAGTTTCAAAAAAACTAAAGCTTGAAATTAGGCTGTCCTAGCAGGTCATTCAGACGAATGGACGGCCTATATTATTTTACCCTCACTTACTTTTGAAGTGTTCATCAGTTCGTTACATTTCAACCTCCATATAGCTCTATCGAGTCATATTATTTTCACTTCATAAAGGGCATACTGATTTAAGCCCAATTGGAAGCTGTAATCATTTGTTTATTGTGAAATACATCACATAGTTTGAAGGCGAGTGAAACCATGAAAGAAAATAAACAAAATCGTTCAAAACAACAAGAAAAAAAATTAATTATGTTATGTGCGGTTGTGACTCTGCTCATGCTGTTGTCGATCATCCGTAAATTTTTGAGCTAGTTCAAAAGAATCAATCATCTAAGGAGTGAATCCCATGCTGCTTAACGGCTATGATCCCGTTGTATTCAGTCGTATACTAACCTCTCTCACCCTTGGCTTCCACATCATCTATGCCACGATAGGTGTCGGCATCCCGCTGATGATAGCACTAGCCGAATGGATCGGCATTAAACGGAATGACTTTCATTACCTGCTGCTTGCAAGGCGCTGGGCTCGCGGCTATGTAATCACCGTTGCAGTCGGCGTCGTGACAGGAACAGCAATTGGACTGCAGCTAAGTCTGCTATGGCCAAGCTTTATGAGAGTTGCTGGACAATCTATCTCCCTGCCTCTTTTCCTTGAAACCTTTGCATTCTTTTTTGAAGCCATCTTTCTCGGTATTTACCTCTACACTTGGGATCGCTTTAAAAGCAGGATGACGCATTTTTGGCTGTTGATTCCCGTCGTTATTGGTTCATCAGCTTCAGCTTTCTTCATTACGATCGTGAATGCATTTATGAATTATCCGGTTGGATTTACTTTAGTTAATGGTGAAATCGCGGACGTTAATCCTATCGCAGCAATGCTTAGCCCGGCCATGCCGACTAAAGTAGCACATGTGCTCTCTTCAGCTTACTTAACCTGTGCTTTCATACTCGCAGCCATTACGGCTTGGTCGCTGCTTAAAGGAAAAAACCATATTTACTATAAGAAAGCTTTAAAGCTCACAATGGTTTGTGCCTTTGTTTTTATGATTTCTACAGCGCTTATCGGCGATTTGTCGGGAAAATATCTTGCAAAATATCAACCCGAGAAGCTGGCTGCAACGGAATGGCATTTTGAAACGATGGGCAAAGCGCCGCTTATACTCGGGGGTATCCTTACCGAAGACAATGAAGTGAAATACGGACTTAAAATCCCGTTTGGCCTAAGCATTCTCGCTCACAGCAATCCGTTTGCTGAGGTCACTGGATTAAATGAATTTCCTGAGGATGAGCATCCGCCTCTATGGATTCATTACCTCTTTGACATTAAGATGGCTTATGCAGCCTTTATGGTGCTGGTCTCCCTTCTATTTATTATTGAAATGGTTCGAAAAAAAGGGAATACATACCGCCGCTGGCTTCTTTGTGCCGTTGTTATTGCTGCCCCTGTAGCGATACTCACCATTGAGCATGGTTGGATTTTCTCAGAGGTTGGTCGGCAACCGTGGATCTTAAGAGGCATTATGCGTACTGCGGAAGGTGCAACGACATCCGATCATGTCGATTTGATGCTTTTGCTATTTGCTCTGCTTTATCTTGTGCTTGGCATTTCTTCTGTAAGAGTTCTAATAAAAATGTTCCGAAATAATCACGCTGAAGATGAAATAGCTGCCTACGAGAAGGAGGCTCATGATCCATTATGAGTTATGAAGTCATTGGTATTACCGTGCTTTGGACTTTTCTGTTTGGCTACCTCATTATCGCTTCTATTGATTTTGGCGCCGGTTTTTTCAGCTATTACAGCTCTATTACTGGAACGAGGCATCTGATCCATTCCATCATTGATCGGTATTTGTCCCCAGTATGGGAGGTCACGAATGTTTTTCTCGTTTTCTTTTTTGTCGGGTTTATCGGATTTTTTCCGGATACCGCCTATTATTATGGTACTGCCTTGCTTATACCGGGAAGCATTGCCATCGTGCTGCTAGCCATTCGCGGGGCTTATTATGCTTTTAATCATTACGGCTCACGAAGCCGGAAAATCTATACACTCATGTACGGGGCTAGCGGCTTGCTTATTCCAGCTGCCTTATCAACAGTACTAACGATCTCAGAAGGAGGATACATCAAGGTTACAGATGACGGAAAAGTAGTATTTCTCGTTAACGAACTGTTTAGAAGCAGTTATTCCTGGTCCGTTGTTCTGCTCGCCCTTGTAAGCGTGCTGTACATATCGGCTATGTTCTTAAGCTTCTATGCCCATAAAGCGGGTGATGCTCCTGCATTTAAGATCGTTCGAACATACGCGCTCGTATGGAGCTTGCCGACAATACTTAGCAGCCTACTTGTTTTCTTCGCCATCCATGACCATAATCGTGAGCACTATGAGAAAATGCTGGACAGATCATGGATGTTCGCTTTATCTTTTCTCTTTTTTTTGTTAGCCGTTTACTTGGTATGGAAGCGCCAGCGACTTGGATTATCGTTTATCTTCGTCATTTTGCAGTTTGCTTTCGCGTTTTATGGATACGGTTCAGCTCATCTGCCTTACATTCTGTATCCCTATTTGACCATACACGATAATTTCACCAATGACTCGATGGCTATAGCGCTAATCATAGCATTTGTACTCGGCTTGCTGCTTTTGATCCCTTCATTATACTTGCTGATGCGTCTGTTTTTATTTAACACAAAATACGTCAAAGGCAAATAAATACCGTTACGAAAGCAGGTGTACGACATTGGAATTTACTTTAATTATGATTGCCCCACTTCTCATAATAGTCATCGCAGTAGTGTTCCTATTTGTATGGGGTGCTAAAGGCCAAACTTCGCCAAGGGAATAATCTCAATAAAAAACGCGCCTTTTCCTACTGGAATTGGACGCGTTTTTTTAATAAGATCTGTATTTACGATGAAAGTATCGCCTCTGCTACGAGCTGCCCCGATAGGGTTACCATCGGTGTTCCTCCGCCTGGATGCGTCGTACCTCCGACAAACCATAAACCCTTTAGATCGGCTTGATTGGAGGGCCTTGCGAAGGTTTGCCGCGCTGTATTGGAGGAAATGCCATATATAGCTCCGCGGTATGCCGATGTCTGCTTTTGCATTTGGTCAGGAGTGTAGACTGCTGAAAACTCTGAATCATCAATTAAACCAGACAAGCCATATGCTTCAAGTTTCGTTAAAATGCTTTTCTGATACGATTCGGCTTCTTGCTCCCAGTTCAACAGCGGAGAAGTGTACGGAGCGTTAGTCAGGATAAACAGGTTGCTGCCTCCAGCAGGGGCCATCCCATCCTCTGAGTAACCTGAATGGCAAATGTAAATTGCAGGGTTCTGAGGTGCTCTTCTTTGCTGGAAGATGTCGTCAAACTCACTGCCATAGTGTTCTGGGAAAAACACAGTATGATGCAGCAGCTGGCTGTAGGTCTTCTTACTGCCAATGAGGGAAACAAAACCTGATAACGATGGCTCATACGATGAGATTTTGGCATTGCTCATGCTTGGTCGCTTTGATTCTTCCAGCAGGTTTTTGCAAATAGCCAGCACATCACCATTTGCGATGATGATATCAGCTTTATAGTCCGCCTTGCTCGTAACAACACCTGTGATGCGACCGTTTACTGATGTAATCTGTTGAACACTCTCGGACGTATGAATCGCTACACCTAGCTCCTTTGCAAGACGGCCGAATGCCTCCACAATCTGGTAGGTGCCGCCTCTCACTCCATAAATACCTAACTGCAGCTCCAAATGAGCAAGCATTGCAAAGATAGACGGAGCCGTCCGAGGCGCCGATCCAACATATGTCGCATACCGTCCAAAGAGTGCAAGTGTATGCGGATGCCTAAAGTAACGGCGAAGCAGCCGTTCCAATGTCAGCCATGGACGAATCCGCAGCAAACCCGCAAGCAGCCTTACGTCTGCTTTATCCTTCCATGACAGCAGCAGCCGATTCATGAATAGCTGATCAGCTTGTTGATATAACGCAGCAGCCTCTTTCATGAATGAGCGATACTGCTTCGCATCCTCTGGACTATATGCAGCAATTTGCGCTTCCATTAGAACGAAATCAGAGCATAAATCAACTGTCGTTCCGTCTGCAAAATAATTTCTTGTACCTGGGTTCAGCGGATAAAAAGTAACGTAGTCGTCCATTCTTCGACCAACGCTCTCGAATACCTGCTGAAATACATGAGGCATCGTAATCGTGCTTGGTCCACGATCGAAGCGATAACCGCCAAGCTCAATGCGCTGAAGCTTTCCGCCGAGTGCTGCCTGTTGTTCAAGCACAGTGACGTGGTAACCCGCATATGCCAATCGAATCGCAGCAGATAATCCGCCTAAACCTCCGCCAATGACAATGACTCGCTTCACGAATACCTCCTCCCCTTCCATTCATAACCAGTGCCATTTAAGCTCGCCCGCCACGAGGCCAACGCAATCGCTGACAGCAGAAATATACTTGCAGGTAAACAGAGGGATAAGTACCAGGGCTGTCCACTTTTCCTATCAATGATTCTCTTCAGACAAACGCCTAGTAGATAGCAGAGCGAGCTTGGCAATAAAACAGTTGTAAGCCATCCTTCCGGATATGCATGCATGAGAAGCCCAGCTAAACTAATGATCATCATTATCGGAGGCAGTATATAAAGCAAGGTGTACATAAATAACATAATTCCAAGCAATAAGCTGCTGCGACCTACACCTGCAAATATATTTTTTTTATAACCGTTCCAAACCCCTGCAGCGTTCTGATACATACGCATGGAAATTTGGGGACAAACGTAGGCTAAAGTGACGGGGAGCCCGGCTTTTTTGACAGCACCAGCCAGCTGCATATCATCGACGAGATGACCTTTGAAGCCAGCATGGCCGCCTGTCGCCCAGTAGCTTTCTGCTGAAATCATCATAAAAGCACCGTGTGCGGCGACGAATTTTGGATCTGGCGATCGCCGAACGAGTCGTATCGGCAGATGGCACGCAATCGAGAAGCTCATCATCGGGACGATGAGCTTCTCCAGCCATGTCCCAGTTTCCTGCTTAGGGAAACCGGTCACTAGCCCTTGACCTTGCGCTAACGCGGTGTCAAGCGCATCCGCGAGCGCACCCGGCTCAAGCCGCGCATCCGCGTCGAGGAATAACCACCATTCGCCGTGCGCCGCTTCGGCGAGCTGATGACATGCATGCGACTTGCCCAGCCAGCCGAACGGCAGCACATCACCGGGCAAAACGCGAACACGGCTGTCGCCTGCTGCAGCGAGCCGCGCAGCTTCTGCTGTTCCGTCTGTAGAACGATCATCCAGCACCAGCACCTCAATAAATATGGAAGGCTCCAGCAGCAGCGATTGTATACATGCTGCAATGTTATCCGCTTCATTACGCGCCGGGATAAGAACAGACAGCCGTGGTCTAGGTGTAATTCCATGAGCATGTGGAGCATCAGCTTGAATGGACTCAGCTCCTCCTGACAGCCAAACTCGTCCTATACCGCTGCCTCCCAACGAAGGCATTTGCGAGAGGTTCCATAACACAAATAATAGCTGCAGCATCAGGGCTGCAGCTACCGTCCAAAAAAAGATTTCCACCTTGTCACCCCGTTCATCCAAGCATCAAAAACCTCGTTCGTTGACCGTTTCGCCTTCAGCATTGATCGATACTCGGCTAGCTCCCCGCGAGCTGCTGCTATTACTGCAAGGCGGTGTTCATTCAGTTGATCCTCCAAAGCCGATTCAAGCATTGTCGTAATGGTTTTACGTCCCAGCTGCTGCCATGCTCTGTGGATAGGTTTACCGAATTGAAGACTGACTTCTGCCTTTTGATGAAGTCCTAGCGAATAATATGCGGTTACGGGCTGAACAATCGTTCCCGGACAGCGCTCCAATAAATAGCCCGCGCCGGTTTGAAATATTAAAGGTCTACGCTCCAGATGCTCGATATCTCCTTGTGGAAACAACCAAACTCCATAACCTTGATTTAATAAACTCTCACTATATCGAAGGGAAGCAACGATAGCTCGGCTTGACTTCTTATCAATCGAGAAAGCTCCTATTTTGCGAAAAAATCGATACCGCTTCATTTGCTCTTCATCCATCATCATATAGTGTTCACGCGCTGAAGCGTTTGCGATCGCATGATATACAACCATTCCATCCCACCAAGAGCTATGATTCATAAGATAGAGCACAGGATGGCCTTGCGGAGCTGGATCGATCTCACCGCTCAGCTGAAACGAGTGAAAATGTCGTCTTAACAAATAGTTTTCATTGTATTGCGCGAATATTCGTTTAAACCACTTGCTTGAGCCTGCTGCGATCAATCCTTCCCGCTCCTTCCGCCACAACGATAGCTGCCAATGCGATGATGAACGGCATCATTAAACCTTCTTTGGCCCCTAAGAGACCAAACATAAACAGCATCATTTGCGTGAGTCTTACAGCCTCGATTCGAACGTTCGCCGATACTTCTCTTAAAGGGAACAGAAAAGATATAGCTGCTGATATAACGAACCAACTGATGAAGTTTGCTGCCGGTATCCCGTAGAAATCACCAGGCTCATGCCAAATCCAGAACTGCCTAGCGAAAGCCACTGGATCGAGTACGAGGTCAAAAACAACCGTCCATAAGCCGGTATGAAGCGCACGCGTCCATCGATTCGAGAAGGCAGTCATTCGCATCACAGTGACAATGACACCGATCCACGCACAAAATATGGCGAGGGGTACTCCGCCAAGCGAGATGCCAAGTAAAGATGTGTATTTGTAGTCTCCAAACGGCCATCCCATCGTCACACCAAGCCATTCTACAGCAAACGTAAGTACCCCAACGAGCATTATTCTACTCCAGCTGCGACGGCGCTCCTCGCCCATCATGCCTTCAATATGAATGGCATACAGGGCAAAAAACACGAGAAACAAACCATTGGAAAAGGAAAGCCACGTTGGAACGCCAATGGTCAGCATGAGGATTAACCCGATGCAATACCAAAAAATAAATAGGTAGCGGATCATAGCGATACCGCATTGCTGTCATTAGCCTCTGATAAGAGTGTATATTTCATTTTTATATTCGTATAAAGCTTTAATTTATTTAATGAGCTGACGATAGCTCGCTTCTTATAGACTTCGTAGTTGGCAGCCTTTACTTCATCCAAAATCGCTGCATAGAAGCTTGCGGCCAGCTCAACTGAAAAAGCGCTGCTGGCAGGATACGTTTCAAGCCCGCGCAAGCCTCGTGCGAACCAACTGCGTGAAAGTGTATCCAGCTCTTGCACAAGATGTTGAAATCGTTCGTCGACAACGCCCATTTCGAAGTCGCTATCGGTATAGCGATGACGAGCGAGCAGCTCAAGCGGCAGGTAACGACGCCCTCTGCTCTGATCTTCGCCAACGTCGCGAACAATGTTTACAATTTGCATGGCTTTGCCAAGCCATATTCCCGCTTCTATTACTTGAATATCTGGCTGATCATGCAAGACTGGCAATAGCATCTCACCAA
This sequence comes from Paenibacillus sp. NRS-1760, assembly GCF_050467785.1. Lineage (NCBI taxonomy): Bacteria > Bacillati > Bacillota > Bacilli > Caryophanales > Paenibacillaceae > Paenibacillus > Paenibacillus sp. NRS-1760. Next base: position 323,909 of record NZ_JBITPK010000013.1, on the reverse strand, counting down.
CTGTTCCGGCAACCAAGTAGCAATAGTCCTCCAACTGCTCCATCGTCTCATAGTGGGTGAAAGATAAATCCCGGCGCTGTCCCTCCATTTGTCTGAAAAACGGTTTTTTGCTGAGTGGAAAAGTATCAAACAGCCACCGTAAAGAAGGCCATATGAAATGATTCGCTGCCTGATCCAACCGGTTAAAATGTTGTTCAAGCTCATCAATGGAATAGGGAGAACGTTGCGGCTCATCTACTGCATCGTCTATCATGCGGCAGAAAGCATAAATAACGTAAACGGCTTCGCGCCTTGGGCTAGGCAAATAACGAAAAGCTTTATAGAACGATGATGATCCTTTCTGAATCATCGCTTCACATTGCGCCAAACAGACAGTGGGTTCCATGAGGTCACTCCTTTAACAAATAGTTGGCTAGCAATCTGGCACCTTGCATAACAATCGGGATTCCACCGCCAGGATGCACTGATGCCCCTACAGCATACAAACCTTTTATCGGATATGGCACGATTTGTGGACGGAACACTGCCGACTGTCCAAATGTTGGCGCGATGCCGAAGCTGCCCCCATGATAGAGACCATCCGACTCCGCGTCCTGCGGCGTCCTTACTTCCTTCCATTGAATCGCAGCTCTCAAGCCGGGAAAGCCCCTCTTCTCAGCCTCATCAATTACACGCTCGACTAACGCAGGCACTTCATCCTCCCACGCTACAGAACCGTGCGGCGGAGCGGGAATTAGCATATACATGACGCTCTCACCCGGAGGTGCTGCTTCCATATCCATAGCTGATGGATAAAATATGTAAAAGGATGGATCTTGCGGAAGCTGATTGTTTTGAAAAATTTGTTTTAATCCGCTCTGTAAATTGTCAGGCAAAAAAAACTGGTGAACAGAAGCTTGCTCCCACTGTTTGTTTAAGCCTAAATAGATCAAGATTGTTCCTGAAGACGGCTTATAGGCTTTCATTGGAACAGTGTTCTTTGGCATCAATGAGGCTAGATGAGGAAAATCACCGTTATATACAATCGTATCATGCAGCATTTCCCTGCCGCCTTCGTCTATCACGCCAATGCAGCGTCCATTCTCAAGTACCAATTGCTCAATCTGAGTTTCTGTCTTGATTTGAACCCCTCTACTCCGCAGCTCCTCTTCCAAAATGGATACGATTCCGGCATAACCTCCTTTTACATACCAAATACCATAAGCATGTTCAGCGAAGGGCAATAACGTATACAATCCCGGAGATTGAAAAGGAGCGCCACCTATGTATAAGGTTTGTAGAGAGAACGCATCAAGCAGCTTCTCACTTCGGAAATATCGTCCTGCAAAGGAACGCACGCTTTTGTAGGCTTTAAGCTTCGTTAATAACGTTAGGTTTCGAAAAGTATAGAACTCTCGTTTTCGCAAAAATGGACGTTCCAGAAAAGCTTCCTTTCCTTGTTTAAAAGCCACTTCCATGTCCGCCATATAACGCCGAAAGCCATCGACTTCCTCTGGAAACATTCGCTCAAGCTCTTCGATCTGGCGCTGCTGATTCCGCCATTTGTGAAATACGGTGCCGTCTGCATAATGAATACGGTAAAGCGGATCGCATTCGAGCAGAGGTATGCGTGATCGCTCGATTCCAGCTTCCTCCAAAATACTAAGCAGCATTTCAGGCAACAGCACAATTGTAGGGCCTTGATCGATCCGATAGCCTCCGCCTTCCTGAAAAGCTAATCTACCGCCAAGCCGGGGGCCTCTTTCATAAATAGTAACCTGCTTGCCTTGCTTGCTAAGCAGCAGAGCTGCTGTTAAACTGCCTATTCCACCACCGACAAAAGCTACTCCCACCTAAAGGCCTCCTTCTGTGAGTGGATGGCTGCTGTAGCTCCGCCAACCCTTATACGTTCACTATCATCCTGCGCCATAAGTAGACGGGTACTAATGCGCGCTGATTCGAAGATCGTCGGCAAGCCGCTGCCAGGGTGAGTTCCTCCCCCTACAAGCCAACAATTAGCGAGCTCTTCGAAGCGGTTATGTGGACGAAGCTTCATCATTTGATCCAGTGAATGTGCAAGATTAAACGTTGCTCCTTCATAGACATGATGATCATTGCGCCAATCTAATGGTGTAATGATGGCTTCCTCCTCGATGTCAGCCGAGAAGCCTGCAAGCTCTGGCTCCTGCTCCATACGCTCGATCATCTTTTCTCTAACGAGTTTCCGCTGTTCCTCCCAACTGATATTCGCAGTCAGATTCGGTACCGGCATAAGCGCGTATAAAGCGGTTTTCCCAATAGGCGCCAGCGTTGGATCGTTAAGCCCTGGATTATGTATATAAATAGATGCGTCTGAAGACAGCATCTTTTTTGTCATGATTTCATGTACGTTTTGGCGATAGTTGTTGGCAAATAAAATGTTATGGTGCGGCATATGTATTTCACGATTTACTCCGAGGTAGAGCATATAAGTAGAGCAAGAATATTTCTTCTTGGCAAGCTTTGCCGGACTGTATTTCTTAAGCTCACCCGGTTCAAACAAGTGGTTCATAGCGGTTGCAAAATCAGCATTGATGATGATATGATCCGCTTCTATTTTTTCACCATTTTCCAAAAGCAGACCCACTGCTTTTCCGCTGCGGCTCAGCACTCTTTGCACACCGCAGGAGGTAACAATCTCGCCATCGTACTCGCGAATCACTTCAGCCATTGCCTCGCAGACGCGGTTAACGCCTCCAACGGGATGAAAAAGGCCAAATTTATGTTCCAAATATGCGAGAATTGTAAATGTACCCGGGCATTCCCATGGCGACATGCCTAAATATTTTGCTTGGAAAGTAAAAGCATATTTCAGCCTTTCATCTGTAAAATAACGTGAAAGTCTGTCATACACACTTCCTACCGCATTCAGCCGCGGCAGCGCTTGAAACACATCCCGAGAAATATAGTCGCTTAGCTTGCTGAAAGGCCGCTGCAGCAGCGGGGAAACCTTGTTATATTTCTCCCCCTCCTCTTTCATAAACTGAAGATAACCTTTACCGTTGCCGGGAAATAGCGCCTCGATCCTCTCAACCATCTGCTTCTCGTCCCGTGTCGGTGAGAATGCAACATCGCCGAATTGCAGCCTATATAGCGGATCAAGCGCAATGAGCTCAACATAGTCGTACAAGGAGCGATTTACAGATTGAAACATTTCTTCAAGCAGGTGCGGCATCATGAAAAACGTAGGTCCTCGATCAAAAAAATACTCCCCCAGCTGAAGCCTGGAGGTCCTCCCACCTATATAGGGCTGCTTCTCATAGACGGTAACTCGGTAACCTCGGCCAGCCAGCTCCATGGCAGCTGCTAAACCGCCAGGGCCTGCTCCAATAACGGCCACGATTCCCTTGTCCATACAAATTCTCCTTTCCAATAAAACGAATTAACTATACAAACATTATACAAACATAATACATACTCGATAATAGTCTGTAAAGTTAATTTATTTATTAGAATTGGAAACTTAACCCTAAAACCTTATCTTTAAACCATCTTTCCCATTCTTCTTGATTGCCATTCGGCAGCACCCAATCTGAATAAGGTTCTGGTACGCCTTGGAAACCTTGTCCGCCTAAAACTATCTCCAGATCAGCATGATGAGCCAATAAACGGTTTATAAAAGCAAAAGTGGGTTCCATCAAGTTTGCGTCAGTTAACGATATACATAGGACTCGAATTTGCTGCGACTTAATCAACTCTGTAATGCCATCCTCCGGAGTATCTGGTCCAAGATACAGCACGTCAGCCCCTTTTTTACGCAAAAATAAAGAAAATAAAAGTAGTCCTGCTTGGTGATGTTCACCAGATGGACATAAAGCAAGCATGCGGGGCAATCGATTATCAATCGGAAAAAGTTGAAAGAAACTAAGACAACGCTGAATCACGAACTGTGTAATAAAATGCTCCTGCGCGACAGAAGCTCTGCCTTCTTCCCACTCCGTGCCGACTTTAATCATTACTAAAAATAAGATTTGATAGATCATAATGTCATAGCCATACATGGAAAACCCTAAATCAACCATCGTTTTTGCTTGTTCCGTACGAAAGTTGCAAAGCGTGTTATATAAGCGCTCCACCATCTCTTGATGAGCCTCTTCAGCCCCAACTATAGCATGGGTCTCTGTTTTCGCTTCCAACATACACTCGCGCAAAAGCTGCTGTTCCTTTAGCAGTCTAACAGCTTGCGAAATCGTTACACCTTTCTCATCCGTCTGGTTTTTGAGGAAGCGTAAATCCTCCATATTTTTATCATCAAAGAGGCGATAGCCTGTTTCTGTCCGAATGGGCTTAATCGCTTCATATCTTGTTTCCCAAGCACGAATCGTAACTGCAGGAATACCTAGCAGTGTTGAAGCTTGTCTGATTGTGTACATCATTACATTTCACTCTTTTCCTTCAGTTTCCAAAAAATGCGCTGCAGCCGAAAACGATTATAGCGCTGTACAATGATAAATGGGACATTGGCGACAATGGCATAAACGATCATGATCCAGCCATATATGCTTTCGTTCCATAGGAAAAATAGTGGCGCAGGCAGCATCGATATGATGTGAGTCCACTCTCCGCGCCGCGTTTCAAGTATAAAGGTCTGCAAGTAAGCTTTCTCAAGGACAGCTAATTTTTTCTTGGCAAAGCCTCCTTGAAACAAGCTTCCTCCGTCTGGCAGTTTGTCTTTCCAAACACGAATGAATATCAATCGTTCATAAACCAATTCTTCTCTGCGCCTCTTTGTCTGAGGCTTCATGCGATCAGCAGTGCGACTGAACCAAGCATCAGGCATTTTCAAAAACAAATAGGACACACCCATATGCACAAGGAGCCATGCAAAAATATTTACAACCAATGTCCAAAACGGTGAAAATTCAAAAATTCTCACTTTCGCCCGCTTCCCTTCATAGTTGAAATCGAGCGACCTTTCCATGTGACCTTGCGGCGAAAAAAGGTTTGCAGCGTTGAACTAGCGAAGATTCCCATAAAAAAGAGAAGCGGTATAGGAAACAGGAAAGCGGTCTGGAAACCAAAATTTCCAGCTCGGCTTAACTGTATATTTATTAACAAAACATAAGCGAGGTAGCTGATTATTCCTATCGTTATATGGTCGCTTGATCGCCAAATTTGAGGATTCAACCATTGTGTAACAACCGTAATCGAACCAGTTAGCCACCAGATTATAGCTAGTAAACGCAGCGGTGTCGTAGAAGATGCACCTGATGCGAAGCTTTTACTCCAGCCTGCACACAATTGCCGAATGCCTTCCGGGTACATTCGGAAAGCAATAACGCTTTTTCCGCTACAATTTCGAACCGTTTGCTGCTCAGCAAATAGAAGGCCTAAGCTGTAATTTTCGAGAATACGCTCACGAACAGCCTCGTGCCCACCTGTTTGAAAATATGATTCTCGGGTACAGACTATACAAGGACCGAAAGCGCCTACAGCCTTCTTCTTTGTTGCCGCAGCAGTTTGAGGTGCTCCAACCGCTGCTAAGACGATGATGTTGAAGAAAGCTGACAACCATTCATAGGGCCGCTTCATCTTGTGGTAAGGCTGGATCGAAAGCAGCCCGTTCTGCTTTGAATGGGCCTCAGCCAGCACCGCCAACCCAGCATCCTCTAAACAAGTATCTGCATCAAGGAAAATAAGTAAATGACCGCTTGCTGCCTGCGCGCCATTCCAGCACGCCCAGCTTTTACCAAGCCAACCATCCGGCAGCTCGCCCGGGTTTACAACGATTGCACCAAATGATTCAGCGATGGCTGCTGTACGATCAGTTGATCCGTCATCTACTACAATCACTTCAAATGGAGCGAGTTGCTGCTCCTTTATTGATGGCAATAACTGTGTCAGGTTTCTCTCTTCATTTCTAGCTGGAATGATAACTGAAATGCTTGGGAGACTCTTTCTATCGTTCTTTGTGAAAGGAACCGAATCCTCTTCTAATGGTCGGATTTTGTTCAGCAGCCAAGCACCACAAATAAGTCCGCCAAGCAACAGCACAACATTCCCAATCATAGATCTAATCCTCTGTATGAAAGGTACCAAAACTCCTTATATGACTCGTTAATCCATGTTTTCTTATACAAACAGCTCATTTTCCCCAAAGTTGTGTACCACCTTTCACCAGGCTGATTAGGTCATTCCATTTGGCAGTTAATAATGGTTATACAAACTTACAACCACAGCCCTATCTTTGGTGAAAATGATGGCATTCAAACTATGCAGCCATTATTCGCTCTTTTTATAGCCTCATTCTCGTCGTTTAACGACGAAATAGCAGGAGCTATCCGAAGATTTGATCCTGCAAAAACTGCATGTTATAGGTAAAATTTGTTAATACTTAAAATGGAAAAGTGTTGGTTAAATGCATATCACGCATTCTGCTTATCGCATTAACCTTTTACGTTAGTTCTACAACGATTATACGATTGTGTATATAGTTTGTCATCTGCATCGTTTCGGCTAAATGACCAATGATGAGAGGAAGTGCTCCTATGAGCAAAAAGATTATTGTCGTCGGAGGCGGTCTCGGCGGACTATCAGCTGCTATTCGCCTCTCTGTAGATGGGCATCAAGTGACCATATTAGAAAAAAATGAACGCGTTGGCGGCAAATTAAACGTAAGATCAGGGCAAGGCTACACTTTCGATACAGGTCCTTCTATTCTGACGATGCCTTGGGTGCTGGAGCAGCTGTTTGAAAGTGCTGGCCGCAATCTAGAGGATTATATGAAGCTGGTTCGTGTGGAACCTCAGTGGAGAACTTTTTTCGAAGATGGGGTAACACTTGATATAACAGGTGACTTCCCTGACCTAATCAAGCAATTCGAACAAATCTCACCGGTTGATGCACAGCAATTCCTCTCTTATTTGGATTATTGTCAGCAAATGTATCAGCTCAACACAAAAAGCTTTTATAACAAGAGCCTTAGTGGCCTGAGCGACCTGCGGCGTCACCACAGTATGAAGGAACTGTTAGCGATGGACCCGATGAAGACGATGCATCAGACGACAAACCGCTTTCTGAAGGACAAGCATTTGCGTCAATTGTTCGATTTTTTCATCATGTATATCGGTTCCTCGCCTTATGCCGCTCCCGCTGTGCTGTCACAATTAATCTATGTACAAATGGGGCTTGGCATCTATTATGTAGAAGGCGGTATGTACCGAATTGCAGAGGGTATGCTTAAGCTGCTTGATGAGCTCGGTGTGGAGGTTCGCACTTCAGCTCCAGTTGCTCAAATGAATACAGTCGGCCAAACCGCAACAGGGGTAACTTTAGAAGATGGCAGCGTAATAGAAGCTGATCTGATTGTGTCTAATCTTGAGGCAATTCCAGCGCATCAGACACTGCTGCAGCATCATCCGAAATCGGCCGACCGCGTAAAGGATTTAGCTAAATACGAGCCTACTGTGTCAGGACTTGTGCTGCTTCTTGGCGTGGATAAAGTGTATGAACAGCTTCTGCACCATAATTTCTTCTTCTCTGAAGATCCAGATAAAGAGTTCAACGATATATTTGTCGAAGGCAAACCTACAGATGATCCAACAGTGTACATCGGGGTTTCAAGCAAAACCGATCCTGGACAGGCGCCGCAGGGCAAAGAAAATCTATTTGTGCTTACTCATGTGCCGCCGCTCAAACCTGGAGAAAGCTTCGAGTCACAGATGGCGGCTTACAGAGACCTAGTTCTGAATAAGCTCGAACGTATGGGATTAACGGAGCTGAGACAGCACATTGAGTTTGAATATACGTTCACTCCAGATGATATTCAGCAGCTTTATGGTTCTAATGGCGGTTCCATCTACGGCATCGTAACGGACCGCAAGCTTAACGGAGGCTTCAAAATCCCAAGCAAAAGCAAGCTGCTCGATAATCTATATTTCGTTGGCGGATCAACGCACCCCGGTGGCGGCGTCCCGATGGTCACTTTATCCGGACAACTCACCGCTGACCTCATTAAAGAGCAATTGAGCATTGCTGCAAAATCCGTCATGTAGGCAGATTCAATTCATATAAAAAAATCTCTAATCCGTTATCGCGGATTAGAGGTTTTTATCAATTGATTAATTATTAAATAAGTTCAAGGACCATTCCGCCTAATGCACCGGCCACAACAATCATCCAAGGTGGAAGCTTCCAAAAAACAAGCATAATAAACAATACGGCAGCCAGCATAAAATCACCTGACTCTACTATCGCGCTAGTCCAAAGCGGATCATACAGTGCAGCCAGCAATATGCCAACTACAGCGGCGTTAACGCCAACTAATGCACCTTGGATTTTTGAGTTATTTCGCAACATATTCCAAAACGGCAATGTTCCAGCAACGAGAAGAAATGCCGGTAAAAAAATTGCAGTAGTTGCAACAATGGCTCCAGTTAATCCACCAGAGAGAGTACCAAGATAACTAGCGAATGTAAAAAGTGGTCCAGGAACAGCCTGCGCAGCGCTATAACCTGCTAAAAAATCCGATTCATTAACCCATCCGGTAAAGACAACTTCATTCTCAAGTAGCGGCAGCACAACATGTCCGCCTCCAAACACCAGTGAGCCTGCACGATAATAGCTATCGAACATCGCAATCCATTCCATATTTCCCCATTGCCTTAGAAATGGCAAAACAATTAGAAGCGTGAGAAATATAACGAGGCAGGAGATCGCAAGGGAACGGCTAATTCGAATGTTCAGATCAGGAGTTCCCTCGACTGTTTTCATACGATATAACCATACCCCGATCAGTCCAGCTGCAGCAATAATGATCACTTGACTATAGGCCGCTTGCCAATATAACGTTACCGCAGCAGCGATGACTGCTATCGTAGCTCTATTTCGATCCGGTGTTAGTTTCTGCCCCATCCCTAGAATGGCATGAGCAACGATGGCCACCGCTACAATTTTCAATCCATGAATCCAACCTGTGTTTCCAAGATCAAATCCTTGCAGCAGAAAAGCAAAGGCCACTAATGCAATGATCGATGGCAGTGTGAACCCTAACCAAGCCACTAGTCCGCCCAATAACCCAGCCCTAACTATCCCTATACCGATCCCAACTTGACTGCTGGCTGGCCCGGGTAGAAACTGACATAAAGCAACGAGGTCTGCATAACTTCTTTCATCCATCCATTTACGGCGACGAATATACTCATTGTGAAAATAACCCAGATGGGCTATCGGACCTCCAAATGAGGTAAGTCCTAGTTTAGTAGATACAGCCAGTACCTCTACCAAAGATGCGATTGTTCCTCTTTTCAATCCTATAGCCTCATTCCATTACTCATGATACTTACATTGTAAGCTTGCGAATTATTGACTTACAACCCTTTAACAAATACTTAATAAATGGTTACATAAAAAAAACCACCTCGTAAGGTGGTTTGTAAAATCATTACGCTTTATTTAGACTCCATCATCGCAGCAAATGTATCTTCCGTTACGACACGCCTTGCTGTTACATAACGCTTTGCGTAATAAGAATCGTTAAGATTTGTAATCGTAACCCCTTTGCTTGTAGAAGAATGAGCAAATTTACCATCCCCAATATAAATGCCCGCATGAGAAACGCCTTTGCCGCTTGTGTTGAAGAACACTAGATCACCCACGCGTAGTTCATCTTTATTGACCTCTGTGCCTGTGTCTGATTGCGATTGAGATGTTCTAGGCAGCTTAACATCAAATTGATTAAAAATATGTAGAATAAAACCCGAGCAGTCAAACCCTTTGCTCGTTGTGCCTCCCCATTTATAAGGAGTTCCAACAACCTCGCTTATGGAATTCGTAAGCACTGACTTGTCCGACTTATCTGCAAGCACGCTTCCTCCTCCAGTAAGCAGCAGCAAGCAGGATAACAATAAAATAAAACCCTTCTTCAAAACAACTTCTCCCTTCGGTGCCTACGAGGTTAGCTTATGGGTTCGGTTGAAGATCCCTATGCTTAAATAAATACATTAAGCAATTCACCCTGGGTGGTTCCCCCGTTTCCGATATACAGAACTCGGCATGTGAATAAACCTTATAGTATCGTTAAATTCGATTGTTTTTACCATAATCCTGCAATTGGTTTATTAGAATACTTTCATTTTTCTTCATTATTAATATTTATTTAGCTGTTCACTACATGATTTTTGTCAAAGGTGCTGATTTTTTTGTCATTAAAATAGATGAATTTGCAATCACAATTTCAAAATATAACGGTTTAAACACAAAAAAAGAGTATCCGTATTTTCATACAGTTACTCTTTCTAGTTAAGCAAGTTTCGCCAAAATATCGACCTTTTGCCAAGAACGTCTCCTCCATCTGTAGAGCATCAGTAAAGCTCTTATCCATTCATCGATTGAAAAGGCCAACCATATTCCTACCAACCCCATGTCGAACACAATCCCGAACACGTATGCAAGCGGTACACTAATCCCCCACATGGATACTAACCCGGCAGCAACTGGAAATTTCACATCTCCAGCCGCATTTAGACAACTGATAAGCACCATGTTGCAAGCCCGAGCCGGCTCCAGCATAATCGATAACAACATGAGCTGCTTGCCTAACAATATAATTTCTGCATCATTAGTAAAGAGGCTGAGCAATAGACCTGAGAAGCTATAGATGAAAATACCAAGCGCAAGCGAAATGACAAACGCCAGCTTCAAACTTTGAATACTGGATCGATAAGCATCATCCTTCTGATGGGCTCCAATCAGATGTCCAACAATAATTTGCGTTCCTTGACCTATTGCCATTGAAAAAACAAAAACAAAAGAAGTTATGCTCTGCGAATAAATTTTTGTCGTTAACGCTGCCGTACCGATCAGCGTGATTAGATATGTGATTACAACCTGTGAAAGATTATAAGAAACATGCTCACCTGCCGAAGGAATACCTAGTTTAAATATAAGGCCAATATTTTTTCTTTGAATCTTAAATGGACTAATCAAGCCAACCTTATACTCCAAGCTTCGAATACATAATATCAAATAAGCGATCATCCCTATGGCACGGGTTATCCATGTAGATGCTGCTACTCCTTCTACACCTAAATTAGGTAAGCCGAAGGGCTCCATCAGCACCAGATAATTTAAAGTAATATGCAGTACATTTATCCCCAATGCGATGAACATCATTTCTTTCACAATACCGCGGCATCGTAAAATAGTACCTAACGTCATGCTGATTGCTGTGATGAAGACGGAGCTGCCGACAATCGATAAATAGCTGACTCCTTCTGCCATCACATCCTGGGGCACTTTAAAAAGCGCTAAAAACACGTCGGCATAGACAATCAATCCTACGCTAGCTATTAAACCAAGCATAACATTCAAAGTAAGCGCCGTTCTCCCGATTCGATCGGCGCCATGCAAGTTGCCTGCGCCGAGCCATTGATTGAGAATGACACTTGTACCCACCGTAACAAAGCCAAACATCAAGCCCACTACAACTAAAATCTGGTTAGCTATCCCAACCGCTGCCACTGCTCCATCAGAGTAGCTGCTTAGCATCATCGTATCGACCGTTCCAATCAGCATCCCAAATAAAGCTTCAATAAAGATAGGCCATGTTATCGAGATGATGCTCTGTTGGCGCGGATCAACCTGTTTACTCATTCAAATTCACATTCTTCCTGTTCATGTACTACCCTGCTGTTATCGTCAGACTACTGTTATCATGTATGAGAGTACACCCTATTTAACAAACAAGGGTTGAGAGAATGCGCCAAAACCGCCTTCCAAATAAACTGCCGCCCTTACGTAACCTTCGTCACCACGACACTTGTAACTAACGCTATTGAAACGACCGGAAGTCTCGTATAGTACATTTCCGTCTTTGCCGAACAAAGTTGCATATTTGTACATCCGGTCCAATCCTTCACTCGCAAGCAGCTTAAACTCGATCGTCCCATCCGTTGTATGGATAGATTCAAACCCATAGCCTGTGGAAACATAGAAGCTTCCGGATTTCATCGCTGCAGTAATACTCTCATTGGTGTTTTGCTCTGCGAGCACCATATTCCAAGTTCGTTTCTCTTGACCATACACATGAAAATCATCTCCGCCAAACCCCCATACTTTCCGCCCAGCTGAGAGCAGCGCATCCCATTTGTCAAACGCAATGTCGAACGCTGGATTTCCTTCGCCATTTACGATCTCGATTCCGGTGTAGTAAGGCATCGCGAGCATATCTTCAATCGGCCAATACTGCGAATAATAACGATTCGGATGAACGAGTACGCTCATTCCTCCTTGCTTCGTGCAAAGGTCAGAATACTGCTGATACCGTTCTACCGAAAACTCGTTGGAATAGCTGTCCATCATCGAGCGCGGAGGGTTAATGAGAAGCATATGCCTTTGCGGACTGCTAACCTCCATCGCTTCAAATACGGTCGTAATTGAACGTTTTCCTTCATGAACGGTAATGAAATCGTGGTCGGAAATGCCGAGGAAATCGTATTGCCCATACATCCGGTAAACCGTCTCAAGCGTTTGAGAGCCGCAAGCACTATTTGTCGTATGGTTATGGAAGCTCCCTTTCAGCCACATGCCCTCTTGTTTATCATAAGGATTTGAAATGATTACTTGTGTCATTCAATATGTTCCTCCGTTCCTGCCTTATTCTTTGACCGAACCGATCATAACGCCTTTGGCAAAATACTTCTGAATAAATGGATAAATCATAATAATCGGTGTGATGACGATAATAATCGTCGCCATTTTCAGCGAGTTTCCTGTCACCTGAATTTTGTCCAGCATTTCATATTGCGTCGAACCAGCCGCTTGCTCGAGCGTATTTCGAAGCGCATCTGCCCGGGTCAGCATTTCCTGCAGCAATGTCGATAGAGGCCGCAGATTGCTCTCTCGAACATAGAAGGCACCTGTAAACCAATCATTCCAATGCCCCACTGCGTTAAATAACGCGATGACAGCAACAACCGGCCTGCTGAGCGGCATGATCACCTTCATGAAAATTGAAAAATCATTATATCCATCAATTCTTGCAGATTCTTCGAGGCTCGGACTGATCTCTTGGAAGAAAGTCCGCATAATTATTAAATTCCATGCACTATACAAGCCCGGAATGATATAAACCCAGATTGTATTCGTCAAATGCAAGTCTTTCAACAACAAATAATATGGAATGATGCCACCGCTAAACAACATGGTGAAAAAAATAAGCATGGTAAAAAACCGAACGCCTGGCATCGCTTTTCTCTTTAATGCGTAAGCTGCCATAGCAGTCAAAAAGACGCTCGCTAATGTCCCGACAATCGTTCGGAACAACGAAATGCCGAATGCACTTACAATATTGGAGGATGAGAAAACTTCCTTATAGTTTTCAATAGACCATAATCTCGGCCACAAATAGATGCCTCCTCTTTCCGCATCTTTGCCTGAATTAAAGGACAAAGCAAAGATGTTCAGAAACGGAAGAATGATAGATAAACATAAAAGAATGATCAATACGTAGATGGCAATCTGAATTAATTTTTCTCCTGTAGAAATCTTATAAAATGGTTTATCCACGTTATTTGCACTCCTTCAACATTTGCGAAGCAAAACAGCCTCGGAAGCATGTCCTTAGCGTTAGTGGTCCGTCTCATCGCAGTACATTTCATGTACGAATGAAACAGACCACCAGCAGCTTTAATGAATGTTATAGTTCTACTTTTGTATTTGGATCGCTATCTTTTTTCTCAAGCAATGCTAAGTAATCATCCAAGCCTGCAGCCTTTAATTGTTCAGATGCTGACTCCAATATTTTCGTTACTTGATCCTGGCTTTTAGCATAATAAGCACGTTTGAGGCTTTCGTCATAATTATCAAGTGCAGCTTTTAATTCCGTTTCCTTCGCAAATTCGCCAAGGAAAGCCGTTGGAGCATACGTATCTGAGATTATTGCATTCGCTCTTTTCTCATCCCACTCCCAATACTCAGCAATCTTGAGCGGTCCCTCATTGATATTAGGTTTCGCAGCATTCCCGTATTCTGTTTCACCAAAATCCGCTATACGATCAACATCTGTATTGCCAAGAATTTCGCCCCAATAGTTGCCTACGCCAGCAAACCCAAGCGCTTTCGCGGCTTTCGAATCTTTATCTTTCAATTCCAATACTTCATTTTTTACAATCGGGTTGCCCTTATCATCAAGTGTGTAGTCTCTTCCTTCAATTCCGTATTGCCAGAGCAGCTTGCCTTCGCGGCTCGCCAAGAAGTCAGCGAATTTGACGATATCCTCAGGATTTTTAGTTGAAGAAGGAATTGCCCAAGCGCCGCCAGCCGTTTTATAGCTCAGCTTCATTTGGTAAGGCTTGTCCGCTTCATTTAATGGACCAATCGGCAAGTAATGCATATCCTTATTAAAATCAAGGTAGTTATGCATATCAGCAATAATCGCGAAGGAGCCGTTCAAAATACCTTCTGTTGCACGATTTTCTTCCATCGTATAAAACTCAGGATTCATCAGCTTTTCTTTCAGCAGCTTTTGAACAAACGCTACACGCTTGAGCGGGTAATCCGTTTGACTCTCGTGAACAATTTTACCTTCCTTATTCCGTACAAAGGTTTGGTTCACATTTACAGTCAAGTCACTATACAACGCTTTAACTTCTGTTCCACCCCAGTATCTTGGACCAATAACGCTGGCAATGTCTTTTCCATTGTTGTCTTTGAAATTTCCAGCTTTAATTTTTTGTGCCGCCTCATACAACTTCTCGGAAGTTGTAATCGTTTTTGGATCGATATTAAGCGCTTCGGCAATATCCTTGCGAATAAATGGTCCGCCTAACATTTTCCGCGTTTCATAGCCTGTTTCTCTCGAAACATTCATGTGCATGAAATAAGCTGAGCCGTTAAACTCTGGACGGAACATGACACCGTTTTTCGTATCAAGCGGCAGATAGCCATCTTCTAGATACTTGCTGTATACTTTCGTATCCTTCATAAACGGAGTCAGATCTGTGAACATGCCTTCGCGCGCAGCTTTTAGTACAACCGGCATTTCTGGTCGACCGCTATGATTCAAATAAAATCCGATAAAGTCTGGCAAGTCACCCGAAGCAAGTCCAGCAATTAAGCCGTCAAGCGAACGATTGGCTGGCATTATATTAATTTGATAATCAATTCCCGTTTTCTCTTTAATTTGTTTTAATACTTCCGGGTTCATCTCTTCCGTATAATCGTCTGCCCCCATAAAGATTAAGCCTTTAATTTTGCGGTCGGCAATCCAAGTCGCAGGTTTATCTTTGTTATCTTTGATGCCTTCCTGCTTGTTCCCTGAATTTGTTGAATTTGTTTCTTTGGCCGCACAGCCTGTAATTAACAAGGAAGCTATAATCGGAACCGTCAACAGTCTTGCCCAATTTTTGTTCTTAAACATGATATCTCCATTCCTACCTTCTCTTTTTAATTTATATGAAAAAACGCGGTTAAGCGTCTTTCTTCAAGGAAAAATGCTTCTATCGAACAAGTTACCAAACCGAAGTGCCGGACACTTTTCGTGCGAAACGATTGGCAGTGACTACAAGAACTAAAGCGATAACACCTTGCATCATACCGACTGCCGTTGCATATCCGTATTGGCCTTGCTGCAAGCCCACGCGAATCACATACGTATCCAGAATATCTACCAGATCACTGTTTCCTGGCATCTTGAGCAAATATAGCTGGTCGAATCCCGCTGACAAAATGCTTCCAAGCGATAGAATAAACACGATGAGAATGGTCGGACGAATCGACGGGAGGGTTATATGCCATATTTCCGCCCATTTGCTTGCCCCGTCAATTTTGGCCGCTTCATACATGTCTTGATTAATTCCAGCGATGGCTGCCAAATAGATAATGGAATCCCAACCGATTGTTTTCCATATGTGGCTGCCGAACATGATTTGATAAAAATATTTGGCTTCATTCATAAAGAATGTGCTGCCGTCCCCCCCAAAATAGGTGATCGCTTCATTAAGCAAGCCAGTATCCGGCGCCAATGTTCTTTGTACTAAACCAATAACGATGACCCATGACATAAAATGCGGTAAATACGAAATACTCTGGGCGATGTTTTTAAAGGCACGGTTTTTAATTTCATTGAACATTAGCGCAAGTAAAATCGGGAACGGCAAACCGAGAAACAGCTTCATTGAGCTGATGATGAGTGTGTTTTTGATCAGCGTCATACTTTGAACATCGTTGAAAAACTTTGCGAAATATTCGAAGCCGACCCATGGACTCTCAAGTATGGTTTGATTAAATTTGAATTCCTTAAACGCCAGAAGCAATCCGCCCATTGGGATATAGGAAAAAATAATGAAGGACGCTAGACAAGGCAGAAGCATGAAGTACAAATAGCGGTATAACCATATTTTTTTCAACAAATAAACAAAACGCTGTTTTTTTCGATTTCCAGTTGGAACTAAAGCCACTTTGGTTTGCAATGAGGGCTTCTCCCTTCGTTATCATTTTTGAATTAACCTGTTTCCATCTTTAATTGTTTCAACAGATTAACCTCGTTTGTCGTTATTTCGTCGACACCTAAATGAATCATCTCGATAAGAGATTCCCTATCATCAACGGTATAGACCCACACTGCCAAACCCAGCCTATGTGCGTATTCCACCAATTCGCTGCGGCAAGTTCGGTAATTCAGGTTTAAGCCGTAATATCCGCCTACATTTGCCCATTCGCAAACGATTCGCGCCCATCCGATATAGTCGAGTTCCTCTTGTTCAGTAAGTACATCCGGCGTGTTATAAAGAACCTTAATTCCTCGGTGGCGGTTCGAAATTTCGTCCGAGCACCCCGTAATAAAAACAAACTCCTCCATTTCAAAATTCCTTATGCTCTTAATCGCTGGTTCAATTACCGCTTCTGTTTTGATATCCAAATTGAGCTTTATCCCGTATTCCCTTGCCAAGCCTAGAACTTCATCGAGTGTAGTAATGGTGTGGCTTTCGTAAACTGGGCTGAGCTTTACGCGGTTTTCCGGCCGGTTCAATTGCTCAAATGTCAACTCGGCAAGCAGCGGGCTATGGTCATGCAGCAATACCACCTTACCGTCCTCTGTCACCCTAAGATCAACTTCTGCCACGTCTGCACGCATAGCTATGCTCTCCAGAAAGGAAGCCCTTGTGTTATCCGGTGCAGCACCGCTACCTGTATGGGCGCAAATGAGCGGAAAAGCTCGACAAGTCATAAAGCATTCTCCTATTCTTCTAATTTCAAAATTTCTCTAATGAGTAATTAATGAAGCACTTATTACTGTTGTTGTGATATTTATAGTGTAGTTAAAGATTGTTATCGTGGTATTTTCGTAATAATAAGGTATCATTAAGCCCGATGTTGTTGTTTGTTGTATAATTGTTCAATTTCAAGCCAAAAATCTAGCCGTACCTATATTTTTAGCTAATCATTTTCGCAAAATAAAAAAGAAGAACCGGAGCTGCGTCCGATTCTTCTCGCTTAATTGATTTGACTTGCGTTAATCCAAGTAATCCCTTTTATTTCGAGCTCTTGTGCCCATGCTTCAGGATGGTCCTTCTCACATACGACAACATCAATCGATTCTAAAGGCGCAATATGGCAAAATGCCTGTATACTAATTTTGCTGTGATCCGCTAACACGATCACTTCCTTCGCCTTCAATATAATCATTTTTGAAATAACGGAATCATTCATATCGTAATCGCTTATTCCTGTCTCGATTGAAATACCGCCTACGGAAACAAAAGCTCTATCCACGTAAAAGTTTTTAAGTATTTCCTGTGATATATGACCGCTGACTGATTGCTGCTCTGGCGAGATTTCGCCTCCCAAAATAATGACTCGTCCGTTAAACAGACCTTGCGTTAATGATTCCGTTAGAAGATTCGCTACCGTTAAGGAGTTGGTAATAACTGTTATCCTTTTTTTGCCTCGCAGAGCTCGTGCCATTTCATGAATCGTTGTACCAGTATCCATATAAATCGTGTTTCCGTCATTGATCAGATCTACCGCTCGCTGCCCAATCACCTGTTTAGCTTCAAGATTGAGAATTTGACGCTGCTGATAGGGTGGCTCGCCTTTCTCATATTGCACCTTTACAGCTCCCCCATATACACGTTTAAGCTTTCCTTCCTCCTCCAGCACAAACAGATCACGTCTAATCGTTTCAAGAGAAACCTGAAGCTGTTCTGCTAACGAAATGACCTGCACCTTCCCGAAGGTATCCAGCTGAACGAGAATATACTGTTTTCGATCTTCTGATAAAAGAGACATTCAAAGATCACTCCATTTCTAGCCTTAAGCTATTGTTCACAAAGGAAAACCGTTTTTTAAAATCAAATGAAATGGTAAACGAATCATATTTTCCTGTTAAATAGCGATAATCCGGATAGGTCAAAGATTCGCTTTGCCCTAACATGTCCACCCAAGGAGAATAGGTTTGAAAACAAATATGATTGTCGTTCTCGTTAAATTGAGCCAATCTCATCCAACCATTGCCGCCGCGGTAGCTGTCTTGATAATTGATTAGCAGCTGTATAACCTCGTGACCTGAATTGTTCTGCCTTGTTTGATGAAAATTGCCGTTATAATGCCCATTAGCCGTCATGAACACTTGGTTATAGGGAGCAACCAGCTCATCCCATATGATTTTCCCGTTTTCCGATTCATGTGAAATTAGATTCTGACTATCACCCGTTGTATATAAAATATCATGCGAAACAAGAATAGTTGGCATCTCGCTATGCTTTTCAAGCACTATTTTACACCATGCCATGTCCTTCATTAGATGCTGCATATCTACCATTAACCACAAATAATGATAGCTTCCAGCCTGGACAATGCCATATGAGCTATATCTTGATGGTGAACTGCCCTTATAATAATCCTTGCTGAGAAAACGTTCTGGGCCAAAATAATTCAAATACGTATCTTCCTCATTATAGTCATGATTTCCAGCTGTCATCAAATACGGGGTTCGCGACTGATCCATAGCAGAGATTGCACTGGAGGAACGTTCCCACTCCTCTAAGGCATCACTATGATCGACAATATCACCTACAAAGGCAGTCATTGCAATTTTGCTGCTCAACTCATTATTCACAATCCAATCAACCTGTGCTTCAAACATTTCCGGATTTAAGTAGACCAGCTTCTGAGCATCTGGAATAAAAGCGAAATTGTAATTGGTTTCCTGCTGCAAAAGTGAAACATGCTCATTCGTACCTTGAAGAACTTGCTGTGGACTAATGTTTTGCAACCAATCCGCTCTGTCCAGAGGCTCATTAGCAATACGGATTTCTCGAATGGTTCCGGAAAATAATTGATCCAAGTGACCGCCCCACTCCGATGCTCCAATATTCCATACTTTGCCTTCAACTCCAGAAACGCCGACAATAGATTTGGCAGGACTGCTGTAATCACAAATTCCGTTCACATACATGAGCGTTTGTTCCCTATCGTTCACAATTGCGATATGATGCCATTGTCCTGGATTCAAATAACGCGACCAGCTCGTTACCGAGGATGATCGATTCGTTGGATGACATATCCATTGGTATTCCTTGCAGTTCGAAACAGACAATGTCGCGAGCAGCTCATTTTCTCCCGAGTTGCCGATGTCAACGCCCCTGCCCTGTCTCGTAAGCACCCCCATCCAGCTATGTTTATCCTCATGAAATGGCTCAGGCAATTGAACGATTGCTTCAATCGTGTACCCATGTTCTAATCGGTCAAGGTTAATAGGAGCATTCTCCACCGTTTGAAAATAACTACCGCTTCCTTTAATACATCGATCATTTTGAAAAGTCAATCCCGCTTCGTCACGGCTTCCTTCCATCCATCCAAGCAGAACCTTATCAGGCTGCTCCAAAACATCCTGCGTCGTAACCATCTTAATATGATTCCCGCTGCCACTTACATCGTTTAAAACCAAATTCCTTTCCTCAATCGAACCAGACAATGTGTTCACAGAATCAAATATCCAATGCGTCAACACATTGACAGGCTGCTTCCGCTGCGGAATCTGCATGACACGTCCTTGTTCCATAGTGCTCAACCATCCTTCTCTACATTAAGATCGTCTGTTTGTCGTTCCTTGTCCATGAAATAATCCCTTACTTCACCCCAGTTATGCACCCGAACATACCCGGTCTTATGAATATTGTGCGGAGCATCGTAAAGAATGCCTTGACCTCGAAAACGTTCAAGCTGCTTTACATTGTCATCAATCAAATAATCAGCGTGAATGACACTCTTATTTCCGCAAAACACAAAATTCATATTGTTTAGAAAACTAAAGTGCTCGAGTAACCACTCGTACTTGGCTTTAAATGATGCCGGAACCTCCATCGCAGCAGTCGTAATATAAATCTCATAAAATTGACTGAGCTCGCGTATGACTTCTTGGCTATGTTCAATAACTTTTAGTTCGCGAAAAAAAACTTCATTGTCAAAACAACGGTCTATTTCTTTTTTTAGCTGAGGCCTCAATTCCGACAAGGTTGTTCCATGTAAATCCGTAATCAGCAGGTTATCGTTAAAATCCCTGTTGTACCATTCCAAATGCGCACCCGCAGTATCCGCCATTACCTCATCCATATCAATCGCTATGCGTTTCAATCCAATCTCTCCTTGTTCAAAGCATGTAATTGTTCAACAAAACAAAACGAATCGGTAACAAACAGTCTACATACCACAATTATAGGCACGAATTGTTTTCACCATCTCAAATACATATTAACTTACTGTAAATCTAATGGTGTGGAAAGCAGCTAAAAAAATCAACATGATACATAAAAAAAGACCATCCCAAAGGATGGCCTTTAATCATTATGAACCTGTTAATCATTTTAAAAAGCTTATGCGCTGCTTACTTTGCCTGAATATAGCCTTCTGCTTTAAGAAGCTCGGCAATCAGCACAGCACCGCCCGCAGCTCCACGTATTGTATTATGAGATAGTCCTACAAATTTATAATCGTATACAGAGTCTTCACGCAATCTTCCCGCTGAAACGCCCATGCCCTGTTCAATGTCACGATCTAGTCTCGTTTGCGGTCTGTTCTCTTCCTCAAAATACGTAATAAACTGTTTCGGTGCGCTTGGCAAGCCAAGCTCCTGCGGACGACCTTTGAATTGCTGCCAACGATCGAGAATTTCTTCTTTCGAAGGTTTGTTTTCGAATGAAACAAACACAGTTGCCAAATGTCCATCCAATACGGGAACGCGGATACACTGTGTTGAAATTAAAGGTGCGTTCGCTTTTACGATTTCATTATTTTCGATGCTGCCCCAAATGCGTAGAGGCTCCTGCTCGCTCTTTTCTTCCTCGCCGCCAATATAAGGGATGACGTTGTCTAACATTTCAGGCCAATCGGTAAAGTTTTTGCCTGCTCCAGATATCGCCTGATACGTCGCTGCAATGACAACTTGTGGTTTGAAATCAAGCAGTGCATGAAGTGCAGGTACATAGCTCTGAATGGAACAGTTCGGCTTAACAGCAATAAATCCAGTTTCTGTTCCAAGGCGCTTTCTCTGTGCTGCAATGACTTCCAAATGACCAGGATTAATCTCTGGAATGACCATAGGAATATCAGGCGTCCAGCGGTGAGCTGAATTGTTGGATACAACAGGCGTGCCTGTTTTTGCATAAGCTTCTTCCAACGCTTTGATTTCATCTTTTTTCATATCGACTGCACAAAAAACAAAATCGACCTGATTAGCAACTTCCTCTACTTTCGAAGCATCCAGAACGACAATATTTTTTACAGCTTCAGGAATAGGGCTGGTGAGCTTCCATCTGCCTTGTACCGACTGCTCGTAAGTTTTACCTGCCGAGCTGGCGCTAGCTGCAATAGCTGTAACCTCAAACCAAGGATGCTGATCCAGCAGGTCAACAAACCGCTGGCCCACCATGCCTGTTCCTCCAACAATACCTACTTTTAATTTTTGTGTCATTAGATATTCAATCCTTTCTATATCGTTTAATCATTCTGTAACTAACGATTCGAATATTTTAATTTGTTATACCTTATATACAATGTACGTTGAGTAAGCTTTGCACCAATAAAAAAAATCCCACCCCCAAGACTATGGTAAGTCTTAGGGACGAGATTAATATGCTCGTGGTACCACCCCAGATTCGTCAATATGTCGCCATATTAACCTCTTCAAGTACGGCTATGCAAGTGCATGCTTATACTCTAGCTCTGTAACAGGAGCTCCTGTCACACCATCCCCGTAACCCGGTTCCGATGTGCTGCTCTAAGTCTTTGTTCAATAAGGAACTCTTACTCCTTTTCAGCTAACGGAGCTCTCTGTGAAAGAATTCATTTATTTACTCATCTCTTCATCGCATTTGAATGTTGCGATTATATTATCAAAAATCTGTTCTAACGTAAACAACAATTTTTGAAAAGTAGAAAAAATTACACATTTGAGTAACTGTGCTCCGTTTAGTACAAGATCTCGAGATGCTGTTTTTTGCCCAAAATAGTGCATTGCTCTCTTCAAATATTCTTTTCATGAAGCTAGGACACTGTTATTTTTTGAGCAGTAAATAAACAAAATACGGTCCGCCGATCAATGAAACCATGATGCCGGCAGGTATACCGTCAGGATCGACGATATTGCGGCCAATCGTATCCGCCACTAACAGCAGTAATCCGCCGAGCAAAACAGCGACAGGAATGAACAGCTGATTGCGTGGACCAACCAATGCTTTCGCAATATGTGGTGCCATCAATCCAACAAAGGCAATTCCTCCTGTAACCGATACAGCTGACGCAGATGCTGCAACCGCGGTTAGAATCAACACGAGACGTTCCCGTTCAAGCTTTAGACCGACACCAACCGCTGTTTCTTCGTTCAATGAAAGAAGATTGAGCCGATGTGACTTATACAAGGTGAACGGAATGAGTAAGCACAGCCATGGAAGCAAAGCCCAGATGAACGGCCAATCCGCACCCCATATATTACCTGCAATCCATTTTGCGATAAAATCGACCTTCGAGCGTTCTGCTGAGGAAATAATTACGATCATAATCCCCGACAGCGCCATCGAGAAACCGACACCGACTAGTACCAGTCGAATGGGGTCAAGCCCACGTGTTCGGCTGTACGAGAAAAAATAGATTAGAGCCGCTGTGAGCAATGCACCAATGAAAGCGACTAACGGCAAAATATAAACGAATGTTCCTACATCGATCGGGAAGTAGAGAAAAAATATCGCGATAGCCACGCCTGCTCCAGAATTGATGCCGATTATTCCAGGATCTGCGAGATCGTTGCGAGTGACGCTTTGCAATATTGAACCAGCCAGTGCAAGTGCCATACCCGACAGCAAGGTGATCAAGATCCGCGGCAAACGTACGGAAAACAGGACAAAATCCTCTTTGAAGGTGCCATGGCCAAGCAGCACTGGAAGCAGTCTGTCAAACGACAGCTTTGAATACCCTACTCCCATGCTAATGACAGCTGTAACAACAATCAGTACAAAACTGGCTAGCAGAATCAATCGTTGTTTGCGAATGAGAGCTGACAATATCATGAGAATGCTTTCCCTCCTCTACGCACGACGAATAAGAAGAAAGGCAAACCCAGCATAGCAACTATAGCTGCTACAGGCGTCTCATAAGGTGCGTTAATCGTCCGGCTCAGCATATCAGCGAGCAGCATGAAGATTGCTCCTGCAAAAGCGGAGAAGGTCATGACATGCCGATAATCGGTACCTACGAACCTACGCACGATATGCGGAATCATCAAACCTACAAAGGCCATATTGCCAACAAGCGCAACCGAAGCACCAGTAAGTACAATAACTAGAACGAACAAAATCGCTTTGATCATCATCAGCTTTTGTCCAAGCCCCATCGCTACCTCATCACTCAGACTCAGTATGCCTACTTGGTTCGAGAGAATCAAAGCTGCCGCAATGCCAATAAGAATGACCGGCGCAATGGCTTGAAGCTGCCACCAAGTTGTTCCGATCAATCCTCCAGCAGTCCACATCGTTACATCCTTGGAAATTTTGAAAAAGATGCTGACGCCATCTGAGATCGCGTACAAAAAAGCTGAAACGGCTGCTCCAGCAAGTATAATTCGCATCGGAGACAATCTTCCTCGCCGAGTTGCGCCAAGAGCCATGACTAGCGCTGCTCCAAGAGCAGCTCCGAGGAAACAAGCAAGCATGATGCCGAAATAATTCAGCCCCGGTATGAATACAAAAGCCAGCGCGAGCGCCATGTTAGCGCCGGAAGTAAGACCTAGCAAGCCTGGATCTGCAAGTGGATTGCGTGTGACCCCTTGCATAATAGCGCCGGATACGGCGAAAGCAGCACCAATCAATATCGCTGCTATCGCACGAGGCAGCCGGATCTCGCGAAGGACGAGAATATTATCGTCCTTCACGTTGGTCGTGATAGCCAGCCACAGCTCTCGAAATGTCGTATCCGCTGCTCCGAATTTCATGGATAGAAAGAAGCTCAGAACAACCATGAGTAAGCAGCCTATGAGCTTATATGAAATTAAAACAGATTGTCGTTTACTTTTCATTGGACTCTCTTCTTTATTTTATTTTCCTAGAAAATTTTGAATGAAAAATTCTAATTGATATTCCATGCTAAGCGGGTCATTAAAGTAGAACGCT
Organism: Paenibacillus sp. NRS-1760; assembly: GCF_050467785.1. Classification (NCBI taxonomy): domain Bacteria; kingdom Bacillati; phylum Bacillota; class Bacilli; order Caryophanales; family Paenibacillaceae; genus Paenibacillus; species Paenibacillus sp. NRS-1760. The sequence goes on along the minus strand of NZ_JBITPK010000013.1, from coordinate 299,292 downwards.
TTGGCATCAGCTTCAAAAACGTGTTGGTTTTTGACAGCAGCAATATTTTTGTACGTCTCTGTGTCTTGGAACGTATTGTCTTCATCTGCGTTTTTGCTGAAAATGACATAATCCCCACTGTAGTCCTTCAGAACTTCCGTTGAAACTGCGAAAAATCCTTCTGCTTTCGTCGCTTCTTTAACTTTCTCAGGCATGCCTAGCCCGAATTGTTGATAGAGGATTTCAGTTCCGCGGCCGAAATTGTCACCATAAACATAAAGCTGCTTATTGAATGTCTCGATAACCGAAACTGTCGCATCCGCACCGATTTTTGCTTTGATTTCTTCGCCAACTTTTTTCGTACGCGCGTTAAAATCATCGACCCAGTTTTTAGCTTCCTGCTCTTTATTCAACAGCTTGCCAATTTCAATCTGTTGCGTTAAGAAATCTACTTTGCCATAAGTATAAGTAACTGTTGGAGCAATTTGCTTAAGTTTGTCAATGTTCTTAATATCGGATAGTCCAATAATAAGATCTGGATTCAACTCGATAATTTTTTCAAGACTTTCATCTGTAACTGCTTCTGTATTTGCCAGCTTTTCTTTAAAGTTTGGGTTATCCTTGGACATTTCATCCACGCCGACAAGCGGCACACCTAACGCCATAACGTTACCTGTTAAGAACCTTGTAATTACAATGACGCGTTGTGGATTGGTCGGAACTTTCACAGGTCCATTTTCTGATTGATAAGTAAAGGTGCCCGAATCTGAAGTTGTTGATGGTGACGTCTCATTTTTCGGTGCATCCGTGGATGATACTTCAGGCGTGCTGCTTGCATTATTGTTTTGATTGCCGCCGCAAGCGCTCAGAATAAGAACTAAAGATAGAACGAACGGAACAAAAAGCTTTTTCATAAGATGACTCTCTCCCTTTTCTTTTGCTATCATGTATAGGCATTGAAAATAATTATCATTTTCATTACCATAACGTTATTATAGGGATGCATTATCCTCTGATCCATGCCTTTTTGTTGGGAAATTAACTTGGACTATTAGTTGCTTGTGAACAAAGATACAGCACGTTGAAGCTGCAAACGAATAGATACAGGATTGTATGGAATCCATTCATCATGACTGAGCAGATGTACGTTACCTTGCTGTACGGCAGGAAGCTGACTCCAATAATTAGATTTGAATATTACATCTGAATGAGCAGTTGATCCTTTCGCATCAGGAAAAACGATAACTAATATTCGATCACCAGCATATTGTGCAAGCTCCGATATCTTAATCGGAATGGAATGAAATTTATCGCCAAGCTTGTCCATATCCTCCTTGATCCGTGCAGGAGGCTGTAATCCGAGCGATTGATAAACCACACATCCGACATTGCGCGCTCCATAAACGAGCAAATGTTCAGGCTTGATGACAAGAATCGTTATAATTTCTTGCGCGGCTCTGCTTTGCTGAACCAAGGAACGCGCGAGCTGTTCCTCTCTCTGATACTCTGTTAGCCACTGCTCCGCTTTATCTCTTCTCTGTATAACTTGAGCGATAAGACGAAGATGCTCTTTCCAGCCAAATTCCATCCATGATATTTCCACAATAGGCGCAACTGCCCGTAATTGTTCTGCATTCAGCCCATACTCGTCCAAATGCTGTTTTGCCGCAATAATCAGCTCAATATTGTTTTCGAGCAATAACGATATTACTTGTTCTGCCGAACAGTCAGCGTTTATAAACATCATGGTTTGAGGCGATTGAAGTCCGGACGTATTCAAATATTCACTGCTGTCCGAGATGATTACCGCCGGCTCCAAACCAAGTAAAAGCAGATGGCTCGCATAGGGTGTCAGCAATACAGCCACTCTCTTGAAAGTGCCTCGGTTGTACGCCGAAGGTGCTGCCCCCGTTTCCTGTTTAAAACGCCGGCTGAGATAAAATTCATCCTTGTACCCAACCTTCAGGGCAATTTCCCTGAGCGTGCCCGAACCGCAAATCAATAGCTCCTTGGCACGATGCACACGAAGGCGCGATAAGTAATCGCTTGGCGAAAACCCGGTTAACTGCTTAAAGAGAATGGAGTAGTGGGACCGACTTACACCTGCAATTTCTGCTAATTGCTCACGCGTTATTTTTTCACTAAAGTGGCTCTCTAAGTAAGTAATGCTGCGTTCCATAGATGGTTTTTCGCTTGAGGCAAACTTAGCCTCTTGCCCCTCTAGCAATTGGAGAATAATTTGATGAAACACAATTTGATTTTGTACATGGCGGATTTCATTTCCTGGCAATCGGTGAATATATAGCTCCTCCACAGATGCTGTAATCGCAGGTTCATTAGGAAAAAAATGAACACTAGAATTTGATGCTGCCTCACTCTTTCTCATCATTGTGCCTGATGACTGAGAATTCGCCTGCTTTCGGGTATTTATAGCAAGCTTGTACATATGAAGAGGATGCATCATATTTGCACTCAGTACTGCCTCTGTGTTCGCTGGAACGAGGATAACGCTGCCTTCCATCAGCTCGTAGAGCTGATCCTTGATCCGAAGGCTGCCTTTGCCGCTAACAATTGCAATCAGCACCGTTAAGCTCTCGTTTATTTCATACATTGGGCGATTCGTTGTACTATAAATCGAATCAATACTCTCAGCCGTATATAATGGAAAGTGGGATTCTGCCCACTCCGAGTCAACATTTTTTTTCACAAATAAAGCCTCCAATAGTAAAAGTGAACACTTGCAGCGTATTCAGACCATATAAATGAGATGATAATGAAAGTCCTGATTATATTGTACAACCATAAGGATAATATCATCTACACTGGGGTTTGGAAACTAGAGGCACTTAATTATAAACGCAAAATAACCTCCATTCGTATGGAGGATTTTGGCTGCAAAAGCGCGCACTTCAACGATCGCTTTCTAATCACACTTTATGATGCTAATATGAATAATGAAATCACTCATAGTAAGTACAAGCTTACATGTACTATAGTATACAAAAATACTGTAAGGTGGAACGAAACGAAATGGACAAGCAGCCCGAGTTATGTAATGTAGATGATGCCCTTAGTATCTTAGTAGGCAAATGGAAGCCCCTCATTTTGTTGCATCTTATGCATTCAGGCACAAACAGATTCAGTGAGTTGAAACGAAATCTACCAGGAATAACGTAGAAAATGTTAACCCAACAGCTGCGTGAGCTCGAAGAAGAGGACATCATCTCTCGAAAAGTATATGCTCAAGTACCGCCAAAAGTAGAATATTCCATAACAGAATACGGCAAGAGCATAGAACCTGTTCTCGATATTATGCACGAATGGGGCACCAAGCACACCTTGTATAAAATGCAAAAAAAGAATCAAAATAGCCTTTAAGTAAAAAAGATGAACTCTTCTGTTCATCTTTTTACTCTATGGCACAACGGGACTGCAACGTCTTCAAGCAGCTGTCTTAGAAATCGTACTTTTCTTCTTTCTGTTCACGAATCTTGGTAAATGTTTCGGTCAATACAACGGTATCCTCTACCAAACGTTCAATTCGAAAGATAACATCGTCATTCGCAATTTCTTTCCGCTGAAAGTCCTTCTCTTCAATAAACACATAGGTTTGCACGATCTGAGCTTTCATATAAGCTAAAATTGGCTTCAATTGTTGTTCTGCAATTAAATAGTGCTTGGATGACCCCGCTGTTACAAGCATACTCACAATTTTATCGCGAAAAGCATTAACGGGCAGCAAATCAAAAATATTTTTTAAAGTAGCTGGAATGGAAGCTTGAAAGACGGGTGTCCCAATAATAATGGCATCTGCATCCATAATGGTTTTCGTAACGTAGCCCGTATCTCCTTCATATTCCAAGTAATTTCGACCATCGCTGAATTGAATCGTATAATCGGCCAAATCAATTAACGTCACTTCCGCATCAGGGTTTTGCTTTTTGACCGATTCCAAAGTGTAATTCATTGCTGTTCTTGTTTTTGAGCCCACGATTGATCCCGACAAACCAACGATTTTCATAATAAATCCGTCCTATTATTTCGCTGCTGTATATTTTTTTATAGCGGGTAAAATAACAGTACCAATGGTTTCAATCATCTCCATGATTTTTTCAAATGATACGCCGCCAAATTCGATTTGAGCGAGAAAACGCTGGTGACCAAACAGCTCATATTGATATAGAATTTTTTCAATAATTTCTTGAGGACTTCCGACCATCAAAGCATTGCGGGTATCGGCACCTTGAACAAAATGCTGCTTCGGAAAACCGCGTCCGTTAGAAAATTCCATACCTTTGTTAACATGAGGGTACGCTTCCTTCATCGCTTGCTGTGAGGTTTCCGCTACATAAAACAAGCTAGTGGTTGCAACTGGCAGCGCTGCTGGGTCAAAACCACTTTGTTCAGCAGCTCTTCGGTAGGCGTCAACAGATAATTTGAAGCTTGATGACGGACCCGCTAATGTCGCCAGCATCATTGGCACCCCTGCCATTCCAGCTTTTATCGCACTAGCTGGCGATCCGCCTACTGCACGCCATATCGGTAAAGAGCCGTTTAACGGGCGTGGCAATATTTTTGCATCGTTAAGAGGAGCACGAAAATGTCCATTCCATGTAACCGTCTCCTGATTATTGATTACATTTAACAGCTCGAATTTCTCTTCATACAGCTCTTCATAATCACGAAGATCATACCCAAGCAATTGAAACAATCCGATTCGTGATGCTCTGCCAGCCACGATTTCTGCTCGTCCACTCGATATCAAATCGATCGTCGCAAAGTCTTCATAGACACGAATGGGATCAGAAGTGCTTATAATCGATGCTGAGCTTGATATTTTAATTTTATCTGTCGCCTGAGCAATAGCGCTAAGAATAACTGCATGGGCTTGGGATACAAAGTATTCCTGATGACTTTCACCAACGCTGAACACATCAAGACCTGCTTGTTCAGATAATTTGGCCGCTTCAATGATTTCTTTAATGCGCTGCTGTGCAGAGATCCGCTCACCCGTATGCGGGTTGGGTAAATGATCCCCTAGAGAGTAAAGCCCAAACTCTATTCCTTTGCTTTGATCAATACGATATTTTTCCACTATATATCAACCTCTCTCTTATCTAATTTAAGTTAATTACTTTTTGTTATGACCCTATTATTACTCTTTTAAATAGGTAATGGAAGTACGTACTTTCGAGGAACAGGGTATCTAAAAGTATACTATTGTGATATTTACACCTTTTTTAGATTTGAAATGATAGCTCTATCGAGTCATCCGAAGTTATCCTTCATGACGTTATAATAAATAAGATTTTATTATTACAGGAACGGGGTAACGTTTTATGAGCAATATGCCAGTAGAAAAATTAAACACATCTGAACCCGGGATGAAAAAACGCGCATCAACAGGAATACGCCAAGCCATTTATCAGTCGGTATGGAGATGGCATTTTTACGCAGGTATTATTTTTGCACCCTTCTTGATCGTTTTAGCATTCAGCGGCTCTGTCTATTTATTCAAACCGCAAATCGAGGGATATTTGTACAAAGATATGCTTACTGTTCGTGAAGTTGGAACAACCAAGATGCCGCCTGAGGGAATGATTGAAAAAACAACAAAAGCTTATCCAGGCACTATAGTATCGTCTATTACGCTCGACGATGATCCTAAATCAAGCTACAAAATGTCGGTAAGCCGGAATGGAACCTCCACAACGATGTATGTGGATCCTTACACAGGCAATGTACTTGGCATGATGAACAGCGACAAAACATTTTCCGCTTTTTTCAAAAAAATGCACAGCGAGCTCGTTATAGGCGGTACCTTTGCCAACCGTCTGGTAGAACTTGCAGCATGCTGGGCGATCATCATGTTATTGACCGGTTTATTCCTTTGGTGGCCTCGCAATAAAGCTGCCATATGGGGAACTATTCTTCCAAGGCTCAGTAAACCCGGAAGCCGTATTTTCTGGAGAGATTTGCATGCGCTTCCTGCCTTCTGGATATCCCTCGTTTTGTTAGCCATTATAGCTGGAGGACTGCCATGGTCTGGGATTATGGGTGGACAAATCGATAAGCTGGCTAATTCAACGAACACGAATACGCCTCCCTTCGCTTCCATCTTTGGCGCAAAACCCGAATCCGTTACGGTCGCCAAAGATATTGCCGAGGATTTGCCTTGGGCAGCAGAAAGTTTACCCGTTCCTGCTTCTGTACTAGGAGGTTATGTACCTTTAAGCATGAATGAAATGGAAGCTATTGCTGATCAGCGTCATGTTCTGAAACCCTACACGATTACAATCCCTATAGGAGAAAGTGGTGTATTTACTGTATCCACATCGCATCCCACACCGGGTAAGGATGTAACGCTTCACATCGATCAATATAGCGGAGCAGTACTGACAGATGTACGCTTTGCAGATTATGGTATTATGGCCAAAGCGATTTCATATGGCATCGCTTTTCATGAAGGCACCCTATTTGGCTTAGCCAATCAGCTGCTTGGATTAATTGCCTGCATGGGACTTATTCTGGTAGCCATAAGCTCTTATGTAATGTGGCGCAAGCGTAAGCCTGAAGGCAAACTTGGCGCTCCAGCCAAACCAAAGAGCAGAAAAATAACGATTGGCGTACTGATCATCATGTTGGCATGCGGCGCTTTAATGCCCTTAGTTGGCTTATCGATTCTCGTTGTTCTTGTCCTCGATCTATTCATCCTCCGCAGAATAAAGTCGCTACGGCACTGGTTCTCGGTCTAAGCTTAAGGAGAATGTACTTATGAATGTAACCATCCGCCGTTTGTATAAGTCGGTATTGCCGCTTCTTCTTGTCGTATTGTTATGTAGCTGCACTGCCAAAGCTGCTGATGTTGACGAGAGCGGTCTACCGCCTCATCTAACCGTTAATCTTCTTTTGCCTGAGAACATCGAAATTGAAAAACCAAACCATTTCTCCGTAGAAGTCCTTAAGAGCGGTAAGCCGATGATAAACGCAGATCAAGCACAATTCATCATCTGGCAGGAAGACAACCAGTCTTCCGCCGTGACCATACAAGCAGAACAATTGTCGCCTGGCGTATATAGTGTCACGCATCCAATTGCTAAGGAAGGCCTTTATGTTGTCCAATCTCGCATTCATTTTGCAAACGATCAGGTTATGCCGACCAAACGCTTTGCGATTGGCAAGGATGCGATTGAAAAGCTAACAATGCTGGAGAGCGCACAACATTCTGGTGAACCTGCACCTGTGGAGAGCGGACATCATCATTAAAGAATAGATGCAACAAATCCCCCGCCTAAACAGGCCGGGGGATTTGTTTTGTGTATAAGGGAATAATTAAAATCCGTTAAGGCTGCCCGTTAATCCAAACCACTCTGCGAATGCATCCTGAAGTCCTCTCGCGCCTAATTGCTCCCGAATCTGTACAGAAGAACCTTCAAGCTCAATATGACCGCCTCTTAACAGAGCAATTCGGTTAGCAAGCGCCTCTGCCACGTGAAGTTGATGGGTTGAAAAAATAACAGTTTGGCCATTCGCTGCGATTTCTTTCACCATACGTACGAAGGTTTCAATCCAGTATGGATCGAGACCATTAGTAGGCTCATCCATCAATACAATGGGCGGCTTGGCCAATAAAGCCTGTGCAAACAATACACGTTGTCGCATTCCTTTCGAGAAGGAGGATACTGATTTTTTCCCAGTATCCGCAAGGCCTACCTCCTCCAGCACTTCCTGTACTCTTAGTTTTGGTACCCCTCGCAGCGACGCCCAAAATGCCAGTGTTTCATAAGCTGTTAATCCAGTACCAAACCGAAAATCATCCGGCATGTAACCTATAAGCTCAGCATAACGCTTGCGATCCTCTTTCCAGCGCAAGCCTTGAACAGCAATAATACCGCTGTCAGGCTGTGATATACCTGCAATCATTCTTAAAATCGTACTTTTGCCAGCGCCATTTCCTCCGCACAAAGCCAAAATTCGACCTCGTTCCACGTTCAAATCAAGCGCATTAATGACGACTTGCTTCTTTATTGATTTCTTGACGCCTTCAAGCTTCACTAAAGGATCAGGCACGTGATCGCCTCCTCTCCCAAATGAACTGTGCAGCTGTGATCACGCATCCTATCCATAGAACAGCTGTAAAAGCGAAACCTATACTCCCCGCAGGCTGCTTGATCCAATTGATCCATTCATAATATTCCGGGCCTAATATGGCTCCCCCGCCAAGCTTCACGACTGTAAATAGCCTGGAAAGCTCTGCCGGATTAACAAAGGTGAGTACAGTAACTGCTGGCTTGATAACGGGATATGGCATGAAACCAAGGACGGAAATAAGCAATGGCGGCCAGCCGATAATGGCAAAAAACCAAATGGCTACACCAATCGTTAAAGCTTGCCAGCGATTTTTCGCGAGTGTACCTATGAGCAGAGCAATGGCAAGAAAAAACAAAGCAATGCTGGCGGAAAAGGATAGCAGCTGCACATATGTCTGCAATCCAAAGCCTGATCCAGCGGCCAAACCAAGAAGACCCGCAGCGCCAAAACCTACAAAAACGATGACTAGCAGCACAACTGCGAGCCCTAAGTATTTCCCGAGCATAAATGACCAGGTGCTGATAGGATATGTCGATAATAGCTCCCAGCTCCCGTCCTCCTTCTCTGCGGTCAAAGAAAACGAGCCGAGCAGCAGGGACATCAATGGCAATAAATATAAGACTAGATTAAGCGTTGTTCCCGTAATGCCAGAATAGCCCTGAACATAACCTTGCGCGTTAATTAAGAGCAGGCTGAGCATAAATAATGCAAAAAGGCCCATAAACGAATAGGCCCACGGATTGCGAAACCCTAACTTCAATTCCCTTATTGCAAAATAAATCGTCTGAATCACGACTGGTTACCTTCCGTTTCATGGCCCATGTTCATCTCATCTTTGCTTTCATCGGAATGCATGCTTTCATTGTGCTTCTCCATGTCTTCCATATCCATCATTTCTCGGTTAACTTCCCATTTATGATGAGCAAGCTCATCCGAGCTAAGGAGCTGTCCCTTACCTTGCTCGTCGATGTAAGCTTGAGCGGACGCTTTATCCTCAAAGGCAATAACGCCATAAGCCATTGGCGTAATATACTCAGCATCGTAAGCATAATAAGCTTTCTCATATTTAACCCAATCTCCGCTATTATGATCTCTAACAAACTCTGCACCTAATGTTTCGGTTCCGTTCTCAACTTTCCACTTATTCATGCATCCAATATCATCAAATTTTAAAGACTGCCCGTCCTTCGTTATGATTTGGGTTGCGTAAGGATCATCCTTTATTGCCATATTGCAGATAACGCATTTATCCGTTTCTTCGTTAATGGCTTGCGGCTTGTATTCCTTGGCCCCACAAGCGCTTGCCAGCATCAAAATAACAATTAATAAAAGCGCTGCACCTAATCGTCCCGTTTTCATCTTTTTCTTACCCCCATATAAATGATAAAAAGCGCCAAAATCAAAAGTCCACTGCCAACTAATGCAGAATGCAGCAGCGTTTGTGTCGGTAATATAGCTTTCAGTTTCCCATTTGGCTGCATCAACGGGGAAAAGTCTGTTGACCAGAGCTGTCTATCCGACTGATAGAGATCTTCGAGAAAGATCATACCTGGCGACTGAAAAAACAATTGAAAACCTGGCTTCGCCTTAACAAGACTTTGAAAAAAAGGATTTAATGCATAGGCTATTTCGCTTCTGCCATCGCCATCCGTATCAATGCCTTGGAAGGAATCCCAGTAGTTACCGTCTAGCGCATTGCCAATACTATTTTTTGCTTCTGCGCTTGCCACATTACCTACAAACTGATTTTTAGTGATCACATTATCTTTAGCATCTAGCAACTGTATCCCAATAAAATTACCGATTACAGCATTGTCTTCTATTTTGTTTTGCGTGGATTGTTCAACATAAAGCCCGACGCGATTTCCCTCGACATGATTGCCTATGATTGATGTATCATGTGCGTCAAACAATAAAATGCCTTGGGAATTAACACTTTCACTTTGTTTATTGAATCGGTTTCCAGAAACCTCGACATCACGAACAGCCATAATCATTGCTCCAGTAATGTTCAGATTGCCGTAATTTTTGCGAATGACCGTCCCTTTGGTATACATGCAATGCACACCATAACGCAACAGCTCAAAATGATTATTTTCAATTAAATTATCATCGCTGTTCTCCATATAAATGCCATCGTGCATAGAAGAAATCGTATTTCCATCGAAGTTATTCCCATTCGACTCATACAGGTCTATTCCATTTCCTTTGTCAGAAAGTTTCAATGGACGATTCTGAGCTACGCCAACCCAATCAATTCTTGTGTTTCGAACTTCACCGTTATTTGCTTTCCTCATCTTGATACCAAAGGAGCCAGTGTGTATTTGCAAACCATCCAGTAAAACGCCATTCGCTTGCACTAAAATAGTAGGGTCTCTCTTAATCTTCTCATCCAAAATGTTAATTCCAGTGATAGAAACGTTGTTAGCCTTTATTTGTATGGCTGATTTTTCAGATGTATTTTTAATCGTAACCTCTGCGCCAGACTCTGCTGCCAGTTGCAACGGTTTATCAATCATTATGGGGCCTTCATATGTTCCTGAAGAAAGCAGCAGAATATCGCCTGCCTGGGCCTCATTAATCAACATCTGCAACGATTTCGCCGTTGCTTCTGCCTTTACACTGCTTGCCCCAATCAAAATAGGCAGCATTGCCACAATTAAACCAAACATTAATTTCTGTACAGCTGCTCTCATTGCACCTCTACCTGCTTCTTTTTCGTCACATGGATATCGTCGGTATACAGATGCATGTAGACCTCGTATGTACCCGGCTCTGGAAATGTGTACGTGCCGCTAAATACATTTTGTCCTTCCTTGTTTGCCTCAAAAAACACAGGCTCCTCTTTCACGCGGACTTCAAATGTCATCCCTGAGGAATCGGTAAGCTCAGCTCCCGTGAAATCTGCCATAAGTTCTATCGGCGAGCCTGATACTGGCTTGTCAGGATCTGTCCTCAAGTTCACCTCAATGGCTGCAGGGTCGTTTGTCACTGGAGCCGAAGCAGAGCAAGCTGCTAAGCAAACTAGAATGAAACACAATAACCCCGCTGCTATAATTATTTTTCGCAATGGTTCACCTACTCTCCTAAAAGTACTTCTCTTATTTTAACAACGTATACTTTTAACCAAATGACTCGAAAGAGTCATCTATAGTGCATAATCATCTGTTCACAAAACAAAAAAAGCTGCTTCAAAAGTAAGTAGTTCTACTTTTGAAACAGCCTCTACACAAGGTTACGGGCATCATTTGTTAACCAAACAATTCCTTTAATCCTTTTGCGATTTCGTTCATACAATCTTCCGCTTGCGGATATAGCCCTATTTTGTCCATAAAAGCATGGTCTACACCGTTGTATCTAATCATCTTCGTCTTGACACCTGATCTAATTAATTTTCTGGCATAAGCCTCGCCTTCCAATCTCAGATAATCATATTCCGCTTCAATAATAAGGGTTGCTGGCAAACCGCTCAAATCGTCTGCTAACAACGGTGATACATAAGGATCGGTTACTTTAGTATTTCCATCCAAATAAATGTTCTCAAGCCCCGTAGAACTGCCTAATGCCCATATGATTCCCTGAATAAGTTCGTGGTTGTGGTTAACGGTATACTCTTCCATATTCCATTCAAAATCATCGGTAGCAACGCCGCTCATGCTAACCGTAGGGTAGAGCAACGCCTGATATTTAATCATACCGGTTCCTAAATCCCTATCCATCAGAGAGCACACAGCTGACAAATTCCCGCCTGCACTGTCGCCTGCCACTCCAATTTGTTCCGGGTTGACATTGATTTCAGCTGCATGCTCATATACCCATTTGACCGCATCAAAACAATCGGTAAGTCCGGCAGGATAAGGATTCTCCGGCGCTAAGCGGTAGTCAACGTTCACCACAACGGCCCCTGCCTTTTCTGCCAAACACTTGCACGGGTTTTCAACACTATCTACAGAACCCCCGATAAAACCTCCACCATGGAAAAACACAATTGCTGGCATAGGCCCGCTCTTTTGCGGCGAATAGATACGGATAGGAATCGGACCATCTTTGCCATCAATCGTTTTATGATCTGTTTCAATTTCGGTAACGGTAACATCTACGTTTGGCCATCCCATCATAGCTCTGAGTTGACCGATGTTATCCGCAGCGAGTGAACCAAATTCCATCTTGGGTCCGGAAGCCATCGCCTTCAGCATATCCAAAGTAACATTCATCACCCTTGGGTCCAGATCCCCTTCTACATCGGAATCAGGAATATTTTTAATGACAATATCAAGCCCTTTATGCTTATTGACCTCAACTCGTTGTTCCATCAAAGAAACTAATTTTTTGTACTCTTCATCCATAACCATGATTTGTTCAGCTCCCTTTTCTAATTTACTTTTATCAGGCCGTTCATTCAAACATTCGTTCCTCTTGTAAATTTGTAAGCGTTATCAAATCATGATTGAGTCTGATTGCAAAATCAAAAATGTTCCACTTGTCAACTACTCCTCCTTCTAAAAAACTTGATTGGATAAGAGCTCTTATGTATGTATAATAATAGGCAAAGTCGACGCAAACAATGTAATTGTTCCTGTATACGGAATTATTAAATTAAAATATACATCGGAGAATGGGGTTTCAACTCGTGCCGAATACAAATCCGCAGACGCTCTCTTCTGTTAAAAACGCACTACGTTTATTAAAATTGTTTACTGTGCAAACGCCTGATAAAAGACTAACGGAGCTGGCCAAAGAATTAGGTCTAGGTAAAAGCACAACCAGCCGCCTGCTGTCTACCTTGCTGAGCGAAGGTTTTGTTTTTCAAGATCCAGTTTCTCATAAATACAGACTTGGCCAACGCATCGTATCGTTATATCATGTTATGGTTATGTCCTTTGAGGACTTAGCTGAAGCAGCAAGCCCCTTCATTGAGCGTCTCGCGCAAGAAACCTCCGAAGCACTCCGAATAGCAGTATTGGAGGAAAATGAAGTAGCTTATATTTATCAAAGAGAGGGTTCAAGTAAAGAAGACATCGGTTCTTTTGTGGGAGGGAGAAATCCGCTACATTGCACGAGTTCCGGAAAAATGCTTTTAGCCTTTCAAAATGAGCTTGATATGAACAAAATGTTGAACCAACCTCTTAGCAAGTTTACTTCAAAAACAATTACTGACCCCTCCCTGTTGAAAGAGGAACTGAAACGTATTCGGAAAAAGGATTATTGCGTCGTAATTGGGGAATTCAACGAAAACTTAGTTTCCATTTCATCTCCAATTCGAGACTCGAACGGTCAGGTTATTTCCGCACTTACTTTAATTAGCTCCATACATCATATGGATGAAAATCGAATCATTTCCTATACGAATAAAGTCTTAAAAACGGCTAAAGAAATTTCAAGGCAGTTTGGTTACTTGAAATAATCACAGCATCGCTTTTTATTATTTCGAAGGGTCTTTATGGTTTGTAACAGAATACTTTTCAGAACTCGAATGCACAATATTCAAGTCAATTTTGACTTCATTAATTGGATTTTCTTTTAACAGCAGTTCCCCTGCCGGAGAGCTGGCTTTCCACTGGCGGTAATGGTGTCGATATAAATCATGTTCAAGATTTAAGACATCTGTCTTCGTCTCTTTTCCTGTACGGAATAAATCAACAATTTCTTGATCGATTGTTTTTTTGGTCTCGTCAGTTAATTGCTGCAGCCCAAGAAAGCTGTTCTTGGTCTGGCTTACGATATAAGCTTTCGCTTTAATCTCAATATTATATTTAGGTTTTCCTTCCGCACTTACAAGCTTCAACTTGGTTTTAGGATTTTCTACAACAATTTGAACGGTTTCCTGCGTATTTTTAGGTACAGATACACCTGCACGAAGTGTCCCCTGTTGCATCCAGCGCAGTCCAGACAGTTTTTTTAATGGGATGTAGCTTTGATAAGCTTCGTTTTTGAGAAATATAGCCCCATCAATCATCAGTTTGGGCTCGTTTTTGTTTTTTTCCTTCCATTGCTTGTTGTTTAAAGCTAGTACTGGAATACAAGAAGTATAGCCAGGTTCATATATCTCTCCGATTAATCGGTGGAGCTTAATCGGTTTTATAGTAGAGCTTTGAGCATAAATTCCTTCCGGTTCATGGAGAATGGTGCTCAGCGGAGACTGTCCTAGAAAACCACCTGTGCTGAGAATATCCTTTACCGATTCTCTTGTCCCGAATACCCAAGGCGTTAAACGAAATTCATAATATCGAACAATACTATCGTAGATTTCTCCAAATCCTCTTTTGAAAGCCGCTTCGCTCACGATAACAGAAGTCAAATGCCCCCAATAAATTCGTTCTTGTGCGGTTTGATATAGAGCAAAGAAGGACTCTTCAAAAGAGCTTCCTACCCCCTCGCCCACCCAAATTTTCGCTGTTTGCTTCTTTCCTTCAGTCGATTTAGCGATCGATTGAAAATCAATAAACTGGATATAACCGTGATATTTTCCATCCTTGTAGTCCACGCCAATTGCCGATGCATAATTCAATTTCTCAATATCCTTAACATCCGAAGCACAGCCTGAGATACATAGCAAGAGGACTAACAGTACAAAAGTCAATCGTAAATTACGCATCATTTCTCTCACCTTTTCCTTTTGTTTAACATCGCCGAAGAGAAACGTGACCTTCTGAATGGATCAGCAAGCAACGCAGATAACCAGTCTTTCATTCGCAAGGAGGATATCGGTTCTAGATAGGAAAGCCCAAACGAATCGAGCCTGCATAAATAGATCAGAATCAGAAACATGCACAGAAAGAAACCGTAAATGCCAAGCATAGAGGAAATTAGCAAAATAAAAAGTCTGAGCAGGCTGACTGTTCCTGACAGCGACTGATTGACCAAACTAAATGTAGCTACCACCGAAATAGCAATAACAACAAGCAATGTGGGTGAAGCAAGCCCAGCCTTTATTAACGAGTCTCCAATAATTAAACCGCCGACAATACCGATGGTTTGTCCAACAGCTTTAGGCAGCCGAACGCCCGCTTCTCTAAGCAATTCAAATTGAAATAACAGCAGCAATGCTTCAAGGAAAGATGGCATTGGAACACCTTCACGAGATATGACTACTGTTGATAATAAGGAAAAAGGGATTTGATCCAGATTTACGGTTGCAATGGCAATCCAGAAGCCAGGTAAAAAAATACTGAGGACGAGCCCCATTATGCGAAGGGTTCGTTGGAGCATGACATAAAAATAGGGGAAATGGACATCCTCTGGTGATTTTAATAACTCAAAAAAGTTGCTCGGTCCGATCAGTACCATGGGTGATCCGTCTACAACAATGATAAATCTCCCCCGCAGAAGGGTTTCGATAACAAAATCTGGACGACCAATATAATCAATTAACGGAAACAGCGAGAAGGTTCGATCCGATAACCATTGCTCCAACTGCCCACTGCTTACCACACTTTCCAAATCAATGTTACTCAATCGTTTACGTGCTTCGGCTATCATTTCCGGGTTCGCTTTATGACTAAGATAAAGCAAAGATACTTCGGTTTTGCTAATGTTCCCAATGACGAACTGCTCACTGAACAGCAAACCCGTTTGCATCCGTTTCCGAATGAGTGAGATATTCGTAAACAAATCTTCCGTGAAGGCGTCTTTTGGCCCCTTAATTGAAATTTCTGTATTCGATTCCTGCAACGACCGCTGTGGAATCTTAGAAATGTGAACAACCCAAAAGTCCACTGCTCCTTCACAATATATAATCAAGCTGCCGCAAAATAAATGAGACACCATATCTTCAGCTGTCGTTTTTATTGCGAATAAGGGTAATTCGTCCACTTGAGCCTGTACTTCATCCGTACCGCATAACATGGCGTTAATATACTGGCACATGCGGGTGAAATAGATGTTCAACTCCGTTTTATCAACCATTCCTTCACAATAAAATGCCGTCAGCTTATCCTGCATCTCCAGTTGCGGCAATGGGGGAAATTGCACATCTGAGTAATTGGAGAATACATCTATCAATTGGCTCTTCCTTAGGCTTCCACTTTGCAGGCTAGTTTCCAGATCAACAAAAAGCTTTGATTCTTCAAGCAGCTGATTCATTGGGCTTCCTCTCTTCGATGTGGCATATAGGTGATCATAAAGAGTATCGCCGTTATGGCTACTCCAAACCACAGTGAATAGCTATAGAAGTAGCGCTGAATGAACGCCTGCATGCTAATATCACTAATCATTAATAGCGAAGGTATAGAAATGACAACTGTTATGCAAATCATAATCGTTTTTGAATATTTCTCAGAACCACGTCCAATAAGTTGAGCTAAAAAATAGATGATAAGGGCCGTTCTCACGATACTTCCGGCCATTAATTGAAAAGCTGCAAAAAAGTCTACATGCGAAATATGTCTTCCGATCATCACCAGCCTCCACTGCTCAAAAGCGGGAAACCGAAAATTTTCAGCCTGGATCGGCCCAAAGGAAGCTAAAGATCCTATAGTAGGTCCCAGGATCAATCCCACTAATAAGGTAAGCAGCACAAAAACGGTGCTATAATTCAAAGGTTTCTTCAATTTATGCTGTAATAGAAGCAGCACCATGAGGTCTATGCTCCCGCCAAAAACGACCACTATTCCTCTCAGATCTGGACCTATTCCTTCTGTCAAAATGGGTTGCAGCATGCCGTAATCTTTGCTGTTCTTTGTCATAATAGCTACGCCGATTCCCAATATCCAAACGACAGGCAATAATACGGTAGACATATATACGATGGTTTTGAGTCCCCCTCTAGCAGCGCAGTAAGCCAAGAAAATAAAGCTGAGGATAACGATAGCACTCGGTGTTCTCGGGAGGAAATAAATATTGACGTTTTTTGTTGTATCAAAAACAATCATCATGCCGGCTACCAGTAAATATAGAGCGAATCCACCGCCAATGACATTAAAACCGATTTTTCCGATTCGGCCTTCAATCCAGCTTTGAAACGATAAAGTACTCATCGATTTTAAAATCCAATATAAGATCAGGCTCCAAACAATCAATCCAGCATAAGCAAGCAGAATACTAATCCAGGCATCGCGTCCCGCTGCTTTTAACAGATGCGGAATGATTAGTACATGATTCGATATTCCGAGCGATAACAACAATAAAAAAATGATTTGAAGTCTAGAAAAGGATACTTCCACTGTTATTCACCTCCATTTTCCGGACAATATTTCATTTGGTATAATTACCCTCGAAGCGCCCAATTATGCATGGAGATGGAGCTTTATCCCATTTCACATCAATTGACTAATAATATGAATGCACGATTTAAATGAAATGTAAAAAAGCATGCTGCATTACGCAGCATGCTTACTCACCTATTATTTCCACCTGAAAGTCGATTAATATCCTGACTTAATTTAGTGTTTTTAATGCCTCTGAAGTAAATGGAATCAGCTCGTCTGTCCGGCCGTCCCGGATTTTGGCTGCCCAAGCCGGATCAACCAATAGCGCTCGGCCGATGGCTACCATGTCGAACTCTTCACGCTCGAGCCTTTGAATCAATCCTTCAAGCCCGACGTTAGCGGCACCCTTTCCTTCTTGGAAAAGGCTAATGAAGTCGCCATCAAGACCAACAGATCCAACGGTAATCGTTGGTTTGCCTGTAAGCTTTTTGACCCATCCGGCAAAATTAAGATCAGAGCCTTCGAATTCAGGCTCCCAGAAACGGCGAGTGGAACAATGGAATATATCTACGCCTGCCTCAACGAGCGGGGTAAGGAACTGTTCCAGCAGTTCCGGGGTTTCAGCTAATTTTGCTGTGTAATCATTCGATTTCCATTGGGATAATCGCAGCACGATGGGGAATTCTGCTCCGACTGCCAGGCGGCAAGCTTTGACAACCTCTACCGCAAAGGTAGTGCGTGCCAGCATGTCCCCGCCATAACGATCCGTGCGCGGGTTAGTCTTCTCCCAAAGGAATTGATCAATTAAATATCCATGCGCGCCGTGCAGCTCAATGCCATCGAATCCTATCCGCTTGGCTTCCAGCGCTGAATGTGCGAACGATTGGACGATATCTGCAATTTCTGCTTCCGTATAATCGCCAACATGTCCGCGTGCTCCCATATGCCAAATTTGCGGAATAATCTTACCGCCTGCTTCATGTACTTCAGACACCACATTTGCCCAGCCATTTAAGGCTGCTTCGCCGTAAAAATGGGGAATGTTCTGCTGATTGGATGCATCCGGGTGATTGATTATGGTTCCTTCAGTCACAATCAGACCTACACCGTTCTCTGCTCTGTGACGATAGTAGGAAGCTACATTTGCACCTGGCACGCCGTTAGGTGAAAATTGACGGGTCATCGGTGCCATGACGATCCGATTAGCTAATTCCAAATTTCCTATCTTGAAAGGTTTAAACAGCGGTTCTACGGTTTGAGTATAGTTCATAATAGCCTCCAAAATTAATTTTATAATGTTTCGTAATATAACAGGCAGTCGCCTGCAGCAATCTACGCGATTTTAATGTGAATGTTCATCCAAAGGGAATTACCTGCCCACCACCTCCTTAAGGTTGTAGTGTTTGTTTATCATCTGAATTTATTTCATATTCTTGACTCATCGGTCAAAATCTTAGCAAAAAAAATCAAGGCAAAATCATTGCAAAAGATGTACGCAAGACCGCCTCGATTTGTTCACGAGCTGCGCCTGATTTCTCTAAAATTCTAGCGCCTGAAATAGCGTTGTTCAAATAAGCTGCAAGCTCTTTGCTGGAAAAACGGGAGGTGATCAATTGCTGCTGCTGACCGCTGCTCATGATTTTCTCTAGAACCTGTTCGGCTTCGAGGAACATGAGCTCGATTTCACGAGTGACCTGCTCGTCCTCTTTTCCGAACTCCAGAGACGAATTGACCATTAAGCATCCTCGGCACATGGCTTCATCGTTTAGAAGAGATCTGCGTAATGAGTCGAGCTTCTCTAGTGGAGAAATGTTCTGCTCCTCCAGCTCTTTCAGTAACGAAATGCTCTGTTCACGATAATGTGCTAAAGCCTTCAGGAACAAGGCTCTCTTGTCATGAAATACACAGTATAAGCTTTGCTTCTTGACTCCCGTCATACGGGTTAGATCCTCATAAGAGGTGGACTTAAACCCTTTGGACCAGAACACTTCCATGGACTGGTGCAAAACACGATCGACATCAAATTCTCTTGGTCTGCTCATGAGATAACCTTACCACGTTCTTGACTGTACAGTCAAGAACGTGGAAGGATACTTAAAGTCATGCGTTTTTAGGCTGTTGCTCTTTTTGCTTTTTTCATAATGACGAGTCTCCAGCCAGTCAGCATTGCACATACTAAGCAGATGGCCGATGATGTCATGAATACGACATGCATGCCGGATAGGAAAATAGCGGGTTGGCCTGGAATTAAGTCGGTTACCCGGTATCCGGCTTTGCTGCTCATTTCGTGAAACAAGATGGTAGTGGCAAGCGTAATACCGACAACCATACCCACGTTGCGGACCAGTGAGTTGACACTGCCGGCAGAGCCGAGCTGTGTGCGTGGAACCTTGGACATAATAAGAGAATTGTTTGGCGGCTGAAATAAACCGCTGCCGATGCCGAGCATAGCGATCCAAACGCCCACGAGCACCACAGAGCTGCCGTCATGCAGGTGGGCTAGCCCAAACTGTGCGATGACCATAACGATTAGTCCAGCGAAGGTGAGTGCCTCAGAGCCGATCTTATCCGATAATGCCCCACTTATCGGAGAGATGACGACCATGCAGATCGGAAATAACATAAGCAGGAACCCTGCATAAAAGGGGGACAGCTCCAACATATTCTGCGCATAGAAAGGTGCAATAATGTTAAAGCAGAAGTTAGCTACAAACACAAGGAATCCGCAAAGAATACTGAGTGAAAACAAAGAATTTTTAAATAGCGAAAGCTGCAACAGCGGATGAGAACTGCGAAGCTCCACTCCTATAAAAGCGATGAAAACAGCGCCTGCTACGATCAGTGATAAAATAATCAGGCTGTCTCCATACCCTAATTGCTGACCAAGCAGCAGTCCAGCAAACAGCGCGATAATGAACACGGCGAACAAAAGACTGCCGGGAATATCGATTTTAGATTTTACCTTGATAAAGTCCGAAGGCAATACCTTCCATCCGAGGATAATGGCAATCAGTCCGATCGGAACATTCACCCAGAAAATATATTCCCAGCCTAAGGTCGAGACAATAATGCCGCCCAAGCTAGGTCCCGCAATACTGCCTAACGAAACGAAGGTACCGATCAGCCCAATCGCTTTGCCCCTCTCTGTGGACGGGAAAATATCGGTGACAATGCCCTGGCTGTTGGCCATGGTCATCGAAGCCCCTATCGCCTGTATAACCCGTGAAGCGATGAGGAAGGGTAGAGATGAGCTTAGTCCACAAAGCAGTGATCCAAAAATGAAAACGATCATACCAATTTTGAAGATTTTTATTTTGCCAGCAATATCCCCCAGCTTTCCAAAGAAAAGTATGACTGTGCAAATCGACATTAAATAGATGGTCGTCACCCACTCTACCTGCGCTAGAGGCAGATGCAGCTGCTTGACCAGCACAGGCAAAGCAATATTGACAATGCTGCCATCAAGCGTTGCCATAAAAGTGAATAAATTTAATACGATCAGGATCATCCAGCGTTTTTTCTGGATCGCCTCATCCTCTTGATAGGTTGCACCAATTGTACTCATACCTAGCACCTCATACCTCTTTATTGATATATAGTTGCGAACGCAACCAAATAATACACCCAGTGTACTACAATGTAGTTGCGCGCGCAACCAATTTCATGTAGTGTTTGAGGAAAGGCTAATCGACGATTTGAAATTTATTTAAAGAGGTGCGCATGATGAAATCGAACCAGGAACCGATCGGCAAGCTGATTTCTCAGCTTCATCGCCAAAATCAAAAAAAGCTCGCTGGTGAGCTTTTGCCCTATGGTATCGGCAGTGGCGGGCAGCCAAGCTTCCTTAAGCTGATTCTGAAACAACCTGGCATAACACAGGATCAAATGACCAATGAGTTGAAATTTGATAAGGCAACAACGGCTCGTTCAGTAAAGCAGCTGGAGGAGTCCGGATATATCGAGCGAAGAGTTGATCCTAAGGACCGCCGCTCTTCACTGCTCTACCCGACATCGAAGGCACTTGAGTTTGCTCCGGTGCTCCAAGCGATTCTTGCGGAAATAAATAACACGCTTGCCGAAGGATTATCAGCAGAAGAGATAGAACTATTGGTTACTTTGCTCCAAAAGATCAATAAGAATTCTGCGCACTTATAAGCGATTTTGTCAAATATAGAGCGAGAAAATCAGAGATAAGATCTGGAATACAAATGGAATGCGAAAAAAAGAGCGGGTTATCTTTTCGATAACCTGCTCTTTTCCTTGATCTTTGACCCTGTGTCTTAACTTTGAGCATAACCATTATTTTTCTTAATCAATTACAAAAATGCTATTCTGTGCGCCACTCGTCGAGGATCATTTGGGCAACTGCCGCTAAAGTACGAATGTCAATTGCATTTATGCCTAGCACATCCGCTTTCTCAATTTCAGACCAGTTCGGATCTGCTGAGGTTACGCCGTAGAACTTCGCAATAATCGATAGATCTCGAATCGTAACCTTCGTTTGTCCCTCGATTAATGTCACGATCTTCGCTGTGAATACTTGAACAGCTTTGTTTAGCAACGTTACAGCTTCATCCACCTGCCACTGACTGCTGCCAGCGTTTTTGGCCGTATTAATAGCTGCTTGAAGCGCCGCTTTTGATCCTGCAGCATACTTTCCAACCTTAGTCCCTTCAATCGCCCTGTCATGTTTCGTCTGTGCTGCTGCAATCGCAGCGTTCAATACGGTTCTGTCCACAGGAATCGATGGAATGACCGAGTCGGCAAACTGTTTCATAGCCGCATTCAAAGCATTAAGCGCACCAGCAACTTCCTCACCTGTCGCATTCGCATCATTCTTGACGGCTGTCGCGCTGTTGATTGCTGCTTGCAATGCTGCTTTAGCTCCAATTGGATACTGACCAGGTAAAGTTCCTTCCACCGCAGCTTCATGAGCGGACTCCGCTTGCTGGATTGCTGCATTCAGCGCCGTTTTATCAGCAAGATTCACTTCGATCAATAGCGACGCTTGGGACACATTCATTATCGTTCCTTTGCCATTCATCGATACTTCGAAATCAGACAACGATGCGGTCGTGCTGCCTGCCTTCGCATCTGCCTTCACCTTACCGTGGAGGCTGAACAAAGGACCACTGTCGATACCGCCTTGCTGCTCACCCGTGGTTGCCATAATGATTCGAATCTGGCCAAGCTCTGGTTTAACCGCACTCCCGAATACAGCGAAATTCGGCTTCAACGATTGAATGGCTGACGTATCTAACGCTTGAGATATGCCTTCTTTCACTGTCTGGAATTCAAACTTCTGCGGATCATAATGAAAAATAACATCAAGAGCCGTGAAATTCGAACTTATATTGTCCGTTCCAATTGTCCACTCTGCCTCCTGCCCTGCGAAGACCATTGCAGGACCTGACAGTGTGGCCATATCTTTTTCTGAAGCAACTGCGGTTACTTTGACATTCAGCTCAGCTGTTTTTGCTCCATCTTCCGTCTTCGCCGTTATGAGACCTGTTAATGCTTCCGCTCCCTTATTGGTTGCCGTAACGGTTGCTTTGGTTGCTGCACTAGCCTCATCATAATGAACATTCGTGACAACGATGTTTTCATGATTAGATACAAAATGCACATTTTTGTTTGTTGCATTTGCCGGAAAGACTGTCGCAGAAATTTCAATGCTTTCACCATCCTTCAATTCGATGGAAGAACGATCCAGCTTTAGTTCAGTAACAGGGATATTTGCACTTACTTCGAAACGCTTGATTGCTTGCGTCGTTCCATTGCCTGCAACCACTGTATAAGTTCCCGAAGACGCATCTTTTTCTATTAAATAGGATGCACTAAATACACCGCCAGGCAATTCTTTATTGAACAACATTGCTTGATCCGGCCCTAGTACCTTTACCTCCACTTTATCTTGTGTCGTATACCCCGCTATCGTTATGGAGTCCCCAGCTACTCTAGCAGGAATATCCTGTAATGAGACATATTCTGCGTTCAGCGGCATCGTCCAAACGTCGGCAATCGAAGGATCATAATTGCGTCCTTCCTCATCTTCTTGGAACCGAACAGTCACCTTGCCATCCTTTGTTAAAGAGATATCATCAACAACAAATTGATAGGTTACAATACCTCGGCTATCTTTTTCATTCACGCGGCTGAGCACTTTCGTTCCGTTTACCAATACATAATAATCTTTCATTTGTGCCCGATCATACGTTTCGATTGCCCTAATGATGAAAGGTTTGCCTGACTCAACGGTCATATCAAATTGGAAATAACCATTTGCGTCTCCATGATTAACATACCTTCTCGTTAATCCCTCCTCAACATTTGCACCGGACTGAGCGGAAAACTTTACATTATGTTTTTGTTCAGAGCCTTGTTCGCCAACGTCTACATGATCGTAAAAGTCTAGCGGCGGGTTTTTATAACGCACTTGAATGGTCGTACTGCTCTTGGCTGCTTCAGCTCCATTAAACGAAGCAATCGCATGCAGCTCAGCAGCCGTTTCAACGGCAAGAAGCGGTGATTTCACCTCAAAACTAATATTCTTTTCTTCACCGGCTTCAAGGCTATAGGCTTGGCGTGCAGGGGAAACCGTCCAGTTTAAAGGAGCACTGAGCTCTATAGATCCTTCAACGGAAAAGCTTCCTTTATTTTGAATGGTTGTATTAACCGTTGCTGTACCGCTAGGCTCGATTGTTGCTGGTTCAGCCTTTAATGCTTTGATAATAATTGGCGAATCGATCTTTATTGTCGTCTTCAAAGGCACTTCCACTGTTGCATCATTTATTTTGTAGCTTCCGCTGCCAACTATATTAAATAGGCTAGTGGGTTTTTGTTGCTCCGACACTTTCACACGAAATGCAGCAGCAAACGTTTCACCTGGTTTAATGACAGACGTTTGGTTATCTCCTATCGAAGTGACTTCCCATCCTTCGGGTTTCTGGAGAGTATAACGAACATCATTAATGCTCACATCGCCATCGTTAGTTGCTTTCACTTCAACTGTAAATGTATTTCCGGGCAGTACGGATACCTCGGAAGGGCTAATTAACCACTTTATTCCTAGCTTTTCATTACTAATGGCTGACAAAAACGTTGTTGCGTTTGAAACAAGATTTGCTAATTTTTTAGCAATAATGTCGTTTATTGACCCAGCATTGTTTTGTTCTTGCAACCATAGCTGTAAACCGTCTGTTTCATATAAAGCATGATGAACTTGCTCGATAAAGAGAGTATCATCACTTGCTTTGTACGCCTCAATACTTGCTTCAATTCGGCTTGCAAGCGCCTCGCCTTTATCTGAAAGTGCATGAGTTTGTTCGCTGGTGAGCTCTCCATTATTGGAATAGCTTATTACTTCATTTTGAAATTTGTCCGCTTCATCAAGTGCACTGCCTAACTCTCCAATAATAGGATCAACTACAAACTGATAATCACCCGAGCCTACAGTGAATACCGCATTGCCTTCCTCCATACCAGCAAATTGTACACCTTCCACCGACAATGCAAATTGGCTGCTCTCTGTTACTGCCCACTTGCTGTCTGCAGGGATATAGACCGTAGCCGTTGTGTTTGCTGGAATCGTGACATGCTGGCTAAAAATATCCCCTTCTTTTTTCCAATCGCTTACAATCATGCCGTAAACAGAATTGTACGATCCTTTGGCACTAGTCAAATCTCCACCAGGTCGAGGTTTAATCAAAATATGCTTATAACCCGGGCTTGCAGGGTCCTGTTGAATGCCGGCAATATTTTGATACATCCAGTCTCCGACTGCTCCATAAGCGTAATGGTTAAAAGAGTTCATGCCAATGTCTTGGAAACTGCCATCCGGCTTAATAGAATCCCAGCGCTCCCACATCGTAGTCGCACCATTTTTGATCTGATATCCCCATGAAGGATAAGTGTCATTGTTGAGCAATCGGTAAGCAACATCCAAATGTCCCGTTTCGCTCAATACCGGCAATAAATCTCTCGTCCCAAGAAAACCGGTTGATAAATGCCAGTCGCGCGCTTTAATCAGCTCTACCAAATGATCCGCCGCAGCTTGACGTTTCGATTCGGGAACCAAATCCATGTACAAAGCCAAGACGTATCCCGTTTGGCTATTTCCTTTAACTTTTCCATCTTCGCTAACATAGGCTTTAACAAACGCTGCTTTCACTTGCTCATAAAGCTGCTCGTACTTGTCGGCATCTTCTTGACGGCCGATGGCATGCCCCATTTCGGATACCAGTTTTGTACTGTACGCAAAATAAGCGGTAGAGATTAAATCTCCTGGCGTTGGATCATTCACATCCAGCCAATCACCATACATCGACGACGGACGAATAAGTCCAGAGCTATTTTTTCTCATATATTCGATCCAGTGAACCATTTCATCATAATTTTCTTCAATAACACGGATATCTCCGTAACGCTGCCAAATGGTATACGGAACGGTAACGCCAGCATCCCCCCAGCCGGCATTGCCTCTTTCTCCGAGAACATTAGGCGCTACATCGGGAAAAGCACCGTTAATCGATTGTCCATCTCTCAAATCTCTCATCCATTTGCTTCCTATAAACTTTGCCACGTCCATATTAAAAGCAGCAGCTCCAATAAAGACATTGATATCACCGGTCCAACCCAAACGCTCGTCACGCGCAGGCGTATCGGTAGGAACCTCTAAAAAATTGCCTCGCTGCCCCCAAGTAATATTGCTTTGCAGTTGATTCAACATCGCACTAGAAGTTTCTAATTTGCCGCTAAACGGTGCTGCTGTATGCATGACCAGCCCTGTAACGGCATCCATACTCGGCACGCCGGGATAACCCGTTACCTCCACATAACGGAAACCATGAAACGTAAACTTCGGCTCATATACTTCATCTCCGCCGCCCTTCAAGGTATAACGGTCCGTTGCTTTTGCCGCGCGCAAGTTTGCTGTGTAGAAGGTCCCGTCCGGGTTTAATACCTCTGCATGTCGCAGAGTAACCGTTTGACCTGCTTCACCGCTTACTTTTAGCCTTACGGTTCCGACCATGTTCTGCCCTAAATCAAACACATATTTGCCAGGTTCCGGCTCTGTCATCTTAATCGGCTTCATTTCTTCAATTATTTGTACCGTTGGGCCATCCTGGGCGACTAGCTTCCCAGTCACTTCATCCTCTAATTTCTGAACCGAATCCCAGCTCGATGCATCGAAGGCAGGAGTATCCCATCCGTCTAATTCCTTCGTTGCATCATAGGTCTCTCCCATCAAAATACTAGAAGATACAATTGGTCCTGCAGCCCATTTCCATGATTGATCCGTTCCAATTGTTTCTGTTGAACCGTCTGTGTACTCAAGATTTAATTGCATGAACAAATAATTGCTATCGCCATAAATGTTCGGACCAATAAAACCGACATGTCCGGAATACCATCCCTCAGCCAATATAGCGCCAATGACGTTGTCACCGTTTTGAAGCAAATCAGTTACATCATAAGTCTGGTATTGAATATGCTTCGTATAATCTGTCCATCCTGGCGTAAATAAATCTCTGCCTATACGTTTGCCGTTAATGCTAGGTTCATATATTCCGAGAGCGCTGGAGTAAAGCCTTGCTTTTGCAATGGACTTCTCTAAAGAGAAACCTTTGCGAATGTAAGGAGGCGAAGCTGTAATTTTTACGTTTTTCCCCCACGGCGACTCCCCATAGGACGCGACGATCATCGCAGCTGACCAGCTGCTGTCATCAAAATCTGATTTCTCCCATCCCTCCATCTTTACCTTGGCCGCTTTCAAACCTTGATCCATATTCAATTGAAGAGGTGTTCCTTCCTCAAATACCACTTTCAAGCTGCCAAGAAGACCAGCAGGTCCGCCATCGTTTGATGTTTGGATTGCAATCGTATTAGATCCAGGAATGAGTGCACTTGAGACATCTACAATTTTGCCTTCTTTCCATGAATCGACCGCTTTGATAGAACTGCCCATTCGCTTTCCATTCACATATAACACGAACCCATCATCCGCAGTTAATAAAAATTTTCCTTGTGTTATTGTCCGGTCTAACGGCAATTGAATGGTTTTGCGAAAATAGCGATCTCCTGCAGGAGCATTTGAAGCCGGATTCCCTTCCGGAAACCAAACCCATTTAAGACCTTCTGTTGTCATATTGTTCGCGTCGCTCATACCGATCCATTCCGCTTGCCAATCCGAACCATGGAGAAGACCCATTTCCCACCAAGCAGGATCACTCCATTCTGAAGCCTTCTCATTGTTCAAGTCCCATACTTTTACTCTCCAAAAGTAACGTTTGCCAGACTCCAGAGGTTTGCCGTCATAAACGACATTTACCGATTGATTCGAATCAACTATATCGGTATTCCACACGTCCGGTTGATTATCCAGCAATTTCTGTTTGGTGCTAGCTACCTGAATGGCGTATGCTGTTTGAAGCTGTCCACGTTTATCGGACTGAAGCTTCCAACTCATCCTTGGCTTCACCACATCAATACCGATCGGATTGTTCGTGTACTCCGTCGTTAAATCGGTTACCGCCATCGTTGCTCCCGTTCCACCCGCTTCGCCATACGCCGTACTAGTCATAGGCAAGCATAATGTGAAGCCAATCACCAAAGCTAATAGAAGACTCATGGTTTTCCTCATACTTTTTTTCCCCTCGACTTTCCTTAGTTATTGTTTATCGTTCTATTTTTGCTTCAGCATGGCAAGGATGACGACTACCGACTCAGCCCGAGTAGCATGTTCTTGAGGTGCAAACCGGTTACCATTTCGCCCTTTGATTATTCCTGTCTCCACAGCTGCAGCTACGTAACCAGTCGCCCAAACAGGAATTTCTAACGCATCCGCAAACTGCAGCTTCGTTTTTTGGTCTGCTTTTAGATCAAGAGCCCTCATGACGACAGCAACCATTTCTGTCCGATTAATTAACTGGTCTGCGCGGAAGCTTCCATCATCATAACCTTTTAATAGACCTGCCTTAACCGCTGTTGCGATATACGGTTTCGCCCACGCAGCTATTAGATCGCTATCGTTGAAGGCAAGTTTACTGTCTGCTCCAAGTTCTAGATGAAGCGCCCGAACCATCATCGCTGAGAACTCCGCACGCGTTACTGCGCGGTTAGGAAGGAATGTTCCATCGGCATATCCCGTAACAAAACCGAGCTCAGCCGCTTCCCTAAACGCACTCTCCGCCCAATGTCCTTTAATATCTTTCCAATCCACAGAAATAGATTTTCCAGCTACAGTTACCTGCAGCACAGGTTTCAGTTCATTCATCTCCAATTTCGAATTAACAAGCTGCACAGCTTGAAGGCTGACCTCAGCATTCCCCTCAGCAATTCGCTCAAATTTCAGCAATACCAGCTCTTTGTCCCCTGTCTCGCCTGCTGAATTGCCTGTCTTCGTATGGGCAAACCGAATGGTCCCCTTCTTTACGATCGGATCGACAGAAAAACCTGTCAAAGCAGTAAGTGCTCCAACAAACTTCAATCGAGTGGAATCATATTTCATCGAAATATCATAGGCAAATACATCGATTAAGTTTTTTCCTACTACTGAAATTTCAGTTTTGGCTTCTTGACTGGTGAGCTTTAGTTCAAAAGAAGCAGCTGCCTTATCCGCCATTGCCGAAATCGGCATTAAACTGAACATACATATTAAAATTGTGAATACTATCGTCATTCGTTTTGCATTCGACATATCGCATGAATCCTTTCATAGCAGAGTTTATGAGGCAGGTTAGTATGCCTGCCTCCTACTTCGAAATTCGTATGTCTATTCCAAGCTCCACTCTTCAAGAATCATTTGCGCAATGGAAGCTAATACACGAATGTCGATTACATTTGCGCCGATCACATCTGCTTTCTCAATTTCAGACCAGTTTGGATCTTTGGAGGTAACACCATAGAAATTCGCTATGATCGACAGATCTCGAATCGTAACCTTCGTTTGTCCCTCGATCAGTGTTACAATCTTCGCTTTGAAAACTTGAAGAGCTTTGTTTAGTATCGTTACAGCCTCATCTATTTGCCACTGGCTGCTTCCTGTATTCTTGGCTGTGTTAATGGCTGCCAGCAGCAGCGCTTTTGATCCCGCAGCGTACTTGCCGACCTTTCTGCCTTCGATTGCCCTGTCATGTTTTAATTGTGCTTCTGCAATCAATCGGTTTAACTCCGTCCTGTCACCAGGAGCTGATGGAATCACCGATTCGTTAAACACTTTTACTGCTCCATTCAAGCCGTTAAGCGCTATGGTGACTTGCTCCACAGTCGCATTCGGATCAATCTTCACTGCAATCGCACTGTTGATTGCGGCATGCAATGCCGCCTTAGAACCCGTTGGGTACTGGCCCGGCTGCGTGCCTTCTATTGCGGCATCATGTAACACCTGCGCTTGTTCGATTGCCGTATTCAGCGCTGTTTTGTCAGCGAGGAGCACTTCCATCGAGAGTACAGCTCGCGATACATTCATCATTGTTCCCTTCCCATTATTCGACACTTGGAAATCAGACAGCGATATCGTTGTATTGCCTGCTAGCGCACTCGGTTTCACCTTCCCGTGGAGGCGGAACAGATTGCCACCATCAATACCTGCTTGCTGCTGGCCTGAGGTGACCATGATGATCCGAATCTGGCCAAGCTCGGCTTTAACCGCCGTTCCAAACACTTCGAAATTCGGCTTCAACGACTGAATGACCGATGGGTCCAGCGAGAGGTAAGTACTTTCCCCAACCGTCTGGAATTCGAATTTCTGCGGGTCATAATGAACAATAACATCAAGAGCCGTGAAGTTTGAGCCTACATTTTCAGCACCGACCGTCCACTCCGTTCCCTGTCCTGCTATGACGGTGTCACTTCCTGACAAAGCAGCCATATCTCGTTCTGCGGAAGCTGCGGTTACCGTAACATTTAGCTCAGCAGTCTTGCTGCCGTCTTCTGTCGTCACAGTTATGACGCCATTTACTTGATCTGCTCCCTTATTGGTTGCCGTTACAGTTGCTTTCGTTGTATCGCTAGCTTCATCATAATGAACATTCGTGATGATAATGTTCTCGTGATTCGACTCAAAATGCACCAGCTTATTTGCAGCATTTGCCGGAAGCACTGTCGCAGCAATTTCGATGCTTTCTCCATCCTTCATTTCGAGCGAAGTACGATCTAGGCTTATGCCAGTAACCGGCAAGCC
Source organism: Paenibacillus sp. NRS-1760 (assembly GCF_050467785.1). Taxonomy (NCBI): domain Bacteria; kingdom Bacillati; phylum Bacillota; class Bacilli; order Caryophanales; family Paenibacillaceae; genus Paenibacillus; species Paenibacillus sp. NRS-1760. Next base: position 268,893 of record NZ_JBITPK010000013.1, on the reverse strand, counting down.
AGCTTGATTGTTATATACCTCCAGCTCAGCTAATTGGAGCCTATAGTAAATATCGTCTGATGCCATATCCCCAAGTTTATTGACCGACAGCCTTACATATCTAGCGGTCTGGTTTTCAAACGTATACAGCTGTGGCAGCATCAACGGGTTCGGCTCTCCAGTCATTCTCTTTACTTCTATATAATCTCCTTCATCAGACTTAACCTGAATAAGGAAATCGATAGGATAGGAGGCGGTTCGTGAATCTGTTGTACTGGAGTCCGTTCTTGGATACAACACCACACTATTCAGATCTTGATTCGCACCCAGATCAATCTCTACCCAAAGCGGGTTGTTTTCCTGAGATTGCGAAGGAGAGCCTGTTGATGAATATTTTCGCGCCAAATTGCCGTCCGTGAGCCCTGCTGCCCCCCACTCTGGCGAAATCTCCAACGTTTCGCGTGCGGTTGCCTTTTTTCCTAACGCCAGATTCGCCCCGGTAACTACGATCAACCGAATAGAGGAAGTAAGCACAACTTCTCCTGATTTTACCGTTGCAGTAATTTCTGCGGAGCCGGGTCCAACTGCAGCTGCGATTCCGTTATCAGTAACTTTGATCACATTAGTGTTGCTGCTCTCATACTTAATCTCAGCATTAGTGAAATCGGCTTCCATGCCATTATCCATACTTCCGCTTAATGTGAGCTGAGTTTGTTCACCTTGCTGCAGCTTCGTTGCTTTGCTGCTCAAATTGATGCTTTCCAGCTTTAAGTTGGAATCAGCCATTGTACTAGCGAACGAGTATGCTCCAGATCCGACCGAATAGACCGCTTTGTCCCCTTCCATTCGCAAAAACTTGACACCTGCGGCTTCTTCAGCAGGCTGTCCGCCTTCACTTACGGATGCTTTATCTACCGCTGGAATGTATACGGTCGCTGTTGTATTAACTGGAATTGTCACATTCAGCTTGAAGGCTGAGCCCTCCTGCTCCCAGCGGCTCTTGATCAAGCCGTAAATAGACTTGTATTCGCCATTCACATGGCTAAACTCTCCGCCTGGCGTAGGCTGAATGATAATATGTTTGAATCCGGGCTGCTCTGGATCAGCCTCGATTCCTGCCGCATAGCGGAACATCCATTCTCCAACGGAGCCAAGCGAATAATGGTTAAAAGAGTTCATTCCTGCGTCACCGAATCCATTCTCCTGTGTATAGGAATTCCATCTCTCCCAAATGGTCGTTGCGCCATTTTTAATGCTGTATCCCCATGAGGGGTACGTATCGTTCGTCAACAAGCGGTAAGCAACCTCTGTATAGCCCGCCTCTGTAAGTACCGGCAGTAAATAACCTACACCAAGAAACCCGGTCGACAGATGCCAGTTTTTGCTTTTAATATTTTTAACTAGATGCTCAGCAGCTTTTTTCTTGATATCTCCATCCAATAATTCCATGTGCAGTGCAAACACATAACCTGCTTGCGTATTGCCTTTGATCTGTCCGTCCAAACCAACAAACGCGGTGTTAAAAGCAGCTTTAATATCTTTGAATAATTGACTATATTTCTCCGCATCGTCTGTTTTCCCAATGATCGCTGCCATCTTGGACAACAAATTCGTACTGTATGCAAAATAGGCCGTATTCACCACATCCGTTGGTGTGGTTTCATTCACGCTCAACCAGTCCCCGTAACCACCGGCTGGACGAATGAGCTTGTTGCTGTTCGTTTTGAGAAACTCGATCCATTTCACCATCGCATCATAATGCTCTTTGATTACGGAAGTATCGTTATAAGCTAAATACAGTGTCCATGGGATAATAACGCCTGCATCTCCCCAGCCGTTGCTTCCATTACCCATTCCGCTAACATTTGGCGCAACGTCTGGGAATGCTCCATTTGCCCCCTGCGCATCAACAACATCCCGCATATATTTCTCGTAAAACCCAGGAACTTCCATGTTGTAGGTAGCAGTGCGAACGAATACCTGCGCGTCTCCTGTCCAGCCCATTCGTTCATTACGCTGAGGACAGTCTGTTGGAACGCTTAAAAAATTTCCTCGTTGTCCCCATGTGATGTTGCTATAAAGCTGATTGACCATCGGATTGGAGGTTTCAAATGTCCCGGTCTTCGGTGTATCGGTGTGAACAACAATCCCCGTTATGCTATCTAAAGCAGGTTCACCCGGATAACCAGTCACTTCTACGTAACGGAAACCGTGGAATGTGAAATGCGGTTCATATTGCTCAAGCCCGCTTCCTTTCAGGACATATTCATCTGTTTGTTTAGCTGTACGCAAGTTCTCCGTGTAGAGCGTCCCATCATCATTCAGCATCTCGGCAAACCGCAGCTTCACTTTCGTTCCGGCAGTGCCTTCGACTTTTAACCTTGCCCAGCCAACCATGTTCTGTCCCATATCAAAAATGTAAGTGCCGGCTCTTGGCTGCTTCACTGAGATCGGCTTCAATTCTTCCGTCGCCTTGACGGTAGGGCCTACCTGTGCAACCAGCTTCCCGCGGAAATGGCTGACCTCTTTTACATCGTTCCATGATGAAGCGTCATAATTCGAACGGTTCCACTTATCCATTTCTTTGCGAGCGTCATATGTCTCTCCCATTAGAATATCGGAGTAGCGAACGGGACCCGAAGTCGTTGAATGCCAAGAAGAATCGGTCATTACCGTTTCACTAGTGCCGTCTTCATATTCAATTTTTAATTGGAATAAAAACGACAGCTCAGTTCCGTACTGATTTGGACCAACATGTGCTACATTTCCCGCGTACCAACCGTCACCCAGCATGGCCCCAACCGCATTTCCTCCTTCAAGGAGCATGTCGGTTACATCATAGGTCTGATACTGCAAACGCTTATTGTAATCCGTCCATCCCGGATTAAAGTAATCGCTGCCTACCCGTGTCCCATTTAAGCTGAGCTCATAAAGTCCAAGCGCCGTCGAGTAAACAGTCGCTTTACGCACTGGCTTCGCAATATCAAATTCTTTCCTCATCATAGGTGAGCTTCTGCTTTCGACTTTCTGATAAAAAGTGCCGTTCTCTACGAGAAGTTTTCCATCTTCCGTTAATTGCCCCCCTTCAAAGCTTGCTGCTTCCTTATCATCAAAATTTGCTTGAAACAACTCCTTGCCATGTTCATCCTTAATGACGATATTGTCGAACAAGGCGCGCTCATTCGTCCTTGCGTCTTTATGCTGACGAAATCCAATAGGACCGAACGAAATATTGTCATTTTTCATCGTGTCGATTAATTCATTGTTGAGGTAGGTTTTGATCTCTTTGCCGTTCACTTCAATTTTCAGATGATAAGCAACATTCAATTGCTTGTCATTCGGAATGACACGTGAAATATCTACTTCCTTCATAAGCTTCGTACCGCCGACATTCGTGTGTGGCCGAAACTGGGCATACGCTTTTTCTTTTACGTTAAACTGCCAGAAAAAATTATTGGAGGCATTAGGTCCGCCAAACAAAATCGCTGCCCCATCATTTAATATTGTAAAATCCAGCTCGATTGAATAGCTTGTCGGCACGGTCGCAGGTGTGGAGGCGGCAATCCACTTGGCTTGCCAATCAGTTGGCGCGAGCAATCCCATTTCCCAGAAGCCCGGCTCACTCCATGCTGAAGCGTGATCATTGTTATCCCAAACCTTCACTTTCCAAAAATAACGTTTTCCGGATTGTAAAGCTTCTCCTTTGTATTCCACATTGTTGGAATCGCTGGACATAATTTTGCCAGAATCCCATATGTCTCCCTCATTGCCAGCCAAATGGCTCTCTTCTGAAGCGACAATGATTTGATAGGCAGTTTGCATCTGTGCTCTCTCTGTTGATTCAAGCAACCAGCTGAGTCTCGGCTTGCTGTTATCGATTCCGATTGGGTTATGGCTATACTCTGTATGTAAGTCATATGCAGTCATTTGGCCCGTTCCTTCTGCTCCGAATGCGGCTACTGGCTGTAATAAAGCAATTACAAGAACTGTTGCTAAAAATAAACCAAGCAGCTTCTTCCTGAACAAACTATTCATTTGCCAAAACACTCCCTTTTCCAATACATTGGTATCGCTTTCAATTTGGAAGACTAAACATAAATCCATAAAGAAATAGCCGGGAGTACAAAAAAGGAGTTCCTGCATGCTGCAGATCCTTCAACGACTACCCGGCTAATCTTCTCATTCTTCGATTATGTGTAATGATGAAAGGTTTGTTTTAATAAACATCCTTCCATTCAGCGATGTTAGAGGAATCGAATTTGAAGGGATCGCCAAGCATAATTTGCGTGCCTTCACCATCTTTCACGACTTCTTTCTCACCTAGTTTGCCAGCTGTCAGCTTATCCCCAACCGCACCTGTAATCTTGCCGTTCACCAATGCGTCTGCTGCATAACCGGACAAGTAACCAACATCAATCGGATTCCACAAATACATCCACTGACATACGCCGCTCACGATATATTCCGCCATTTCACTTGGCAGGCCAAGACCGGTCAATTGCACTTTCCCAGTGAGACCCTTATCCGTTAAAACCTTGCCCGCTGCCGCGATTCCTACAGTCGTAGGTGCAATAATGCCTTTCAGATCAGGATACGATTTCAAGAGCGCCTCTGTCTCGGACACGCTTTTATCGCGCAAATCATCACCGTAAGCCACTTTAACGAGCTTGATCTTACTGTATTTTGAATCCTCCAACTCTTTCTTCATCCATTCGATCCACGTGTTTTGGTTTGTCGCTTGCGAGGTCGCGCTCAGGATCGCAATTTCGCCTTCGCCGCCAATCATTTCCGATACACCTTGAATTAGTGTGCGGCCGATACGCTCAGGATCTGCTTGATTTACATGAACCATGCGACTGGCTGCGTTAACCGCTGAATCTAAAGAAAGAACTTTAATTCCTTGATTCATCGCTTTCTTCAGCGCCGGCTGGAGCGCATCCGGATCATTTGCCGCAATTGCGATCACGTCCACCTTTTGCGAGATAAGCTCTTCAATCATTTGAATTTGTGCTTCTGCTGTCGGCTGATCTGGCGCCTTCAAAATCGCTTCATATCCGAGCTCTTCAACAGCATTTTTATAGCCTTCCATTTGCTTCTCACCGTATGGATTACCCGTGTTTTTAAAGATAATGGCATATTTCTTCTTTTTCGCGCTGTCCGTTGTGTCATTTCCTTTGTTTTTCTCTGTAGCTTCGCTCTTGTTGCCGCCCGTATTTTTGGAATTACTGCCGCTGTTGCCTCCTCCGCATGCGGTTAACATCGAGATCGTAAGCAAAAAAGTTAAGCATACAGATAACACTTTGTTTCTTCTCATTGTCTTTCCTCCCTTTTTTGTCCAATCCTTTATATACAAAACAGCCGATCGACTGTATTGCACCAACTTAAGTTTTCTTCGTACGACTCCGACCTACTTTAAGTCTCGGAACAGCGACGGCAAATATAAGAAGCAAGCCTATAATAATGAGCAGGATTTGCGCTTGTACGTTGACTAATCCTAAACCATAACGCAGGAAACCTATGAGGAAGACCGCTAGTATGGCTCCTACCATTCTTCCTTTTCCTCCAGCCGTGCTAATGCCGCCGAGCACAACCATGGCAATGACATCGAGCTCATACCCCATCGCAATATTAGGACGCGTGCTTCCCATACGGGAAGTTAGAAACAAAGCAGTCACAGCGGACATCAGTCCTGCAAGCGTAAAGACAATTACTTTTACACGATCGACATTCACACCTGAGAAGCGGGCCGCATTGATGTTATTACCCATCGCGTACAATTGCCGGCCGAACACGGTTTTGTGCAGCAGTAAGCTAAACACAATGGCAAATACCGCAAAAACAATCAAGATAAACGGAATCGGTCCCACGTACCCCCAGCCCAAATAGCTAAACCACTCTGGAAAAGATCCCGCTGCTTGATCCTCCAAAATAATGTAGGCGATTCCCCGATAAATGATCATCGTTGCCAAAGTAATGATGACCGCGGACAATTCCTTGTACTTCACAATGAGGATGCCGTTAATCCATCCGCAAATGGTGCCCACTGCCAAACAAATGACCATAGCTAGCACAATAGGGACACCTTTATTGAATAAGTCCGCCATAATAACAGACGATAGAGCCACAATCGATGCGACGGATATATCAATATCCGCGAGGATGATGATGAACACCATAGGAAGCACGATAAATGCTTTATCCAGAAATCCCATTGTTGCATCACGCAAATTATCGTAATCCCAATAAAACTCTGATAGATTCATATTCATCACGGTTATGGCAAGAAACAATACGACCAACATCCATTCCCACTGAAGGAAAAACCGTTTGAAGGAAAAATCTTGCTTATTCGTAACAATTCTCGGCTCCATAGCGTTAGATTTTCCTCCTCATCAGATTGTTGCGATCAACGCCGCGCTTGACGATTGCATTAATAAGGACCGCGATCAAAATAATTGCGCCTTGAATGCCGTTCTGCCAGAAGGGCGATACGTTAATCAAAGGAAGTGCATTATTCAAGATACCTAGCAAAATAGAGCCAAGGATGATGCCTGAGATTTTGCCAGAACCACCTGCAATGCTCACACCGCCTAGTACACACGCAGCAATTACACTGAGCTCATAACCCGATGCCGTATCTCCTTGCGCTGATGCAAATTTGGATACCCATAGCACACCCGCTAAGCCGGAGAGACCGCCCATAATGGAATATACGAGCCATAATATTTTGTCTACCTTAATGCCGCTTATTACTGCCGAATCTGGATTGCTTCCAACAGCATAGATTTGTCTGCCCGTTCGGGTATGATTAACGAAATAATAAGCGATGAAATAAATGAGGATTGCAATAAAGATTAGGTTATTGATTCCGAGCGTTGTTCCCGTTGCCATCGCTTTGAAACTTGCAGGCATTTGATGTGCACTAACCCATTTGCCCCCACTCGTTAGATAAGTAAACCCGCGGAATACGTTCATCATCCCAAGTGTGGCTATGATGGGCAGGATACCGATTTTTGAAACCAGGAAACCAATGATCACACCGCTGACAAGTCCCGTTAAAGTGCCGATCAGAAGGGCGACGACAGCTGGTATTTCCGGAAATGCACTGACCGTCTGTGCCGCGATCATGCCTGAAAGAGCCAATGTTGCACCGATGGAAAGATCAATTCCGCGGGTAACGATTACGAGCATCATCCCTACAGCCAAAATGCTCAAAATCGCGGTGTTCGTCACCATATCGTTTATATTTTCCAAGGTCAAAAAGCTGGGGTTGCGAAGCTGAACGCCAATGGAAAGCAAAACAATAAATCCGAGTAGTCCAAGCTCTCTGAATTTGGCAATCTTAGCGCTGAGCGTGCGCGTTGGCCTTGTAGCTCTAAGCGAAGCTGCGGTTATACCTCTCGTACTGAGTTCTCTCTCCTGCATGTGTCATGCCCACCTTTAATGTTGTTGTATAAGAGGGCGATCGTCAGCCATTGATGCTTGAAGTATCGCTTCCTGCGAGATCGAATCGCGGTCTAGAAAAGCTGTTATCCGGCCCTCGCGCATGACGGCTACCCGATCGCACATCCCAATCATTTCAGGCATCTCTGACGATACCATCAATATCCCATACCCTTGACATGCCAAATCGCTAATCATTTCATATATGGCAGATTTGGCGCCAACATCCACACCCTTGGTTGGTTCATCCAAAATGATGACATCCACATCAGCAGTCAGCAGCTTTGCAAATACAACCTTCTGCTGGTTGCCGCCTGAGAGCGAGCTGGCCAAATCAAATATGCTTTTTGCTTTAACATTTACCTTCTCCGCTAATTGCTTAGCGATACTCGCTTCCTTACCAGTGTTAAGAACACCTTTGCTTGAAATCTTATCAAGTGATGATAATGTTATATTTCTACCGATGCTCCACTGTAGAACGAGCCCCTGCTTTTGCCTGTCCTCCGGCAAGTAGCCAATCCCCATACGCATCGCATCGATCGGTTTTCGGATGTTCACTTCCTGCCCCTTGAAGAACACCTTTCCTTTGTCGCTTCGCTCAATGCCGAAGATGCTTTGGCAAACCTCTGTCCGTCCTGCCCCAACGAGCCCAGTCAATCCTAATATTTCCCCTCTTCGCAGCGCAAAAGAAATATCAGCAAAGTAGCCGGTTCTGCCAAGTCCTTCAACCCGAAGCAATTCTTCCCCAATCTGCGCTTCCTTCTTCGGAAACAATTGCGTAATTTCACGACCTACCATCGCAATAATTAGATCTTGGTTCGATATTTCATCCACATTCCAAGTCCCGATGTATCTGGAATCCCGGAATACGGTCACCTTGCTGGCCAGTCGATACATGTCCTCGAAGCGATGAGAGATAAAAATAATAGCTGTTCCCTTGTCACGCAAACGCTCTGTAATCCGGTATAAGTCTTCGCTTTCCCTATTGGTAAGAGCGGCTGTTGGTTCATCCATAATAATGATCTTCGCATCAACGGAAAGCGCTTTCGCAATTTCGACGATTTGCTGCTCAGCTACACTTAATGCTCCCATTTGCGTTTTAGGGCTGAATGCTGCGCCAAGCTCCTTCAGAAGCTTATCAGCCTCCTTATGCATTTCGTTCCAAAGAATCCGCTTAGTCCCTTTTTGAATTTTCTCATGCCCCATAAATATATTTTCTGTGACGCTTAAATCAGGATAACAAGTAACATGCTGATATATGGCTGCAATGCCCATCCGCTTTGCATCCGTAGGATTTTTAAAATCCACGCGTTGTCCATCAAAGAGGATTTTGCCGACATCTGCTGGGTGGACACCGGTAATCACCTTAATAAAGGTTGATTTCCCCGCTCCATTTTCGCCCATCAACGCATGAATCTCACCGGGCTTCAACTTAAAATAGACATTATCAAGCGCCTTGACGCCTGGAAAAGTTTTTGTAATTCCCTCTAGCTCCAAAATGTACTCGGCCATTGCCGAATCACCCTCCATCCTTCGCTGTTCTCTGCATGCTGCTGCTTCTTGCTTCCTTCTAGGTCTACCTTACCGAAATTACAGTTCGTGAAGAAGGAGACATTCGTTACTTATGGGGGAGTGTATTCGCTTTGTATTTTGAATCCACATTGCATGGCTGTTTGTGAACAAAATAAAAAGGCAGGCGCTAGGCCTACCCTTTAGTTTCTCTACTATACTGACTATCATTTCGAAAACTTCTGTTCTCGATATTTAGATGGCGTCTCCCCAGACCATTGCTTGAACAGCTTGCTGAAATACTTTACGTCCTGATAACCAACCTGAACGCTTATATCGTAGAGCTTTAATTGCGAATCAATAAGCAGCTCCCTTGCTTTCTCCATTCTAAGACCCGTGATGTAATCGAGAATCGTTTCACCTGTTTGCGTCTTGAAATGCCGACAGAAATACGAGGGATTCATATAGACTTGCTCAGCTATACGCTTAATCGTTAAGTCGTCTTGTAGATTGGCTATGATCCACGCTTTGGCCTGCTCTATCGGCTTCATGCTGCCGCTTTGACGCATACGCTTCATTTCCAGAACAAGCTGAGCGATCTGCTGATCGAGTTCCACTTTGAGCTCATTAAGATTTATCGCCCGCTTAATCGTTTGAAGCCGGCTCTCGAGTGAATCTAACATTGGCGTATTCACTTTCATTTCAACGCCGACCGAATGGATAAGAATAAAGGCGTTCATTATTGCTCGTTGAATCGCGGCAGGCGAATCCATTTTTTCAAGCCGGGCAAAAAACTCCTTTGTAAACTGAACCGCTGCTTGCTCATTTACTTGTTCGACCGCCTGCTTCATTCGCTGCGCAATATGGACAAGCTCATTATCCATTTGGTCTGAAGAGCTCTCCGTCTTGAATTGTATGCCATCTCGGCCAAACAACTGATTGCCGCCATATAATAAACGATAATACATTAATGATAAGGCTTGATCCTTTGCTTCTGGCAGCAAATATAAATCCTCAATCGAGCTGCCGCATGAAACCGAAACTGTAAATGGCGTGTAGGACTGAATCGCTGAACGAATTTGACCAGACAGCTCGAACGATGTTTTTTCTAATAAACCGTTGTTTTCGCCATAAGCCTCGGGAAGATGCAGCAATATCCAAAAATTCGAATCGTCCCCTCTCCAGCACCAGCCTATGGTTTCTGATTCATTCGAACATTTCTCTACCACCTCTTTGATGATATTCTCAAGCACATAAACATAAGCCTCCCAGTCTTTTGGGGTATAACTTCTTGTTTTTACAGGAAGAGCATCGAGGCTTACATATTGAAGGACGTATCGGCCTTTCGGAAACTCATCCACCCAATATCCTAGGCGCGAAATATCGAGCCCTGCCGAAGTGACATAGCTTAACAGTTGCACTTGCTGCGATGTTTTTAGCTCTTCTGATTTTCTTTCCATCTCATTCCATTTCATATGTTGAAACCGTCCGCTTTCAATTTTCAACTTGATTTCTGCCATTCGATTCTTAAACTGCTCTCGGTCAATAGGCTTTAAGAAATAGTCAACAGCTCCTTCTCGAAGCGCTGTCTGAATATATTGAAATTCATCATAACCACTAATTACAAGCGGGAAGAAGGAATAGTGGCGTTTGCCCTCGCTAATTAACGTTAGACCGTCCATCACGGGCATCTTCACATCCGTAATAAGCAAATCTACTGCTCCTTGTGACTGATGCAAATAATCCATTGCTTCTTTGCCATCAGACAGCGTCGCAACGATTTCCCACCCCTCACCGCAAGAGCGTATGAGTCTAGCAATACCGTTTCGAATCATTTCTTCATCATCTACAATCAATGTTCTGATCGCCTGCATGCTTACTCCTCCTTGCTTTTCGATTTTTCTGCCACATCGTTCAGGGTGATGACAGGAATACGGATAATAACCTCAGTTCCCTTACCAAAAATGCTATGAAGCTGCACCCCATACTGCTGGCCTAACATAATCATAATTCTAGCGTTCACATTGCTTAACCCGAACCCAGAATCCTTGTGGGCTAGTGTCTCCGATCTGAGCGACCTCTCGAGCTTCTCCAATCGATCATGATCGATACCCGGACCGTTGTCCCATATGCGAAAAACGATATCTTCCTCTCCAGAACGCGCACCAAATTCACGACTAATGCTTAGACGAATATCAAGTGCTTTACGGGTTTCAAGACCATATTTAATGGCATTCTCAATGACCGGCTGCAAAATAAATTTGGGTGTATAAAAGGTTTCAATGTCCGTTTTTTTATCGATCTCAAACAACAGCCGATCATTGAATCGATATTTCTGAATGGTCAAATAATTGCTAATATGCTGGACTTCTTCCGCAATCGCTACAAATTTGTTTTTGTTGCTAACGGAAAAACGAAGCATACGGCCAAGCAGTGTAACCATCTCGACAACCATTTCCGATCTGCCGTCCTCTACCGCCATGTTAATGGTCTCCAGCGTATTGTACATGAAGTGCGGATTGATCTGAGACTGCAGGGCGTAAAGCTCTGCTTCCTTCTGTCTAATTTTGATATCAAAATTCGTTTCGATCAGCTCATGAATCGTAGCTACCATCGAATTAAAGCTGCGCGCGAGTGCTCCAATTTCATCATTGCTTTCAACCTTAAGATCCACCTGAAACCTGCCCATTTCTACATCCTTCATTAGACGGGAAAGCTTCTTGATCGGCCGCGTTACATTCATTGCGAAGAAAATCGAAATAATCGAAGTAATGAGGACAAAGCAAATAAATACAAAAATGGTCACATTCATAACCAAATCTGTACGCTCTGTTAAATATTTTAGCGGTATGCTATGAGCTAGTATCCAGTCAAAATCATTTGATTCACTAAGGCTGACGATCACCGCTTTTTTCCCTGACCCTTTTCGAAAGCTGCCGTTAAAAATGGGATATCGATTTATTTCTTCATCAAAGCCTCCTATTTTCTCCTCATCTGTATGAAAGATGATTTCGCCCTCACGGTTCATCAGCCATAAATCTGCTGTATTGTTCTGTTCAAACTCCCGCAATATATTGTCAATAAAAGAGAGCTTTACCGCAACCAGCATTGTCGCCAGGCTTTTGCGGTTATCCACATCATTCATCTGTTTCATGATCAGTACATAGGGTTCGTTATTCTCGAATGTCAGATTGATTTGGCTAGGAAGAATAATTTTCGCTTTTCCCCTTAAATCAAGATCCTGGCCATAAGGGATAAAAGCATTATCCGCATTAAGACCTGTAAACTTTGATCTCGCACTGTAAAAAAACCTGTTTTTCGAAAATATGAAAACACCCATAACATCGGGGTTCCCCGTATTTAAATAAGTACGTGCCAAATAATTGTTTACCTCGAATTGGTCCTGATTCAGCTGTGAACGGCTCTGATAGGAGTCGCGACGCAAAATAGCGATCATATTGTCAGAGTTGAACATTAACGTATGCAGCTCTGCAAAATCCTCCATATGCTTCGTTATATTCGCATTTGCTTGATACAGAAAACGCGGCATATATTCACCAATTTGTTCTTCAATTGATTTTGTGTACTGCAAATAAGAAAAAGTACCGAGCAGCGACATAGGGATAACGCTAAGCAGTAAATAAACTAATATAAGCTTAGAGCTGAGCCGATAGTTTCTGAAGCGCAGTTGCTCTGGAAATTTAAAAATCATATTGATCCACATTCTCTGCTGTAAAATCGATCGGTTCTCCCATAATGACCGTATCCCCGTTCACCCTGATAGTCCCAACATTATAAATGTCTTGACCATCATACGGCAGCTTGCCTTCGAGCAGATTTTTTGCAAGCACAACAGTTAAATATCCAAGTTTTTTGGGGCTCCAAAGTGTCGCCATTTGTGCGGAGCCATCCTTTAAATAATCGCGCATCAAATTCGGCGTGGAGAGACCGACAACTTTGACTTGACCTGTTTTGCCAGCTTCTCTTACAGCTTGTGCTGCAGCTGGAGGTCCTACAGAAGAATTGCCGATAATGCCTGCAAGATTCGGGTACTTAGCTAACAGTTGTTTTGCTTTCTCATAAGCCTTTTGCGGATCATCTTCCGTCTCTACAATATCAATCAGCCTCATTTTTGGGTAAAACTCACTCTGCTGATGTTTGATCCATTTGAGCCATTCATTATGATTAGAAGCAGAGAACGCTCCTGTCATAATTGCGTATTCGCCAGTTTCTTCTGTGTTCCATGCAAGCGTATCCAACAAATGGCGGCCTAATGTCTCTGTATCGACCATGTTGACAAAAAAATCTCTGCCTTCTGGATTCGTATCTGCATCCCAAGTAATGACCTTGATCCCCTTGCTTTTGGCTTCTAAAATGATTGGCAGCAGCTTTTCTGGATCGTTTGCAGAAACTGCAATCGCATCTACCGACAAATTGATAAGATGTCTAATCACATTAATCTGCTTTGATGCATCAGCGATTGGAGGCCCTTCATAAATGACGTTAACGTCTAAATCATTAGCTGCTTCCATCGCACCTTCTTCTGCGACATTAAAATAAGAAATCCCCATTACTTTTGGTACGATGCCGATGGTGTACTTTCGATGATCTTCCTGTTTCTCTGAGGTTGAATTCGATTTAATGGAATGGATCACGTCATATTCACTTTGTGAGTAACGCCCCTGACATGCGGTTGCAGTAAAAATTAATAACAGGATAATAATCATTTTCCTGAACATGCCTTCACCCTTTTCCATTAACCGTTTGCGATAGTTTCATTAAATGATGACAAAACATTCTAGTTGCTTAACAACTGCCTTACCATTGAAAGCGTTTACTTAAATCATTTGAATTCTTCTTTATATTGATGCCACCCCTCGCTGGAATTCATAGCTACTCTATTCTACATTCAGCTTAGCTATCCTCCCATTATGTAAAATTGATAAAAGTTAAATTCAATGTTGACTCCTACACTGAAATTGATTGGTACATTGCTCACATGAACGAAACATATCGGACACATTTAGCAAGGAAATGACTACTTCGAGCTATTATTTTCAGGCACCATTTCCTTTTATAATGATAGGACTATCGAAATAGATTCAGAAAGGAGAAATAAAACATGCTGTATTGGATTATTTTAGGAGGCTTATTTCTGTCAGGCGGCTTATATCTCATGCTGAATGGAGCAAAACTCGTTCAAGAAGACAACGTCCTTCAGGATAAAATGGCGAAGTCTTATGTATCAACACCTCATGAGGATGTCATTTCGTAAGCATACACCACACTTGATGCTGCAACAAAAAACTTAATAATAAACAATAAGATTATACATTGACAGCTCTCCTGCTCGTTGGTGCGAAGCAGCCCATTCAAGAAAACTTGTCACTTGGGCGAGGAAATGGTCATCCACTTATCTTGATGAATATAACTAAACACTCGAAAGAATAATAGTGTTCAGAAACTCTACGTTAAGAGATGAATAAAGGGTCTACTCTAAAAGTCAATTTGACTTGTAGAGTAGACCCTTGTTTTTCTTTGTAAATGGCTGAGTCTATTGATTAACGGTTCTTTGGCATTTATTTATATTTATTTATGTTCAGCCAGCCATGCAGCCAAACTTTGAATCTGTTCCGTCGTTAAGCTGCTCTCGAACTTTGGCATACCCTTACGTCCATTGGAAACAACATCCACTATTTCCTCTTCTGTTAGCTTGGCTCCGACCTGCTGCAAATTAGGGCCGGCTCTTCCCTGCAGCTCCGTGCCATGACAAGAAATACACCTTTTCTTATAAAGTGCCACTGCCTCGCTGCTCTCTGTGCCTTCACCGCTGTTGTCCTTATTTGGCGCGTCTCCTGTTGTTCCTCCGCCGCAAGCTGACAATAACAAAACCAACACAATCGCAACACCTACTGAAAACTGTTTTAAACTACTCATTTTAGGTTTGCCTCCTCTCATTTTTGTCGTGCTAACATTACATTTTGATAAAATCCCCTTCACAGGTTTATCCGCCGCGTTGGGTCGGTGATCCACATGAAGGTTGTACTTGTGAGCTTTGATAGCTTTGATAGCTTTTAAAAATCTACAAAAGCTTCAAATCCTTTAAAAACTTCAAAACCACCTAAAGCTGCTAGAACTCCTAGAGTTCCTAAAGCTCCTAGAGCTTCAAATGCTTCAAAAGCATCAAAAAGCATCGATTGCCTTAATATCATTTTCTTTTATACTTGCTTGCTTACGCATGACTCGATAGAGCTATTGCTGGATAAAGTCATATCTTTGTAATAAATTTTACGATAAATAGCCACATTAAAGCATTTTCCATGTCCTCTTTCTACTCCTAACAGCAATAACTACTTTATACCGACTTGCCCTTGGTCTACTTCGTTTATGAATAGATACAATCTCAATTAAGAAAATAACATTACCGATACTTATTCAGAAAAATACGAAGAAAAGAAGCGTTAGTCGAAAAAGCAAATCAATTCTTAATCCCTAAACATCGACTTAAATAGGTCAGATGTACATTGGAAATGCGCTTATTATCACTTACAAGACAATAATTAGCTCATTTCACTTTCACTTTTCTCGCTTTATACAGCAAAAGGCCGTCTCAAAAGTAGATTTATCTACATTTGAGACAGCCCCTATCTAATCGTGCTATATGTTGAAGCGATATTTTTACTTTTTAAACTCATTATGTATAGTCGCTTATCCAAATTCACGAAAGCAGCCTAAGCTTTAGACGCTCAAAAACCGTTGTTCGCAGCTGTCATTAATAGTGTATAAATCTCTTACGAACCTAGCAGCTCTTATTTAGACCCTTTATAGTGAATATATATTTTAACGAACTCCACAATCGTTATTTCGTGGAAAATAACGCAAAACACCCTCTACAGCATGAAATAACGACGTTACGGTTCATTAAAACTTTAGAAGAGTAATTTTCTGTATAATAAGGTTGCTACAGTTCGTTAGCGAATTCGGCACCGGATGATATGCGCTGACGGTGAGATTAATGATTAAACACAAAAGCTTATTCTGGCAAATGAATGACAACTTGAGTTTTCAATTTTTTATGCATCTAGACTTGCTTAGCAGTAAACTACGATTCGAAGCCTCTGTTTGCCCTATACGCATCAGCTCAAGTTCGAGTACATACAGAACCTACAGCGGAGGATTCATCCATCATATAACTTATTTCTCTCCTCAAAAGTTTTAGCATATGTCGATAACGTCCATATATGATGCGGTGAGTAATTCAAGCTCATACCTAACCTCATTGAATGATCGTGATGTGATCGCAGATCTTTCGAACAATACACTCACTTTGTCAAGCACTCATCGCGTATTTCGGCTTGTACATGCTAAGCCGAGCTGAAACACTAAATGATGAAATAAGATAAAGTTACACCAATAACTAAAACGAGAAGTGTAACCATATATTCTTTTGATCCTTTTAGAAACTTCCAGTCTACAAATGATTGAAAACCCGCAACGATAAAAATTAACAGCATACAAAACCATTTCAGAGCATTTCCTTCTAAATCAATAAAAATAATAATAGCTGTTGCTATGAGTGCTGCGATGATCATTCCCCACATACTCACTTTTTTACCCTTATCTGAAGTTTCTTTTTTTTGCGGTTCCAACTATCCATTTTCTTAAAAATAAACTAGCAAAAACGAGTAGTATGCCTACTAATCCAATTTGACCACCCAATAAATCACTCCCTCGTACTCTCTCTGCTGAATAAATAAAATAATTTGTTTTATTATCAAATCCCATTTCATTTGTTTTTGATCCATTGCGGAGAATAAATTTGGCCAACTCATCATTATTTAAACCAAGAACAATTTCCATGTAATAGCAAGTACCGTACTACATTTATGAAGCTCAAAAGGGAAGGAATGATTATGCGATTGTTAAGTCGCTCCAGTTTTATTTCTTAAAGTTTAATTATTTCATTTGCAGGGTAATATACACACAATAAATTAAGCGAGGTGAGGCTAACGAATGTTTTCTTCATTAAAAAGGTTTTTAATCGGACGACCATTAAAATCAACGGAATTAGGCGAGCAAAAACTGAATAAAACAAAAGCTCTTGCCATTCTTTCTTCAGATGCCTTATCCTCTGTGGCATATGGTCCTGAGCAAATATTGTTAGTCTTAATCACCGTTAGTGCCGCAGCGTTTTGGTATTCCATACCAATTGCCATTGGTGTATTGATTTTATTATTAGCACTTATTTTATCTTATAGGCAAATTATTTTCGCATATCCTCATGGCGGAGGAGCATATGTCGTATCCAAGAAAAATCTAGGTGTATACTCTGGGTTAGTAGCCGGAGGCTCACTTTTAGTTGACTATATTTTAACGGTAGCGGTAAGTGTATCAGCTGGAACAGATGCCATTACGTCAGCTTTTCCAAGCTTGCATCCTTATAATGTAATTGTTGCGATTATTTTTGTATTGTTCATAACCATCTTGAATTTAAGGGGAGTAACGGAGTCCGCTTCAATATTAGCCTATCCGGTTTATTTATTTGTTTTGGCTTTATTCATTTTAATCATTGTAGGCATTTACAACATTTTATTAGGCAATGTCTCGCCAGCATTACATACACCAATTGGAACGCCAGTGGCGGGAATCAGTTTGTTTCTGCTGCTAAAAGCTTTTTCCTCTGGAAGTTCTGCTTTAACAGGGGTTGAAGCTATTTCGAACGCAATACCCAACTTTAAAAGCCCGTCTCCAAATAATGCATCCAAAACGTTAATTGCGATGGGAACGCTGCTTGCCATATTATTTTCGGGAATCGTATTTTTAGCTTATTACTATGGTATTAGTCCCCGGGAAGAAGTCACCGTTGTTTCAGACATTGCTGAACATACGTTTGGTCGGAACTTTATGTATTATTTTATTCAAGGAACAACCGCTTTAATTCTGATCCTCGCTGCTAATACAGGGTATTCTGCTTTCCCATTGCTGGCAGTCAACTTAGCAAAAGATAAATTTATCCCTAGAATGTTTACCATTAGAGGAGACAGATTAGGTTATTCCAATGGCATTATTATTCTGGGCGTTTTCTCAATCCTGTTGATTATAGCATTTGAAGGCCGAACTGAGCATCTCATCCCACTTTATGCCGTAGGTGTGTTTATCCCCTTTACACTCTCGCAGACGGGTATGATGGTAAAATGGATTCGCGAAAAACCGCAAGGCTGGGTATCTAAGCTAATCATTAACTCAACAGGTGCGGTTATAAGCTTTATCGTCACCATGATGTTCTTTTTAACCAAATTCGCACAGGTGTGGTCCGTATTAGTTTTTCTACCTCTTATCATTTTGCTCTTTCACCGAATTAGAAAACATTATGAATCTGTAGCTGATCAACTGCGAATTACGACCTCTGAGGCAGCGATACCTATTGAGGGAAATGTGATCATACTACCTGTGGCTGGTATTACGCATGTGGTCGAGAACTCATTGAACTATGCTAAATCGCTATCTGCTCACCAGATCATTGCCGTTCACATTCCATTTGAAAGAGAGGATGAATTCACTTTCGAAGAGAAATGGAAAACGTGGCAGCCTGATGTGAGACTAGTTACTTTACATTCGCCTTATCGAAGCATCATTCAACCATTAACTAAATTTATTGATACCGTTCAGCGCAAGGCGAGTGAATCAAATTACAAAGTTACTGTCATCATCCCGCAGTTTATTCCAAAAAAAGGTTGGCACAATATGCTGCATAACCAATCCAGTTTATTGATTCGTGCACACTTGTTATATAGAAGAAATGTGATCGTCACTACAGTACCTTATCACTTAAAAAAATAATGACTTGAACGATTTTGATGCAATTGTTCCATGAATAAAGGGCTGCCGATGGCAGCCTTTTATTGCTATCTAGTTGCTGCGATTAAATGACCGTTATTATCTATACCACGAAAAACAAATCCCCTATTGTCCTTAGGATTAATTTCTAGATATGATACCGCATACCCATTTCGTACAGGTAATTCAATGTATAGCGTTGATTCACTTTTAATGAATTCCAAATTGTCCTCTTCAACATTGTTAAAATTATCATTGCTAATAATGACTCGCTTTATCTCAGGGTTCGCTTCTATTTCCAAAATAAACTAGAAGTAGAAATACACATACAAAGTAAATAAGTATTCTCGACCGTTTTGAATTCATCTTGTCTCCTATTCGTAATTAATGATCTTACAAAGGTTAAATTTCTTTCTAATTTTATGTTTTCAATATAATCCCATAATTTACAGACGTGTAAGAGGATTGAAAGTTGCGCTTAACAAATCGTTCCTTTTACAAAGAAAAAAGAATCTGTGCTCTTGTACCACCATGAACACAAAAAAAGTTGAGCAGAGGTTTTCCTTCTACTCAACTTTTTTTGTGGCTGCGAATGGGTTACTCTACGCCGTCCTTGAAGTTTTTTGTATAGTTTTTATCACCTTTGTGCTCCAGG
The DNA here is from genome assembly GCF_050467785.1 of Paenibacillus sp. NRS-1760. Taxonomy (NCBI): domain Bacteria; kingdom Bacillati; phylum Bacillota; class Bacilli; order Caryophanales; family Paenibacillaceae; genus Paenibacillus; species Paenibacillus sp. NRS-1760. Next base: position 249,470 of record NZ_JBITPK010000013.1, on the reverse strand, counting down.
TCCTTCACCGTTTTCTCCAGCGTAGACACAATCTCTTCTTTCACTTGTGTCAGCGTTTCATAAAACAAAGCCTCTTCCGTACCTATGATTTTGACGCCGCTAATGGCCTGCATGGATTGAAAGCGTCTGTGCTGATCAGCAAGATCGTCAATCGCTTTCAGCGTGTGCATCGTTTGCAGAAATAAATCCTTATGTTGCTGGTTGGAAAGTCGATCCTCAAGTTGTTTCATTCGTGTGTTCATCGGCACTCTTCCCTTCATTTACAATATGAGGATGGCTACTTCAAGCAGTTCCTTACTTCCATTGTATAATTTTCCTTCTGTCAAAAACAACTTTTATCCATCCCGCTCCAAAATCACTGTCTCCATACGCCATTTGAAACAAAAAACTCCTACACAGATAACATGAAAAATGAATTCATGATTATCTGCTAGGAGTCTGTGTTGTTTTTAATCGTTATTCGTTATTTTCCATCCATTGAAAGTGGAAGCTTCCTTCTTTATCAAGGCGCTGGAACGTATGTGCTCCAAAATAATCCCGTTGCGCTTGCAGCAAATTAGCAGGAAGTCTTTCAGTACGATAGCTGTCATAATACGCTAATGCGGAAGCGAATGCTGGAACCGGAATGCCTCTAGTTACAGCGATGGAAATGACTTTTCTCCAAGCCTCTTGATAGTTCTCAACAATATTGCTGAAGTATTCATCCATCAATAGGTTATTCAAAGCTGGATTGCGGTCATAGGCATCCTTAATATTTTGCAAAAATCTTGCACGGATAATACATCCTCCACGGAAGATCATTGCAATGCTGCCATATTTCAAATCCCAGTTATAAGCGTCAGAAGCAGCTCTCATTTGGGCAAAGCCTTGCGCGTAGGAAGCGATTTTGCTTGTGTACAGCGCTTTGCGAACAGCTTCGATAAATTCCTGCGGATCACCGTCGTAGCTGGATACCGCTGGTCCGTTTAATTTTTTGCTTGCAGCCACACGTTCTTCTTTCATAGCGGAGATAAACCGTGCGAACACGGATTCCGTAATGATCGACAATGGCACTCCCAAATCCAATGCACTTTGGCTAGTCCACTTGCCAGTACCTTTTTGTCCTGCCGAATCGAGAATGACATCTACCATTGGTTTGCCTGTTTCCGGATCAATTTTCTTGAAAATATCAGCTGTTATCTCAATCAAATAACTATCCAGCTCGCCATTGTTCCATTCCGTGAAAATGTCATGAAGCTGGCTAGTGTTCAGGTTCAATACATCTTTGAGCAGGTGGTACGCTTCGCCAATGAGCTGCATATCGCCGTATTCAATGCCGTTGTGTACCATTTTGACATAGTGACCAGCGCCGTCAGCACCGATATAAGTGCTGCATGGGTCACCATTCACTTTTGCTGAAATAGCTGTCAAGATTGGCTCTACAAGCTCGTATGCGTCCCTTTGACCGCCTGGCATGATAGCTGGTCCATTAAGCGCACCCTCTTCGCCGCCAGAAACACCGGCTCCGATAAAGCGGAAGCCTAATGCTTGAAGTTCTTTGTTTCTGCGCTGTGTGTCTGGAAAATAGGCGTTTCCGCCATCAATTAGAATATCTCCTTGATCCAGATACGGCACCAACTGATTGATCGTATCATCTGTCGGTTGACCTGCTTTCACCATGATAAGAATTTTACGTGGCGATTCCAGTGATTGTACAAATTCTTCCACACTGAATGCGCCGACAAAATCTTTCCCTTGCGCCTCCGCCAATAGTTCATTCGTTTTCTCTGCTGAACGATTATACACGGCAACCGAGAAACCTTTGCTTTCTATATTCAAGGCTAGGTTTTTACCCATTACGGCCAAACCAACCACGCCAATTTGTTGTTTCTTCATCTTAACTGCCTCCCTGTCATTACTGTCCTGATGTAATTAAAAGCTTTAAAAACTCTGCTTATTCCCTTCGACATCCGACTTGCCTAGCAGTGCGAATATATGAACTATATAGGCTTCTATGCAAGGCTAGTCGAACCGATTAAGGTTTGGGAACCGCAGCTTATTGCTGTGCTGTTTTCTTCCAATCAGCTGCGAACTTCTCCATGCCTTGATCCGTTAGAGGATGTTTGGAGATTTGTTCGATTACAGAGAACGGAATCGTTGCTATATGTGCCCCAGCCATCGCTACACGAGTAACATGATCCGGGTGGCGAACAGATGCAGCGATGATTTGGGCATCCAGATTGTGCGTGCGGAACAATTCAGCAATCTTCGTAACGAGCAATACGCCATCTTCCGAAATATCATCCAAACGACCGAGGAATGGAGAAACGTAAGTCGCACCAGCGCGAGCAGCCAAAAGCGCTTGGTTCACAGTGAAGATCAAAGTTACGTTTGTTTTCACGCCTTTTTTCGTCAAGTAGCGGCAAGCTTCTAGACCAGCTAGCGTCATCGGAAGCTTAATTGTAATGTTTTTATCATTGTTGTTGATTTTGATCAGTTCATTTGCCTGCGCGATCATTTCTTCAGCTGTTTCTGCATCAGGCGTTACTTCTGCTGATACCGATTCAACCTCAGGCACTTCGCGGAGAATTTCTGCTATGCGGTCTTCGAATTTCACGCCTTCTTTGGCAACCAATGATGGATTCGTCGTAACACCAGACAATACACCGATTTTATAAGCTTTTTTGATATCTACCAAATTCGCAGTGTCGATGAAAAATTTCATAATTAAAACCTCCGTTTTTTTTATTAAATTTTTATTGTCTTCATGTGTTGCTTAACGTAATTCTTTCGCCATTCGAACCACATTATCTACCGAAAATCCGAAAAACTCTAAAACTTCACCACCTGGGCCAGAAGCGCCAAAAGTATCGATGGACAATACGCTGCCGCTTGGTCCTGTGTAACTATCCCAGCCTAACGAAATGCCAGCTTCAATAGCTAAACGTTTCGTAACAGATGCAGGCAGCACTGATTTCTTATATTCTGCCGATTGACGGTTGAACAATTCACGGCTTGGCATAGCTACTACACGAACCGAGATATTTTCCTTCTCAAGTTCAGCTTTTGCGCCAACTGCCAAGGAAACCTCAGAACCGGTACCAATCAGAATAATGTCAGGCTTGTCGTTCGTCTCCGTAAGAACATAACCACCGCTCGCAACCGCAGCGATATTGCCTTTAGTTTCTTCATATATAGGCAAGTTTTGTCTGCTTAGTACTAAAGCTACTGGTCCTTCATTTTGCTGCAAAGCATAAGCCCAAGCATTAGCCGTTTCATTAGCATCAGTCGGACGGATGACTGTAAGCCCAGGAATCGTGCGCAATGCGGTCAAATGCTCAACGGGCTCATGAGTAGGTCCATCTTCGCCAACAGCGATGGAATCATGTGTAAATACGTAAATGACAGGAAGCTTCTGCAGTGCAGCCAAACGAATGGACGGACGCAGATAGTCGCTGAACACGAAGAATGTACTTACAAACGGTTTTACGCCGCCGTGAAGTGCCATACCATTACCAGCAGCGCCCATAGCATGCTCGCGAACGCCGAAGTAAATATTACGTCCTGCATAAGATTCAACAGCAAAGGTTTTTTCACCGTTAATATCCGTCATCGTTGAATGCGACAAATCTGCGCTACCGCCAAAAATTGAAGGCACCGTTTTAAGGTAATGATTGATCGCTTGACCGCTCGCTACACGTGTAGAAACTGTTTTGGAAGCATCAAAAGTAAGAAGATCTGCAGCATCGATGACAACAGAACCTTCAATGACTTGCTCAAGTTCCGTACCAAGCGCCGGATGCTGTTCTTTATAAGCAGCCATTAGCTGATTCCACGCTGCTTCTTTTGCTTCGCCTTTTTGTTTCAACTGTGCAAAGTGAGCTTGAACTTCTGCTGGAACGGTAAATTCTTCCTCATGCTCCCAACCGTAAACCGCTTTTGTCGCTTTTGCCTCTTCTTTGCCTAGTGGATTGCCGTGTACTTTATTCGTTCCTGCTGCCTTGCTTCCGAATCCGATAACCGTACGAACTTCGATAATGGTCGGCTGCTCTTCATTGCTCTTCGCTGCCTCGATCGCTTTCGTGATTTGTTCGATATCATTGCCATCTTCAACTCGCAAATAGTGCCAGTTAGCAGATTCCGCCCTCTTCTGCATGTTTTCCCCGAAAGAAAGATTGAGGTCGCCGTCTAAGGAAATATCGTTGGAATCATACAATACAACGAGTTTATCGAGTTTCATATGTCCAGCCATAGACATCGCCTCGTAAGAAATTCCTTCCATTAAGCAGCCGTCTCCGACAAGTGCATACGTATAATGATCAACAACCGGGTATCCGTTTTGATTAAATTTTGATGCTAGGTGAGCTTCGGCCATTGCCATACCTACAGCCATCGCAAGTCCTTGTCCCAGTGGCCCTGTTGTTGCATCAACGCCATCTGTATGGCCAAATTCAGGATGTCCAGGCGTTTTGCTGTTCAGCTTACGGAACTGCTTCAAGTCCTCGAGTGATACATTATAGCCGGATAAATGCAGCAGGCTGTAAAGCAAAGCCGAGCCATGACCCGCGGATAAGACAAAACGGTCACGGTTGAACCATTTTGAATGGCTAGGGTTGTGATTAAGATGGTTGCCCCAAAGTGAGTACGCCATAGGCGCAGCTCCCATTGGAAGCCCCGGATGTCCGGAATTTGCAGCGTTTATAGCATCGATAGACAGTGTACGGATTGTATCAATAGATAGTTGTTCAATTGTTTTTGTATTAAGCATATTGTTCTCCTTTTATGGTTTCGATTTCTTGTTCGGTCTTCTCATCGAACCACCAATGGAAGCCGTCTTGTGCAAGCAGCATATCAGACTCAACCGGTCCGTATGTGCCAGCTGCATAACGATGCAGCGGAACTAAGTTTTCTTCATAGGCTTCCAAAATGGGTTGAACCCATTTCCATGACAATTCGACTTCGTCCCAATGCGCGAAAAATGTAGAGTCGCCGTGCAAAGCATCGTGAATCAAATTCTCATAAGCTTCAGGCACATTGTCTCTTGTCGCATGAAAATCGATATTCATGGGCTTGAATTCGCCCTTGTGCTGAGGGTCCCTCGTATTTAATTGCAATCTGATGCTCTCGTCAGGACTGATCTCAAATACAAGCAAATTAGGAATCTTACTATCATCTTTTGTAGCAGCCTGCTTGATTGGTTCTTTGAACTCGATCACAATTCTAGTCGATTTGTCCTTCATTCTTTTGCCTGTACGGATATAGAAAGGAACGCCCCGCCAGAAGTAATCGTCGATTTGCAGTTTAGCTGCAATAAAGGTGTCGTTCATGGAGTTTGCAGCAATGTTTGGTTCGGAGGTATAACCGACCACCGATTTCCCTTGAATCGCTCCTTCTCCATATTGTCCCCTTACAACTTGGGTGTTGACATCTGCTTTTTGCAGCAGCTCCAATGATTCCATGACCAGCTTCTTTTTGAAACGGACATTTTCTGAGGTGCTGTTGTTCGGAAGATGAATGGTCAACATCATGAGCAATTGAAGCATATGGTTCTGGAACATGTCTCTGATTGCACCAACATGATCATAATAGCCAGCTCTTTCTTCCACGCCTACAATTTCGTTTGCCGTAATTTGAACGTTGGCAATGTAGCGTTTGTCCCAAAGTGCTTGAAGGACTGGATTGCTTTGCTGCAGAACCTCAAGCTTCTGAACCATCGGCTTGCCAAGATAATGATCAATGCGGAAAACCTCTTCTTCTTCAAACGATTTGCTCAGGTTTTCATTCAATTCCCGAGCAGACTGCAAATCATGACCAAATGGCTTCTCGATTACAAGCCGCTTCCAACCATTTGCAGAACCAAGACCGCTCTCGTGAATGTTAGCTGCAATCGGTTCAAAAAATTCAGGTCCAACCGACAAGTAAAACAAGCGATTTGGGGCAATGCGCAGCTCTTCTTCCCGCTTCTCAATAAGATGAAGAAGCTTATGGTAATCTTCTTTGCGGCCAACATCCAATACACTATAGCGGAAAGCACGCAAAAAATTTTGAATCAATTCGGGATCATTTGCTTCACGCCTGGAAAACATACGAAGAGATTGTTCGACATTGTCTTGAAAGGTTTTATCGGATAACTCTCTTCTTCCGAGGCCGACCACGGAGAAGTACTCCGGCAGCTTCTGATCAATAAATAAATTATACAAAGCAGGGTAAATTTTTCTTTTTGCTAAATCCCCTGTCGCTCCAAACAAAACAAATGTGGTAGCCTCCATGTTCTTACTCCTTCCAGCAGTGCTTTGTAGTTAGTACTGGTTTCTATTTCCTAATTCCACTATAATACGAATATGACCTATACAAGTAATTCATATTTTTCACAGGAGCTATAGATACTGTCTATGATCAATTATGAGCTGTACAAAGTTTTTTACTGGACGGCGAAGAAGGGAAGCTTATCCCAAGCCGCAAAATCGTTGTATATCACCCAGCCGAGCGTTAGCCATGCCATCAAGCAGCTGGAAGACAGCTTAGGCATCATTTTGTTTTACCGGAATTCAAAGGGCGTTGCTCTGACGCAAGAAGGTGAAATCCTTTATTCCTATATTGAGAAATCTCAAATTCTCATCTCGCTAGCCGAAGAGAAGATGGCGGCGCTTAAAAATTTGGACAGCGGTGAGCTGCGGATCGGTGGAAGCGATTCGTTGTTCAAGCATTATTTGCTGCCTTATTTGGAAACCTATCACGAAAAACATCCCGGTATCAAGCTGCATCTGAATCATGGAACGACACCAGAAACCATCGCTTTTCTGAAGGAAGGCAAAATCGATTTGGGCGTCGTTCGTATGCCCATCGTCGATTCGCAGCTAGAAGTTATGAAGGGCATTCAGCTGCAGGATTGTTTTGTAGCAGGAGCAAGATATGCTGAGCTTAAGGACAAGGTGCTCTCATTAGAGGTGCTGCTCCAGTATCCAATTATCCTATTCTCTCGAAACAGTCGTGTAAGAATGGCGATTACCGAACTATTCCAAAATTATGGGCATCAAATCAAGCCTGAAATTGAGGTAGGAAGCGTTGATTTGCTCATTGAATTTGCGCGGAAAGGCCTCGGAATTTCTTATGTGACTAAAGAATTTATTGCCAAAGAACTGGAAGAGGGCTCTCTCTTTGAGATTCAATTGGATATTCAGATGCCTCCTTCTCAAGTAGGCTTTATGATCATGCACAATATGCCGCTATCCAATGCGGCAAGCAAGTTTTTGGAGCTGGTGAAATAGCAGCCTATGGAAAAAAAGGTCAAGTACGGTGAGTACACACCATGCTTGACCTTTTTTCTATCTATGTTCACGGAACCAATTTCATATCAGAGGGTTTAAATTTCCAAACCTACACCTATTTCCTATACCTAAATTACTTAAGCTTCGACAAACCAACAATCCAGTCCGCCAACTCCTTCGTTTGTGCGAGGAGAGCGATAGGATCACGATACCATGAACGTTCTTCATTCCAAAGGAAAATTCGTTCTTCACGTACCGCTTCCAGAGAACCCCATATTGGATCTTTTTTGAGCTCTTCCAGCGATGACTCGGTCGTTAGGACGATGTAGTCCCCTGCATACTCCGGCAGTTTCTCTATTGATATTTTCGAATAAGTATTAGCTAATATATTTTCAGGGATTGCAGTTGGAGCAGCAAGGCCCAGCATCTGATAAATATTTCTGCCTCCACGACCTGATTTGGGGCCAAATGCGAAAACTTGTCCATCATATTCCTGGAATACAGAAAATGTAGAACCTTCTGGTAAAAGCCCTGCAATTTTCTCCTTCGCTTCAGCTGTATGGAGATCATATTGTTTCAACCATTCAGCCGCCTCATCTTCTTTGCCTAATACTTCTCCGAAATAGGTTAATTCTTCATGAACACTATTGAAGGTATTAGAGGCGATAGACACCGTCGGCGCAATCTCACTATATTTCTCATAAACCTCTGGCTTAGTCGTATGTGTAATAATAATATCCGGTTCCATAGAAAGGAGCTTCTCTATGGAGTCACCGACATCTTCCACACCTTCCAAATGACCTTTTAAATACGGGCTATTCAGCAGCACATTATTGGAACCGATCGGTTCAACGCCAAGAGCAATTACAGTGCCCAAATAGTCAATAGATGCAACTCGCTTCGGTTTAATTGGAATTTCCACATCACCAAAATGGGTAGATACTATTTTGGTTTCATTTAACTGCGCAGCAGTTGAAGAACTATTGGCAGACTGATTGTCTGATGTTTTCTCTGTTCCTGTCGGATTGCCCGAGCTCGCGTTTCTCGGGGTGTTAGTGGCTGCTGAGCACGCACTAACCATAATCGCAAAACAGAGCCATAATGTGGACATCATTACCGTTTTGGAGCCTTTGTTCATTGTGTAATCCTCTTCTCCTATTAATTGAGAATGTTTTTCATTCTCATTATAAATATAGTTTTGAGAGGTTTGATTAACAATGGAGTTTTTTAACGCTTTTTTTGTATGATTAGAACCCTGACCTTGATCGGACAGATGTTTATTTCGAAATTTACCAGGTGCAATACCAGCATATTTTTTGAAAATACGATTGAAATAGAACAAATCTGAATATCCCACATTCAGTGCGATTTCTTGTAAAGTAGCATCTGTCGTAAGCAATAAAAATTGCGCTTTCTCTATTCTCAATTTAATGACATATTCAATCGGACTGAATCCTGTCTGCTCTTTAAATTTGCGCGTAAGATACTGTGGACTGTAATTTAGCTCCAAAGATAATGATTCAATTGATTTCGGCTCTTGATATCTATCGGATAAAAAGCGCAATACTTGCTCTGCTAGATTATTTTGACTGATTGCCTCAGAGCTTTGCAGCATTTGACGAAACAGCCTATGTACGAATTGATAAAATACCCCTCTAACCTGCAGCATGTCCAGCTTGTTTGCTTGAATCCAATCCCTATGCATCATTTGTATAAATTCCAAGAGTGCCAACCCGTCATATGGAGTATAGCTGTATGCCTTCTCGAATGGATTATCACTTTGCATCAGTAATTTAAAATCATATAGACAGTTTTGCGGCAATACAGCCTTATAAAGAATCAGATAGTATTCAATTGCCGTTTCTGCTTCGATCTCCAAGCAAGCTCCTTTCCCACCATGCAGCACATAAAACCTGTCGGCAAAATGGACATCTCCGTCCAGCCAAAGCCGACCTCTGCCGCGAACAATATAAACAAAGGTGCTGGTGGGCAATGTATACTTTTTCAAGCATTTTCCTTGCTCCAACGTGTTTTGTCTAACATCTAAAACCCTTACAATTGCCTGATCCCATAATTGGATATGGTCATTAATGTTCATTTGCTTCGATTCAAATCCTCTCTCTGCTCTCGCAGCGATCAAAGTGTATTACTCTTTGCTTTTTAGCAATAAACACTTATATAAGTGTATTTATTGAGAATTGTTCTCATTGTTATTGTATAGGAAAATAATAGAACTTTCAATTTGCAATCATGAACACAGTTGTAGATCAAACAAGTAATAAGCCTATTGCATGCAACCGTCGACCTCTATTTGGCATTCTGGCGGAGTTACAGCAAGTATGTTGTAGCTGCGAAAAGCAAAAAACCACCTCCAAGGATGGTTTCTAATACATAGTATTAATATCGATATTTTAAGATTAGCGTGATTCGAGAGAAAGCGATTCTGCATGAAGAGACGGTTTCTTTTGTAACGAGCGTTTCGCAAAAAGAGTAAAAAGAATCAAGGAAATCGCGACGGACAAAGCACTAACGATGAACAACACCTTATAGCTTGCATACTGAGAGACAGAGCCTAATATGATCGCACCTAACCCAATACCAAGGTCATTAGCAGTCGAGATAGAGGCGTTCGCTACGCCTATACGGTTCGGGTGGGTCAAACGGATCGTAGCCGCTTGAAGAGCTGGCTGCGCGGAACCGAAGCCAATACCATATAAAATCGCCGATAGTAGTACGCCCATCAATCCGCTCGAGAGGCTCAACACAATCAATGCACCAAACGTAATTACAAGTGCCGGTACAATGACAAAAATTTCTCCGTACCGATCAGATAGTTTTCCCGAAATAGGACGGCTTAGGGCAAGCGTTGCAGCAAATGCTAGAAAAAACGAGCCGGAATTAACCTGAATCGACTCAGCGAATAGCGGAACAAAGGTTGTAATGCCGCCATAAGCAATAAAGAGAAAAAAGACCGAGGCCGCAACTGGCAAAACCGATTTTTCGAATAAATCAATTTTTCTTGTGCCTGCTTTTGGCTGAAAAGGCATTTTTGCACCTAACATCAGGAGCAGTGCTCCTGCAGAGAGGACCACAGCTATTAAAAACAAATCGCTGAATGATCGATTTTGAGCAACCCAGATGCCGAACATCGGGCCGATTGCCATAGCCAGTGTCATGGATGTGCTAAACCACCCCATTCCCTCGCCGCGACAGGTGGATGGGAGCATATCTGTTATCGCCGTCATCGTAGCAGTAGTAGATACCGCCCAGCTCATGCCATGCAATATTCTGAGCCCCAGCAAAACAGCAATTCCCCCAACCCAGTTGTACATATACATTGCTAGGATGAAGAAAATCAGTCCCCAAATGATAAACGGTCGCCTGCCGAACCGGTCTAGCAGACCGCCAACTAGCGGCCGTAAAATAACAGCAGACAACATAAACGCTCCCATCGCCAGACCGACCTGCGATTCATTGCCTCCCAATTGCTTGATGAACAGTGGCAGCGTCGGATACAGCATATAAAATGCGTTAAATAAAAACAGGTTACCTATAGTCATGAGAATAAACGACTTCGTCCATAGACGTTCGATATTTCATTCCTCCTCAAGTGCAAAATGTATTGATTTCTACTAATGAACAATAATCAGGAAATACAGATGATATAAAGAAGCTTAATCCTTGGAGTGAACTCTAAGTCAATACATAAATTTCTCTTGCTTCGGAGCAAAATGTATGGCCAATTTCAATGACGTAATAATAATCATTGATTCATTAATGAACACTTGTCTATAATTATAAGCAGATGCATAACATCTGCAATTGTTAACTGAACGCGATTTGTTAATTAATGAACAACATCTGTATATTTGTTAATTATTTACGAAAGCTTGGTGACCTGAAATTGGCTAAAGTGGATCGAAGAATACAAAAAACGCAGGATGCGTTAAAAAAAGCGGTTATAGATCTGATGTCAGAAAAAAATTTTGATGATATTACAATTCAGGATCTTTCCGACAGGGCGAATGTGAGCCGCGGAACCATCTATCTTCATTATTTAGATAAATATGATCTGCTGGATAAACTCATTGAAGAACATATTGACGTGCTAAGGGTAACGTGCAGAGCGGCTGCGGAATTGGATTTTACCGAATCGACTCTAATCTGGACTGAATATTTTGAACGTCATTATTCATTCTTTTCCATGATGTTAGCGAGTAAAGGCGCTCCTTACTTTCACGGTCGATTTCTTGCATTTCTTATCGAAGAATTTAAGAATGAAATCGATATAACGAAAGGAAAAAATGAGGGGTTAAATGAAGATCTTCTCGTGAGGTTTGTCGCTTCTTCTTTTGTAGGAGTAGTGGAATGGTGGTTCATGAATGAAATGCCTGTCCCCCATCATGTCTTAGCAGAACAACTGGGGACATTGCTGGAGAGGAATGTATAATCGTTATAAACGAACGGCATACATCATCTTGCCAAGTTCGTCAGTACAATAACTTTAGTGCTCTCTAATATCTACTAAATAAGGCTTGCGTATTAAATTAAATTTATAAACGAAAAAATATTCAATATCTGCCTTTATTAGATTCCAAGTTGTTAATGGAACTTTAATTTTATCCATACGAGTTTGGTCAGCATATATAATATTTATAAAATGATTCCCGCCTTTAATTTCCTTGCTTTCAATCGTGCCAACTGTGAGACGAGTATTCTCTATCGGCTTATAGATCCAAAATATGATAAAAACGGTAGAAACAATCAAAACAACAATATACTTGTTTCTCATCAATTTAAGCATTGTTGCAGACCGCCCTTTCTAGTCTAATCGGTATTTTTTTATCTATTTTTTTGTTTGTAGAAGTGAATTATGGAAATAATTTCGTGGATTCAATTTTGTTACAAAGCATAAATCTAATTAATACTACAGTCAATCATCTTTTCAAAGTAGACGCTTCACTTCCTATCAATAAAATAGCCACCGCAATGGGTGGCTAGTACAATTATTTAAAATGACCCTTCGGCTTTTTGCCGCTCCATCTTTCGTCAACCTTTTCGAAGGCTGATTGGTATCTCGCATCCACACTAATTCGGTATTGATTGGTTGTATTCTCCAGTGAGCAATGCATTAAAAACATGCCGAAAATGAGTACATCGCCTGCCTGAAACTGAGTTGTCGCCCACTGACCACCGAACTTCTCCGTAATAACAAGCGGATCATCCGTGTAATGTCCCAAACCATCACGATCCGAATCTTTGGATCCATACGATTGCTTCAGCGTTTCAAATCGATGCGAGCCGAGGCAAATCGCCAGTCCCCCCATTTCATACGAAACGTCTCCAAGAGGAGACCATACGGTATAGACATTCGGGGTACCTCTTCCCATGTAAACAATGTCGTAGTGCGCTCCTGTGAAATCACCTTTGCCTACCGCACGAAGCCACTTGTAGTGATAGGTCAGTGATTGCTCTCCGAGAAATTCATCGAAGAAACGCATGATGTGCTCCCCATTCAAAACATTAAGCAGTGCAGGAAGATCCTCGTTCGTTCCTCCAAAAAAAATCGTTTTGCTTCCGTCTGCCATGACGCCATCTTCTAATTGCGTATCCCGATCTAGCTTTCCCATCTGTTTCATCTTTTCCAAAATATTTGTTCGAGCCTGCATCACCTTATCGCGATCATGAAACCCGCGGATCAGTAAATAACCGTCTTCCTCCATCCGATCACGCAGCGCCTGAACATCATGAAAAATATCATTAGAGCTTCTGAGCTCTGTAAGCTCTTTTCCATCCATCTCCAACTCACGGCTTCCAACTTTTAGCTTCATTTCAATTACACTCCTCTACTCGGTATTTGTTCTAAGTGTAGAGGAAAATCATCTATGCATCCATGGATACATGTATTCACATCATGTATAATTGTACATATTATACATAGAATTTACGGAAATTAGTGAAATTAAATGTATATTAGAACAATGGCATGGAGTTGATTAATATGACCTACATGAATATTCCTTATATACTTGGAAAAGAACCCATCAGCTTCCCTCAATTTAATTCGATTTGGAAAGTGCAGGCTGACGATGCCTACAACATTATAACCAGTGAAGGATTCGTCGTTCCCGGTCTTTTTATTACTTATGAAGGTAAGGGCATCCTATCCCAAGGGAATGACCGCTATGAGCTGCATGCAGGCACTTTCTTTTTCGTTCAGGAGGGAATTCCCTCCGAATACAAGTGTCAGGATAATAACTGGAAATTTTATTATCTTGATTTCAATTCCCTGGATGCCATTCGAAATCTGCAGCTCCCTGTAAGCAAGGTCGAAACAACCGGAAAAGTTGCAGAGGCAGTACTGCTGTGCGAGCGTATCATTGATACTTTGATTGCAGAATCCTTCGGCTACGCTTATTCTTCGAATATCTTCTTGCAACAACTATTGGTACTCTTTGCTAGAGAACTTGAGTCAGGGCAGACCTCGCGCCAAACCGAACTCAACAATATATTAATCTATATCCATCGTAATATGGATAAAGGTATTCGGGTCGAAGAACTCATCGAACGCAGCGGCTTGTCGCGAACGTCCTTTTTTTCGCGCTTCCGCGCATTAACAGGCCAATCCCCCAGCGAATACATGCAAAATTTAAAGCTAGAATCGGCCAAAGTATCGCTGGAGACAACAAGCCTGTCAGTGAAGGAAATTTCATCCCAGCTGCAATTTTATGACGAGTTTCACTTCTCTAAACTGTTTAAACGAAAGTATGGTCAGTCTCCAAGCAATTGGCGGTCTTCCAGAGGAACATGAATCCTAGCTGAATGATGAATCGTTTTTTGTCCGTTCCGCTTTTACATGTTTCAGCTGGGCGACGATAATGACACTAATGATTGCCAGAAGGAACCATGAGCTAATCTTACTGAAACTGACCAGCTGCCAGGTTTGATTCTGATCAGGATATTTCCAAGCATTAAAAAACGTGGCTATATTTTCAGCTAACCAAATAAAAAAACCTACAATAATAAATGAAAGGGTTAAAGGCATTCGATAAGTTATAGCTCTTACCCGAAATATGATCCATGTTTTCCAGAATACAATAAATACAAGCGCCGTCAGCCACCAGCGAAAATCAGGAATAAAATGATGTGTGAAAAAGTTGAAATAGATGGCTCCTCCAAGCAGCGCCGATGACGTAAGTCCAGGCCAGCCCGTCATGTCCATGCGTAGTCTCCGCCAAACCTGACACATAAAGCTTGCAACACTTGCATACATAAATCCGCTATAGAGCGGAACACCTAGCAACTTTGTATACCCTAACTCCGGGTATGACCAAGAGCCCATCCTTACCTTATAGATCTCAAGCAGTAAACCAATGATATGAAATATACAGATTACTTTGATTTCATCACGTGTCTCTAATCCGCTGATATACATGAGGTATTGCACGCCAAGCAGTACAAGTAGAATGGCATCATAACGATGAATGAAAGGTATTTCTACGATGTTAGAAAGAGCTAATGTTCCAAAAATCGCAACAGGAAATATGCAGCTCATCGCCTGATGGTAGCCAAAATGCAGTAGCTGTAACATTGATTTCAATTTATTTCTCTCCTCACCATGACCAAAGGATAACATTTCACGACAGTGTCAACGTTCTACAAATGTCCTACGAGCTAGAGCTCCCGCCATGTTAAATAAAAAAACAATTTCCTTTTCTGATCAGGAAATTGTTTTTTATTTTATTTTATTTTTCTATAAATTATGTTTATTTTTTTGATCATAGAAATGACAGCCATCAACAATAATATAATAATTCCACTTAAAAATAATAGATAACTTAATGGAATTAAAAAGAACAATGGTTCTATTAGTGTACCATCTGGAGCGACTTCGGATTTCCCCATCATTCCGGTAACTAGACAAATGATTCCCAAAAAAATTGGGATAGAAACTAATTTTAACCACGCTGATAATCCTTTCTGTCTCACAAAAATCCTCCTCTTAGCTATCTACGAAAATAATATCGTCAATATCCATGTAAGTCAACACAAAATTATCGTAAAACAATAAATCTTTGTTGTTTTAATCTTTTTCTATGCTCTACACTTTCCTATTTATAAGCTCTCGCTCAAATCGTTTAGCTCAACGCCACAAATCCGTAACAACTTGCTCATTGTGCATCATTGCCCATTGGGCAATAATATAAGTAGGGAATATTTTTGAAAAAGCTTCCATTCTATTTGAAAAGGGGTGAACGCTTAAGCGTTACATGATGAACAAACAAAGCCTACGCGATATCAAAAGAGAAGCAACCGCAAATGCGCTTGCCGATGCAGCTTTCGCTCTTGCTCTGGAAAGGGGAATGGATGGTTTTGTCGTCGAAGATGTCGTGCAACGCGCCGGTTACTCCAGAAGAACGTTTGCCAACCACTACTCCTGTAAAGAGGAAGCGATAGCTTCAGCAGCTCTCATCTTTAAAGGCGCCGACGAAATTGGGAATTGGATCAAAAGCTTAAACGAGGACATGTCCCCACTCGACATTCTTCACCAGTTGATGAAGCTGCATCTGACAGGAGAACATATTGGAAAACTGCGGCAGCTTGTATCATTTTCGAGGCAACACCCTACGCTTGAGCCTTACATCTTAAGCGGACTGCGCCGTTTGCAAATTATGGCTCAGGAAACTTTAGATGAGTTTTCCCATGAACGATATCCCGATGGGTATACCCACCTCCTCGCCGGAGCTGTTTATGGAGCCATGCTCCCCATACTGGATGGCAGCCTGAGTGTGCTGTTACCAGGTCAATCCGTAGCCGAGACCCCAGAGGCCGTAACGTTCGATCAATATTTAGACACCATGTTTGGTTACTTGCGAAACGGATTTTAGTACACGACCTCACGTTATTTCTACATGCAAAGGAGAATCATTAACAGATGTCAACTTTTCTGTACAGATTGGGTAAGTCAGCCTATACCAAGCCGTGGTATTTCATTATTAGCTGGATCGCAATTCTCGGAGTTGTACTCGCTATACTCGGAGTCAATGGAATCCATGTAACCTCCGATATGAAAATTGAGGGAACGGAATCGCAGAAGGTATTGGATCAGTTGTCAGCGGAACTGCCAGAAGCTTCAGGCGGACAAGCCAGCATCGTATTTACGGCTCCCAAAGACGAACGACTAGATACACCAGAGCGTTTGAGCGCCATTACTAAAGCTGTTAATGATGTTTATAACCTTGAATATGTTATTAATGCTGCTGAATTGGCTGCTAAAGCCGGCGCTTCAGCTTCAGAAAACGCTCAAGGGAGTGCACCACAACAAGGGGACGGAACAGCGCAAGCAACCACAGGTGAATTACCTCCCTTCGGCCCTCTAATGGTCAACGGTGTTCCGGTACCTGGCGTGATGCTTGCCTCTGACGGCAGCGTTGCCCTGTTCCAATTCCAATTCACCGTTCAGCAAATGTCACTTCCTGAATCGGTACCCGATTCCGTCATCGATGCCGCCATGTCTGTTGAACAAACGGGTATTCAAGCATTACCAAGCGACTCGCTGTCAACTAAACCTTCCATTGGTTCGACAGAAGCTATCGGTATTGCCGTAGCTGCCGTTGTGCTATTCATGACACTTGGTTCGGTTGTTGCTGCTGGCTTGCCGCTTCTAACTGCCTTAATGGGAGTAGGAATTAGCGTAGGAGGAGCATACGCCTTCTCAAAATTCATCCATATGACTGATCTCACTCCTGTTCTAGCGCTTATGGTTGGGCTTGCCGTCGGAATTGACTACTCGCTGTTTATCGTAAATCGTCAACGCCGCATGATTCTTGATCAGGGATTAAGTGCGCGGGAAGCAGCCAGCAGAGCAGTCGGCACAGCCGGAAGTGCAGTGTTTTTCGCTGGCTTGACCGTTATTATTGCTTTGTGCGGCATGCTTGTCATCGGAATTGGCTTCTTGTCTGCCATGGCGCTTGTTGCTGCTTTGGCTGTCCTCGTCAATGTTCTGGTTGCTTTAACTCTGCTGCCGGCACTGCTAGGTCTGCTGGGTGAACGCATCTGCTCAGCAAAAGCGCGTACGAAGAGCAGCACCCAAACGAAGAAAACTGCTCAAGGGTTCGCACACCGCTGGGTAACAGCAATAGCGAAAGGCCGCTGGCTAATTATTGTTGCTGTTATTGTTATTCTTGGCGCAGCAGCACTACCAGTCGCAAAAATGGAAATGGGCATCCCATCAGGAGCCACGGCTAACTTAGATACACCATCAAGGCAGAGCTACGACGCCATTTCAAACGGTTTTGGCGAAGGCTTCAATGGCCCGTTGCTCCTAGTAGCAAAACCAAAAGGCGCATCGGACAAAGTGACGCCGGAATTGCTGAATGGTCTAGTTCAAGATCTAGGGAAGCATGAAAATGTTTCGCTTGTGACACCTATGGGCGTAAACAAAACCGGAGATATGGCGATTATTAGCCTCATCCCCAAAACAGGTCCAACGGATGCAGAAACCAAAAACCTAGTTCGTGAGATTCGAGCTTCTGATTCCAGCATGGCACTAACGTATGATGTCACGGTTGGCGTAACTGGGTTCACAGCAATTAACATCGATATGTCATCGAAGCTGGCTGAGGTGTTCCCTCTCTACGTCGGCATTATCGTTATCCTATCGCTTATTATTCTGCTGCTCGTGTTTCGCTCAATCATCGTTCCACTCAAAGCTACGGTTGGATTCCTTCTCAGTGTGCTCGCCACATTCGGGATTACTACGGCCGTATACCAATGGGGATGGCTTCACTCCCTCTTCGGCTTTGATACCGGCGGTCCGCTGCTCAGCTTTATGCCGATTATGGTTACGGGCATTCTTTACGGTCTTGCGATGGATTATCAAGTGTTCCTCGTCAGCTCCATGCGCGAGTCTTACGTACATGGTCATCACGGAACAGAGAGTGTCGTTCACGGCTACAATCAGGCCAGCCGTGTAGTAGTAGCCGCTGCCGTGATAATGGTGTCCGTGTTCGCAGGCTTTATTTTCGCGCATGATATTATGATTAAGCAGATCGGTTTTGCACTCGCAATCGGCATTCTTATTGACGCCTTTTTCGTCCGCATGGCGCTTGTCCCAGCTGTCATGGCTGTCTTCGGCGACAAAGCTTGGTGGCTGCCGAAATGGCTAGACCGCATGCTGCCGAACCTGGATGTCGAAGGTGATAAGCTTCTAGCTGAACTGAAGAGCCAGGAGAGCGCTGCTACCATTAAGGCGAAACCTCGTCGAGCATATTGATTCAATTTTCGCTATATTGATTTACAAAAAAGGCAAACCAGATCATCTGGTTTGCCTTTTTTCGCATATGATCCCAAAGTCATGCATCAGGAATTGTAGAAGAATTATTGATCCAATTAGATTGACAAAATTATGATTGAGGATTCGTTGGGGTATACTATCGTGTATTGAGATAAAATTCACTGTTTTGTATATTTTACAACATATTCTGAAATATTTTTTCTCATTTGCATTCACTTCCATTGCTTTGTATAAAGTTATTAGTGTATTATTTGTCCTTAGAATACAAAAAAATAGAACCGTAGAGGACGTGTTTACATGCAAGCAAAAATTACACTTCAAGAAGGTCAACGACTAATTACGAACAAAGATTTTGAAGTTGCGATTGCTCAAAAAGCAATAATCAAACCCATGCAAAACGGCATGCAGATTCGCCCAGCATCAACCATAACAGGATATAACGACGATTCTGTTCGCATGTCAGATGGAAGCATTATTCACAGAACAGCAAATTCATTTTTCGTCTAAAAACAATGTCTACAAGGCCGATGTAAAAATCGGTTTTTTTATTTTTTTATATGACCCTTAACATTAAGGTAAACAACAGAATGTGAGCATGGAACAAAAAAAGCAAGGAAACTTCCCCTGCTTTTTTTACTTTATTTAATTGATTTATAATACTCCGCAAACACGTCAGCGAAAGCCTCTGCTGTTTGAAGATTTTCTTCCAGCGTATTGTTTACTCCCCCAAATTCCAGAAGCAGGCTTCCATTAGAGACGGACTGGTTGTACTCGGCATTCCCCTGGTGGGCGCTTTTCATAAGAACTCCCCTCGATATGCCAGGATACTTCTTGTTCAATAGAGCGTTTAACGCTTCGGCGAACTTTTTGTTTTCCTTATGCGCAGGATTAGCGTCTCCAATGACGAACATAATGCGCGCATACGTTTTGCCATTAATGACAACCGTTGTTTTGCTCCGCGGAACATCAGCGTCACGGTGAATATCGAAGAAATAGGATAGTGATGAATTAGCCTTCATCGCCTTGTCGACTGCTTTACGCGATTCAACGTAGGCTTTTGTGTAGCCTAATTTCTGTTCATTCAGTCTTTCAGTAAAGTCGGTCTGTTCAACAATGGAGGATATCCCTTTTTTCTGAAGACTCTCAGCAAGCTTCTTGCCTACAAGCGTAATGTTCACTTTGGCATCGTCGACGGAGGTCCCTTTTGAATTACCTAATACATTTCTCCAGGACTCCCTATTATGCGTATGATAGATATACACTTTACTGCCGCTTTGTTTGTTACTCCCCGTGTTCACAACCCAATTAGCAACGTAAGCGGTTCCTCCACTTGGCAGCGATACTTTATACCAATCTCCTTCTAATCCGACGACAGGAAAGGTTTCTCCAGCTCTCGCCTTGGCAACAATCTCATAATCTAAACCAGGCCCTTTGCGCAAATTAGTAGTATCTACTATATTTACTATAGCTTCCTTATCTTGACCACCACTCGGCTTGTTGGCATTTCCCTGGTTTTGTCCATTATTTGAAGTAGGTTGGCTGCCACTGCTCTCAACCGTCTCCACTACCCAATTTGCAACATAAGCCGTGTTACCGCTGGAAAGAGTTACTTTGTACCATTCCCCTTTCGATCCAACGATTGGATAAGATGTGCCAGCTTTCGCTTTGGCAACAATCTCATATTCAAGCCCCGGTCCTTTGCGCAAATTGGTAGTATCCACAATTTTAGCGATTGTTTCTTTCTTTTGAACGGTTTGTGCGTACTGCTGTACTCCCTGGCTTAGCTTTTTTCCTGCCGACAAGTTCTGAATTGATGCATAGGCAGAATCGGATCCCCCTGTTAATAATGAAAGAATGATCGTTCCACCCAATATTTGATTTCTTAATCTCAAAGCTAACTTTCCTCCATTTCAAATACTTATTCTACGAATTTCGACAGCAATGGAGGAAAATCCTTCTAAACTATATTCTAGAACGCGAAAATGAGCGTAAATTCCTAGTAGAGTCATTCAAAAGACATGACAAAAAACACCCCTAAAGGTGTTTTTTACTCTTGATGAGCATTATGGAGAACCTTACTCAGAACCTGTGGCTTTCTTGGGTATTCATGAATGTTTTTCTAGTTATTTTAACTTGTTATATTCCTCATCGGTTACGGATTTAAACCATTGAGCAGGGCCCATAGTAGTATCAAGATCAATGGCAAGATGAACAAACCAACTATCTGCTGCAGCACCATGCCAGTGTTTAATATTCGGGGGTATCTCCACGACATCGCCAGCTTGTAATTCCTGTGCTCGTTTTCCTTCTTCCTGAAACCAGCCTCTTCCACCCGTAACCAACAAAATCTGTCCGCTAGGATGGCGCAAGATGCTTGTTATTGTGCAATTATGATTAAGGAAGTTTGGTGATGATAATAATGCCAGTCATGGATAGAAGAGTTCTCAAGTCTCAAGAAGCAATTAAAACCGCTTTTATTGAACTGATGTCTGAAAAAAACTTTAATGAAATTACGATTCAAGATATTTCCGACAAAGCAAATGTAGGTCGAAGAACAATATACCATCATTATTTAGATAAGTTTGATCTACTGGACAAACTGATTGAAGAACATATAAACGAACTAAGGAAAATCTGCAAGGCATCATCAGAATTAGATTTCGTGGCAGCAAATTTAATTATGTTCGACTATTTCGAACGTAATTTTTCTTTCTTTTCGACCATGTTAGCAAGCAGCGGTGCCTCAACATTCCGAACTCGACTCCTTGAATTACTCATTGAAGAATTAGAAAATGACGTAGATATAACTCAAGGAATAAATAAAGGTTTGAATAAAGATATTATTTTTAATTTTTTTGGTACTGCTATCGTTGGAATAATGGAATCGTATATTACGAATGGAATACCTGAATCGCCGAAAGTTATGGCAGAACAAGTGGGGATATTATTAGAGAGGAATTTATAAAAGAAAAGAATGCACTGCCGTTAATATTACTAAATAATGAAATAAGCAAGCTACCGTAGAGCCTGCTCATTAATGTACATCATTTAACTAGACTTCACCGTTAGCGTAATCGACCTATCTCAAAAGCTTTTTCTATTGTAGATTTGTAATTATCCCATTCAAAGTGGAAAGGCCCGATATTTAGCAATAGATTATTATGTTCTAAATAAAAATTACTCCATTCAACAATATCTGCTTCTTTATCTATAGCTACAGAAATATAACCACAGTCCAAATCACCACATTGAGGACAAATCATTATGGGATACCTATGATACTTATAATCAAAGGGATATTTAAATAAATAGTAATCAGTTATAAGCTTTTGTTGGTCAGCATTCCCATAGCCAAAAGCAGGTACTAAGTCATATTCTTTTAGCCTTTGATACAAGGACACTGAATCAATGACCAAGTCAGCAAACACTGTGTTGTTCTCTTGTTTTAAACCTACTTCACCGTATCTGCTCGTTAATCTTGTCTCTAGAAAATTTGTTCTAGTCATGACTCCTCCATTATAAACGTTAAAGTACTTATTAATTGGTTGAGCAAACGGCAACCATCATGTCAGCCGCCGTTTTTAAGCAATCGTTATCCATTAAATAAATACCTATTTTTTTAACTGTGACACTATTGTTTTCAGCTCAATTAAGTCATCAATAACTATATCTGCCTGAGAGAGTTCATCTTCTTGTGCAAAATCAAAGTTGCATCCAATAGCGACTAAACCATTATCTTTGGCTGCATTTATATCCGATAGACGATCTCCTACTACAGCTGCGTTGGTAATACCGTATTTTTCAATAATGCTTTTAACTAAATCTGATTTATTTAGCGATTCAATTTGTTGAATACTAAAGGTTTCAGTAACCCAATTATCCAAATGATAATAACTCACAATTGCTTTTAAATAATCCGTTAAACCATTGCTAGCTATGTATATTGAAAAACCATTGTCTTTTAAATGCGTAAAAACTTCTTTTACATTTGGATATAAAGCACCTTTCCCGCTTCTAATGTTTTCAATTAATCGTTCTAGAAAGTATGAGTCCGTTTGTTCTCTTATTTCTTTGGAATGATTGGGCAACAGAGTTTCCCAAACCTTTGGTAAAGGGATACCCATAATTTCGCGGTATTTATCAATAGGTGTTGCTGTATCCCATTCATTTATTGCTCTTAACTGATTAAACGCATCTTCAAGTGATATTTCTAATATTTTATTTGTTTGAAATAGTGTTCCGTCCATATCAAAGTTAAGTGATAGTGACATTTCTTCCTCTCCCTTTATAAAATACATGATCATTCCCACTTTAACACAAATCATTGAGGTTAACTGCTCAATAACAGTACGAGGCTGCCGTTTCATACCGGCAGCCTCGTTCATTTCATGCTATAGTTACCCATTAATTCTTTCTTTCCATTAATGAATATTCAATAATCTGATCCAACAGTTGACTGAATGAAATTCCCGCAGCTTTGGCGCTTTTGGGCAGAAGGCTATTTTTCGTCAAACCAGGTAATGTGTTCACTTCCATTACATAAGGAATTCCATCTTTAATAATCATGTCGATTCGGGCGTAAACGCTGCATTTTAATGTCTTGTAACAGCCGAGTGCAGAAGCACGAACCCGTTCAAAAATCTCAGGAGGCAGCTGGATCACTTGTTCATCGGCTCCACCGTCATCATACTTGGAAGAATAATCAAAAAATTCAGATTGAGACCGAATAGCGATGATGGGAAGAAGTTTACCGTTTAAAATGGAGCAGGTTATTTCCTCACCTTCGATATATTGCTCGATCAATACTTCATTATCCCATCGAAAGGTTTCTAGTACCTCATCAACCAACGTTTCTTTGTTCTTTAATATTTTGACTCCTAAACTCGATCCGCCTGAATTTGGCTTCACGATAACCGGATACCCCAGACGTTCGACATCTTCAATACTTAATTCATCTGCACCATTCAAATGTATCCAGTCAGGAGTATGGATGCCTTCATTACGAAAAAGCTTTTTGGAAATATTTTTATCCATGCTCAAGCTGCTCGATAAAACACCGCAGCCGGTATAAGGAACGCCAAGTGTTTCAAGCGCTCCTTGAATCGTTCCATCCTCACCAAACTTCCCATGAAGCGCAAGCAGAGCTACATCAATATTTTTCACTTTTTCAATGAGTTCATCTTTTCGATTGATTTCAATCGGATACAACTCATATTTTTCTCTATCCAAATTAGCAATCATTTCGCTTCCAGTCATAAGGGATACTTCTTTTTCTGATGAAATACCCCCCATTATCACTCCAACTCTCATGGCTGTCTCTCCTTCATCATTTGTTTAGCCGTATCACCTATAATTTGAATCCCTTTTATGATGTCCTCATCTGCTACTCGTGAGAAACCAAGCCGCATCGTATGATGACCTTTATTATCTGTAAAAAAAATGTTGCCCGGAGTAAATATGACTCCTTTGTGGCGACAGTATTCTAATAAGTCATTGGTATCAAAGTTGTCTTCGAATTCAATAAAAACATGAAGCCCTCCGTCGCCTGAAAGGCGTTTTAACGGAATAAACGCTTTACAGCACCGAATGACTAATTCACATTTTCGTTTATATTCAGATTTGGCTTTCTTCAAATATTTCTCGAAGTTGCCATTATGAAGATATTGATAAAGCAAGGATTGATCTAACGTGGAGGTGTGAATGCTTCGCGCACGCTTTACACTTTCCAGATAATAAATGAGCTCTTTCTCAGCCAAGACCCATCCAACCCGGAGGCCGGGGAAAAGGATTTTCGAAAAACTGCCTAGATAGATGACACTATTTCCATTTCCGTTACATGCAAGTAAAGGGGCAATGTGGTCTCCTGAAAACCTTAGTTCCTCGTTGAACCCATCTTCAATAAGCGGGACTTGATATTTATGGAGCAGCTTGATGACTTCCATTCGTTTATGGGGAGACATCACAATACCCGTTGGATTATGATAAGAAGGTACAAGATAGGTTAAATCAAACAATCGTTCTGACAATGCTCTCTCCAGCTCCACAAGATTAATCCCGTCTTGCTCCATTTCGATACCCTCAATATCAAATCCATGCATCTTAAACAGTTTAATTGCCGCATGATGGGTAGGGTTCTCGCAAAGAACACGGCCATGTTTCTTAATCAAAGCCGATAAAATGAGGTCTAACCCTTCTGTAAAACCGTTCGTAATCAGAATATCCTTACCCTCTAGATTTACCCCTTTATTCTCCATATATCGAAGTAAATATTCCATTAAAGGCTTGTAGCCTTGTGCATATCCATAGTTTAAGATGATTTCACCCTCTATGGACATCCGATCTAAAAAAGCTCGTTTGACATTATCGAGATCAAACAGTTTCCCATCCGGTGCGATACTTGTAAAATTGATTTCTCCTGTGCTCGAACGTATCCCGTGCTTGCTAAGATCCATTTCTTCAGCAATCTTCGCTTGCTTGCTAATATTTTGCTTCCAATCAAGCTGCCATGAAGGGTCAGTTGCTGACTCACCTAATTTTTGAGCAACAAAGCTCCCTTTTCCTTTATCTACATACACAAAACCTTCGTCTTTCAAATCTGCGTATGCACTAACTACCGTATTTCTACTGACATTCAGCATAGAACTGAGTTCGCGCGTGGACGGTAGCTTCTGATTCGCTTGCAATACTCCTAAAGTAATTAAGCTTTTCATGTATTCTTTTACTTGGGTATAGGCAGGGCTGTCATCCGTCAAATTGAATTCAGTAAACATCCAATCCCCCCTAGAAATATAATGACATACATTTATCGATAAAATAAGATCCACGATGTCTGATTTTCAGCCTACCTGTGGATATGTAACACACTTGGGCGAATATATAACCCATTAGAAATATCAACAATCGCGCTCAAATGACAGGGACGATACTTCCCCATAACGCAACGTTCATTTTAATCTCCTTTAATAAGCTTCCATACCTTTTTTGAATAAACTAACCAAACCTTGTAATCCCTAATTTCTTTTCTAAAATCGTATACGCTGTCCATATCAATGTCATGACCAATAAAGGTTACCGGTATTCTTAATTCAGCTTTACTTTTTTGAATTTTTGACAAGTCAATCAATAATCCATCTCTTGTCCATTCTAAAAGAAGCGATGATATGTCCTTTGGAATATCCTGAACTTTTCTACCGGCTAGCTTATGAAGCTTAAAAGTAATCACTTTAGCTAAAAGAACTTCATAGTCATATAAGTCGCTAACATAAAGCTTGTTAAACCAGCCATCATCATGTGCAAAATAAGCAAACCTCAGCTTTGGTAAATGATGCAATGGCTCACCCATATGGCCAAAAAACAATAATTCAGCGATTTGATTGTTGCTTAAAGCATTTAAATCCTCTTCTTTGGAGAAATCTACCCAACAAAAATCTCCATAGTGGTACACGTTTTCTTCAATTAATTCATCCAATCCTTGCTGCAAAACATAATGAAGTCTAGAATGCCGATTCGTCTGTACGTTATGAAAATCATGTTTAAGAAGTATAAGGTTCTCCGGCCTATGATGTACACAGTTCATAAATTCATGAAATTCGATTCCATAGGAGCAAAAATAATTCTTTTCATGCTCGCCGCTCACATATATTAAATCCCTAATATGCTTACTTTTCTTCATTAAACATTCCCCTCAAAAGGAAAGATTGGTTCCTATTTCTATAGTACTACATCCTGCATAGGGCGTTATGCAAAACAACGCAAAAACCCCGACCTCTTTTAGGTCGGGGTTTTCACATAACTTATTTTTACTCCTATGCCAATACTATGAACTTGAAAATATAATATCTCTTTATTTACTAGCCAAAAACTCATCCAACTGGCGTTGAATCTCAGCTACGTAATCATCAATCCCTGCTGCTTTTAGCTTCTTAATCGCTTTCGGATATTCCGTTTCAAAATCGACAAAGCCTGAACGTATAGCTGCTAAGTCTTTGCCTGCTACTTCTTTTAGCGCAGTCTCAATCAATTTTACTTTCTCATTATTAAATCGGAAGCCGAGTGAAGCGGAAGTTACTGCCTCGTCATCCCACGTCTTATAATGATCAATTGATTCTTGTGCTACGTCTGGTCCAAACAATTGATAATTCTGGTTTCTAAACATCCATTCATAGAAAAACTCATTTGCAGTCAGCTTTTTGATTCTTCCATCTACAATCTCATAATCTTTGCCTTCAACGCCATAAAGCGCTAATTGATAATTTTCTTTGGATTTATAAATCCAGTTCACGAATTTTATCGCACCCTCTGGATTAGGAGCCGTTACCGGAACGCCAAGAACTTCTCCTCCTGTTGCAGTAATATAACGAGGTTTCTCAGGTGCCAAAAGATAAGTTTTCACTCTAGCATCAGGTGCATTTGCTTTTATTGCATCTATAATTTCCATTTCTTTGCCTAACGAGCCTTCAACCCATAAGTATAGACCTGTCTGCATGCGAGAATCCCGTTCATTGTATTTGATAGTCAGATCCTCTGAATAAAGCCCTGCATCATACATACTGCGGTTAAATTTCGCTACTTTTTGGAAAGCTTCTGATTCATAATAGCTATGTGCTTTTTTGCTGTCTTCGCCAAATACGATTAAATCTTCTACTGCAATAAAGTTATACTGCTCTTCTGTAAAATATCTGGTTAGAGGTTTAAAGACAATATCAGCTGGCCCTTTCATTTCCGGAAACTGTTTTTTCGCTTTGGTAGCAAAATCTTTTAAATCTTCAGCTGTTTTTATTTCGTTCATACCAACAGCCTCTAGTATATCCTGACGAACAGCTACCAGTTGATACATGGCTGATGACGGAGCATACGCCGATGGAATACCATGAATTTTGCCGTCAATTACCGCACCCTGAAACTGTTCCATCGGCAGCACTTTGAGCATATCCTGGCCATATTGCTTAATTAGATCATCCAATGGCATGCTTTGCTTCTTATTCACAATGGTAGAAAGGTCGGGAAGGCCATCCCAATAAAGATCAATCGGTTCATTTGCAGCGAGCATAATATCTTTTTGCTCCCAGTACTGAGCCCATGGCACAAAAATAACTTTCAACTTTAATCCGAGATCGGCTGCCATTTTCTCTGAAAATTCATTTCCAAGAAATTCAGTCATACGATCACTTTCGTCCCCCGGGTACAAGATGGTGAGTGTTTCGAGCTTCCCCTTTCCTCCAACCTCTTCCTTGTTGCTACACGCTGCTAGTATTGAAGTAGAAACTAGCATTAAAACCAAAAAGATAAGCATTTTACTGGATTTCATTGATAACCCTCCCTATTTAATGGTTAATGTATGTTAGGCCTAGATAGGCTACAAACCATATATCGTTTATTCCTTTACTGCGCCCGCCATAATGCCATGAACGAAATACTTTTGTATAAAGGGAAATAGGAAAATAATAGGACCAATTGTGATAACGGTAATTGCCATCTTTACTGTTTCTGCAGGCAGCGTTATGTTGCCGGAAGCCCCAGAGGGAATACGGCCGGAGCTGATCGCATTTACATTGGATAGAATGTTGTAGAGATAATATTGCAGCGGAAATAGATCCTTATCGTTGATGAAGATGAGTGCATTCCACCAATCATTCCAATAATTCAGCGCATACATTAATCCCACTGTGAGCAGAGCAGTCTTGCTTAAAGGAAGAGCTACTTTCAAATAAATGGTAAAATAATTAGCTCCATCCATCTCCGCCGCTTCATATAAAGACGGTGAAATGCTGGAAAAATACGTTCGCAGCAAAAACATATTCCATACGCTAAAAATAGAAGGAAGGATTAACGCTAAAATACTATTTTTCAAACCGTAATAATTCACGCTAACCATATACCACGGAATCAAGCCGGCCGAGAAAATAATCGTAAAGTTGCTAATGAATGCGATAATATTGCGATATCTCAGCTTTTTTACGGATATCGAGAATGCAATCATACTTGTAATCAGCAATGCGCTTACCGTACCAATTACAGTTACAAAGATGGTTACGCCATAAGATTTCAATATCTTCATGCCACTATTTACATAGATATATTTATACGTATCCAAACTTGGACTCAGCGGGATAATAGAATAACCATTTTTGACAATGGCCTGCTCAGATGAGAAGGAAACACTTAAGGTCAATACAAGCGGGTATAAACATACGAGTGCAAATAAGCCAATAAAACAGTACGCCAAGCTCTTTACGAGTCTATCTCCAAGCAATCGATTAGTTTCCATTATTAAAATAGACCCTCTCCATCGTTTATTTTCTTAGCCGATTTGTTAGCTGCAGAGATTAGAATTAATCCCATTAGAGACTGAAATAATCCGATTGCAGTCGAATAAGAAAAGCCCAACGTACGCATAGACTGGTAAACATAGGTATCGATTACGGTAACCTCGTCAATGAGTACCGGGTTATTACCGACAATGCCGTATATCATACCAAAGTCGCCATAAAAGATCCGTCCAACACTTAGTAATGTCAAGACAATGATCGTTGGTTTTAGCATAGGAATCGTTAAGAAAACAATGCGCTGCAGCTTATTCGCGCCATCTACTTTCGCTGCTTCATACAAGCTCCCATCAAAGTTAGCCATTGCAGCCATGTAAAGAATCGAGCTATACCCGCTCCACTTCCAAACACTCGATAGAATAATGATCCATTTCCAATACTTCGGTTCTGAATACCATCTAATCGGATCTGCCCCAAAAAACTCCAAAATATTGTTGGCCACACCTACATCCGTTGAGAAGATCCCGTACAGAATAGCGCCCACTACAACCCACGATATAAAATAGGGAAAAAACATCATGCTTTGAGCAATCCGTTTAAACGATTTATTCCGTATCTCGTTTAAAAAAACAGCGATACTGACTGGAACAATAATGCCTAAAATGAGGCTGAAAAAGTTGATGTATAAGGTGTTATAGGTAACCTTCCAGCCCATGCTATTTTTAGAGAAAAAGTAAGTGAAGTTATCAAGACCAACAAATTTACTGCCAAATATGCCGTCAACTACATTAAAGTCGGTAAATGCCATCCATATTCCTGCAAAAGGGATGTAGCTGAACATGATTAATACAACAAGCGCAGGCACGCACATGAGATACAATATTCTGTTTTTCTTTATCTCATATAAGAAACCTTTCACAACTGAACTCATTACATCACTACCTTTGCATCGTTATCGAGCGGCTATCGCGTAATGTTTCTTGCAGCTCTTCCTTTAAATGATCGATATCAATTACCGTACCTGTAACCCTTGCTCTCTCAGCTGCATAGGCCATAATGTGACTTTCTACTGATCTATCAATGGAAGATCTGCTGTTGCTGTCCTCATTTTCTAAATTGTCCAAGAAATCAATCATCAGTCCTGTATCCCCGCCATTATGTCCGCCATTCATGGCAGCTGGCCGGATCACGGTGTGCTCATATTGTTCAGACATATTGGATGTGAACCGCGTTACTTCAATGATATTTAAGCTGTCATCACCTCTAATTTCTCCATGCTCGCACATAATTTTAAGCGTACGATACATCTTATTGGTAAAACCACTTAAATTAAAGGTGACCGTTACGCCGTTTTTGAACTCAATAATGGATGCTTGATGGTCACAAACATTATTATCAGACCGATAAACACAGCGTCCATAAGGGCTTGTTTCCAAAGCTTTCAATAATCCCTCTTCGGTCTGATCCACCGAAATCGTTGTAGCCGGCCATTGGCCTCTGATTGGAAGATAAGCCTTTCTGGCATCGAAGCGGCAATCTGCGGCAACTTTACAGTCTAGGCATCGATCAGCGCTATTAGCTGGTGCATTCTCTTCTTTAAAATAAGTCAGGTCTCCATAGGAAGAAATCCGCTTCGCATCACTGTCCACAAGCCATGCCAATATATCCATATCATGACAGGATTTCTGCATAATAATTGGGCTCGCTAGGTCGCTGTTTCTCCAATTCCCCCTTACAAAAGAATGAGCCATATGATAATTTCCGACGTTTTCATTATGCTGAATGGTTATGATCTTTCCCAACTCATTGCTATCAATAATTTTTTTTATTTCTGCGAAAAAATTTGTATATCGGAGCACATGACAAACGATAACTTTGCGACCTTTTTCATTCGCTTTTTGTTGTATTCTTAAACATTCCTCCGGACTTGGCGAAATTGGTTTTTCCAACAGAATGTCATAACCAAGATCAAGCGCTTCCATCGTTTGCGTATAATGGTCTCTGTCCATCGAAGAAATAATAAGAGCGTCGCAAATTTTTCCCAATCGATAAAATTCATCTACAGATTGAAATTGTTTCTCCAGAGGGATGCCGAACTGATCGGCTGCTACCTTTCTTCTATTGTCATTTGGTTCAACTACCGCAACAATTTCTACTGTTTTGCTTGCGTATTCTGAATAAATCATGCCTCTTTGCCCTGCTCCGATTAATGCAAGTTTCAAATCAACTACCTCCAGCGTATGAGTTTTTATCCAAGATGCACTCTATTTCTATTCCGGCAATTTAGGATCTTCCAATGGATAATATCCTTCGGGATAATAGGTATCCCATATATTCAAAAGAGGATCTTCACTTGTGATTTCAACGTTCACAGTACCTGCCTCGTAATAACCGTCCTGCACGTTGCTTTGTATATTCAGATTGATGAATGTTCGGTCTTCGAAAAACAAGCCAAAGCTTAATGTATAATTTCCCGGCGGCATATCCGGCAATTGTATAATCTCGTTATGGACAAGATCCCCCGTTAACCATGACTCCGTTGCAGCATGGATGGGAATTTCATACGATACCTCCCCTTGCACTAATTTCACCCACAAACGAAATTCACGGTAATTTCTTGAAGTCCCTGTGTTAACAAACCAGAACCGAAGCGGTAAGCTGCCCCCACTAGAAACGTTCTCTGGATATGTCAATCTTCGTAGAGTAAGGTCATATCCAAGCTCTATTTCCAAATTAGAAAGGCTTGCATGCCATCGATGCGCCTCACGCCTACTATTAGGACCGCATACATTATCGGTAAAATGCAGGACGACCGGATAACTCTTCCATACCTGCTGCAGCTTCTGTTTGGCAAATGCTTCACAGCATGTTATCCAGTTATCTTCACTGCAATTTACGATCAACCCAAACCCACGGCCATGTTCCCTTAAGTATTGAATTAGTTTTGCATTGTGCAGATCAGCAAGAAGCGTCGTGGCTTCAAATGAATCCGTATAGGCATTCCATTCTTCCTTACCGTCAGCGAGTGTCGATATAACAACTCCTTCGACTCGACTATCTGAATCTATATAACTCCCAACTTTTCTTATAAAAGCCGCAAAACATTCATCTTCATGACCTTTCACCCATATAGGTAAGTCCGGTTTGATCATAAGTATTGGATTTGTTGCTGTGTTAAGTGCTGCCTTCACCTGTTCGAGTTTGTATTCCCCTCTAGTAGGTTCTAGTTCATTCCATGAATAAGAAACATATTGAAAAACACCATTTCTTGATTGAGCGTCATTACTCGGTAATGGATAAGGCCTAAATTTTACGGTTTTATACTTCTCGTAGTTTTCAAGCGAATATTTACCCATCCCATTACCTCCTCTGTAAATGGCAATCAACGGTATTAAAGAATTGATCAATATCCTCATCTGAAATATAGGGCATATTTCCAATCTGTTCGATTTCTTCCTTCAAAACAATCATGCTTAATGTGTTAAATCGCGCTCCCGTCTTCATATAAGCTGCAGCAGCTCTTTGCAACGAGGTTTTGTATTGGACATCGTTCTGGACAGGATCTGCCTCCCGATCGCCAAAGGCTTCATAACGCAGCATGCTGTCCCCTTCAAATGTGGGATAATTATAAAACTGCCTTTGAACCAATACGATATTGCTTTTTTCATTGTCCAATATCAGTGATAATCTCGTATCATATAGCCAGCTTGCGCTCCAGAAGCCTTTTATAGCTAACTCCGGAAAATAGTTAGCATATAATTCAATTGCGAGTGACATCGAATGTTTCAGCCTTTCGGGTGTATAGCCAGGTCCAGATGGAATATGCAGCGCTAATAGGGTATCTCCTCTCTGAAGAACCGGTTCCCATTCCTTCTTTGCTATAGAAGTTGGTTCTCTTTCAACGTAGCCCATTGGATTAATACGATTAGCGATAATGTGATCAGCATTTTCCTCCCATTTCGATGTGAAATATCCCCCAGGATCAAATACACCATTGATTCCATTCCTTTGCCCATCGCTGCGAAACTCTTCTCCCGCATGTCGAAGTGCAATAACCTCTTGCGTGTGAACATGACGATGCATAGTAAAAGGATCTTCAAATCGATAAGGTATAAAGAGAAATCGATCTAATCGAAATATTGAACAAGTATAAAAATTCAAATCCCACGGAAAGTCACGGACTTTAGAATCACCATATGCCACTAATTTTTCCAACTGAGCTTTAAGTGGCTGATGAGGGATATTCTCGTAATATGGTTTAGGAATTCCGCGCTTTTCCACTATTTCCATAGAAGGGACAACACAAGCAAGCAGCAAAAGAAAGGAATATAAATCACCATATTGCTTCATACATCCCGGAGTCATATTCGTATAAAAATCTTCATCACAGCGATTGCGCAACGAGCACATGTCATCTACTAAAAAGGTCGTGAATAGAAATAATATTTCATCCTTTTCTATCGCTTCAATTCCCCCAACCAGCCACTGTTTGGTATGCTCGGGAAGTTGATATTGCTCAAAAATTTCAATTAAAAACTTACGTGGAATGAGTATAGTCTTGTTACTCGGTTCGTAGCTTTTATATTTGTCTTCTAAACCTTCTGGAAGATAATCAAAATTGCAGTACGCAGCAGCCGTTTTAAAATCCAACCGTATCGACATTCGTTACTGATCCCCTTTTATTAAAAGTTTTCCCATCTCGTAATAGCCGTCCGTATTTCCTTCAATCGCCAGCTTAACATTTCCAATCTCTTGCACACCTGTTTCTATGCCAATTTCTAAACGATACTCTCCTGCTGGCACATCGCTCGGAATCGAAAAACTCTCTTCCCAAGCAATATCTTCGTCCGGCAGCCATTCTCTTATATCTTCTTTGCTATAAAGTGTATAAGTCTGATTATTGCTTGTTAGCTTCAATACAAGCGGATAGCGATTATAAATAGGTGCGACCCCAACATTAGCCCACAAAGCAGCAACATCTAGATTCCCGCCTGACTCAACTTCAGCATCATAAGTGAACTTTCTTAATTCAAAGCGGTAGCCCATCTTGTTTAGCCACTGCTTCACATGATCTTTCCACGGCTCCGGTACGATTGTCCCTTTGTTGTTGAATGAAGAAATATGCCATTTGAGCGTTTCTTGAATAATGTAATCAATATCCCAGCCCTGAATATACCAGTCATTCATATGCCAGCATGCTTCAAATAAAATCGGAGCTTTCTCCCATGCATTTTCCATTTTAAAGTTCTGTATATTCTGAGGGTAAAAGTCGGTCATATGAGACCATCGTTTGCCATGAAAACCGCCCATATCGCCTAGACAATCGACACGAAAGCCTACTTTGGCTTTACGATCCGTTATGATCTTCATTGAAAGTGGATCATGTAAAAGCGCTTGCAAAGGTGTTATTTTAAAACCATCCAAATAAGCATCTGTAATACGTTGAATGGCCTCTGGCTCTAAAAATTCCGTGCCTCCGCCTTCCCCCCATGCTCCTACAATCGTCAAATCTATAGAGCTTATAACGGGATGCCCGTCATACTTCTTTGCAAAAGCTTTTATAAAATCAGACCAATACTCCACATACCTCGTTGTCTCAGGATCTACTCTCCAAAAAGGAAAATCGGGCTCCTCCGGACTTTCCGCTCGAAACCATTCCGGTATATCATCTTCTTCACTTAGTGCATATGGCGAACAACGTACCACCGCAGTACATCCCATGGATTTGGCATACTCTAGCTTTTCCTCAAGCACTTCCCACCTGAAAACACCTTTTGCAATTTCTATATCCCTCCAGCGAGCACTGCAGAAATAGACTTTGCTATCCGGATGATTGTATGTCCTGCTGTCTTGCGTAAATTTATATTTCTCTTTCTTTTCCCCTCTATTGTCAAACACATCACCGATGTCATCCATTAAACCAGGTGCTGAAGTAAAACCAATGCCAGGATTGCTTAGTAAGCAATCCACGATTACCGGGTACACGGTCATCGCTTTATTCATGTCTCATCATCTCCTCACTAGGTATTCTCTTTAAATAAACAACATTTGCTTTTTTGTTACGTTGTGTGTTACGTTATATATGTGGTTTGTTTAGTAATCTTATGGTGCAATTATAACATTTCTAACCAATCCTGCAAGAGGAAATTACATCGTTCTCAAATAAAATTTAATGTGAGACTACGCATCATTCGTATGTTACTATATAGTTTAGTAGGCATACATACAGACAAATCGGTATGAACGTAATTTTCACGCAACAAAACATAAAGCGCTAATGACGAATCACAACGTAACATAACGATCATTAGCATTTTCAAAAGGAGACTATGCATAGCTATGAGTACGATTAGGGATGTTGCAAAATTAGCGAATGTGTCCACAGCTACCGTATCTAGAGTTTTAAATAATGATACGAAGTATAAAATCACAGATGAAACACGAGAAAGAGTCTGGCAGGCCGTTACACAGCTTAACTATAAAATTACTGATAGCCCCAAGCATCAAGCAGCAACGAAGGATCATTCGGCAAACAAAGCTCAAGTCAAAATAGGGTGCGTATTAAGTGTGACAAAAAACAAGTATAACGATCCTTATTTCATGTCTATATTATCCGGTGTAGAAAAGAGATTGCTTCAATCAGGTTATAATATTGCCTTTATTCGAACAGGTCCTGAATTAGATGATAAGAAGATATTGTTTAACACGTTTAGTGAATCGATTACAGGCCTTATCCTAATGGAATCCTTAAATAGCGAAACATATGAATATGTTCGCAAGCAGGTACCTCATATTGTTGGTATCGATACAGAACGCTGGGATATTGATAATGTAGGTTATGACCATTACAATGTTGCTTCTCTAGCCGTTAGCCATCTTATCGAAAAAGGACATACGAATATTGGCTATATAGGTGGAAGCGGTTTAAAAAGCAATTTAAAAGAGAGCCGGCGCTATCAAGGGTACTATTCCACCATGCATGCCGCTGGAATGAGTGTTAATCCCGAATGGCTTATTGATTGCATGTGGGATGAGGTTGTCTGTATCGATAAAGTCAATCGTTTATGCCAAACAAACAACTTGCCTACAGCCTTCTTTGCAGCCAGTGATTTGATGGCTATGGCAACCCTTAACAGCTTATATAACAACGGGATCTCTGTGCCTGATGAAGTGGCTGTTATCGGCCTATCCAACATTGAAGTATCCAAATACTCCAATCCTCCTCTATCAACCATTGATGTGCCGACCGAGGAAATTGGGATGGTCGCCGTTGACTTATTATTAGAACGAATGAATGGGAATAGCTTGCTGCCGAAGAAGGTTATTTTACCTACACATTTGGTCGTTCGCAGCTCTACTTAAGCATTTCACATTAGAAAGACCAAAAGCAGCCCCTCCTCTAACGAGGAAGAGCTGCTTTTTGGCGTTTTCACAATTGCTGCATCAATACTAAAAAAGTCTAATTCGATACAAATCAATATGGCTGTATTTATTTAAATGCTTATTAATTGGACGGAATGATGCGAATATCCTTATCCAAATTGGCAAGCATCATATAATTGTGATTGAAAGTAAAGATACGTTTTACCTGATAATAGGACATCGTCACAGCGGTTAATGCTTCGCTGAGAGAGAATCGGAGCTCAGGCCTGTCGATAAGCAATCTACGTGATTCCCCCTCAAACTCAGGGCCGCTGGAGATGACCGCCAGCTTGCCTTTACTGACTGCCTTATCAATCGCATTAAGAAAATATTCTGCCTGCTGATAGCTGTATTCATTGCGAAGCCATTCGTGAAGATCAAATAAAATAGAGTTGGTTGTTACATAATTACGTTCAAGATCATGCAAATCCAAAAACAGGGAACGAGCTTTCACATAATGAGGGTCCTCTGGGTTCATCAATGCAGCAAAAGCTGTTTCATCCAAAAATATTGTATCTTGTACATTTAAGTGGTTATCCATCTGTCAGCACTCCTTAATCCTCTAATTTGCAAATACCATCCAAATACAAAAGCGGGTTTTCTTCCTTCTGGCCCGTCGTGATCGGAGCTATTTCGTATAGAGCGCTTGCCAAGTATTGGACTAAGATTCCATCGATAATCGCTTGCACGGTCGTATGCTGCTTATCGGCGATTGCTTTCATCTCAACATAATGTTGTGGATTGAGTTCTATAATAGCTTTTTCTTCTTCTTCACTTCTTGAAGAAATAAGCTCGGAAGCGGTAGACTTCGCTTTTTCGAATTGATTTTGAATGAAGCGTTTGTAATTATTCACCATCGTTATTCACTCCTTATGTATTGCTTTTATAAGGTTTCGTCGCGTTTTATTAATTTCAGGGGGGCGTGTAAATGAGAAAATCTTAACAAGATTATCCTATTCATGCTGTGCTAGAATAAACGCTCAATGCCATCCAATCATTACCTATCATTCACATCAGGAGGGATTTATTCATCATGAACAGATTTTTGACTCTATTTGTCCTACTCGTACTAGTTACCGCAGCCGTATCAAATCACAAAGTTGAGGCTTCACCCGTGTTGAAACTTGGCAGCAAGGGACAGGACATTACAGATCTGCAGTTTCGGCTTCAAACAATGGGTTATTACCATTTGCCCATCGATAACAGTTTTGGAAAGGCTACCCGCACTGCGGTTCAATCCTTTCAAAAAAAGAGCGGTCTCCAGGGTGACGGCGTTGTAGGTCCAAAAACTTGGGCGAAGCTCAAAAAATTGTCGGTCAACAAAAAAGAACTTTCCATGCTCGCACGTGTCATTTATGCCGAGGCTAGAGGAGAAGAGTATAAAGGCCAAGTGGCGGTTGGGGCGGTTGTCATGAATCGGCTTCAGTCTTCAAAATTCCCGAACACAGTAAAAGAAGTCATTATGGAGCCCAATGCGTTCTCTGCCGTAAAAGACGGACAGTACTGGCTTATTCCGAACCAAACCGCATTCAAAGCCGCTAAAGCTGCTGTCAAAGGGAATGATCCTACTGGCAATGCGTTGTTCTTCTTTAATCCGATAATCACCAATTCGGCTTGGTTCAAGACGCGTACAGCCACTAAGAAAATAGGCAGTCATCAGTTTACACTTTAAGATTTGCCGATATTGAAGAACGTCTATCGAGAATAGGAGAATATAGGAATGCGCATGGATACGAAGGAAAGGCATCAGGCTAGGGTTGAATTGGTCATTGATATTATTAAAGGAATATTTGAAAAAGAGACAATTTCGGAAGCTCTCAAAGAGAAATTAAATCAAATGAGTTATGATGATTTAGGGGATTTTGTTTTGGATATCGCCAAAAACCGATCTCTTGATAAAATTGATTGATGTAATGTAGAGCTAACATCAATAAAAAGAGCAAACGCTGCAGCAGCGTTTGCTCTTTTTTATCTTTACAGCGCACAAAAAAAGATAACTGTGATTCTCCCCTTATTTAGACAGCGAATTGTCACCATACCATTTCCTAAGCAAATTAATATGAGCTTGATGATAGCGGCTATGATCAGCCATATGCCACAAGCCCCAACGTATCGTTGCACGCTTTTCATTTTCATGTCCAAAAGCAACAACTTTGTCTAAATCAGCATCTGTTAATTGTGCACATGAATCATTTAACATTTTTAATACATCATCATATTTGGTCATTAGTGTATTCAAAGATATCCCTTTGACCATAGGAAGTCTATTATTTTCATCTATCATGGGGCCATATAATTCCTTTAATGACTGTGGAAGTGGTTGCCCCTTTATTCTATAAACCCAATTCAGATCAACATACATGATGTGTTTAATTAACTGAGAAGTACTGTTAAAATTGTGATCAGGCCCCTTGTAATCTACTTCTTCTTGAGACATGCCGCCAGTAATTAATTGCAGCCGTTGGTTATTCTCTTTTACAGCGGAAAATAACATTCCCACAATAAGTGTCATATTCACTTCACCTTTTAAATCGTAAAGCATTCTAGTTCATCCTCCCTAGCTTAATAAGAACTGCGAACGGTTTGATGTGAAAATTAACATTGCCGATAAGCATAGAGTATAATAAAACTACTAAACAACTATGAAAACTAATAAGGCTCATCATCATGAACATCCGGCATTATACCTGACATTTCGGATAACGTACACGTTAGTCATAGCGAGAGGAGTTTGTATGCTACAAATTAAGAGAGTTCTCAGAAGCAAATGGCTATTATGGACGACCGGCATTGTTTTAATTATGATTATTGCTTTCTCTACGGTGTCCTTTCTGCTGGTGAACTCCGTTTCAGCTGCTTTTGAGACGGGCAGCGTGGAAGAGAAATATGCTTCATCTGGAGAATACGATGTAGAGACGAGCGAGATCTTAGACGAACATGGTGAAAAGCTGTATAAAGTCTACTCCCCAAAATCACAAGATTCGATGCATCCTCTCATTGCTTGGGGCAACGGAACAGGAGCACTGCCTGAGCAATACGATGAACTTTTTAACCATTTAGCTAGTTGGGGATTTATAGTTATTGATACTTTTAGTACAACCACTGGAACAGGAAAAGAAATTGTTGCCTCTATTGATTATATGTTAGCACAAAACGATATGCCCGGCAGCCCGTTCTATCAACGAATTCAAAAAGATCAAATAGGCGCTGCAGGTCATTCTCAAGGCTCCACAGGTGTAATAAACGCCCACACCAACTTTGAACATGGCGCTCTCATCAAGACGGTTGTCTCAATTGCGCTCCCGAAGCTGAAATATTGCGATCCAGAGGATGTTTACGACACATTCGCAATAAACGTACCTTTTTTTGTAATGAGTGGAACGCGTGATTTTATTATCTCTCCTTCATCCTCCAACAAAGTAGAGATTAGTAAGGCAAATCCACATATTCCGGCAATGATGGCGATGGCAAAAGGGGCGGCACATACGGCGATTGAACAAGATGGCGGACAACATAGAGGATATCTGACAGCATGGATGAGATATCGGTTAATGGACGATTCACAGGCTATGACCGCCTTTATGAGCAAAGACGCTGAAATTTTAACGAACCAACGCTGGAAAGATGTTTATTCAGCAAACATGCAGCAATAATAGCTGTCATAGTGTATATGCGTTCAAACACCGTTCAAATAAAAAGGCTACCTCAAATCGTAGTTAAACCTACTTGACTTGAGAGCAGCCTTTTTCTATTTATATGGGGACGTTTACTTAAGAAATAATTATGAACGGATCGCTTGAATATATACAGATTCTCCGTTAAATGAGGTAAGTCTGCCAGGTTCATCAGTTTGGATAGAGAAAAAATCTTTCATCTCCTTTGGGGTTTGCAGCATTTTTGTCTCAAGTAAAGCCTGCTCCGCTTCTGGAAGATCAGACCGTTCACACCAATCTTGGAATTTAAACGGTTTGGGAAAACAAACCATTATTTCAAGGCGAAACCCGCTATTCTCCAGCAGGTTAATCCATTCAGACTTTTTCCAGGCACGAACATGGCTAGGGTCCCTTTTCTTTTCAACCTGATTGTAAAATTCATCAAACGCATCATTCTCAGGAGCAACATTGTCAATTAGAAGCAGCTTGCCGCCCGGCTTAATGACGCGGAATGCTTCTGAAGCGAAAGCAGGCACATTTGGAAAATGATGCGCTGCAATACGGCAAGCTACCAATTCAAAGGAAGCATCGGCAAATGGAAGCAGCTCGGCATCCCCCTGTACGAAGTCGACGTTAGAATGTCCATTACCATGAATAAATTCCGCTGCCTTCTCTAACATCTGTTCTGTCAGATCATAAGCAATCACATGGCGGACGAGCGGTGCAAGCGCATTGGCCACATGCCCGCCTCCTGTTGCAACGTCAAGTACCTCCATCTCCTTGTTGGCTTGGGATGACGAAACAAGAAAAGCCAAATCTTCGCCTTTGGCATGGCGGCTGCTTGTTACATATTTTGCAGCATTTTTTCCAAATTGCTTCTGTACTTGATCTTTTATTGATTCTCCCATTGCTGCTCCTCCTCTTATAAAAAGAGTATTTTGTTTCATTATACGAAACACCATTTCATTATGTGAAACTACTATCAATTTATCATAAGTTCCTGAGGTTGTAAATGCTGCTTTTTCCGTCCAAAAAGCAGCTCTGTTTTCTGCCAGATGCTCGTAGAAAAACAAATGCCAACCAAGAACATCTGGTTGGCATTGGCATTTTTTCCTTTATAATCCCGAATTTGACTTCTACAATCTACATACTAGAGCGCCTATACGAGTTAAGTCCGCTTCTTATTTCTGTTTCTAACGAGAAAGATCACCAAAATGGCTAATAGAGAAATAATAATCACATTTCTCACTAAACCCGAGTAATCAGTATTCTCTCCTTTGAATTTACCATCCCTGTTTGCTTTTATAAACTTCCCATCTTTATGTTGAACTGCGATCGCTTCATCTGTACTAATACCTTTAATTGAATAATATTTAGTCCCCTTCTTATATGAGTTAGAGTAATTGCCAGTATAGGTTTCCATATCTGAATATACAGTGACATGCCCAATCTTTTTATGTATCTCTGTTACATACTCATCACTGATTACATAAACATAACCATGCCAAACAACAAATTCATTTGCCCATGAAGTTGCTGATAAATTGCCTGGAAATAATAATGAAGTGATCAAAATAAAGAAAATTAAATGCTTTCTCCTCATACAATACCTCCCTTTTTAAAAATCAATCGTTTCAAACTGCTGACTTTAATTTCACGGCTGTCCTCCAAAAAGAGCAGCAATTAAGTATCCAATAAACATAAAAATAAAAACACTGATGGTCATTAGTACATTGGTGATCATTCCCCATTTACTTCTTCCAAGAAGCCCAAATAAAAATCCTAAAGGATTTATTAGAAAGGTGAGCAACCACAATTTATACATATGCTCAAATAAAATATCAGTCAACCAAGCTGACAGTCCTAAGAGTACACAGATAAATGATAAGACAATCCAATTTTTCTTTTTGATAATCGCTCCCCTCCAATCCTCCTAATACGAATAAATTGACAACAAAGTTGTTTTGTACCATATTATACCTTATGTTAGACAATTACTTCCTCCTATTTCTAAATCCCGTTGAAACATGAAAAAAAGCGTAAGCACATTCGTGCCTACGCTATTGCTCATGTCATTTATTTTAGTTTATTAAACACTGGTTTTCCAATTAGTAAATATATTTCACTTCAGTTTTGTTAGCCCTGAATATCCCGAGTGCGAATAAGCTAATTTTCATGTTATGTTTTATACTAGCGCCAAAAAGTCGAACATTCTGCCTTATCCAAAATATTAAACTCGATTATTTTCTCAAGTAATAAGAAATCGACCGGACTAGCCCACGGGATACGTATCAACTCCTTGGTGTTGTCATAACCTGATTGCACAATCTCCTCAGAAAAATGATTAATGCCTGCTTTTTCAGGGGCAACAGCCATATGTTGTTTGGCTACGCTAAAGCCAATAATAAATGTGTCGTGATCGGTAAACATAGGCTGCTTCCAGGCGATTTTTGGCTTTAAATTTGGAAATTTCTTAGTTACCCAAGTTAATACTTCTTCCGTTCGACTCCGATGTTGTGGATTTACGATAGTTGCTAAATATTCTTCAAAAACTTCCATGTTGTGCCCTCCTAAAAATAATAAGTTATCTTTCAGAGAAGTCTTTCAATCCCATTAATCGATAAAACTCCTCATTGAACCACTCAGACTTGTTGAACAAGAAACAGTCTATCTCTTACATTCTGTTCCTTGATACGGTCGATTTCTTTCCCTTTACTTAGAAAAATGGCCAGTTGCTTTTAGATTCCATAATGATTAATTAATTGATTTTATTATGTTTATTCTTTTACAATTGTATATGTATAATCGGAAAATATTTTTCTGAGGTCTTTATTTCGTATATTTTCCATACTTGAAATATTCGCGAAGAAGTTAAACTATCCTGCACATTCGTTTTATGCAGTCGTCAGAACTCCATTACCGGACTTTGTCCATCTGTAAGGTCAAGCAATCGGATATTATCATAATTCTGTCATGTTCTCTCTATAAATGCTTAAAGAGGATGCAATTTTGCATCCTCCCTGTTGATCTTCAATATTTTAAACCTTATTTCTCAAGAAAACCTGTAGAAGGGTTCGTTATGAAGAAACCTTCTTCCGGCACATAAAAATATTGAATCCAAACCCCATCTAATAGCGGTTCACGTTTATCTAATACAATTTCAATGTCTTTGTCTGTTTTTACAATTTCATCATGTTCAGTAGGTGTATCCAGCTTTATATCATAATGACCATGATCTCCATGATTCTGAGTTATAAAAACACGAATCATCTTCCCCTCCGATTCATTACTGCTCAACATCTTTTTTAAAACGGTTGCTGCATTTCGATTAATTTTGCATTTCATGCTTTATGTCCTCTATTCTTTTTTGA
The DNA here is from genome assembly GCF_050467785.1 of Paenibacillus sp. NRS-1760. Taxonomy (NCBI): domain Bacteria; kingdom Bacillati; phylum Bacillota; class Bacilli; order Caryophanales; family Paenibacillaceae; genus Paenibacillus; species Paenibacillus sp. NRS-1760. Next base: position 206,216 of record NZ_JBITPK010000013.1, on the reverse strand, counting down.
CTTACTGTAATAATATTAGTTACAGAATGGGATGTCAAGTTTTGAGTAAGTGAAAATAAAAAGAGAGCAATGCCATCATTACAAATGGGATTGCTCTCTTTCTATTGTAGCGTTTTAATCCTCGTTATATATCTTATCGTGGCTTCGGCATCAGCCAAGCGTGATCCGGATCGTTATAAAACTTCCAAATACGAACAGGCCCCGCCATTACGTTCAAATAATATACATCATAACCTGGAGGAGCAGATACAGGATGGTAGCCCTTAGGTACAAGTACAACTTCACCGTTTCCTACAGTCAACGTCTCGTCCAGTGAACGGTCGTCGGTATAGACACGCTGTACTGCAAATCCTTGCTCTGGCTGCACTTGATAATAATAGGTTTCTTCCAGAAGTGATTCCTCAGGCAAAAAATCACGGTCATGCTTATGCGGAGGAAAACTGGACCAATGACCGGCAGGCGTAAACACTTCTACAACAAGCAGACTGTCTGCATCTGCGGTTTCTGGCAAAATATTATGAACGAGCCGCTGCGTACTGCCTTCGCCACGATTTTCAACCTCAATATGACCAGGTTCGATCAATCTTGCTGCGTGCGTACCGCTGCCGGGTGCCCAGCATACAGCAATTTGCAGGTCAGTTAATGCGGTAATCGTGAACTTATCCTCAGATGGAACATACACGGAATAAGGAGGAATTTTCTCAAAAACATTCATCCGGCGGCCGATGCTCTTCCATTCTGACTTCTCTGTGGAAACGTCAGCCTTTCCTCTAAGCAGGACAACGCAAGCTTCCCGCTCCTCTGTTAGACGGCTAAGTGATTGTCCGGCATCTAGCGTAAACACTTCAAAACCAACATATTCCCACCCTGCAGATTCTGGAGTAATCCGAAGCGTATTACCATCCTGATCCGGAGTTTGGTTCGGTTTTACAATCAGTTCACACATTTTCAAATGCCTCCCTTCGGGTATTTTGATCCATTATCCATACATTTTAACAGGAGGATCAGAATCAACCGATCCTCCTGCTAACGAGCCGCTTACCAGCGGGATGTGACCATTTTCTTCCTCGTAAAAAACTCGACACCGTCTGAACCGTTAGCATGCAAGTCACCGTAGAATGATTTCTTCCAGCCTGAGAAAGGGAAAAATGCCATTGGGGCAGGTACGCCCAAATTCACACCCAGCATACCAGCGTCGATCGTTTCACGGAATTGACGAACATGACTGCCATTTTGAGTGAAAATGCACGCTCCGTTTGCTAGTTCTGAACGATTGGCAAGTTCAATCGCCTCTTCCAGCGTATCCACGCGGACAATCGACAGCACGGGAGCAAATATTTCGTCCTTCCAAATTTTCATCTCACTCGTCACATGATCAAAAATTGTTGGGCCGACGAAATACCCTTCGCCATTTGATGCCGCATCCGTACGTCCATCACGGAGCAGTACCGCACCCTCTTCTGTACCTGTCGCAATATAGCCCAGCGTACGTTCCTTGTGCGGACCGCGGATAACCGGCCCTAGAAAAACATCTTTGTCCATGCCATTACCAATGATTAACTTATCAGCAGCCGCGACCAATTTATCAATCAATGTTTCGGACGCTTTCCCAACGGAAACGACGACAGCGCATGCCATGCAGCGCTCGCCCGCAGAGCCAAATGCTGCGTTGATGATTTGAGTCACCGCTCCGTCCATGTCGGCATCCGGCATGACAATGGTATGGTTCTTGGCGCCGGCAAGCGCCTGAACCCGTTTCCCTTGCGCTGTTGCGCTCTTATACACATATTCCGCGACAGGCTGGGAGCCAACAAACGAAATCGCAATGACGTCCGGGTGCTCAATCAGACCATTTACGACATCGTGTGATCCATGTACAAGATTCAGCACGCCGTCCGGCAAACCCGCTTCCTTAAACAGATCCACCAGACGATTCGCAAGCAGCGGCGTCCGCTCGGAGGGCTTCAGGACGAACGTATTGCCGCAAGCAATTGCAAGAGGGAACATCCAGCAGGGTACCATCATTGGAAAGTTAAACGGTGTAATTCCGCCCACAACCCCAATCGGATACCGGAACATGCCCGACTCCACATTTGTAGCGATGTCTGGAAGCTGTTTTCCCATCATGAGCGTTGGCGCCCCGGCAGCGAATTCAACACATTCAATGCCGCGCATGACTTCCCCGTGAGCATCTTGATAGTTTTTTCCGTTCTCCAAGGTAATGATCTGCGCAAGCTCTTCCCAATGTTCAACTAGCAGCTGTTGGTATTTGAAAAGAATTCGAGCACGGCGCGGTACCGGCGTTTTACTCCATGTTTTAAACGCTTCTTTCGCATTTCGGACAGCTTGATCAACTTCATCCTTAGACGACAGCGGAACGTAAGCCAAAATTTCTTCGGTTGCTGGATTGAATACGGGTTCCGTCTTGCCTGAAGTCGAGGCGATCCATTCGCCTCCAATAAAATTCGATAAAGGTATAAGTGCTTGCATTTGGGTCATCATTGTCGTTCTCCTCTCCAATTACGCTTGTTTGGAAGAAAGCATATATTGTTCAATCTGCCCCACTGTCGGCATGGCGTCCGAGCAGCTATGACTGGAAATAACAATGGAAGCAGACGCGCTGCCGAATGTCATACTGCGGCTGATATCCCATCCTTGCATAAGTCCATAGATGAAACCAGCTGCATACGAGTCGCCGGCTCCGAATGTCTTGATAACCTTAGCCGGGAAAATAGAACCCCGCTGTGAGCTGCCGTTTTTGCCATAAGCAATCGATCCTTCTTTGCCATGCTTGATGACGACGATTTCAGCGTGGTAACTGAACCATTGCGCCGCAGTTACTTCGTCGCTGCGTTCGGTGTTGCCGTCGAACCGCTCCAGCATATCGAATTCCTCGCGCGTACCAATAATAATATCGCTTTTCTCCGCTGCCAAATGATAATAAATGGCCGTTTCCTCCGGAGATGCCCACGAATATGGCCGATAATCGATATCAAATATCACCTTCGTTCCGTGTTTACGTGCGTAACGAAGGGCAAGAAGCACCGCCTCGCGGGATGGACTCTGTGCTAGCGCCGTACCGGATACGAGCAGCACTTTGCTTCGCTTGATCAACGATTCGTCAACTTCTTCAGGCGCAAGCAACAAATCTGCCACATTGCTGCGGTACATCAGTATGCTGCAATCCTCTGGGCTTTTGATTTCTGTAAAAGCAAGTCCGGTAACCGCTCCGGTCCGATCCGTTGTGACACCTGAAGTATCTATGCCGTTATTACGCAGGTATTGATCAATGAATCGGCCCATCTGATCATCAGCAACCTTGCCGATAAACGCTGTTTTCATGCCTAATCGCGACATACCGATGCAGATGTTGGCGGGTGAACCTCCCACATATTTGGTGAAAGTCATCGTTTCTTCCATAGGACGATTGATTTCATTGGCATTCAAATCAATACATAGGCGGCCGATTGCTACAAAATCCAAATCCTTATCGCCCGCAAAAGTAATCGTATCCATCATATCCCTTCTTTCCAATTAATAAGGGCGCGCCGCACTGATGTTTTGCTGCATCTGCTCATGCGCTTTCCTCACTTTGTCGCTCACAGACACCTCAGGTACGCCGACATTCCACCATGAGTCATAACCATCCGTATTCGTTCCCGGAAGCACCTTAATTTCCACCAGCACAGGTCCTTGTTCCGCTTTCGCGTCGTGCAGCGCCTGCTCCAGTTCCTTCGCTGAGGTAGCTTTATATGAGGCAGCACCTAACCCGCGGGCAAGTAAAGAGAAATCAATCGGCATAGACGGTCCATCTAACCTTCCCGTCTCTTTGGATCGGAAGCGGAATTCATTGCCGAAGCCGTCGCTTCCGTGACCGCGCTGCAAGTTATGAATGCATTGAAATCCGTTGTTATCGAATAGTAAAATGGTCAGCTTCACGCCCTCTTGTATTGCCGTAATCAGCTCAGAGTGCAGCATGAGGTAGCTCCCATCACCAACTAACGCATACACTTCACGATCCGGTTCCGCTAGCGCGACGCCAAAAGCACCGCTTATCTCATACCCCATGCAGGAAAAACCATATTCCAAATGATAAGTGTTCGGTTCAGTTACACGCCAGACACGGTGCAGATCGCCCGGAAGGCTTCCAGCGGCGCCAACGACAACATCCTTCGATTCGATGAATCCATTAATGATGCCGAGTGCTTTAGTCTGGGTTAACCCATTGGCGCTCTCTAAGGCGTAGAGACGATCAACTTCACTGTCCCACTCCGCTTTCAACTCTTGAATATAACCGTCAGCATAGCTGGATCTGAATCTGCGATTCGTTAATTCCATCTGCAGTGCGACAATCGCCAACTTTGCGTCTGCTGTGATCGAATCCGCTTCCATCTTAACCGCATCAAATGAACTAACATTTAAGTTCAGAAATGCGGCATCGGAGTTGCGAAAAGCGGATTTGGATGCCGTCGTGAAATCAGAAAATCGTGTACCGACTCCGATGATCAAGTCTGCTTCTGCAGCTACCCGATTCGCCGCCAGTGTGCCGGTTGTACCAACTCCGCCCAGGCCAAGCGGATGATTCCACGGCACCGCGCTTTTGCCCGACTGCGTCTCAGCTATCGGAATGCCGAATGCTTCTGCAAATGCGAGAAGCTCTTTCGTCGCATCCGCGTAGTGCACGCCTCCCCCTGCGATGATCAAAGGTTTCTTCTTGCGCATCATCAAATCTGCGGCACGTAAAATGGCATCCTGCTCCGCTGGACGGCGCTGTAGGAAATGGATACGCTTTTCAAAAAAGCGTACTGGATAATCATAAGCCTCTGTTTGAACGTCCTGCGGCAGCGCTAACGTAACCGCTCCGGTGTCAACTGGATCAGTCAGCACACGCATCGCCTGTAGAAGCGACGACATCAGCTGTTCCGGGCGGGCGATGCGATCCCAAAACTTGCTGACTGCCTTGAACGGATCGTTTGCAGATATGGAGTAGTCACTCGGAACCTCCAATTGCTGCAGTACGGGGTCAGGCTGACGGGAAGCAAAGTTATCGCCTGGCAGAAGCAGCACAGGTATGCGGTTAACCGTTGCGGTTGCGGCGCCAGTCATCATATTAAGTGCTCCTGGGCCGATTGAAGTCGTACAAACAAAGATCTGACGGCGGTTCTTCTGTTTAGCGTAAGCTGTAGCCGCGTGAACCATACCTTGTTCGTTCTTGCCCTGCACGAACAATAAATCGGTAGTTTCTCGCTCAAGAGCTTCGCCGATGCCTGTGACGTTACCATGTCCGAAGATGCCCATAACACCACGAACGAACTTTATCTCTTCTCCGTCTACAGACAAATACTGTTGATCCAGAAATCGCAGCAAAGCCTGCGCCATAGTCAAGCGAATCGTTTTCATCAGCAAAACCTCGATTCATTATAGATTGGATAAGGAAAAGCCCGCTGTTCCGGTTATTCAGATGCGGGCTTCAAGGTTAAACGAGCGTTTTTTCCAATTTCAATAAGTATTCCAGGCTAGCAGCCAGACTGTCCAACGGACTTCCTGTGCAGTAATCCTGCTCTACCGCAAACCACTCAACGCCGCTTCGCAATCCCCATTGCAGGATTGGAGAAAAATCAATAACTCCTGATCCGATTTCAGCAAAAGTTTGTCTGCTGTCTGCAGTCATATCCTTCAAATGAAGAATCGGCATACGATTCGCATAGTTCTGGATGAAAGACAAAGGATCTTGGCCAGCTTTACGAACCCAGTACGTATCAATCTCAGCGTAAATGGCCGGATCATCAAGCAAGTACTCCAGTGCAAATTTACCATCTATGGATGTATGAAATTCAAAATCATGATTATGATAGCCAACGCGATATTTTGTGCCTTTAACTTTAGCAGCCACTTCAAGCAAGTCTTTCTTCACGCTTGCATACCCTTCTGGATTTTGCAGCCCATCCGGCAGGGAGTGACAGATAAAGTCTTTCGTATCGAATAAGCGAGCCTCTTCCAGCACAGCATCTAAATCAAACTTCATTCGTTCGAGTCCTACATGCATGCCAGCGGTACGTAATCCGAGTTCCTTCATCACCGCAGCAATTTCTCGTGCTTCATATCCGTGCAGCCCGTCGATTTGAACGGCCGCCCAGCCCATTTCACTCAATTGCTTCAGCACCGCTGGAAAATCCTTCTTTACTTCGTTTCTTAAAGTGTAGAGCTGAGCCGCCAATTGGTGTTTGATCATCCCGCAAACTCCTCCTTTTTCAAATCCAGCCATTCGACTTCCCCAGCAGTTAATGGTAGATTCATAGCCATAACCGAATCATGAAGCTCATCAAGATTTCGAGGTCCGATGATCGCGCATGTTGGGAAAGGTTGATGAAGAACATAAGATAAAGAGATTTGAATCGGTGTTACCTGTTTCAACTCCGCTAGCTTCACCGCTCGTCGGTATCGCTCCCAGTTGTTGTCGTTGTAATACACTCTCACCATTTCCGAATCAGAGAGATTGTCTGGCGTAAAATAGCCTGAGAAAAATCCGCCTGCCTGCGAAGACCATGACAATAGCGGCAGCTGGTTACGCTCATGCCAATTGCAGGTTTCCTCATCAGCAGACACACAGCCCTCCCACCTCGGCTCTTTCGCTTTGGCAAGACTCAGGTTCGTACTGCTAAACGTAAAACCTACTAGCTGATGCGCCGACGCGTATTCATTCGCTTCCTGTATACGCTGATGCGACCAATTCGATGCGCCAATCGCACGAATCTTCTTCTGCTCAAGCTGCTCATTCAGCTCTTCCATGATCGGCCCAACCTCGACGGTCGGATCATCTCTATGAAGCGCGTATAGATCGATATAATCTGTTCCCAGCCTCTCCAAGCTTTCGTCCAGATCCTTCCGGATGGCTTGTGGATTCACCCGTGGGCCTGGACTCCCATCATCGTGGTGAGCGCCTTTGTTCATAATGACTACTTTTTCCCTAATCTTCTTCTCCGCCAGCCATTGTCCCAAAATCTTCTCTTTCCCTCTGTACTGATGGGCAGTATCAAACATATTGCCGCCTGCTTCAATGTAAGCATCAAGCATCAACCGTTTTGCATCGTCCAATACTCTCAGGTCTCCCGTTCCCATAATCAACCGGGACATCGGCTTGTTCACACCTTGCATCTCCATCATTTCCATATGAACACTCCTTTCATGCTGCACTTATTCTGTTCTTCCTCTTTCAATAGAGGCATCAATCGAAGTTCGATAATGTCTCCAACAAAACGTCTTTAATAGCTCATCTATTTTGTTCAACAATCTGTATGGTAGCGATACCAGAAATGAACGAACTGATTTTCTGGAATCGCTACCATACGGTAATTGAAGTCAGTATAATAGATTCTCCTCCGTTTTACAATAGCCTCTAAAAATTACTTTCCTCAACTAAACCAAAAATATTGAAAACCCTTTCATTTAACATTAAGCACCTTGCATATTCAGTCATTGCAAAAAAGGAATAGCCGCCCTGTTGAGCTCGAGCGGCACTACCCCATTCATTATTTATTGATCATGTTATACACGATTACAGCCGATTCTGCTCTTGATAGTGGAGCCAGCGGAAGAATGGAATTCCCATTTCCTTTGACAATTCCATTTACAATCAACGCCGTCAAGCTTTCCATCGCATAACTCGCAACTTTTGCTTTGTCGTTAAAACGATCCAGCCCAGCTGACGTGCCTTCGTTCAGCTTCATACCGGCAGCCTTCATCGCTTCATGCAGTAGAACGAATGCGTCCTGTCTCGTAATCGGTTGAAGCGGATTAAATTTATTGTCTCCGCTGCCTTTAGTAATGCCAAGCTTTTTGGCGATCATCACTTCATTATAATAATAGGAAGATAAACTGACGTCGTCGAAATTCGTAACGATTGGAGCTGTTAATTCAAGCGCCTTAACAAGCAGGACGATAAAGTCCGCCCTTGTTATTGTAGCTGACGGATTGTATTTTGTTACAGACGTGCCATTAATAATCCCTTTGGTTGCCAGCACTTCGATTTGCTTTTTAGCCCATTTCACGTTATCGAGATCATCGAATGTTTTGTGAACAAACATGATCGCATACTTGCTGAAATGAGTTGTAGTAAAAGTAACCGTTTTGGTGGATGGCTCATATCTGCTGTTCGATACAGTGCTCGCTTTACCAATGTTATTAATGTACCCTGCTACAATATGCTCCGAATCGGCTAACTCGGCATCTGATGGTGTATACGGAACGGAAATTCTCACTCGAGCCTGTGGATTGCTCCAAGCAGCCTTAGCTCCATCGATATACACATCAACCTCAATAATTGGCCTATCGCCAATCTGTTCCTGCAAAGCTGGATCAAGCGATGTTTTTTCTACGCTCGCAATAACTAGCGAAACCGTCTTCGCTCCGGACAAATCCTGTCCGTTTAACATATTGGCTGGTACCGTTATTGTTCCAATTGCAGTCGTTATCTCGATCAAATGCGTCACTAGATTAGAATTAAGTGCTGCTTTGGGAAGCTCAACGACATACGCTTTTGCTTTATCCGCTTTCTGCACCTCGACTTTAACCGTTTTCACACCATCGTCATCAGTTGAAGATGTGCTAAGCGCTTTGTTCCAGTCTCGCTCTTCAACCACGGCCTTTGCTTCTCCCGTTCTAGCATCAACTTTAGGCACTAAATTAATTAAACCTTTGTCGTTTGTCATGTCGGGAATGACGACATCAACCTCATCATTTTTTGCAAACCGAAATCTGGTGCTGAAATCAAATGGAATGTTGTACATATCTCCGGGACCAGTCAGGAATTTCGTGTCCAGGTATGAACGCTCCCCTACCGGAATGCTATCAACATATGGCGAGAATGTCTTCACACGAATCTCCTTTGACTTTTCATCAAATTCAAAAAAAGATGTCCAACCGTTGCCGCCAGCGATATCCGATTGATAATCAGTTAACACCTGCAAGACTTCATTTCCATTAGCCTTCTTCTTCACATTCAGTCCAGCACCGCTAATATGTCCGCCTACCATCATAAATACTTGATCATAATTCTCGACAAGGTCTCTCCAGAATAAGCTGCCCTGACCGCCTTCACTCACTTGGCCGTTGCCATCGATCGTCATAATATTATGCGAGAAGATGACGGTTGGCATTTTCGGGTTCTCATTAAGCACCGTCTTTGCCCATTCTCTTTCTTTCGTATTACTCGAATTGTTCCCCACTGAGTCTACCGCAAGGAACATATACTTGTAGCTGCCGGCTGTAATGATCGAGTAGGTGCTTAATCCTGATGGCGAAGCGCCCTTGAAATGTTCTGTCCCTGCAAATCTATTGGGACCCATCGTGTCCAGATAGCCAGAGCCATTCAAATCGTGGTTGCCGCGAGTAACAATATAAGGCACATTAGCTTTATCTAAAATCTTATAGGCCTTATCGGCAGAAGCCCATTCTTTGGCTGCGCTGCTTTGGGTCGTGTCGCCAACATTTACGGTCATAGCGATATTCTTGCTAACATAATTGTCTGCAATAAACTGAAGCTGCTTCTCAAGAATATCCGGTTTGGATTGCACCACATACTGAGGATCTGGAATGATCGCAAACGTATACGTATCTTGTGCAAACATCGGAAGATCATTGTTCGTCCCGTAATCTACCTTATAATTGAACTCCGTTTTAATGAATTGATCCTTCTCCAATGCTTTACTGGATACTCGGATATGTTTGATTTTTCCTAAAAAGAGACTGTTCGGTGCCCTATCCCACTCATAAGCTCCGACATTCCACCCCATGCCCGCTTCGGCTGCGATTCCATTTATGATTTCGTCCGTCTCAGGATTGCGAATGGATTCTATACCATTTAGGAATAAGCGTGTCTTTGAGCCATCATTCACGATTGCAACATGCGTGTACTCATCTGACTGTACCCAAGCTTTAATAGCTGAAAGTGAGTTCGACCAGTTCGACTGGAGCTCGTTCGAGCTCGAGTTCCCATGTGTACTTGCCCATTGAACTTCGCGAATGCTTGAAATCGATAACGTTGATAGCGGCTCCTGTTCCCCTGGATCAAACGTGTTATTGCCTTGACGGGTCAAAATTCCCATCCAGTTATTAATACTGGAGCCAAGCTTAAACTCTGCCTCAATCGTAAAACCTTTATCGAAAGTTTCCCTATTAATTGGTGCGCCTTCTACTGTCGTCAAATATTGGCCATCTTTTTTATCATTTGCAAAATCAAGAGCACCGTCGTCAGTAAATGACAGCCTGTTGCCTCCCGGAGCTCCAGCAACGGCCATTTTAAGATCATTGCCCTTGCCGCTTCTATCTTTAATAAACAAATTGCCTGCTTCGATAGATGTTCCGGGCTGCACATTTGCTTCGGAAAATACCCAATCTGCAATTACGGAATCATTAGGATTTTCAGGATCAGTACCAGGTATTTCACCTAAAGTCAGTTCAACAGGCTCTGCTGCATCTTGTTCGTTGTACAACTCAAATTCGCTGATCGCATATTTATGATCGGTATTTAAATTCGCTGCCCATAGCAGCAAATAAATGCCTTTCAACCCCTTGTAACCTTCACCGTAATATTCCTTATAATTGGGAAGATCAATGGTTACACTTTCGTAAATGTCTTGACTGTCTGTCTGCCATGTCGGTTTATAGGCTTTAGCATTAAGCTCCTGCCATGTGGTGCCATTTACAGAAGTTTCAGTATCGATGACGGTTATACCTTGCTGCTGTGCATTATTGACGACAAGAACTAGTTTATTAAAATCTTGAAGATTATCGTCGTCCCATTGCAGCATAATCCGATGCGCAGGATTAAACTCACCTTTTGGGTTCAGGTTTGTAATAGCAGCACTTTGGAAATACGTCTCCTCATCCCCGTCAGCAAACTTGAGCGGCGAATGCTCACTTGAGTTATCGTAATCGTTTCTAATTAAGTTAGCTGGCTCTCCATCTTTATTCAAATATGTCGCACTTACAACCGTAGCTTCAAGCGCTACATTTTTGTTTCGTTTTACCGTTAGCGTATAGGTTTTTGTTGTCATGCCATCCGCTGCTTTGGTAACGAATACGATCTTACTATTGCCCATCGGCAGCTTCGCTGTAATCTTCTGTCCGCTGATGACAGGAATATCGTTAACTGTCATCGTGCCTTTTTTATTTTTCAGCCGTGGCTGAATCGTAATTGCATCTACTTTTGTATTAACCCTTGTTGTATAATCGTATATTTCGCTATTAAAGACAATGTTCTCTTTTCCTCCACTAATCACTAACTCCGACAATGACGCTTCGCTGTTTGCGTCCAACACCGTTATTGTACTTCTAGCAACAAATCGTCCATCCAATGTTCTTGCCGAAATCTCAGCCGAGCCCGGTAATTTCGCAAATACCTTACCGCTCTGATCCACGGCAGCTACATCAGCGTTGCTGCTGAACCATTCATATGCTTTGTTCGTTGCATTGCTTGGTAAGATCTCAGCAGTCAACTTCATTGTTTCATTCGTATAGAGCGTTCCGGTTGAGGGGGAAACCTTAATGCCAGTTACAGGAACAACGTCACTAGTAACCGTGATGCTAGTGGTTGCCTTTTTGTTGCCATCAACACTAATTGCCGTAATAACTGCTTTCCCTCCAGCTATCGCAGTTACTTTTCCATTGCTGTCTACGGTCGCGATCTGCTCATTCGATGTGTACCAATCTACACTCTTCTCGGTCGCTCCTGCTGGTAAAACAACCGCTTCTATTGCTTCCGTATCTCCTGCATCCATTGTAAGTGTCTCTGGAAGACTTATAGCATTCGCAGCAATGTACTCAAGGTTTACTTTTGTTTTATCCAATTGGAACAAATCCGCTACGCCCCCGTTAAGGACGACTTCTAGTTGATAGAGGTTTCCACCAATTGGCGTCAATTCAACAGGTTCCAGATCTCCTGTAAGTCTACTTACTTTCTTAATCGCATCCTTATTGTATTTTGCTAGATTTAATTGCACCATAATCGTCTGTTCCGTCTCAGCACCCTCTCCGTGCTGCTCCACCGTTTTACCGTTCCCTGAGGTCAGTCCGTTCATGACCATAAAATATTCCATGTCTGTGGAGTTGAAAAACGACTCTGTATCTGGCAGAGGTTCAAAAAAACCAAGCATTACATCGCCATTAAGTCCTCCTTGAACGCTGGAGTTTTTCGAAACTACACTTCTTAAATAAGGATGCTTTAGCTGAGTATTCTTATCGAATACTGGTGTTTCTCTAGGCGTTAGGTTTTTAACGATTCTTCCGTTTGAATCCTTATGTTGCCCCGGCAAAATAGAGACATCTGTGCTATTGAGCCGTACGAGATGTGGTCCAAGGTTGTTAATTTGCCTTGCCATTTCGGCATATTGCTCATATTGCTTTGTAGGTTTACCATCTTTGTCAAAAAATAAGAATGTGTTGCTGTCATACTCCCAACGGAACATGCTGAGCCATTTGCCGCCCATCGTCAATGTGGCGAACGGAACGCCGTATATTTGAGATTCAGTAATAATATATGGACCTACATCCGCAGGAATCTCACCTGTCTTGAAGCCAAGCAAATATTGCCCGAAAGCGATCGGACTTTGCCCGGTACCGTCATAGCCCTTCAGTGCAATCGTTCTTTGGTCATTAATGTTATTGACGATTGTTGTAAATAGATTGTTGTCCGAGCCTCTTGTTGAGAATAAATAATCATCGAAAGTGAGCAGGTCAGGTTTGGCCGTACGAATGTACGTTTCATAGTCGTCCCTTTGCCATTGACGCGATTGTTGGTTGCTGTGAGCGAGGACATCCGGATAAAGTTCGTGGCTAAGCTTGAACCAATCCGTAAAGGTTTTCAAGATCTCATTGCTGTAGTTTTCTTCATCTCCAAAAGATATCGTAATCAGCTTATCTACATTAGCTTTTTGCGCATCACTCAGAAAGCCCATCATATCTTTTTCTTTCGGACCGCCTCCCAAGCCATCTCCGAATGCCCCTTTTACAAACGACCATTGTGCTTCTGGCACCTGGTTATGGAACATTTGGTTATAGCCCGGATTTTCGTAATAGGTAGCCGTAGTAAAATGACTGTTTTTCCATTCCTCTGCACTTGCATATTTCCGACCTGATTGATCCGTTGTCATCCACGTCTGCATTTGCAGCCCTTTATCAATCAAAACTCTGCTAGCGCGAGATAACGTTTTTGGTGGAATAACAGTTACTGTCCGCACTTTAGTAACCGAATCTCCTGCTTGGTTAGATACCGTATAGTTCACTTTGTAGATGCCGCCTTTACTCGTATCGACAAGACCAGTCGTTTGAATATCGGCCGTAATATCTCCGTCCTTTGAATCGGATGCCTGTGCACCACTCTCCACATAGGTATCGTTCAAGGATAAACTTATTTCCGAATTACCGTTTAACGAAATAATAGGCCAGTTAAAACCCGGAACCTGTTTCATTTCCTCATCTGTCAGAGCCTTGTCATAAATCTTGAATTCGTCGATGTAACCCGGCCACGCGTTTGTCACTTCCGGTTCTCGGTCAGCTCCAATCCGAAAATCACCATTATTCGATACTAATAACGTATCATCCGAAGCCGTTTCTAACGCACCATTGACATAAAGCTTAACCTGGTCACCCTCTCTGCTAAGGGCAACATGGTACCACTTTTTAGGCTCAATTAATGTTGCTCCGATCGTCGTTTTTCCGCCTAGAGAGGATTGTAATCTACCATCCGCTCTGCGTGATAGCAGCGTTTCTCCGCCCTCACCTTGCTGCTGAACAATGACAACGTCTCTGTTTGTATAGGTTGAATTGAAATTGACAAGCAAGCTCATGGAGAAATCACTGCCTGTATTTATCAAATTCTGATTTGGTACAGTGGCGTAACTAAGATAACCATTTAACAATAAGGCTTTACCTACCTTGCCGCTTCCTATTGCAGCATCGGTAAGGATAGCATTATTCCGCTTCAACGTGTCCGGAGATATGCCATCCATCGACACTTCGTCAAATTTCCATTCACCAACTAAACCAGAAACCGTAGTAGGTTGACTGCTATCATCAGCATAAGCAATAGCATGAGGAAAACCGACACTGATACAGCTAATCCACAAACTCATAACCAAAATCATGCTGACCAATCTCTTATTTCTCATAAGTAACATAAATAACCTCCTACATGAATTTGATAAAATATTCTATACAACGCTCACCTCTTGTTGTTTTATGTTATATATGTATTTGTTTGCGTTTTCAAAAAATAAATAAAGAGGAGCATTTCACTCCTTTTATCTCGACATCACAAACGAAGCCAGCATCCTCGCGCCGAAGCCGGTCGCACCGATAACCTGCTGGCCACTCGCGCAGGATGAATCTTTGGGACCGTTCATGTCGATATGTGCCCATTTCAATGAAGGATGGACAAACTTGCGTAAGAACAGTGCCGCTGAAATCGCACCTCCTCCATCTCCGCTGCTAATGTTGCAGACATCGGCATATGTGCTATCCAAATACGATTCGTATTCATCTACCAATGGCAGCTGCCATACTTTCTCGCCAAACGGCTCACCTGCATTTTTACACAACCTCGCCAGCTCGTCGTCGCCGAAAATACCCGCGATCTTCGTTCCAAGTGCGCCGACGACAGCGTAAGTTAACGTCGCCATATCGATCGCTTCCACTGCCCCAATGCGATGAGCATGGATCAACGCATCAGCGAGTATGAGTCGGCCTTCCGAATCCGTATTGCCTACTTGAACGGTAAGGCCGTTCGCATATCGGATCACATCGCTTGGCAGTAAGCAGTTCCCTGATATAACGTTCTCTGCAGTCGGCACTAACACCGCTATGTTGGCAGACGCACCGCTCTTAACGACGATATCCAGCGCTCCAAGCACACCTGCCGCTCCGGCCATATCCATCCTCATACTGCTAATATCGTAATCTTTTTTAAGGCTGATTCCCCCGGTGTCGAACGTAATTCCTTTGCCTATTAGAGCTGTAAGCGGCTTTGACTCATCCGTACAATATCGAAGCTCGATAAATGCAGGCGCATATGCGCTTCCTTTACCAACCGCTATTACGCCGGCAAAGCCTTGCCTCTTGAGCTCCTCGCCAGTGTAGACATTAATTTCCACACCAGTTCCGGCAAAACGCTCCATCACTTTGTCCGCTAATACTAATGGGCGCAAATAGTTGGCTGGTTCATTCGCAAGATCACGCGCCCATATCGTCCCATCCGCATGAATTTCCCCTTGGCGAATAGCCTTTTGGATCTGCAATCCGGGCTGTCCATCGAAAGAAAGGATCGGGATCACCAGCTTATCTGACTTCGTCTTATATTTATTGAAGGAATACGTACCCAGTTTCCATCCTTCCACCCATGCCGAGATAGCTTCTGCTTCTTGATCGGATGCTATATTGGCATCCCACAACGCTTGAAAAGAAACATGTACACTACAACATTTCTCTTTGGCTGCTGCTCTTCCCGTGTTGCCGGCTGCTTCCCTAATCCGAACAGGGTGAATTAGCGAGGCATCACCCATACCTACAATAACAACATCCGGTTGTCCTAGACGACCATAGAACCACGTTATTTCATCTTTGGCGCCCATATGTGGTCTCAATACTGACACATCGAACAGATGCCGGACTCGCGGCAGATCCAGAATCCGTTCTACATTTTGTTCATAAACCGGATAAATTAAGGTTTGTGAAGTCTTTTCTGCTTGCTGATCGATACTCACCGGACAACCCTCCTTATTGTTCAAATTCAATACATAAGCTCGCGACGCCAAAAGCCATAACCTCAAAACCTATTTGTGATTCATTAATGAAAACTTCCCCCTCAACTACTGGACGTTCTAACGTATCGACAAAATAAGCTTTGCTCACCTTGCGGCATAACTCCAGCTTTACCATTGATGTGTTTCCTTCTGTTTCATACACGCGAATAATCCATCGATTAACAGCTTGAGTGTCCTCAGGCATCTTGATCGCAGAGATTGCAATCGTTCCTTCAATTAATTGCAAGAAGCTTTGTGTTGTCGGCCAATCTCCATTACTCGCAGCCGCTGAGATGTATTGGAGCGGAAGATGGTAATGGGAGGATTGTTCAATCAATTGCTGGTTTTTAGAAGCATCAACTACACAAATACTTAAACGAATGCGATGAACCCCTGTATTCGGATAAGCATCAGGGCCATAAGAGCCCCGCAGCAGTGTGACGGAAAGCGCTCGATCCGCACCTCGGAATCCATATTTACAATCCGATAGAAGCATAATTGCTCTACCTTTCTCATGGTTCGAAGGAACCCCGAGTGCCCAACTGTTCGCAGGTACGTCTAAGTCGAGTGAAGGACGTTCAATCGTACCGAAAGCCATATTAAAGCGATAGGAATCGCTTTCATAACCAAAAGGCGCATAAAACTGTAACTGCGGTGTAAATTCCTTTTCATTGCCGTATTCATGCCAATCACATTCCACATTGTAATCGAGCCTGCTGCTGCCCTGATCCAGAGATACCGTAACTTGCAATTTCGATCTTCGAAACGGGACGCTGAACGTAATGGATTGCCTCAGCAGCTTGCTGCCTAATTCACTGCTTTCGATTTTGATGCCTTCAGTGAGCTCTTCAATTTTGCGGTATCGGCCTACCAGCCATGCATTGCCACCTCCTTGAAAAGTATCCTCCTCGATGAATCGGAATACGCCTGCGGGTCGGCTGCTATCGATGAGCTGCTGTCCATTCTCTTTATTGATTAATGAAATAATCGTAAGCTTTCGCACATCGAGGACTGCCTTTAACAGCTCGTTCTCCAACACAAACGTATACAGTTCCACAGGTGGAAGGTTTTGACCCGTGAGATAGAAGTCATTTGCCGTAAGGGCTGCCATATCACCTGCTTTTTCCGTCATAATATAGGTGCAGTATCCCAATGCTGGAACTTTTACAGGCAGTAATACACGCAAGAAAAAGTGCCCCCAATGCTCGGCAAATCCACGATCCACAAATTGAAATTCAAGTGGATTTCCCTCGTCGTCTTCGAAACCGATGCTTTGGATATTTCCATCCCAATCCCAAATCGTAATCTCGGCTAATTCTTTACGTGCGGTTGGAGCACTGTTGAACACATTAAATATCCGTGTTTTCCCGCGTCCGCGGTCACTTTCGCCCGTTCGAAATTGATGCTTTATGCTGACACCAACTCCAGCGCCTGCTCCTTCGGAAAAGCTTTCTTTCAGGTCCTCGCCCTCAACAAGAAAACGTGAAGTATCGATGCGCGCAGCAAGACTACGCATAGCAGCGCTTCGTTTGCTATTAGCCATGGCGGATATTTCTTGGAACGCTCCAAGTGCATGATCACGCGTTTCTGGAATGCCTGTTCCCGGCAAAATATCATGAAATTGATTAAATAAAGTTTTTCTCCAAGCTTCTTCTAATTGCTTGCCATAATACTTGGACGAAGTCCACAACGCGGACACACTAGACAATGCTTCCGCTTCATACAGCAGGTTTTCCGAAACTCGATTCGCTTGTTTCAAACGTGCTTCCGAGCTGTAGCACCCTGTAAAAATAAAGTTCAGCTCGTTTTGCACAATCGGGAGTTGATCGGCTATTTGCTCTGTTAACGCGAAGTATTCTGCATACTTTCCGAAGCGAATGGTCGGAAAAATCGGCCATTCCTTCATATCAAGTATGCGCTCTATGTCACGCCGCGTCGGACCGCCGCCATGATCACCTACCCCATATACCTTCATCATCGTATTCATGCCTGTTTTCTGGCAAAACTCCGGAACCGTAAGCACCATTTCACCTTCAATGCGGGAATCGTACCAATGCGGCTCTTTATATGCGATAACCGATCTCCCGGAGGGCGCCATCCAGCGATAGAGGTGATGTCCCTCATTGTTATGACCACGGCAATAGTAATAATATTTGATGCCCGCGTGATGCAATGTTTCCGGCACATTAAGCGCATGACCGAAAGTGTCCGGCTCAAAATCGATTTGCAAATCATCCAACTGCAATCCGAACAAATGTGTAAGATAGTTTTTGGCATATAAGAACTGCCGAGTCATACTTTCACCGTTTGGCATGTTCTTATCCGCTTCAACCCAAGTTGATGCCGTTACTTCCCATCGTCCTTCTTGTACACGGACTTTTATTTCTTCTAGCATTTCAGGATCATAGGTTTCAACAATATGATAGGCAGCTGCTTGAGAATGGGAAAAGCGGAAATCAGGATACTCCTGCAGCAGATCCAGCATTGTCCGGAACGTATTAAGAGTCGCAGATACCGTCTCATCCCAGCCCCAAAGAAAATTCATATCCAAGTGGGCATGAGCAGCACAAATCAAATGGTACGACTTCGCTGCTGCTGCCATTTCAGACAACCGCAGCTCTGCACTGCGAACCGCTTGCTCCCCGATGATGCCTTCTTGATCTAATGTATTCAGCAGATCAATAACAACGGGATCGATCAGATCATCATACTGACCTCCCATCACCTTTGAAACCCGATTAGCATATTCCAATTCCGCAACGATGCGTTTGCCCCATTGCCCTTCCGACACACGAGTTTTCAGCTTTACGAGATTTGCGTTCAATTTCTCGACTTGTATGATGTCCACTCTCCTAAAACCCGCTTATAGTCTCATACATAAACCATCACTATGAATCATTAGATTCATAGTGTGGTTTCCAGCGTTTCTTTTGTTTCCCCAATTCGATCTGCAATAAATTTCTCTAGCAGCTGTATGTTTGTCGTCCCTGTATTTCCACCATATTCACTTACAGATAGTGCGCCGCAAGCATTTCCATATATCAAGCATTCCACTGGATTTTTCCCTGCCAAATATCCATAAATATAACCGGCATTAAAAGAATCACCCGCTCCAGTCGTATCAACGACTCGGACGGAGAAGCTCGAACGATAGGACTGCTGTCCGCCTACCGATGTCACCGCACCTTTCGAACCCAATTTGAGCACGATATGGCTGCTGTGTTTAGAAAGAACTTCAAGGCTTTCCTCTACCGTAGTACAACCGGTATAGTGTATAGCTTCGGTTTCGTTCATGAAAAAAACGTCGATATGCTTCATTAATTCAAAAATGCCAGGATACCATTCCCCAGTGTCATCCCACCCCATATCAATAGAGGTCGTTACGCCTAGTGCTTTAAGTTTTTTTACAGTTTCCAAAAATTCAGCATGATTGCGGCTTCCCTTATAACAAGTCAAATGAACATGACGTCCTAATAAAACACTATTCATGTCAAGCTGCTGCAAGCTTAGCTCGGCGTTTGAACCAGCATACGTAATAAATGAACGATCATTTTCCGGATTAATTGCAATGGAAATGCCTGTATTGCTGCTGCTCTTTTTAATATATCTGGTATCGATTCCATACCGAGAAAATTGATCTTTTATAAGCTGACCAAATCCGTCGTCACCTAGAACCCCGTTAAAGGCAACCTTCAAACCTAGCTTGGCTGTCGCCAAACTAAACAAAGCTGCCCCTCCGCCGACGTGGATGGTCATATTTTGAACAAATACCTCTTGTCCGGGTGCTGGCAGCTCGTTGCAGCCCTCAACAACTAAATCAATATTCGCGTCTCCAATCACGATGACATCGTAATTTTTCAATGGTGCCTCATCTCCATCTATTTCCGATATGCACTGATGTGCTGTGCTCTCTAATCCTTATGAATCTCTTCTTATACAGCTTTCACGGACAACTAGTTTATGCTCCAAGATGATATCCTCGGTTGACGTTTCCTTATTCGTAATCTGTTTCAACAGCGCTGCCATCGTCACTTTGCCCATGTCTTGAATAGGCTGCTCCATTGAGGTTAACCTCGGACGGGCAAGCTCGGTCAGTTGACTTCCGTCAAAGCCCATAATGGAAATATCCTCTGGAACTCGAAGGTTATGATCCCAAATGCAGTTCATCGCTCCAACAGCCATATCATCACTTACGGCAAATACAGCCGTAGGCGTTTGTTTATTGCGAAGAATATCCTTCATTTGCTCGTATCCACTTTTCACTTTATAATCACCGAACCGGATATTTTCATATATGATTTTAATGGAATGGTCTGACAATGCATTTCGATATCCGCTATACCGGTTTTGTCCCGATGTAATATCACGCATGTCTCCGCCGATAAACCCGATTTCCTCATGGCCAAGCTCAATCAAATATTTTGTCGCATCGTAAGCAGCTTTGTAGTCATCAATAATTACAGAAGCGAACTCCTGGTCCATCGGTTTAACACTAGAAAAAATAACGGGAATGTTCATCTTATGAATCAAAGCACGAATTTCCTCATTAATTTTCTCATGCATAATAATGATGCCTTCTACCCGCATTTCCTGAAACACATTGATATACTTTAATTCTTTATCTATATCCTCGATGATATTGCATACCAAAAGGTTATAATCATTAGTGCTAGCCGCTTCTTCGATGCTGCTTAAAATTGTCGAATAGAAGCTTGAGGTAAGGTCTGGCACAATTACCCCAATGAGATTCGTTTTGTTACGTACCAAGCTTCGGGCGATATGGCTCGGAGCGTATCCCAATTGATCGATGGCTTGATTCACCTTTTCCTTGAGATCGTCTTTCACATACCTCTCGCCATTTAGCACTCTGGACACAGTCGTAACTGAAACTCCTGCTACCCGGGCCACATCTTTGATTTTTGGTTGCACATTATTCACCCTTCGTGGAAGTATATTTCGTTCATATATTAGAATTATATAAGATATACTTCGACTTCGACAAACTTTCTCATCATTTATTCTTTAGTATCATTCAGCCTCGAGACTACTCCTCATCAGCTTAGTTCAATTTCACTATTTCTATCCGTGTATCGAACTCCCGTTTTCCTTCGAATAACGTAATGATTCTTGCTCCGCGCTCAAGCTCTCCGTATGTGTTGAACCCCGTGACACGTCCATAACACAATCGGATGCCATGAAGCTCTCCTACGTAATCATTATCATGATCATGTCCGGCAAAAGTCCCCATGACATCGCCCTGCTCCAGCATTGCCGTGAATAAACCGCTGTTCAACTTCGGACAGCAGACCTCCTCACCTTTATTCCCAATACTTTTGCCTTCCTGCCAGACTTGCTTATATTCTGGTATTGGAATATGGAAAAAAGCGAGTCCAGGCAATGCGCTGCCATTCTTCTGAGTAAGCTTATTCGATTCGCTGCAGTACCAGTGAACCTGATCTGGATGTATCCATTCATATCCACCAACGGATTCTGGTGCTGAATCTCCGGAATCAAAAAAGTACAGAACAGCCGTATCTTCTTCACTCGCAGAACCCGCAACAGTAAGTGCATAATTCCCAACTCCATGGATGTCCTTAGGACCATCCTCAGATAAGTTATTACTATGTTCCTTTAAAACTTCATTCAATCGTTGACGTGTAATACCTTTCTCTGAGTCGTGATTGCCATAAATGACAGCGAACGGAATACCAGACTGGACAACATCCGCAATCGCACGGCGAAATGCTGCTTCTTGATCCTCTGTATCATAGCTGGATATGACATCGCCAGTAAGGACGATCAAATCGGGCTTCTGCGACGCAGTCAGCTGCTGAATAACAGCTAACGTTTGAACATCCTTTTCAGGTTCAATTCCATTCTTGATATGCATATCAGTAAATTGAATGATCTTAAATGTCCCGTCTGATCGGAATCTTAACTTGTTGTGCTCCACCATAACTCCTCCTCGACCTAAAACCTTCTTAATCTTCAATAAATAATGGCTGAGAAAAAGCAGAATACCCGCCTTCCAAATAAACGGCTATACGGACGTATTTTTCGTCTCCTTTACACTCATATTCAGCTTGCTTGATTCGTCCTGTTGTTTCTTTAAGCACCTGTCCGTCTTTGCCGAAAAACGTGACGTATTTGTACATTTTATCAAGCAAATCATTTGAGCGAAGATCAACAACAACCTTGTTGCCTTCTACTCTGATCGCATCAAACCCATACCCCGTTGATACATAAAAGTTGCCTTCTTTGATCGCATCTATGATAGCATCGTTCGTATTTGCCTTAGCTCTGACCACGTTCCAAGCGCGCTTTTCTTGTCCATATACATGCGAGTCGTCATTTCCGAAACCCCACACTTTACGACCGGCGGATAGAAGAGCATCCCACTTGTCGAACGCGATATCGTACTCCGGATTGCCGTCCCCGTTATAGACTTCAACCCCAAGATAACGTTCCATCTTAAACATATCTTCTAGTTCCCAATAATTCGAGAAATACCGATTCGGATGCACGAGCACTGCAAATCCGTCGTTCGTCGTTGTTAGATCCACAAAGCGTTGATAGTTCTCAATCGTAAATGCATTGCTGTAGTTTTCCATAATCATTTGCGGCGGTTTCACGAGCAGCATATGTGTTTGCCGACTGCTTACCTCTATAGCTTCGAAAACATTCGGTATCTCTCTTTTGCCTTCGTGTTTCGTAATTTTATCGTGGTCAGAAATACCGAGAAAATCGTAACCACCGTACATTTTGTAAACCGTTTCGAGCGAAAACCAACCATCGCTGTTCGTCGTGTGGTTATGAAAGCTTCCTTTAAACCAAATCCCCGACTCTACGTATGGATTCACTATTTTCATTTTTCCCCCGTCCTCTCCTAGGCTGATTTACTCTTTGATCGATCCGATCATAATACCCTTGGTAAAATAGCGCTGCACAAATGGATAGATAAGAATAATCGGCGTGACGACGATAATGATCGTTGCCATTTTAAGCGAGTTTCCTGTAACCTGCATTTTTTCGATCAAATCGTATCTAAGTCCGGCAGCCTGATTGAGCGTATCCCGCATCGCTTCCGCACTCATCAGCATTTCTTGTAAAAGCGTGGACAGCGGACGCAAGGACGATTTTCGAATATAGAATGCACCAGTGAACCAATCGTTCCAATGGCCAACGGCGTTGAACAAGCCAATAACCGCTATAACCGGCCGACTGAGCGGCATAATGACGCGCATGAAGATCGAAAAGTCGTTATACCCATCAATTCGCGCCGATTCTTCCAAGCTCGGATGAATTTGTTGGAAAAATGTTCGCATAATGATTATGTTCCATACGCTATATAAGCTTGGAATGACGTAAACCCAAATATTATTCGTCAAATGAATGGACTTAAGCAGCATGTAATAGGGAATAATTCCCCCTCCAAACAACATGGTGAAGAAAATGATCATCATGATGTACTTCCCGCCAGGCAACGTTTTACTCTTTAATGCATAAGCTGCTGCTGCAGTCAGAAAAACACTTGAGATCGTACCTATTACCGTTCGGAACACTGAAATCCCAAAAGCAGTTGTAATATTGGACGTTTCAAACGCCTTTTGGAAGTTTTCCAAGGACCAAATCCTCGGCCAGAAGTAAATGCCGCCTCTTTCCGCGTCTTTACCGGGATTAAAAGCAAGTGCAAAAATATTAAAAAAAGGTAGAATGATCGATAAACACAGCGCGATTAGAAGCAAGTAGTTAATGACTCTGAAAATTCTTTCACCCGTGCTGAGCTTATAAAATTCGTTTCCCACTTTCTCCCTCCTCCGTTGAAGGAAAGGCGTTTTTACCCAGCTGCGGATAAAATCGCCTTACCTCTTCCACTAATTTTCTGCTTCTAAATGTTGAAACTAATCTCTAATCGTTCAGGTTTACGTCCGTTTTTGGATCGGCATCTTTTTCTGCGAGAAGCTTCAAATAATCGTCCAATCCTGCTGATTTCAATTGTTTCAAGTTGCTTTCCAACATTTTCTTAGCTTCATCAATACTTTTGCCGTAATAAGCGCGGATCAAAGTTTCATTGTAAGCGTCCAAAGCCGCTTTAAGTTCTGAAGATCTGTCGAATTCACCGAGGAACGCGGTAGGTACGTAGCTGTCAACGATCTTCGCATTTTTGTACTTTTCCTCAAAGTTCCAATATTCGATTAGTTTTAGAGCACCGTTATTGTCTTCTTTTTTCAATTTGTCGCCATATTGCATTTCCCCGAAATCAGCCAAGTTATCGGTGTCCGTGCCGCCTAGAATATCGCCCCATGAGTTGCCGACGCCTTGGAAGCCGAGCTTTTTCGCTTCGTTCGGATCTGTTGCTTTCAGATCCAACACTTCTTGTTTCACAAGTGGAAAACCGTCTGCGCCGAGCGTATAATCGCGCCCCTCCAAACCGTATTTCCAAATAAGCTTTCCTTCCTTACTAGCTAAGTAGTCCGCAAATTTAACGATATCTTGCGGGTTTTTCGTAGTAGTCGGGATCGCCCACGCACTGTAGCCGGACTTAAAGCTAACCTGCATTTGGTAAGGACCGTCAACGTTGTTAATAGGTCCGAGCGGGAGGTAATGCATATCTTGGTTGAACTCTTGATAGTTGTGGGCATCACCGATAATCGCCCATGAGCCATTCAAAGCGCCCTCTGTTGCGCGGCTTTCGTCAATCGTAAAGTACTCGGGATGAATAAGTTTTTCTTTAAGCAGCTTTTGGAAATACTCTACTTTTTTCATCGGATATTCGGTTTCTGCTTCATGAAGGATTTGACCGTCTTTCGATTTTTTGATGCGTTGGTCGTCTTCACCCCACTGCAGATCCTTGAAAGCAGCTGAAACATCTTTACCACCCCAGAAAGATGGACCGATTGGAATCACTGGACTACCATTGTTGTCTTTGAAGTTACCGGCTTTAATTTTCTTAGCTAGCTCATACACTTCATCCGACGTCTTGATTGTGCGTGGGTCGATTCCTAGTGAGTCAGCAATATCTTTACGGATATAAGCGCCGCCTACGTATTTGTTAGATAGATAACCGCCTTGTCGATTGATATTCATATGAACGAAGTAAGAAGAGCCGTTAAACTCAGGACGGAACATAACGCCGTATTTCGTATCAAGCGGCAAATAGTCATCTTGCAAATATTTGCTGTACACTTTCGTATCTTTCATAAGCGGAGTCAAATCAGTGAACATACCTTCGCGTGCCGCTTTCAAGACAACGGGCATTTCCGGTCTACCACTGTTATTGAGGTAGAAAGCAACGAAATCCGGCAAGTCGTTTGCAGCGATGCCTGCAATCAAGCCATCGATGGATTTTTCGGCTTTCATGATTTCAATTTCAAAGTCGATCCCCGTTTGCTCCTTTATCTTCGCTTTAATTTCCGGGTTCATATCTTCTGTGTAATCGTCAGTCCCCATGAATACAAGACCTTTGATTTTACGATCAGCAATCCATGTAGCCGGTTTCCCTTCCGTTGTAGGTGAAACCCCATCTGTGCCACCAGGAGCAGGCGTTTCAGTATTGTTCTTGTTGCCATTCGAGCAGCCGGCGATCAGCATCGCTGTCACCAAAGGTATTGCGAAATACTTTGCCCATTTCTTACTCATGCGATTGTTCCCCTTTTCTAAAATGATTTTATGAAACACGCCAGAAGACGTCTCCCACCAAGTGGATGGTCATGCAAACCTTTTCGCATAGCAACTATGGTAACGTTATCAGAATAAAGCTACCATAAGGATGTTTCAGAAACCTTTCGGGAAACACGGTTCGCGAATACAACCAAGATCAATCCAATTAATCCTTGCAGCATGCCAACGGCTGTCGCGTATCCGTACTGCCCGCCTTGCAAGCCAACTCGGATAATGTAAGTATCCAAAATATCAGAGAGCGGTGCATTACCCGGTGTTTTGAGCAAATAAATCTGGTCGAACCCGGCGGATAAAATACTGCCCAGAGACAATATAAAGAGGATTACAATTGTCGGTGTGATGGACGGCAGCGTAATATTCCAAACCTCTCGGAATTTGCTTGCCCCATCAATTTTAGCCGCTTCGTACATTTCGGGATTAATTCCTGAGATCGCTGCGACATAGATGATCGAATCCCAACCAATAGACTTCCATACATGGCTTCCGAACATAATCTGGTAGAAGTAGTCCGAGTCCATCATAAAGAATGTACTTCCGTCGCCGCCCATATTCGTTATTACCTGATTCAATAAGCCAGTATCAGGAGCGAGTATACGTTGGACTAAACCGATGACGACAACCCACGAGAGGAAATGCGGCAAATACAGTAAGCTCTGAGAAACATTTTTGAACCATTTTGAGCGAACTTCATTAAACATAAGTGCAAGAATAATCGGAAACGGCAAGTATAAAAACAATTTCATACAACTTATGATGAGTGTGTTTTTAATCAACTCTCCGCTTTGATAGGAATTAAAAAATTGCTTGAAATAATCCAGGCCAACCCATGGGCTTCCTAAGATGCCCTCATTGAACTTGTATTCCTTGAAGGCTAACAACAAGCCAGCCATCGGAATATAGTTGAAAATGATGAAGAAGACAACACATGGCAACAACATGAAATATAAATATTTGTGAGCCAACATTTTTTTCCATAAAACGATACCACTTTTTTTTCGCTTCATGGGTACGGTCATTTGCTTCATAAGTTGAAAGTCACCTTCTTTCTGATTACTGTCTGGAAGCGATACCATATAAAACTTCAATTACATAAATTTTAAACAATCACCCTCTTATCCGAATCATAATTTTGCATCCTAAGCCGATTGTATTAACAAAAACTTGTTTCTTAAACCATTATTTGTTATCTATAGGTAAATATTTTGTTAAGATTCATTCACTCATTGGTAGCAAGAGCTGCAACAAAATTCACCTTCTTCCATGTTGGCTATGAGCGTCTTAATCTGAAACTGCTTTTTCTGGAAGCGATACCATGATGAATAAAATAAAGTGCGCTTCTTGAAGTAAGCGCTTTCTATGAACGGATTATACCAAACTTTTTTTCAATTGGCTACAGTTAATTTCATTCTTTTTTAAGTGCGATTAGATCCATGGGTTCACGTGTAGTAATGGCGTCAACTTGCATCCTCAAAAACCATTCCATTGCTGACCGAAAGTTCACTGTATAAACCCATACCTTCAAACCTAAAGCGTGCGCTCGAATTACGATAGGCGGAAGGCAAGTAAAACCATTCATATTGAGCCCTGCGTATCCACCTTGCTTAGCATCCCTGCATACGGCCTCTGCAAAGTCGCCATATCGCTCCATTTGTTCCAAAGTCAAATCGTCCGGCGTATTCAGCATGACTTGAATATCCGGATATCTTACCGTAATGTTATCGGAACATCCCGTAATGAAAACCTGTTTTTGCGCTTCAAACTTGTGAATAAGTCTAATCACCGGATCAATAGCATCTACCGTCTTTATATCCAAATTCAATTTGATACCTAGCGATGCCGAAAGCTGAAGCACTTGTTCCAATGTCGCAATTTCATGATTTCTGTAAATCGGATCGAGCAGCGGCCGTATATCCGGATTATTCAACTGTTCGAAGGTGTGTGAGTGAAGATAAGGTGAATCATCATGCAGAAGGATAGCAATACCATCTTTGGTTATGCGCACATCGACTTCTACGATATCTGCGCCGATATTAACGCCTTCTCTAAATGATGCCATTGTATTATCTGGATAAACACCACATCCCGTATGGGCTGCTATCATCGTGTTATGCATGCCATGTCTCCTTTTTCTAAAATTAAAATGATTCCGCTTTCAATTTAAGCTGAGACGCCTTCCGTTTCCAAGCTTAGTACCCCATCCATATGAGCTAACGCTGCGATAGATACCTCATAGTTTTTTATTTTCTTTAATTTCAACTGAATGCGAATCGTTAAATGCCGATCACTTAGCCGCTCTTCCTCATCGTCGTTGTTTATCGTGAGCTTGCTGATTTGCAGTCCACTTTGATTCAAGTGCATCAAAACAAGATTAAGACCAGCCGATGTTTTATCCATTTTTATTAACAACTCGCGTACTTTTTTCGTTCGGGAGAAAAGTTTCTCAACCTTGTTCAATAAAAACAAACTTACCACCACCAAAAAGGTCGCTATGACAGCGCCGTAGTAAAATCCTGCACCCGCAGAAAGTCCAATTGCTGCCGATACCCACAATGAGGCTGCCGTAGTCAATCCGGAAACACCAAACCCATTTCGCATAATGGTACCCGCGCCGAGAAAGCCGACGCCACTGATTACTTGTGCTGCCAACCGAGCTGGATCTAAACGAACATTCGGTTCTGCGGCGAAATCAGAAAATCCGTACATGGATAACAATACAATGACAGCCGAACCAAGACAAACCAAAATGTGCGTCCGGAAACCCGCGGAATGTCCGCCAAGCTCACGTTCTAGACCAATCAAACCGCCAAGTACTAAAGCCAATAATAGTCTTAGCGTCATCTCAAACAAACTAATTTGCCAAACAGTCGGATCATATTGGAGATCCATCGTGTTCCACTTCACCTCCTATGCGCTGGTATCGATATTAGTTTTGAATAACCACTCATCATTTAAGTAGCTGGATAAATGGTATTATTTACACTACAAGATTTCCATCTTTTTCTCAACAGATTTTTCTCAAGCTTACCGAGGCGTTTAATAAGTACCCTAAAATAACTTAATGACGAATCATCAATCTACTACTTGTTTTTTTTCATATCTCTAACTGTCAGCAAATGTAACACCACCCTTCAAATTGGGCCAGTCTTCTATTACAACTGATGATTTCCTAGCGAGCCATATAAAAAAAGAATGGATTTGGACTGTTTCCCGTCCATCCACTCTTTTATTGTTCGTATACTATACCTGCAGAGTAGCAGTAATTGGATAATGATCTGATGGGTATTTGCCATCGTACTTGCCCTTGTCGACATTCGCTGACACGATCCGAATATTCGGCGTAACGAATATATAATCGATCGGTTCACCTTCTTCGCCGCCCTCAAAACCATGATAAGTGCAGCCTGGATGTACATCAGGATAGGTGTATGTATGACGCAGCCCTGCTTGGATCAGAGTTTGAATCGTTTTGGTTTCCGGTTCACAATTGAAATCACCTGTTAGAATCGCCGATGCTCCACTGGTAATATTCATCTTATCCAAGATGAGCATAGCTCCTTTTATCCTTGCTTCCTCGCTTATGTGGTCCAGATGTGTATTCAGAATCAGATATTCCTGCCCATCGATTTGCTTCAGCCTCACCCAAGTGCAAATGCGCGGACAAGCGGTGTTCCAGCTTTGAAAGCCAAGCTGCTCCGGCCGTTCAGACAATCCGAATGTGCCGCTTTCGACTGGCTTCAGCCTATCTTTCTGGAAGAAAATCGCGCAAAACTCACCCTCTTCGCCGCCGAGCCTGCCCTCCCCGATCCATTCATATTCGGGAAGCAGCGCATTCAAGCTCTCCAGCATGGGCAAGCTTCCTTCTTGCGTGCATACAACGGCAGCTCCAGACGCTTTAATCGCTTCTGCAGCCGCTTCGACACGGTTAGGCCAAGCATTTTCCCCATCCTCCGCAACATGGATACGAAGATTAAATGACATAATTGATATTTCCATAATGATCCCTCCTATCATGAATGTAAGATAAGCATATGGCGAGTTGACGTGATAATCAACCCCGATTAATCAAGCCAATGTATCTTCACATTTGTAATTTCAACAAAGAGAGTCTCTTGACTTTCTTTTTCATACTTATATTTTGGCAGTTAGTGTACTATTTTTGGCGCCAATTATATCTACTTTTTTGTAGAAAGCTGTCAGGATTGGCTTCATATGTCCATCTGAATGTTTGTTTCTTTTAGAAATGAGTGAATTGCAATTTGAATCACAATATCTCTCCATTTGTATTGATTCATAATTTTCATCCTTTCACAGGAGTTTGATGTAACATCTTTTTTTCAATTACACAATTCTTAAGTGATTCGCGAATTTGTTAATCTATCCTGCTATTTCAAATTATGGGTTCAACTAAATAGATTCTTTACACTTGAACTAGCAAGTCTGTAATTCTCACACAAATAAGTATACAGATTCATTAAAACTGCAAATACAACATCCGTGGGGACTGTATAGCCCGGGGATTCGTGGTTAGTTGTTGGTAACTACAACCCCCGTAGTGTGCTTGCAACACCTAGTTAATCGTCATGTATGACACATATAAAAAAGCTTGATTCCTCAAGCTCTGATCAAAGAATTATGTATACACTATTGTACCAATGGACCGACGCCATGAACAAAACAGGACAGGCAAAATGGGTTCCATTCGCTTGCCCTACTCATCCTTGTTCATGCTTATGCTAATTAACTTGCTGGTTGTGCATTATCCCTAGTTATGAAGCGACTCGAGCAGCATATATATCATTTTTGCTGCTTCGGCTCTCGTTACAAAACCTCCCTGGCGGAACGACCCATCGGGATAGCCGCTTACAATGTTTGCACCGGAAACCGCGATCACGGCTGACTGCGCCCATTCGGGAATGTCTTTTTGATCGGTAAATGCCACTACTTCCTTACTTGCATGGATAACATTCCGCTCCAATACTCTAGCGAGAATGACAGCGAGTTCAGCCCGTGTCAGCGGCTGGTTTGGCTTAAACCATGATTTCCCTTTCTCCTCATACCCTTTAATCAAACCCTCTTGGGCTGATTGTGATACCGCATCCTTAGCCCAGTCCTGCAAAAGATGGCTGTCGGCGAAGTTGGTGGGAGTTCCGGATACTTTCAATGCTAACGCATCGGCAAGCATTTTCACCAACTGTGCCCTGGTAACCGGCTGATCCGGCCGGAATGTATGGTCCTCGAAACCGTGGACGACATTTCTTCCAGCTAGACGATCCACATATTTTACTGCCCAGTGACCGTTCATATCAGTGAAAACGTGCTGTTCCGCAGAGAATACCGCGAATGTGCCCCAAAAATTCACTTCAACAGCTACTGTGCCGTTGCCAGTAACAGCACCTCCCACATACAACCATTTGCCTATCGTCCGATTGAACACATACACGGCAGGTTTTAATCCGGGGGCAATTGTCGAGCCATCATACTGCAAGCTAATCTGTATCGGTTTGTTTAAATTCGTTCCAGTACTGCTCGTAAAATTGACAACTCGGCTAATATTCGTTCGATCCGTCATATTAGGAGATGGATTAGCTTGAGCGGCGACCTTAATTTTACTGTCAACCATCAGCGCCTCTGGTGGAATTATGACCGAACCTACACTCGGAAGCGTAACCTCCCCCCCTAGCAAAGCGATGATTTCCTTCTCCACACTTAACGGTTCTTCCGCTGCACCGGTTGTTCCCGTAGGAGGAGACGGCGTTGTTGGTGGTCCGCTATTGATCGGATTAATCGTAACATTAACCGTGTCGCTGAATCCGAAATTCGTCACCGTAATGACTGCACTACCTGCTTGTTTGGCTTCTATCAATCCATCGGTTGTTACAAAAGCCATTGTGCTGTCGCTGCTCCGATACGTTGTACCATCTACAGCATCCGTTACATCCTTAACAATGTTGTTCGACTGCTGCGCTGTGACCGTCAGCTGTTGGCTAACTTTGACGCCCA
Organism: Paenibacillus sp. NRS-1760; assembly: GCF_050467785.1. Lineage (NCBI taxonomy): Bacteria > Bacillati > Bacillota > Bacilli > Caryophanales > Paenibacillaceae > Paenibacillus > Paenibacillus sp. NRS-1760. The sequence continues at coordinate 174,741 of NZ_JBITPK010000013.1, read as the reverse complement.
TTTGCAGCTGTACCGATCTCGGTGATGCGGTGATACCTGTGATCTCGTTCGCTGGCGGCGTCACGTCCGCACTGGCTACAGTCACGCTCACCGTGTCGCTATATAATCCGCTGGTAACTGTGATGGTAGAAGTTCCTGACTGCTTTGCTTCAATTAAACCATCGGCTGTAACGGTAGCCACTGTGTTATCGCTGCTACTGTACTTCGTTCTATAAACAGCATCCGTCACATCTATCACGCTGTTGTTCAACTGCTGCGCAATGACTTTGAGCTGTTGGCTGACGTTGCCGCCCAGCTTCAGCTGTACTGTCTGAGGAGCTGCACTTATTCCGGTGATCTTTTTATACTCAACCGAAACCGATGTCAAGCTAGAGCTGAAGTAGTTCGGATAAACACTGAACGCGTATGTTCCCTCCTCAGGATTCATCCAGCCGGCATTGCCGCTGATTGCAATCTCCGTCCTCCCTAGCAGCGGGATATTTTGAGGTACGGTTACTCTTAAGATGGAATTGCCATAATTGCTTATATAGATCGCTTCCTTGGCTGGAACCCCATTCACCAGAACTAGGTTCGGATCGATCGTCCCCGAATTCGTACTTGGATCCAAAACAACAGGCACCTTCAACTGTGGCGGGAGGTTCAGTGTGATGTAATCGTCATCGGCAGCAATTAGCGGCTCGTTCGGCTGCAGGCTGAATGTATATGGCACATTCGTCTCACCAGCCCACGGGTTATCAGGTATGACTGTAAATTCCTGTACCTTGTCCGGAGTGATCGTTAGCGGCACCGTGTTTGGCTTGACCGTCTGTGAGGTCGTCACCTGCATTTCGTATACACCATATTGCACAAAGTGGTTTGGCATGGAGAAAACGAGAGAGTAATCTGGAATCAAATAATATTCCGGAGGAAGTACGAATTGCAGCTGATTATCCGCCAAGCGGATGACAGATGTCGGCGAATAACCATCCATTTCCAGTCCCATGCCCGATTCGATATGAATATCAGTGGCAGCGATAGCTGTATCACTTAGTACGGTGCCCGCAGGACTGCTTACCGTAACGGTGTCGCCTCCCTTCAGAATCGTCGGGCTGGTGAACCGGAATCGCAATTTGCCGTCGTAATTGATCTCAACATATCCCTTATCCGAATAAGGATTATCAGCTAATGAAGCTCCTCCTGTCGGAATAATTCCGACACGTCCAGGCGCAGGCTGCTGATCGACGCTCGTGGATAATTCAAACGTATAATAGCCTGGCACTGCCGGATTGGCAATCAACGCAGAAGTATCGATTGTGATGAGCGCATCCGAATAGCTTGTCAGCGGCTGACTAGGCTGCAGCTGGAGCTTGTCACCAACGACATTCGCCATAGTAACAGGTATTCCGTCGATCTGTACCTTTGATGTGTCAATTGCAGCAGGTAAGGTAATGCTCGCTGGGAATTTCAGAGTAATCCAATCCGTAGGCGTAATCTGCTGCATCACCGTAAACTTGAATTGGTAAGACGTATTCGCTGCAGCCGCATACGTGCTCATATCCGGGCGAAAGTTCACTACACTGCGAAAGTAAATATGGCTAAGTGCAGTCCACAGAACCGAATTCGAACTGGTGCTGACCGCAAATTCCGAGGCTTTTGGTTCTACATAATGATAATCCGGTGTAATCAAGAAATTCGCCAGCTTAATATCGACAATCCCCCCAGCTGGTATCGGCTGATTTAATTGAAAGGAAATCATCGGCTGCCAATTATCCGATCTTTGCGTTGTAACGGAATCAAAAAGTGAGAGCGTTGATCCGTTCACCTTGACCTCGACACTATTGGAAGGCACACTGACATCAGTTGTCCATAACCCATAGGAATTCGGATTTCCAACAAAATTGAAACCATGCGGCAGCATAATTTCAATTTTATCTCCTGCCTGTAAGGCTTCCGCTGAAGTCATTTCAAAATGATACGCCGGCGTCTCCTTCGTATACGTTCCGCCTGTCGAATATCCGCTATACAGTGCCGTTGTTTCAGGCACGACACTGAAATCCATGAATGCGGCACCTGCGCCCATCACCTGTATGGGTGCGCCTAAGGACAGAACGATCGCAGACAAAAGCGTATAAATGATTGCGATGCGACGATAGCGCATCCTGTTGTGAAGCAGACTAGCTGAAAACATAAATATTCTCCCTCATCTCTTTCGAAGTTTACTATCAATCTATCAGCAGAAGTTTAAAACTGGTTAAAAAACATTCATAAAAAACATTTTTCGACGAAAATGACAAAAACCGACTTCCCTTTAGTCAGGAAAATCGGTTATCGGCTTGTTGCTCGTTTGATTCAGCAGATCACAAACATCTATCTTATCGAACTATAATTCTCATAAGCGATTACATTCTTCTTTGATCTTTCAATGCTTTTAGTAAGTAAAAACTGAGCAAGGTAGTAGGAAATCATTACCCCATATCCCGCCCATGAAATTGACGTGACAAACATATTCCAAGCAAGCAGTGAATCGGACATGAAGAACAAAATTGCGCCGGTTACGGCAATCCAGCTTCTACTAATAACAGCGCTCCAAATCATAATAGAAATTACGACGACATAGATCAACACCGGAATCCATAATCCGGCGTTTCCCCCAACAAGAATGTCTGTATGAAGCCTGTTTAAGAGCAAAAAGGAGTATGCCGCAATCGGAATGAGAGCAAGCAAATGGTAACGAGAAAACCGCCAACGAGTCACAAAAGCAGCGACATATGCGAGATGAGCGAATAAAAATGCAACCAAACCAAACGTAAACCATTGCTTTCCTGATAACAATAAGAAACAATCACCAATGGCGGAGAGGAACAATCCTATAATGATTAAATTTTTATAGGGTTTGGAAACGTTTCGTATTGTTGCTGCCAGTAATATCATCAGAATGATAGTTCCTGGCTTGAAAATCCAACGCATCATCATATTTTCATCTGCTAAGGCAAAAAGATAGCCGAGACCTGAAATAATAATAGCGGCTATTAATAATCTTCGATACATGTCAGAACCTCCATTTAAGTGTCAATGCTCTCTGTTTAGTAGGAAAGCAGCTTTACTCCTAAAGCATCTGCAATTCCTTTAGCACCCTGGTCCATAACTTGATCATGATTCCAAACGAACGCAGGTTTCAATATAGGAGCTAACAAGTTCATCCATTTCTTATTTGCATTTACCTGCCATACATATTTGACATGAGTTATGCTGCCTTCTTGTGATAATGTCCAAACCCCTCTGCCCTCCAGTTCTCCTGTCGCCCTGATTTCTAAATATTTGGGCTCTTCTTTCCCTACTATTTCCGCCTCGAAAGATAGCTGATAAGGGAGCTTCGTACGGAAAACATAATGATACTTACTGCCAATCCCATCTTGCCCAGTGCTTTGAGAGATCGGCTCAGAACTTACTCCATTCCACCAATCGCTATACTTAAATCCGCCGATCAGTCCCCAAACTTGATTGATATCAGACTCGAATTTCCAATTTGTTTCAAAATTATACGTATACAAAGCCGCTTCGCTCCTTCTCCAAAAAACAATTCGTTTGCAAACAATATCCCCATTCACGCTAAATGATAGCAGTCAAAGTTTAAAAGTAGTTAAAAAAAAGCGATATTCCACGTAAGGAATAATCGCATTGTCTGAAACTAAAATTTAGGTATCCCGGCAAAATTTATACCCGAAGCCCCTAACTGTATGAATGTACTTGGTCGCTGATTGATCTGGTTCAATCTTTTTGCGTAAATTGCTAATATGCACCATAACCGTCCGCTCGTCGCTGAAGCTGTCCCATCCCCACACCTGCCGGTGCAGTTGTTCTGCGCTAAATACTTGGTTCGGATTTTGCAGCAGAAAAAGCAATAGCTGACGCTCTTTGGCGAACAAGTCGATTAGCTCTCCATTCACCTGAACTTCCAAGCTTTGCAAATTTACCTGCAAATCGCCGCACGTGATCAACATCATTTCCTTGCTGCGTTTTTGAATGGATGACACTCGTCTTAAATTCGCTTTCACTCGAGAGACGAGCACCATCGGATCGAACGGCTTGGTCATGTAATCATCCCCGCCAGTATCGAGACCCCCAATGATATCGTCCGCTTCCTTTTTACAGCTCAGAAAAACGATCGGGATATCCGAATACTCGCGAATCCGCCTGCACAACTCTACGCCATCCATATCGGGAAGCACAATATCGAGAATTACCAGATCTGGCTTCTCCTGCTTCAAAAGCCCCAACGTCTGATTCCCGTCTTTCGCCATGACTACCTGCAACCCGTGATTCCGCAAGTAGAGGCCGATCAGTTCACGAATTTCCTTTTCGTCATCAACGATTAATATTTTTGCGCCCTCCGTCATACGTCTACTTCTCCCTCCATATCGACCATCGCTGGAAGCGTAAAGGTAAAAGTACTTCCTTTGCCTGCTTTACTTTCCACATCAATTGTCCCCCCATGATGCTCAATAATTTCTTTACAAATCGCCAGACCGAGGCCGGTTCCAGCCGAACGGCGCTTATGTGACTCTCTTCCCCGATAGAACCGATCAAAAACAAACGGTATATCTTCATCGTCAATGCCATTTCCTGTATCCCAGACTTTAACCTTTAAACCTAAGTCTCCCTTCTCAAAAGAACCGTATTTTTCGATGATAAGATGAACGGAGCCGCTAACGGGCGTAAATTTTTGAGCGTTGAACAACAAATTCATCACAACTTGTTCAATTCGCACAACGTCGATCCATATGATTAGTTGCTTATCTGTTTGAGAATCGGTCTTATCGATAAATGCAAAGCTATGACCTTCTTTTTTGATAGGCAGCTCCAATTTTTCAAATAACGAACGAAAAAACGCCACGGAATCAACTGCTTGAAAATCAAACCGAATTTTCCCCGTTTCGAACTTCGACAACTCGAACAAGTCGCCGATAATACGATCCAATATCACTGTTTTTTCATAGGTTAGCCGCAAATATCGATCCCGGTTATCCTCATCCATTCGGTCCATAACAACCTTCACATAACCTTGAATGAGCGTCAGAGGAGTGCCCAGTTCATGCGAAATGTTTGATAAGAGATGACGACGCGACTGCTCCATTTTAACCAATTCCTGATTGATTGTCTGAACGCTTGCATTGGATTGTTCCAGCGCTTCGGTTCTTTCTTTTACCTTTTCTTCTAACAATTCGTTCCACTCTAGCAATTGAGTCGACATGCTTTCAACACGAGCGAACGATCTTGAAAATTGATGGGACAAATTAACGGACTCCATGAACACATAAAACACCATGCCGAGCTGCATCAAATCTCCTGTTGCAACAATATGATTATAAAAAAGAATATCATTGAGCACTAATACTAATAGGACGAGTACTGCCGCCATATTAAGCGTAGCACCTTCTCTTTTGCGCAGGAAAGCCCGAATAGAAACATAAATGACATAACAAATTGCCAACACAGAAACAACTTGAAATGCTAACATACTGTACGTGTATATCAACGCTGGCGTCAAGAGGACAAATAAACTATAGGCCGCCATTGCTATGACAAACAAATCTCTCACTTTACGATGCATTTCGCCGGGATATCGTGAATAGGAGAACATGATCAGCATCCATAAGGCAACAACGACTGATAAATATTCTAGATGAACCTGAAATTCCCAAGCGATTTGCGGGAACAGATACGTGATTAACGTGGGTCCTGTGACCATCGCTCGTAATGCCATCCCCAATGAGAAGCAACCGAAAAATAGCGGCGATCTATCCTTTCTGCGCGCCAGAAAAAGCCCGATATGATATAACCCCATCGTAAACAAACTTCCTATTACGAGTAATTGAACCGTTAACTCTTTTTCACGGCTAGCCACCACTTCATTCGAAACACCAATGCGCAAAGATTCCCACAAGCCGCCTTTGCGTTGCACAAAATTAGAAACCTGAATAACTATTTCGGTCTTGCTTCCCTGCAAATGAAAAAACACAGGTTTAGGGAAATTCGCAGGAATCATCGTTTCTTTGCTCGTTCCTACCTTACCGTTCGCTGCCGCCAGCTCCCCGTTAATCCATAATTGATACGCTGTCGCGACACTTGGAACATAAAGCGCCATATTGGTACCATTGTCAGCAGCCGCTGTACGAATGAGCAGCCGATAGGTCGCATATCCTTGATTCGACAATGATTGCCCGGATGACTCTTGTCCCTCCCACACCTTTGGCACTTGGGCATAAGAAGGAGCATAGGGAGCAACGCTATTCAGACCGACCTTAAAATCAGCGGGAGTTAACAAACGATCCCAATAAAACTCCCATTCGCCATCCAGATTTTGCAACCCATCTCGCTCCATATTCCAAGCTGATAAATCGAGAATACCTTTCACTGCCTCCGGTTGAATGCTTTTTCCTAAAGCAGATGAGCCGGGAAATAGAAGAAATAATATGAATGCTAGAAACAGAAAATATTGTTTGTAAGTTGATTTCCTCATACGCCCACTCTTTCGCTAATCATATCGCTCGTTTTATTTCCATGATTGATTTACGAAGATTATATCATCTTTGAAACAACCATCCATTTTTAAATATATTAAATCCTTCAAAGATCATTATCGGTAAAAATTTCAATATTTTCTCGATGATTCGCACCACATATAAATCTAAATATTTTCATTGAAACATAAAAACCCGCAGGATGGCTACTTTTTTCAAAGTGTCCACCGTGCGGGTGTCAAACGACAACCTCATAAAACTGTAATGCCTTTACCTTGATAAATCTTTGAGATGACACTAGAGCTTATGCCCCTGTCTAGGAGCAATGAAAAGACTAGCTATGAATGCCATTACAGCAATACCAACTGAAATCCACAGTGCAGTACTGTATCCACTAATCGTTCCTTGAGCGACATAGGGAGCTACGATTCCTATTCCGAGACTTGCACCAATACCGAATGCGGCACCGTTGAGTCCTGGTAAAGCTGCTGGTGCTTCTTCTGGTGAAAGAAGTACTCCTAGTCCGTTTATGGTCGTAAGAATCAGTCCGTTGTAAGTGACACCAAGAACTGCAATAGAAGCAAACACAAGCCATTGACTCTGCGGCAGTAGTGCGATCACAATGAGAACTGCAATGTTGATGATCATGCCTACTCGTTGCAAGAGAATCCAGCCAAATTTACCGGCAAGCCAACCGGACAATGGCGCAGAGAAGACACCGATTAATGCTGCAGGCGTAAGGAAAAGTAACGCGGATGTAGCCGCGTCGAGTCCGTATCCTACCTTGAAGTCCTGACTTAGTAGAACGATAGTAAAGTTGATAACAGCAAAGGTACTAGACAAAGTTAGAATGGTTGTAGTAATGACGGGCCACACTTGACGGGAACGAAGATGCTGGACGGCTATCATCGGCGTCCTGCTCTTCTTCTCAATGAACCAGAATGCAATCAGACAGATAGCGGTTCCGAAAAGGTAAATTAAAGTAATAGGTGCCAGCCAACCCTCAGATGGACCATTAGATACAAAGTACGTAACACAGATTAATCCAATGGAAAGTACTGCCGCACCCCACCAGTCCATCTTATGGGTTGTCTCAGATCTTTTTTCTTTGGGAACGACGAGCATTACACATAACAAAGCGATGAGACCCAGAATAAAGACGACAACGAAGATTGATCGATAACCGAACTGGTTACTAAGCAGGCCGCCAATATATCCGTCAATACCTCCAACTCCTCCATTTACTGCCGTGAGGATACCTAGGACGGTTCCGAAGACCTTCACGCTGAAAGCCTCACTCAAAATCACGTAAGCCAGTTGGAACGCTGCGCTAGAGGCGCCTTGGAGCAATCGTCCGATCAATAAAAAAGTAAAATTTGAAGCAAAGATACATAGGAGGGTTCCCGCTCCCAGTATGATGAGGACGATGACAAGCGCGCGACGTCTACCAATAAAATCACTCCATCGGCTCAGCACAACGCCGCCGATTGCTCCTGCAAGGAAAAACAAGGATGAAACCTGGGATACCTGAGCAATACTGACATGCATGGCTTTCGCGATATCTGGAAGTGCAGGTGTAAGCATGCTAGCATTCAATTGATAAGACAACACACACAAAATTAAGGTTACGACCAAAGCTGCTGCACGACCTCCGACGATGGTTACTTGACTTTTCTGCTGTGATGGCTTCGCTACATTATCCATTAGGTAAGTCTCCCTTCTTTGGTGTCCAAACTAAGAGGCTAAATTATGAATTTTTTTGAAATACAAGCATTAGCGTTTCATTTAAATGTTGTACTAAAGATTGTGAATCTACCTGAATGCACACCTTTAGGTTTGGATTTGCATCTCTTAGTTTCTGTGGGTTTCCAATCGTTCTACCTACTGCCTCTCCTTGTGTAATAACGGTCATATGCATGGATACCATCGTAAAAAATTCAGGATGTACTGCATTAATTACAGCCGAAGGGTCATGAAGATAACAGCCTTGGATTTCATTATGTTGCGAAATGTAATAATCTACCATATCCGCATATATTCTTCCTGCTGTTGTTCCAGTGCTCCTCCAGACTCTAGTATTTTCGCTTGTGAGTATAGAGCGTTGCGTTACATCCAAACCGACCATAGTAACATCTACACCACTTTCAAATAGGTACTTGGCTGCTTCTGGATCTTGCGAAATATTAGCTTCTGTATACGGACTAACATTACCTGGGATTGTTAACGCGCCACCCATAATAACGACTCTACCCATGATGTCTTTCATTTCTGGAGCTCGTTTGAGTGCCATTGCAAGATTGGTCAAAGGCCCGGTAGCTACAATAACCAATTCGTTTCCATATTTTTTTGCTGATTCAACTAAAAAATCGACCGCACTTTTCTTTTCTTTAGGTTTGGGTGATTTTTCCATTTGAACTTGCCCTACCCCATTAGCTCCATGAATACGTGCACTAACTTCCAATCGATTAAAGTCATCTTTACACATCGCATGGTTTTCTCCAGCAAATACCGGAATATCTTGTGCATTGCACATATTCAGGATATTCAAAACATTTTGCACCCCTTCTTCTGTGTACACATTCCCATAAGTGCCAGTTACTCCGATTAACTCGATATCTGGATTCCCGATTGCATAAGCTAATGCCATTCCATCATCTATTCCTGTATCTAAATCTAAAATCATCTTAATCATCGTTATTGCTCCTCACTTCTCTTATAGGTATTTTTCTAATTCTTTTAAAGAAGGCATTCCTCTTTGTGCACCAAATGCCGTTACCGATAACGTTGCGCCGATTACTGCCATCCTTACTGCATCTCGCAATTCCTTTTTTTCTGCAATTGCGTAAGCGAATATTCCATTAAAAGTATCGCCCGCCCCTGTAGTATCAACGACATCAACACTCGAACATGGAACGGTAGTCATTTGACCATTCTCAACAAAGGAGGAACCTTGGGAGCCCCTTGTAACAATTAACTTCACATTGTTTCGCATACTCCATTCCAGCATGTCTGTTTCTAAATCACCCGAAGATTCCAATTCCCCATTCATCATACTTTCAAATTCAGTATCGTTCGGAGTTAAATAATCGATATATTGTAACAAACCTGTCGGTATTTCTTTGTAAGGCGCGGGATTTAGAATAGTTGTTACACCAAATTCCTTAGCTTTTTGCAATGCATATTCAACTGTCTCAATAGGGATTTCTAACTGTGTTAGCAATACATCTGCTTGCTTAATGATTTGAATATTTTGTTCCACAGTTTGTAGATCACAATAATTATTAGCTCCAGGGTTCACAACAATAGCGTTATTGTTTTTGGTTTTAAAAACTGTCGCTATTCCTGTAGAGATATCTTTTTCAATATTCAGAGAGGAGATATCCAATGATTCTTTTGATAAATGTTTCTGAATTTTTTCACCAAACGCATCATTACCTATACATCCTAATAAGGATGTGTAAATTCCCATACGAGATGCGGCTACAGCCTGATTTGACCCCTTCCCACCAACCATGTAATGGAGTTGATCGCTACAAATCGTTTCACCAATCATGGGTAGCCGTTCTGTCGTCATGAACATGTCCATATTCAAGCTTCCCAGCACAACAATCTTTTTCATTCACTCATCCCTCTTTACCAACACACATTTTAAACAAATATTGTTCACTTGTCTGTATTGTTGTATTTTTTGTACAAGTTGATGATAAATCTAATTGTAAACGTTGTCAATATGAAATAATAAAAAAAACCTTCCTTGTTTGATTTCTCAAAACGAAGAAGGTTTTTTGTATATGAACATTTATTGTTTTCTAAATACTTTAAAAATGGCACGCTCGAAGGGAATATAATATTTACTATAGGCTATAATATTTCCGGTTTTATCGCTAATTCGCTCAATAATCATCTGATAATAACTTGATTCATTCCCCGAGTTCGCTTCTTTTATATTTTCTGTTGCTGGGACTAGACGAATTTCAAGCGCAGAGGAAAGTCCGAATTCATAAATGTTATGTTCAAGAAATTCTAAGACTTCAGCGTGATTATTCAGATCAATCGTATTAATATAATCAAAGTCCGTGGCAACGTGTGAAAAACACGAACCTATTATCCTATTTTCACTTTTATAATACCTGTATATCGCAAGGGCAACGGGGGTTTTTCTATTAAAAATTCGATCAATATGCTCACTTGATACTTGAACTTCCATTTCAATATCGACATAATCAATTGGATCTATGCAACTCATATAGAACGGATTTGACATCCGTTCCATACCTACATTGTCAATATTTAGCGTTTTACGAACAAAGTTCCCTATTCCTTTTTTAGCTTCTAGAATCCCATCTTCCTGTAATAGTCTTAATGCTTGTCTTAAAGTAGACCTGCTTATCCCAAGCTGCTCTGCTAATATCGGTTCAGTTGGAAACTTACTTCCTTCCGGATACAACCCATCTTTTATCATCTTCAAAATTTTATTATAAGCAATAGCATAACGGGTTGCTCTCCCATTTGATCGATTATTTTCAACCATATTATCCTCCACTCACTGCCGAAGCTTAACAGCATGATTTAATCACTTTTATGCATTATCATTCATTCCATATGGTTAAATATAAATCTATTTCTTCTTATTATTATCTGTTTATATAAAAAAATCCACTCAAAACCTTTCTTGAGTCTCACTTATACTACTCTCCGTCAATTAAAAAAGAGCAGATGCCCTGGCGCATACTGCTCATCATACATGTTATTAATTCCTTTTTACGTATATTGTATATCGCAATCTATACTATTTGAAAAAAAAGGCCACTTTACCAATCAATTCGTTTAATGAAATCTTTAATGAATAATTAACTTGAATATACTCTAATACTTTATCGACAGGTGAATGTTCGCTATATTGAACAGGAGCGCTGATGGGTATTGGAAGTTCATTCAATAACCCATTTATACTACCTAAAGTAATAATAATCAGCGTATACCACTTATAACAGTGTAACATACAAGTTCAAAGTTTATTATGCTATGTCCCGCGATGGACATTTTACTGCTCTGGAAGTGCTGTAAATGCAGTTTCAGGACATTCGCGAATTTCACATATCCTTTAGAACAATAAATTAACAGATACCGGCAATCTTACCCTCGATCTAATAGCCGAAGCATATATTCCGGCTAATCGTACTTCAAATAAAAAGATCACCAAGTTAACCAAAAAAAGGCTGCCGATTTGCTTCGCAGCCATTTATAGTTTCTTTTATCCTACTACTCTATATTCAATATCAATAGCTACATTAATCAACGTTTAATAATTGCTCTATAAATCCGCCAATTTCCAGCTTCCTATCCACAAAATGAATTTCCAAAATCCAATCGCGAGGCTTACCATTCGAATCCGGATCTCTCATTGGAATATGATTACCTTGATGAATATAGTTTTCAACGGATTCTCCCTGTATGACTTCATGAGGGAATTCACCAATAAGGTGACCCGCATGCGGTCCTCCAAACTCCCATCCGTATTTTAAAGCTAGATGACTCACATAAGTATAAAGTTCACTACCTGTAATCGCAGATTGAGACTGAAAATAGGCCTTCCCTTCATCCCAGGCCTCAACAATATCATTTTTCAATTTTATTTTTGCTGGATCATCTCCTAGAACGAAGGTTCTTCCGAAATCAGCTTCCCAATCTTCAAAAATTGGGCCAAAATCCAGAAATATAATATCAACTTTGGAAACAATCAGATCAGGCGGGTTTTCTCTATATGGGAACAACGTGTTTTTTCCAGCTCGCACGATTCGTTTATGCCAATATTTTTTAATACCAAACATCTCGAATGCCAATTGATAGATTTCACGATTTATTTGCTTTTCAGTCACATCAGGACGAATAATTCCTTGATCTTCGATCGCCTTGAATAGTTGTTCCGCCTTGCATTCAGCCTCTCGTAGCGAGGCATGCCGTTTACTTATAGATAGATCCATTTCTCATTCTCCTCTCTATTCTATAAACCTCTGAAGAAAGAGTACTTACCATATCTTCTCAAAATAATTCTAACGTTTTATTACATCAATTCCAAATGAAATTAGAATCAATCATTCAAATCGTAAACAACTTAAAAAATAGTCGGTACCATTCCCCCATCCATACGAATTGGAGAACCTTTAAATGCGGATGCATAAGGACTGCATACAAATGCAGCTAATCTACCTATTTCAATAGGCTTGATAAATCGCTGTATTTCAGATTGAGGCAGGTTTGTAGTCATAAAATTTTTCTCTTTTTCTGAAAAACTCATATCTTCATTTGAGTATATGCCCTCAATGATTTGATGCACATTTTCAGAGAGAGTTGGTCCTGGCAGGATCGTATTGACTGTAACTTCTGTTCCAACTGTTAATTTGGATAAGCTTTTGGACAATGATAATAGCATTGATTTTGTCATACAATACTGAGGCATTTGTCCTGAAGGCATTATTGCTTCTTCACTCGCAATAAAGATAATGCGGCCATAATCATTTTTCAACATTTTAGGTAAATAATATTTAGATAATCCATTTGCCGCAAGTACGTTCGTGCGGAAGTATTTTTCCCATATCTCATCGTCAACATCTTCATATTTCATCATTTCATAGATGCCCATACTATTTACTAATATATCAATATTGGGGTATTTTTCGAATAAAGCTTCTCTTTGCGAAATATCCACAATATCGGCTGTAGCATTTTGAGGTGAGGTAGCCGGGAAATCTGATTTGATTTCATTTACAATTCGTTCCACCTCTTCGTAATTTCGACCATTAATGAGTACATGGACACCTTCTTTAGCAAGTTCAATAGCAATTGCTTTACCTATACCCTTCGTTGATCCTGTAACTAAAGCTATTTTATTTTTTAATCCCATATCCATATTAAATTTCTCCCTTTTCATTTACTTATTCATTCACGACAAGCTGATTAATAGTCATGATTAAAACAGTCTTGTAATGAGGATAGTGATAATATTACCTTGTCTGAATGGGTTAGTAACTAGCATATCGCGCCAATGTACTCGTTTAACACGCCAAATAAAAAAACGCAATAAATACTAGCTCTCTATAAATTTATATGGTTGGGAATTCTATATAATCGGCAATTCTAGCCGTCCTTCGGCTAATGGGTTTGTACCAAATATTCCGTACGCCAATTTGTAGGAGTCTCACCTTCCCAAAGACGGAAGGCGCGGTAGAATGAATTTTGGTCTTCATATCCAATTAAAAAAGCGATTTCCTTAATATCAAGCGAGGGATTTGCCAAGTACTCTAGTGCCTGCTCATGTCTAGCTTTTGTTAAAACATGCTTGAAACTCGTATTTTCGTCGGTAAGCCGGCGTTGCAAGGTACGATCGCTCATACCGAGTTCCTTCGCGACAACCTGAATATCGGGGCGCCCACCTGTAAGGCTGCGTTTTAGAATCCATTTGACCATTTCAGTTATAGAGCGGCTGCTTTGCTGTTCATTGAGCGATCGGTCTAAAACAGGAGTCAGAATCTCCAGTAACTCTTCGTTGTACGTGACAAAAGGACGATCCAGATCGCTTCGATGCAGCGTCAAACGGTTATAGTTTGCATCCATTCTGATTGGGCAGCCAAAATAAGCTTCAAGAGCTTGTACATCGCCCATTGATTGTGAAAATTCGACAACACGCGCTGTCAAGGGTTGACCTGTTCCCCGACGCCCTAGCTCCAATAGAAATGCCAATGTGATACCCACCAGTAGCGGCGGACCTGCTTGCTCCGTATGCAGCCATTCCAGTTCGATTGTACAATACTCTCCTTCCTCAATAATACGCAGGCTTTCGGGTGGGCACATTTGTTTGTACCGAGACATTCGGTTTAAAGCGTCACGATAGTCACGAGCATAGTAAGTAGCTAAGACAGTCGGTGGATATTGCGCTGTTTCATATATGGTCGCAAGCTTGATAATTCCTTTTGCAGTGTCGCCAATGAGATCGGAATAAGCCTGCCAGATCGCGAAATAATGAGCGGTGGTAACTACTGATTCAGTAATAATGGTGAGCGGCAATCCTGCTTTACGAGCTACGTCATGAGGGGCAATTCCTAATTGACGTAATCCTATCCAAAATCCTGCCGGGATTTTAATACGGTCAGCGGTATGAGACTTCAACCATAAGGACCTCCTCTATCTATTTATATATATTCATTAATATTGGTTGTGATTTGATGCCTGCCTTTTGCCAAATACAGCGAATCTTAGGTACTCATAAGAATAGTCTTAAGTTCGGTATGGTGTCAAAATTAACGTAATAAGCTGCACTAAATTGCCCATTAGTTTAACAAGAAAACAGCCATAATAACCAGAAGCCATCTTAATGAGTTGGTTAGTCAATTTATCTTAAACCTAGATATTTCCATAATCATGTTTCACTTATCTATTCTCATCTCAATCCAACAAACAAGCAATGTTAACTTAATTTAACATAATCGGACGAGGACAAATTTATAAACCATTCACTTCTTTGAAATTGATATGATTTCCACAATCCTTTTCAGAATTTGCATAATGAAACTTTAACTGTGAAATCATAATCAACGTGTTCAGGTTGTTTAGAAACGATAAAGGAGTGATTGTTTTGTACTATTACAAAGAAGAACTAATCAACGTAATTAAACCAGATAAACCAGATCCAGCAGCTGCAAAAGTTCTTCAGGAAGCGTTAGGCGGCCAATTCGGTGAAATGCGAACCATGATGCAATATTTTTTCCAAAGCTCTAATTTCAGAGGAAAAGACAAACAATTTCGCGATCTACTGAGAGGGGTGTTTTTAGAAGAAATTGCTCATGTCGAGCTTGTTCAGAGTACGATCAATCAACTACTTAATGAATCTGGTCTAAATATTCCCGGAGATGCTGGGGTTGATAAAGCTCCGATTGACGAGGCGGTTAAACACGGAAACCCCCACCACTATATTATGGGAGCTAAAAGTTCTTTACCTATAGATGCGGGAGGAAATCCATGGAATGCATCGTGGGTTTATAGTCATGGCAATCTTGTTGCAGACATGTTAAACAATGTCGTGCTTGAGTCTACTGGTGTTCTGCAAAAAACACGGATTTATGAGATGAGCTCTAATCAAACATTCAGAGAAACGTTAGGATTTCTTATTGTCCGTGATAATGCGCATCAGAACGCTTTTGCCAAAGCACTTGAAACACTGGGCGTTGATTGGGGTAAAGTGTTCCCAGTACCGAACTATGATATCAACAAATATCCTGAGTGCAGAAAGTTCGTAGATATGGGCTATCACAATATGCAATTTAATTTCCGCTTAGATGAAACATTAATTTCTAATATTTTTCAAGGTGAAAGCCCAAGCAGGAATAGTGGTACTTTATCAGTAACTCCTCCTCCTCAGGGGTTTCCAGTTCCAGAGCTTCCTGATATGCCAAATGAGCATAGCCCCGGAGTTGCAGATTTACTTAGATAATTAGTAAACGTTACAACGGTTTTGGCGAAAGGTTAACCCACATATTACAATTAGCACTTTCTCGACTCTTGAGGCTTATCAGAAAAGTATCCTAACTGTTAATTGATGCGTTTATTGCAAATAAAACATGATGAGCAAAGTTTGAAACAGCTTTAATCAAAAAAACCACATGGAGTTGTTGCCTTCCATGTGGTCAATTATGTAATAGTCTTACTCTTTAACTATATTTCTATATACTTCTGTCAATACGAAATAAATAGTTTTACTGCGCCTCTTGGTTCATATACTCACGTGAGATTCCGTGACCTATACTCTAATAAAACGAAAACCCAGTATAAGGTAGCTGGACCATTTTTATAAATTTCTCTCTTTTATATCGGTTACTATCACTAACGCTTCGTACACGACAGGTTCAAGGGCGTGGCTATCGAAGCTGGTTATATACGTATACGTTCCGCCATTCGAAATAATTCGCTCTAGGCGCTCGCTTGCCTCTTCAAGTGATAAAGTCGGTGCGGACTTGCTTGCGAATGCGTCGGGCATATAGGTTTTAAAGACGATTACACCAATAATGAACACGCTTAGAATAATAGCGATTATATCACGTTTTAAGTCCGTAATCATGGAAACCTACCTCCTACAAGTCCGGAACGCTTCCGCATCTCACATATATATATCGCAGAAAATTCCGACTTTTCGTGTAATAATCAAGACTTTACTTTCCTCTTTTTGTTATCTGTGCAATCGTTGATCTTCATATTCATAAACTACTTAAATTGCTTACCTGTAAATTTAAATCCATTACTTCCTGTCTTATTTTTTCAAGTTTATTGTACTGCTCTTCGAATTTTGGATCAGTCATTTCTAAGGAAAATGCATCCTTTTCTGCTTTCTTTAATTCCTTATCTTTCTGATCAATAGCTTTCAATAAAAAATCCATATTTAGTTTGGTCACATTTCATTTCTCCTTTAAACGTAGAATCAACTTCAATCCCGTTAGTTCAAAAACTCTATTAAGACCAAATTAGTAGACATACCCAAAATAGCCCCCCAAAAAGTAAAGATGTAAAAATAGTTAATTGAGTACTGTTTTCTTTATTAATAAGAGCACGGAATGTACTTAAGAAAAACAACATAAATAAAAAAGCCAATATAGCAAATAAAAAAGCCATTAGTTTTTCCACCTATCCTTGAAACTAATAAAAAGTTATCCGACTCTTTGGCATAAACTCTGGATTGTTACAAAATACGGATTCACCATTCAATAATCGTATGTAAAAACATTTCCAAAATATTAATACCACATATTGGAATCTAATGGACTAATTATACAATTCTAATTACGCATGACTGTCTATTAGCTTATTAAAATAAGCAGGCCACCACAGGGCCTGCTCATCAATGTTTTATTCAAGTTTTGCTACAAATTCTCGTACGTCTTTCGGAGACTTCAAAATAATTATTTTCTTTTCATTCGATAACCTTCGCAGTTTTTCTGTTATCTTCGGCTTTTGTTTGTCTGGGTATTCCCAGACCCATTTCAAAAATTCCAAACTGACCCTTTCTTCGCAACCTTCTGCCATATCCATTCTCTTCTTGTTGCGGTACTCGAACCTTCTCTTCAACACGCGAACAATGCAGATCCATCTTGATAGGTCAACAAATATGATTGTATCAGCCGCTTGTAACCTAATATCTAAAGTGCCTCCATAATTACCATCTATAATCCAACTATCATGACTTTTGAGCTCCTCTTGAACAACTTTTTGCTCGTTTTTTGGCATGCTAATCCAACCCGGCTTCCAAAAAATTGAATCCAAATGATGAACTTTAATCGATAATATTCTGCCCAGCTTGCTAGCCAAAGTTGATTTGCGTGAACCTCCAGAACCAATAAGTGCAATTTTTTTCATTTTGACCCCCATCAAAGATTCTTATAAACTGATTATTCCTTAAAAGATAGTTTTAGTCATCATGCTAACCTGACTTTTTTCTATTATAATGTAGCCTTGTGTTGACAAATCCCATTCATTCTCAAAAAAAAAAACCATCCCGAAGGATGGTCCATACTTATGATGAGCACTATAAGGTTTGGATTAATATAACATTCATTTGTATCTCTCTATTTCATTCTATGGTCGTTGCTAACATAAAAGCCACCGAGATTGTTTTATTATTTATAATAAGGTTTAGAGATAAGCGATTGCTCACGCTCCATTCTCCAATCACGGTCACCTTATACGGCTCCACTAGTAAGGAGTCCTATTACGGGGTTCCATGTGGTTCTGCGTCGAACATACAGGAAGCACCGATAAAGGTATGGTGCAGCGCATTGTCGAGGGCTTCGACTTTCATACCGAGTGGTGAGAGCATGCGAATAAGGCCTTCTCCGAACAAATCCATGCTTTTGGCTATTTGGCCTCCAATTATGAGACGGTCAGCCTTAAAATCTATTAGGAAAGGCAGTAAGAATTGTCCCAATTCATCCCCGAATGCCCTGAACAGCTCGCTCATGCGATTCTCGCCCTTCCGGGCAACCTCCGCAAGATCCTTCACATCCATGCCATCATGCTGACAGCCGGCATCCCGGAATAACTTAAGAATTCCTCTCCGCGAGAAGCATTCATCCGCAGCCACGCCTTGATGAGGCAAGTTATATAAATAGCCATCTTGCGGTACGTGTTCACCTTCGGTGACAAGAGTTCTGCAATCAATAAAAGCTGAACCAATACCCGTCCCAAGCGTAATAGTCAGTATTCGCTCATTTGGATAGAGTTTGCCGGTTCCCAAACCAAACAATCTGCCATCATTCTGGAACCGGATGTCCAAGAAATCTGTATTCTCCCCAAAGCCGTTTGCAAGCAATGCTTGCATGAGCTTTTCTTTCACGTTTACACCGTACAGCGATTCGAATTTATCCAGCTCACGAATCCAGCTCACGCCGTTTTCATAATCAAACGGTCCAGGAAAGGACATGCCGATGCCGATGGCTTCGGGTGAGAATGAATGCGGAAACCGCTTATATTTTTCAAGCAAGTCTAATAGGATAGCTGCCAATCCGCCAATGATGACTTCTTCCGATCCCTTGGCATTTGCAGCATAATGAGAGATCGTGCCTTCCATTACTTCCCCGCGTTCTACAACGCATCCCTTGACATAAGTTCCACCCACATCCAAAGCAAATATGAGATCAGCGTTCAATCAGGCTCACGTTCCATTCCGGAGATACTCCCGCTTTAATCAGTTTGCATGGCGTTTCCGTCAGGTTTACGATTTTGTATGCACCGAATACGGAAGGTAGAATATAAGATTCCGCGTAATTCAAATCGACGAATATTGATTCATCCGCAATGGATACAATACGTACGCTATTTCCCTCCACGAGATTGTACATGACAAACTCGCCGTCCGTCTGGTCTAGCCATTCCGTCTGCAGATGGATCCGCCTTACGTAAAACAGTAGATCGTCTCGTTGACCGAGCAAATACTCTTCGTTGCCGCCTTGGATCTGCAGCAGCTGCGGCTCGGGGATGAGGTTTTGCTTAACCCACGATGTCGTTTTGTCGTAATCGATATTACGGAAGCCGTGATCCGCGTTGATCGGACGTGGTTTGCCATCTAGATCCTTACGCAAATAATCGTATAGCTTGAACGTAAACCACCAAGTCGTAGATGAGACTTCAAGCACAAGATTATCGATCCCTGAAGCATGAACGGTTCCCGGAGGAATGAGGAACAAATCCCCTTTGTTCGAATCGAATTCGTTGACATATTCAGTGAATTCCATCGGTACGCCTGTTTCCTGTGCCTGCAAGACGGCGTTTTGGAAATTCTCTCTCTCCGTTCCTTCCGTAAGCCCGAGGTAAACCTTGGCATCCTTTTTCTGTTCCATAATGTAATAAGATTCCTGCTGTGTCATAAACTCGTTGAAATGTTCACGCACGTAGTCCTGCTTCGGATGCACTTGGCAAGATAATTTGTCCCCGTTCATCGTATCAAGGTAATCGAACCGCACCGGAAAATAATCGCCGAACAACGACACCGGACGTTCGCCCATGATGGCTTTATATTCAAGGGCCATCACGATCAGGAACGGTACTTCGATCACGTCGCCTCCATATCCAATTAGAATAGAATTCTCTGGTGCGATCGGCTCGAAGCTCCATGCACAGTTCACCCACTCCTTAGGAAGGTCAGCCATGTCTTTCAAATATTGTCCACCCCAAATACCAGGGGCGAAAAACGGCTTAACGCGAAGCGGATTTTGGGCCACGCTCCGGATCATGCCTTCCAAGTCAGAGATGGTCAAGAATACAGGCTCTTCCGGCTTGTTCATGTCCAAGTAGAGATCGATGTTCTGGAAAATACGTTTACGGTACGTTTCCAGTATCGGCCATTCCACGAAATAACTAATTTTATACTTTTCAACGGAATCGCGGTTCCATGACATTCCGAAATTGAGCAGTTGCTTTTTATGCTGGATTTGCTGATATTCCCTAGAAACATCCAGAAATAAGACAGTGCCGATCCGCTCTCCCGCAAGCCAATAAGCGCCTGGGCCGAACACGATAATCGCCGTTCTCCCATTTTGTTCTTTCAATCGGGTCGCGAGCGTTTCTCTTGCGTCCAATACGAAATAAGCCTCGATTTCATCCTCAGTCACGTAACCGAACGCTCTATTTTCCGTAATGTTGCGGTCGAATTCCTCACGCAGCGTCTCACCGGATTTCAAGTAACCTGCCGTGCTTTGAACGTTCAAGCTCCAACCTTGCTTCTCGATCGCGGAAGCAGCATGCCGAATGAATGACTGAAAGTCAGCGCCGTGCGTGCCGTCCACGATAATAAGCGTGGGCGTGCCCGTCTTCTCGTCCAAGCTCGCCTTTAATAGCTCCGTTAAAGCTTCATAACCTTTTGAAATTGGCTGTTCCAAGAATGGCTGCCTGACTGGGTTTATAGGATATTTATTAAACATGGATCATACCTCCTTCAATAATCGCCGTCATATGTTTGATAAAAAGGGCTGTACGTTTAAATGAATTGACTATCGCTCTAAATAATGCCTTGTTGCAAAGCTTTCCACACCAAATGGGCAAACTGACTGTTTGACCAAGCAAACCAATCCCTCGTGAAATTGGTAGGATCATCTTTGTGGAAGCCTTCATGCATAAAGCCGGTGTCAGCATCCGTCGACTCCATGATATCGATCATTTCCCTGATTTCATCCGGGTCCACGGCGGTCAAACCTTGCATAGAATAAGCGAGATGCCACACGAAGTCCGGCGGTGTATGAGGGCTGCCAATACCGCTAAGGCTCTCGCCTTTGTAATAGTAAGGATTATCTTCGCTCAAAATGAAAGCTCGCGTGTTCAAATAGATAGGATCGTTTGCATCCGCGAAGCCGATATAAGGCGCCGATATCAGACTTGGCGTACCTGCGTCATCCATTAGGACGTGATTGCCGAAGCCGTCTGTCTCGAATGCGTACATGCGTCCGTACTTCGGATGTTCCACGATGCCGTACAATTCAATAGCATGCCGGATTTCTTCTTCCATTACAGCCATGCGAGCCGCAAGCTTCTCATCTCGGTATACGTAACGGACGATTTCGCCCATGTCGCGAAGTGTTACAGCGGCGAACATATTAGACGGAATGTTGAAATGGAAATCGCAAGCATCGTCGCTTGGACGGAATCCTGACCAGATCATGCCAGTCTCGTTGACCAGCATGCCGCGCCCTTGCCTCCGCAGTGTATCGATCATGATTCCATTATGACGCTGGAATCTATACGTTGAGAGCTCAGCATGCTGCTGCTCGATCTGCCAGACGTCCAGCATCGCCAGCAAAGAAGCTTTGAATTGCTCATTGAATATGCCCGTCCGGCCCGTTTCCTTCCAATAATGATAGGCTAGACGGAAAGAGAAGCACATGGAATCGAGTTCGAATTTACGTTCCCACACCCAAGGCGAACTTTCCGTTTCGTCTCCGGAGTTCCAATGCCAGTCATTGGCGGTTTCGTTAAAAGCGTTAGCATAAGGATCAATGCTAATATAGAACATATGGCGATTAATGACTCCCTCCAAAATACGCTGCAGCTCGGGGTCTTCCTTGGCAAACGGGACATAATGCATCACTTGCTCCACGGAATCCCGCAACCACATAGCGGGGATGTCTCCTGTTAGGACAAAGGTAGTCCCGTCCTCCAGCAGCTTTGTTGTCGTCTCCAGCGTATTTGGGAAGCAGTTCTGAAATAATCGGTTAAGCTTCGGCCGATGAGCGAGCAGCTTGTCGGCTTCCTCCATCGCCTTTATGATGGAAGGCGGCAGCTTTAGCTCGGGGATATCAATTTGCGGCAAACGATGGTTTTTCATAGTGTTGTTTCATCCTCTCTCCATACTTATTCGGGTGGAAGTACATACAAGTCAGCCCCAAGGAGCGACTCTGCGTGGCCGCCTACTTGGATACGGAACTGACCCGGTTCGACGATGCGGCGATAGTCCCTTCCTACGTATTGCAATTGTTCCTTTGCGATCGTAAACTGGACGGTCGTCGATTCGCCAGGCTCCAATTGAATTTTCAGGAAGCCTTTCAATTCCAAAGCTGGCCTCGTTACGGAACTGACAACATCCGTTACATAAAGCTGTACGACCTCCTGTCCCGCCATTCCGCCGATATTCGTGACATCAACGCTTACGGTGCAGCTCTCATCCGGCTTTATATTAGATTTGCTTAGCGTGATGCCGTCATACTGGAAAGACGTGTAGCTAAGGCCATAACCGAATGGATATCTAGGTTCTAAGTCTGTCTCCACATATCGCTTGCCTTTGGTCCGCTTCGTATTGTAATAAATCGGAAGTTGTCCCGAATGCTTAGGAATCGATATTGTGAGCCTGCCGGACGGGTTGTAATCGCCGAATAGTACGTCCGCGATTGCATTCCCGCCTTCCTGTCCAGGATACCAAGCCTCTAGAATCGCATCGGCGTGTTCGTCGATCCACGGTTCCACGATCGGCCGTCCGTTGATAAAAACGACGATAAGCGGTTTGTCTGTCTTGTGAAGCTCTTTCAGCAATTCCAATTGAACGCCTGACAAACTCAGTTCCGCTCTGTCAAATCCTTCTCCGCAATCCATATCGCTTAAGCTTGACTGATCGGTAATAATCGCAGCACCCGTCTTCAAATCTATCGTTCCTTCGCCGAAGTCCCTTGCGCTGGAACCGCCAACTACGGCTATGATCGCATCTGCAGCCTGCGCGATTTGGAGTGCGTGCTCGAATCCTTCCTTCGACGGATCTTTAATGCGGCAGCCCGGCGCATACATGACCTCGCTTTGGCCAACGCATTTTCGCTGAATGCCGTCCAGTACCGTCACAATACCGGAGCGCTCCTGCGGCGATGTATAATCACCCAATTGATTATAAATATTGTTCGCGTTAGGTCCGATGACCGCGATTTTGCTCAAGTTTGTTGACAACGGCAGCACCTGATTGTGGTTCTTGAGCAGGATTATGCTTTCTTGCGCCATCCGTCCCGCCAACTTGATGTGGCTTTCTTGGCCGATAATTTCCGAGGCCCTGTCTGGGTTCGCGTATGGTCGCTCGAACAAGCCTAACTCAAATTTCTGGTGAAGAATGCGGCGCACAGCAAGATCAATATCCTCTATAGAGACCTTTTGATTCCTTACGGCATGCAGCAAATGCTTGCCGAAGCTGTCGCCAGACATTTCCATATCGACACCCGCAAGCAGCGCCGCGCATGCTGCATCCTCTTCGCTTTCTACTACTTGGTGGCCGCCGCAAAGCATATTGATCGCTCCGCAATCGGTAATGACGAATCCCTCGAATCCCCACTTTTCTCTCAAAGTTTGGGTAAGCAGCTCATAATTCGACGTGCATGGCACGCCATCGATTTCGTTGTATGCCGTCATGATCGACAGCGCACCGGCCTGCACCGCTCGCTCGAATGGCAACAAATCCTTTTCGAGAAGCTCCCTCGCGCCGATTCGAGCGGGCGCCGCATTGCGTCCTCCTTCGGAGCTGCCGTAGCCGGCGAAATGCTTGAGTGTTGCGATAACGGTATCACCCGAAGCGATGGACTCCCCTTGCAAGCCTTCGACTGCCGCTACCGCCATCTCTCCGATAAGATACGGATCCTCGCCGAATGTCTCTTCCGTCCGTCCCCATCTAGAATCGCGGACGACGTCGAGGACAGGGGAATATGTGACCGTTCCCCCTTGTACCCTCGTCTCTGCTGCAATCGCGCGGCATACTTCTAGATACAGCGGCGTATTCCAGCTGCTGCCCATCGCAAGCGGCACTGGGAATACCGTTGCACCGATGGCCATATGCCCATGGGAGCATTCCTCCCCGAACAAGATTGGAATACCAAGCCTCGTATGCTCAATCGCGTATTTTTGAATCAGATTGATAACTTCCGCCCCTTCGCGGGGCGATAATCCCGACTCCAGTGTTACACCGGTCCAAGGATCAGCTCGCAAAACGCCGTAGAGTGAGCCAACGCTCCCCCTCTCGATATAGGAACGGAATGTTTCCGTCAGCTCTATGCCGTCTTCCGTTCGTTCGTATGCCTGCCAGCCAAAGGGTTGGATAAGCTGGCCGATTTTTTCCTCTAGCGTCATGCGTTCCAGCAGATCATGAACCCGCTTTTCCGTCGATATTGAAGCATCTAAATACTTTTTCACTTTCATCATTTCGATCTCCATGCCAAGATACCAGCATTCATGCTGCGGCAAGTGGTCATCGCTGATTCCGGCTTATTAAGCGCTTCGCCCCATGCGACAAAATATCGGAATTCATAGAAGCCGCCCAGCGTTGCCGTAAAGTTAGTTTCCCAATAATTGTTCATTGCCCATGAATAGAGATGACCTGGATCATGCTCCAGCTTCTCGTCCCCGTTCAGTAATCGGAAGCCGTGTTCAAGCTTTCCTAGTTGAATAAGCGGTGTATCCGGCATGGCTATTGACACGCCACCTTGACTTCCCACGTAAGCGACGCCTTCCCCGATGCAATAATAATCGGCTAGACTTCCCGGCAATTGATCCTTGCGCGGACGAGCTAGAGAATCCATTTTATCCATCCACAGCTCCTGCTCGCCATCCATAATATGGCCCCCGAAAGGCAAGGAAATATACAGATTCTCCGGATCCCATACGCTGTCCTTATGCATACGTACGGCCACATCCACGCGAGGTCTGTCTGTATATGCCGTAACGAGCAATGAATAATGCGAGCATCCCGCCACCTCGAACGTCAACTGAACTGTACCGTACACATCACCCTGCGCAATTACTTCCGCACTCGTCAGTACCCCTGTCGAGACAATCGCATCGGCTCCTTTACGGTTGCGGCCCATCATGCGTCTAACTTCATACATATCCTTAACGCTGGAAGCACGGGTTATGTCATATACCGGCGAGAAGGCATGGTGATTGCGGTCAGAGCGCAGCATTTCCTCCCCAGTACGCTTGTCGATCCAGGATGTAATCCCTTCGCCCTTCTTCCATTCCATCCGGACAAATGGCGTCTCCAAATAAGTCGAGGTGAAGTGAAAAGTTTTCTCTACATGCGATACGTCGATATCCATCATTCTGTCTGAACCTACGTAATCCGTAGTGTATGCTGTCTTTGCTTGACCATTGTGGACAGGATGGATCATCAATATTTTCTCTTCTCCGGCTTGAAGTGTCACTGGTATGCTAACGATGACACCCCTCGGCGCAACTCTTAGCTGAGCAGGATATACCTCTCCACTTCCTTCGACACGTGCTTCGAATCCGTCCTTGATCAGGTCATAGTGCCAACCTTCCATAATCAGATGGGCAACGTCTTCTTGTGCAAAAGGATTAGGATTGTGCAGCTTGAACCGCATCGGCCGGTCTGGTGCAAGCAGCGCATCCCCTTTATGTTCCAAAATATCATACAATGCGCGATGTACGAGCGTGCTCGCATTGGCGGCAAACGCCTCCTTGCGGACACCAAGCTCCTGCACGAAGGGATTCCAAGGCTCTGTCACAGAGGAATGGTAGCCCCAAGTATGCTCGGCGAACAATGTCAGCTCGTATTCCATCGCTCTCATCGCCTCAGCAGTTACAATCTCTCCGTTTGGATCAAGCTGCTTCACTTTCCGATGGACACGCTGCGCCTCTCGGAATACTTGCACATGCTTCGGCGTTGAACCAACGCCATCCGTCCACCAATCTGGCCAATCGCCCCGGAATACAGGAATATCGTCGGGATGCTGTTCTGCATGACCACGTACCGCGTCAAAAAATTCATCCAACGTACACGGTACGATTTTGATTTTTTCGCTATGTTTGCTGTTCCACTGGTTCACGAAATCCATAAGCTGGGCATTCGGAGAGCTGTTGTCCGTCGGCAGCCCAGACATCATGACAGGTGCGAATGGGAACGGATACCCGTCCGCACGCAACCGTTCCAAATACCTCGGAATACGCGCTTCCGCAATCTCGAACGTGATGCCCTTGGACGTATCGAATTCATCCTTAATGGTATAAGAGCCTCCGATACCTGGAATTAATCCCAAATCGTTGCCGAAGACGTAATGCTCTCCGTTCCATGTCAGGAGCCTTTCGCCATTTGGCATCTCCCACCAGAAAGGCTGCTGCTTCTTCCATAGTGGATACATCGAATGATGAGTATGGATGCAGGTGATCAAGTTTTGAATACCCGCATTGAGCAGCACCTCGCCATACCCCCAGCTAAAGCCCGTAATATCGGCTGTCATGGCAGACTTCACCGGCATTCCAATCGATTCTCCGTAAGTGCGAACACGGCCGATCATTGCTTCAAGCAGATCTTTGCCGACAAGCTCGCTCATATTAAGATAAGTGCCTGAAAGCCCGATATCTCCGCGTCTTACCGCTTCAGCAAACTCCAACTTTTCCTGCTCAGTAGCCTTTTCGAGGAACGCCTCAATTGGCCAAAACGTTTCGCAGACCCATTTAAATCCATTCCATTCAGGGCGACGTCCATCCTGAATTTCGCGAAAAATATGAAGCGCCTGCCGTATAAAATCGACGTGATATTGTTTTATCTTCTCTTGTCGCTCCGTGTACCCCACATCGGTATGCGAGTGATGAATCGCGTAAATTGTCCAAGGTTTAGTTCCAGTCTCCATTAGCAATCGCTCCTTTAATTATTCTTTTACCCCGCCCAAAACCATACCTTTCACGAAATACTTCTGCAGGAATGGATAAAAAGCAAGAATCGGCAGCGCACCTACGAAAATTTGCGCGGCTTTTACTGTTCGGTCCGACACGGAAGCTAAATTCGCCAGCTGCTCCGCGGACATGTTGGTCAAGCTCGATTGAACGATGACGGTTTGCAGGTAACTCGACAGAGGATAGTTATGCTGCGAATTCATGACCACAAGTCCGTCAAACCATGAATTCCAATGCATAACGATCGTGAACAGCATAATCGTGGCAATGGAAGGCATCGACAGCGGCACAAATATACGCCATAACGTAGTCCAGTGTGTCGCGCCGTCGACAAATGCCGCTTCTTCCAGTTCTTTGGGCAGCCCTCTAAAAAAATTCAATAATAAAATGACATTAAATACAGGAACAGCCCCAGGAATAACTAATGCCCATATGGAATCGAGCAGCCCGGTCGCGCGAATCGTCATATACCAAGGAATCAATCCCCCGCTGAACAAAATCGTAAAGACGAAGAACCACGCGTAACCCGTCCTGAATTTCAGCTCCTTGCCGGTTTTGGACAGCGGATAAGCAATAAGAATGGTTAAAACCATGCTAATGACTGTGCCTAGAACAACCCTCTCCACCGTAATCCATAACGAAGTAAGAAACTCACTCTTGGATAACACGAATTCATAGGCTTTGAACGTCATTTCCTGAGGCCATAGCTTTACGATCCCAGCGCTTGCCGCTACATTTGAGCTTAGGGATACCGCCAAAATATGAATAAGTGGTATCAGACAAGATAATGCGATTCCAATAAGAAAGACATAATTGAGTGTGTGAAATAAGCTTCGTCCAAATGATTTTCCTTCTACCAAATCGGTTCTCTCCTTTCCTAAAAGATGCGGTAATCAGCAATTTTGTATGCCAGCCAATACGAGATAGATACAAGGGCAAAAGAGATAATTGATTTGAACAAGCCAAGTGCGGTAGCCACACCGTACTGCATATCCATTAACCCAATTCGATAAATTAGCGTATCCAGAATATCTCCACTCTCATAAACTAGCGGACTATATAAATTAAATACTTGGTCAAACCCTGCATTTAATACATTTCCTAAACTTAATGTCGCCATCAAAATGATAACCGGCATCATACCTGGAAGGGTAATATTCCATGTTTGCTTCCATCTGCCCGCGCCATCGATCATGGCTGCTTCGTACAAACTGGGATTAATCGTTGTCAGTGCCGCTAAATAAACAATCGTACTGAATCCGAATTCCTTCCAAATATCCGAAACGATCAAGGTTATCGGAAACCAAGTATTATCTCCTAGAAAAAAAATAGGTTTAATTGAGAAGATACCTAAAAACTGATTCAGCAGTCCGTTGGACGGTGACAAAATATCGATGAATACGCCGCCCAGAATAACCCATGATAAAAAGTGAGGAAGATAAATTAGCGTTTGAACCCATCTCTTCACATACATTTTGCCAACTTCGTTTAGCAAAA
Source organism: Paenibacillus sp. NRS-1760 (assembly GCF_050467785.1). Classification (NCBI taxonomy): domain Bacteria; kingdom Bacillati; phylum Bacillota; class Bacilli; order Caryophanales; family Paenibacillaceae; genus Paenibacillus; species Paenibacillus sp. NRS-1760. The sequence goes on along the minus strand of NZ_JBITPK010000013.1, from coordinate 146,059 downwards.
TAGCGATCGTAATCGGCACAAGAAGCCCAAACACCATCTTGAGAACAGCGATATAAACCGTATTCCAGAGAACCTGCCCGAAATCGGGCATTTGAAACAAATATTCGAAATTTCTAAATTCTACCCATTTGGAATCGAACAAACCTTTTGACGGAATATACTTTTGGAACGCCATCAATACCCCGACCATCGGAAAGTAGCAATAGATCAATACGATCACGATGCCCGGTATTAACATCAAGTGCAACGGAAGCTGCCTGAGTCCCTTTTTTGTGTGCAAGATGTCCACTTCCTTATTTCGAATCTCAATTTGTCTGTATAGAAGAAAAGGGGCAAGCCATAAGCATCTTACCCCTCACACTTGGATTATTGTTGTGAAGCGTTCCATTCATTGACTTCTTGTGTAATTTGATCGCCGCCGAGCGCTTTCCAATCCTCGACGAACTTGTCGAATTGGTCGATCGAAGCAGCGCCGTAAACGATTTTCGTGAAGATTTCAGTCTCCATCTTCTCCAATGTAGCTTTTTTCTCACCCATCGTATCGGTAGGAGCTCCGCCGTATCCTTCAGCGATCACTTTACCTTCATCCGACAGTTTCTTCAGCACCATCATCGCTCCTTCTGGACCGTTCTGGTACATTTCACCGTAGAAATTCAAGTCTCCGCCTTCAAATGCCTTGATTTTGTCGTAGGTTGATTTCTCTTCCGGGTTCAGCTTGGATGGATCCCCGATCTTGATCGCTTCCGCTACGTTCACCGAACGGTTGATATCTTTGTCCGGCGCAAACAAATCCACCATTGAATATTTGGCAACCGTTATACCGCTGCCGTCTACTCCATATTTCAAATAATCTGCAGTTTCTCCATACAGCTTCTCCATGAAGAGATTTGCCATCTTGACCGCAATTTCCGGATGTTTCATATCCTTCTTAACTACATAGTAGAACGATGCGCCAAACGGCATTTGCACGGTGGCATTACCGCCATCGACGGACGGGATCGGAAACGCTCTCCACTCTGCAGCACCGTTTTTCTTTTTGTTATCTTGAAGCGGCCATTGTGAAGCCCAGCTTGGTCCAAACATCATCCCAATACGGTCGCCGACCAGCGACTCCGCAACTTTCGAGCCGTCCTTTACGCCAAATTCCTTATCCAGTTCGCCGTTCTTGTACAGTTCTGCCAGCTTGATTAGCGCTGATTTGACTTCTGGCTGGATGCTTCCGTAGACTAAGTTGCCTGATGCATCTTTTTTCCAGATCCGAGGATATGCGCCGTAAGCATTTAGGAATCCATTCAGGGAAGGATAGCCGTTAATGATATCTTTGCTTAGCGCGATGCCGAATGTATCCGCTTTGCCGTTGCCGTCAGGATCTTTGGTCGTGAAGGCATTCGAAATTTGCAATACTTCTTCCCATGTTTTCGGCTCGGAAAGACCCAGCTTCGTCAACCAGTCCGTACGCAGCCATAGCAACGGTGTTTGCGCGCCGATCATCGGCTCCGTCTTTGGAATTGCAAATAATTTGCCGTCGAAAGTAACGGATTGCAAAGCCTGCTTGTCCTGCTCGAAAACGCTTTTTACAGCTGGAGTTGCATATTTCTCATAAACTGATGTCAGATCTTCCAACATATCCGATTCGACCAATTGCTTTAATTGAGAGGAGTTAACCATCATGAGATCGGGTATTTCTCCGGAAGCGATGGAGAGGTTCAGCTTCTGGAAATATTGTGCGTCCGTACCTTTTACAATCCAATCGTATTTTAGATTAATACCCATTTCTTTATAGAGATCTTGCCAGGCATTTTTCGACTCCGATTGACCTTCTGGATACACCACGTCTTGCGTGATAAATTTCGCCGCTGTTACATCAATGGGAGGATCATATTTGCCAAGCGGCTCAATAACGGCTTCTCCTGTCCCTTGATTTCCAGAATTAGCACTCCCGCTTTGTTCGATGCCGTCGTCTTTGCTGCCACAGCCTGCCAGGACAACGGAACATACCAAGATGTTTGCGAGAATGATACTCAAATGACCTTTTCTCTTCATCATGAACACCCTTTTCTAGTTAGTTTTCTTTGCTACGGCTTCATTATAAAAGTAAAGCGAGTACGCTAACTAGTTTCCATTCGTGACATTTGTATCTTTTATTTACACGTTTGAATCCCTCTTCAGTTCACGGTATTCCTGCGGCGTCAGATGCGTCGCTTTTTTGAAAAAACGATGGAAATACTGCGAAGACAAGAAACCGAGCTCGGATGCAATCTCGTGCACCTTGTAACCATCTTGCTCCAGCATACGCTTCGCTTTCTCCAGCCTAATTTCGTTGATATAACTGGACAAACCTTTACCCGTCAGTTTTTTGTACAACCTGGAGAGATAGGAAGGGTTATGCCCCACCACCTCACCAATTCTCGACAGCGACAAATCTCCAGACAGATGGCTCGCCACATAATGCTGGATTTTCTGAATGAGCTCATGCTCCTGAACGACCATGCCGGCATGCTGCCATTCAAATATATTCTTGGCATAAGAAGTGAATTCTTCGCAAATTTGATGCCAGGAACGGTATCTTTCGAACTGCGTAAACCGTCCCAAATCCTGATCGGTGTGAGCGTCATTACTCGAATGCAGCAAGCCATGAGGCAGGAATACTGCGACAAGCAAATAGTATAGCTCCATCTGCACAGCGCTTGGGAAAGCTCCCGACAGCGACGCGAAAGCAAGCAGCTCCTCCAGCGTTTCAATTGTTGCATCCTCTTGTCCATTCTCCATGCAGGACTTCAAATAGGAAATTTTATTAAAATGAACCGAGGTAAGACGCATCTCTGCGCTACAGTTATTAGTTTGGGGCATGAATTCAGGCTCCAGTAAAATCAGCTCGCTTCCGAATCCAAGACCGCTATGGAAAAGCAGATTAAGCCGCTCGAACTTGTGCGGAACGTCATACCATTCCGAGAAGCTGTTCGCAAGCGCCAGAGACAGAGGCAGCTTTAGCAAATTAAGCGATGTCAATTGAATTTGTTCCAACATTTCGCGAACGAACAGGAATGTTCTTTTGAAAGCGCCTTGATCAGATGGAGCTTCGGAAGGCTGGATAAACCAAACCATTTTGTTTTTGTCATAACTCATAGAGATTACTTTCGTGAGTGGAGATAATAATTCGTTCGTCATATTGTCCAGAGCAAATTGGAACAGAGTTTTGTCCATCAAGCTTTCCCGTTGTCCCCAATCATCGATGCGCACAATCATGAGCAAGCAAGGAACACCAGCATCCAGAGGAATCTGCAGATCTTCGAATTTGTCGCGTAGCGAATGCAGCGACCTGTCATCACCTTGTATCAGCTCGTTCAAATACTGCTTCTGAATATAGGGCAACGCGACCTTCCTTTGCTGGCTTGCCTCAATGAGCTGCATATCCACTAATTGCTCTTGATCAAGCTGCTTGGCAACAGCGAGAATGCATTCCACAATTTTGGCATTGCCTTCGGTCTTAAGAATATAGTCCGCGCTGCCTTGCCGAATCGCTTGCTGAATATAAGCAAAGTCGCTGTGACCGGTCAAGAAGATCACTTTGCACCTAGGCCACTGCTTCACAATCTCGCCCTGAAGCTCCAGACCATTCATGCCTGGCATCCGAATATCCGACAACACAATGTCTATTTTCACTCTTCCGAGCCACATCAACGCCTCCTGCGACGTACCCGCCGAATAGATTTCCAATTCGGGTTCCGTCAACCGGCTGCATAACTTCGTAAGCCCCTGCAGAATCAAAGGCTCATCATCTACGATTAATAAGCGGTACATCTTACTCCTCCTTTGTCTTAACAGGTATTTTCATCGCAACGCCCAAGCCGCCTAGCTCGCTTCGGAAAACGTATAGACCAGCCGATAGGCCAAATTTGATCTGCAGCCGCCTATGCACATTGACGACTCCCGTCGTTTCAAGTTCCGATGCATCCTGAAGCTTGAACTTGAGCCGCATAAGCTCGTCTTCCGTAAGCGCGGTGCCATTATCTTCAAAATAGATACAAAGGAAGTTGTCCCGCAATTCATTCGTTATTCGCAAATGACCATCTGATATTCTGGACTCCAGTCCATGCTGGTAGGCATTTTCAATGATAGGCTGCACGATGAGACGCGGTACCAGCAATTCCTCCCACCAAGGGGGAATCGGTTCCACCGAAACATTAATCCTGCTGCCGAACCGCATCATCTGGATATTCAAATACGCTTCAGCATGCTTCATTTCTTGCTCTAGTGACAGCTCTGACTTTGCATCTCTCGTAATAAACTGAAAGTAGTTGCCAAGATAGTGTACGAACTTCCTTGCATTATCCAAATCCTCGAATTCGATCAGCTGATGCAAAATAAAAAAGCTATTGTAAAGGAAATGCGGGTTGATCTGCGACTGCAGCTGTCTTAGTTCAGACTGCTGACTCCTAATTTGCTGCTCGTATACTTCTTGTATCAAGGATTGCAGCTTAGCTACCATCTTATTGAACTGTTCTGACAGGTCCGAAAATTCGTCATTACTCCTCTGTGAGACCCGAACCGCTAGCTGACCTTGCTCCACTTTTCGGAAGGCCTTTAACAGGTTGCGGACGGGATTCCGAATCGCTTTGAAAATCCAATACGAGAACAGCGCCATCACAATGATGGACAAAGCGAACAAGATCCAGAACAACGCATTATATTTGTCAAAGTCGCGCATAATGACGTCTTCCGGCGTGTATATTCCTAGCGAAAAATCATATCCTGACGATTGCCGGAGCGAAACCAAATATTTCTTCCCTTGGTTCTCAAATATGACACTTTCAACTTCACCGCCTGACTGCCGAGATAATAATTTTTCGATTTCATCGGAAGTATTGGGCACCGCGTGATTAGTAATAACACGACCCTCCTGCTTGAAATAGAGGTAAGCTCCTCCTTGATCGGACATACTGCTTAAATCGTCCATGATCATCCGCTGATTGATCTCGATCTCGATCAAGAAGACGGGAGCCCTGTTTTTGATCACGCTTTCCGGGTAATAGGAGCCCATAAGCAACTTGTCGCCATGCCATACTAATGGAGATAATTGCTGCTGCATCTTGAATCGAATCGTTTCCAGTTCTTTGATCGAGACACCCTCAATGTAGCTTCCGGACTTTATTTGCTTGTCAATCAACGGGATGTAGAGAGTTGCACTCGCAATATAAGAGCTGGAGTCCTGCAGAAGAGCCACCTTTCTCTCTAACCGCAAAATCGCTTCACGCAGCTCGTTTTCCGTCAAGGCCGGAGCTACCGTACTTAAAGCCATAAGATCCTCGTCCACCAGTAAGGAACGTTTGAAATTTTCGATATTAACGATTTCATTCGTCAGTGATGACAAATAAAATTTCACATTGGTTTGCATGGATTGCAGAATTTGATCCCGCAAACTGCTGGCCACCTGTTTGTTCAAATAAATGCCCAACATGTACACAGGTAAAATCGCGATCAAGAAGCCCAGGAGCAGCTTAGGAAAAATCGTAAATCTTCTCTTTTGAAACCACATTTCATTTCCTCCTGCCAAGCCTTTGCATCGATATCCATGATGTACTTACCATTCTCAGAAAAAAATCAATTGTTTGAACCCGCAGAAGCGTTCCAACATTGGAAAAACCCGACCTCAAAGGGTCAGGTTTTCATTAAATATATGGGTGAGCTTTACCAATCTATTCGGTAACTTGTTTTACCGTAATATTCTTGACTTCGGACATGTTCCCTTTATAGCCTTCCAGCGTAATACCGATTACAGATCCCTCTACCGGAATAGATAATCCATTCAAATCATGATATCCCCGAATGAAATAATCGGTTGTTGCACCATCATACTTTTTTGTAGGTTTAACCGCTACTCCATTAACGGTAATGAACGTATGCCACCAGTCTTTCGAGGAAGGTACATCGATCCCAAGCTTATTGCCATTAATATAGTAGCTTCCATCAAATGATTCGGAATAAATATCTTTCATTTTGCCTGCATAACTGACGGTATCTATAACATTCTCTCTCTTATCCAATGTGGATATTCTTAACAGGTAACGATCATCATCTTTCACTGGTACTTCGAATTTCCCTGAAGCCAGTTTTATATCCAAGGTCTTGGTATAAGTATCTTTTCTGCCATCCGTAAAGCTCAAGTCGAAACGAACTTTGCTGCCGCGGTTCTCCTTGCCCCAGCTGATATCGAATCCTTCGGCTGTTTCATTGACTGACACTTTCGAAAGATAATCTTTACTTTCAAGTTCAATAATGGCTGGTTTGCTCTCGCTTTGATCGGCTCCAACAGCAGTCAATTTAAGAGCCACGACATGTTTATCTAAGTTTTTCACATAGAAGTTGTCGCCATAAACTCCGCCTAAAAATTCCTCTTTTCCATTATTCAGCTTTGCATAGAGATTGTATTGCTTCACCTTACTATAATCAGTACGATTCCACACGACATCGATTTCATTGGTATGATATCGATCTTTGACTGCAAAACCCGTAGGCGTGCTAGGCGTGTAGTTTCTCCCATCTGTGAGTTTAAGCTCCCCGATGTTGACTTGATAGCCGTTGATGGATTTCCCCTTCGGATCAAATGCTTGACCCAGGGCAGCGATTTCACGATTCGCATACGAACTTAATACCACATGCGCTCACGTTCAGCGATCATCCACTGTTGATCGTCATCACCTCGAAGGTTCTTGCTCGGATCACCCAAGTTCTCATCCAGGGCATGTTGAACAAAGTTTCCTCCTAGTGACGCAATCGCAGTAAGCGGGTTCCCTGTCCCTGGATCAAGAATGACATCCATATTGCGAGTGGAGTTGTGAGTTCCTCCGAAGTTCCCCATACCTGCCTCGATCCCTGAGAAAACTGTTTTTAAAGGATCAATGCCTCTTCTCTTCGCTTCTTCGACGCTTTTCTTAATATAGACTTGATTCGTGCTATCACCATTATTCCATCCATCCGGAGAGTTCCAGCTATAGTTCATAAAGATGGAGTTGTTAATGAATTCGGGATTAATAGACGTATCTTGGTTAATGAAATACCCATCGAAGCCGAAGTATTCCTTCATCTCATCAGCTTCTCTGCTACCGGGAAACTTCCGTCTTCCCTTTGCTTAAGCAAAAGATCATACGGTTGCCCTCCGCGCGAGATAAAGATACAACCTACCGATTTCACGCCATTTTTGTGCGCCGCATTCGTATAAGCTGGGTTAGGGAGATCTACGATGCCGAACTCAAATGCTCGTCTTTCCCAAGATTCGGTAGAATCATATAAGCTGGAAGGTACATCCTCTGTTGCTGTTCCATGCCAACCGCCATAATAGTCTGTATATTGCCAGAAGTTAAATAAATAGTTCGAAAACTCGTTATTATAAGGCGTTGCGCCAAGGAAATAGAAGTCATAATCCCCAATTAGGTTAAAAAACTCAGTCTCTGGGCTCAGCTTAGGATTCGCTTGGGTCGCAGAAAACGCCTAATTCCTCTGTTGCAAGGGCACAAAAGCTCTTAATCACTCAGCATTCGGATCAGTCGCTGGAGACCATTGCTCGATATCGACAGCTCGATATCCATGGGTCATCGGTTAATCCTTGCCATATGCTGCATCGCCTGTAGGCGGCATGGAGTCTCCTGCTAATACATTATAGGGGAACGCTAAAAGCGACATCGTTACTGTTGTTATAAGTGCTTTTCTTCTTATTTTCACCGATCTTTCCTCCTAATTGTTAATTAACCCATAGAGATTCCTTAAGACAAATGGGGCTGGTATGACGGACAGACAGATCCTGCATTCACAAGTTTTATTGTTTCATTTTACAAAAAGTAATCGTTTCAAGTCTTTGAAAGATAAAGTCTTATTTTTGCACATTTCGGACAACTAGTTGATATTCACTTAGCTATTTATTTTCCCCCTTCGCAATTGTCTCTTCTCGATCTTGCACCTTGAATATAATAGAGCTTGTCGTCCCCCTTCTATTCGCCGTTGTTTACATTCGACTATCATCTGTTGACCTTCCAATCTGATTCCGGTATTCCTGCGGGGTTGCATTCATTGCTTTACGAAAAAAACGGTAAAATGATTGCTCGGACAAGAAACCGACTGCTTTGGATATTTCGTTGATTTTCAACCTATTTTCCCCCAGCAACTCCTTTGTCTTCGTACCTATTGACCGTTTTCCAGAAGCGTTTGCATCAACGTCATTTTCTTCATTTGTTTGCGCAGCTCTCTTACGTCTAAATCCGCGGCCAGTTCGTGTGATTCCTGTTCAAGCAGCAGTAATTCTTGTCCAAGTCCCAGCCCGCGATTCATCAACAAGCGCAAATGCTCAAACTGATCGGATAGCTCTTTCCATTCCCGGTATGTCGTACCCACGGGAAATGATAGTTTTATATTGAGCAGCTTCTTGCACGCGTTCTGGATCATCTCTGCTGCGCCTTTAACAAACGCCAAAGCCCGCTCTCTCGTCACCGTCACTCTGCTGGAGAAGAATCCTTCCTGTTTCGGTTGAATCAACCAAGCAATCTTCGTCTTCTCTTCGAATTCAAAGGATACTTGAGGGATAGAAGTAGACATATACTCTTCCGCAATATTTTGTATTGCAAATGAATACAGCGATTTGTCGAAGGCGCTTGTACCCTCACACCATTCGTCAATCCGGCCGAGGAGTAGAAAAGCTGGATCTTCGGCATTCAAAAACTCGGCCATTGGACAGCATGGTTGAAGAGTTTCGAGAACTCTGCACTGAGCATAAATTCCGTTAGGGATACCGAAAGATTACTGCACTGCTTCGAAAAAAGTACAAGATTAATCACAAGCGCGTACAACGAATCATGCAATGTGAGCAGCTTCAATGTCGAGTCAGAGTCAAGAAACGAAAGCATACAGGGCAGCCTGCTTATGTAGCTGAGTACCTGTTAAAGCGGCAATTTCAAGCTGAAGCACCGATGCATAAACTCGTCACGGATATTACGTATTTACCATTCGGTGGAAAAATGATGTACCTATCGAGCATCCTCGATTTATATAACGGAGAGATCGTAGCCAGCAGTCTATCCGATACGCAAGATACGGACTTTGTCCTGGATACACTTAATCAGCTCCTAATACTCGTCTCTCAGACACTTCATTTGATCCGAACGCAGACCCGAGTTATGAAGAGCCTTCCAGGTCTCTAGAAGACTACATTGATGTTGCATTCTCATATCCTGACAGACAGATTACGGTATGGACAGGAATGATCAGCAATATACAAAATATTATTTCAAACCTTTAGCTTAATCAGCTTCTTCCGTTAGCTCGTAAAAGTGTTACCCGAAAAAAAGTTCTTCGTATCAGCCGATTTATCTTCCACTAGGAGAGGCATACTTCATGTCGCTCCTTTTTCTGTTGATCTAGACAAGAAAATATACGCGGAACTAGTTCAGTTAACTTGCTATGGGCATATATAACCTCTTGACCAAAATTAGATGAAATATTAGCTGTCAAATTGGCTATAACCTAGGGTATGAATACATATTCCAATCCCTTTTTTATGCATATGATGAATCAAAACGTCATAGTGGGGAGTTGTGTTATGAAAGCTTTGGTTACAGGAGGTGCAGGTTTTATTGGTTCCCATCTTACAGATATGCTTATCGATAGTGGCGCTGAGGTACACATTATCGACAATCTTACAACTGGATCAATAAAATATGTAAATCCTGCAGCAACATTGCATATTGAAGATATAAACAGTGATTCATCTTCTCAAATCATTCAAACAGTCAAGCCTGATGTTGTGTTTCATATGGCTGCTCAGGTTGATGTTCAACGTTCGATAGCCGACCCTGCATTCGACGCTAACGTAAATATCGTTGGTACCGTGCGGCTTATTCATGCTTGCAAGCAAGCTGGCGTCGAAAAAATCATATTCTCCTCTACCTCGGCCGTATATGGTGTCTCAAAAAAAGAACGTGCATCGGAGGATGCATTACCTTCTCCGATTTCCTATTATGGTTTATCCAAACATGCAAGCGAGTGCTATATTCGATTGTTTCATGAATTGAACGGCATTAACTACACGATATTACGTTATAGCAACGTATATGGTCCTCGTCAAACTGCAAAAGGTGAAGGTGGCGTTATTGCCATATTTATGAGCAACCTGCATAAGGGGCTTCCGCTTTTTGTGCATGGCAGCGGCAATCAAAATCGCGATTTTATTTTTGTGCAAGATGTTGTAAGAGCAAATATAGCTGCGAGCCGTCAAGGGAATCAAGAAACGATCAACATAAGTACAGCCTTGCCTACTTCGATTAATAACTTAGTGCATAGGTTAAATATGATTCACGGCTCAGCCATAGATGTTGCACATGGCCCAGAGCGGCCAGGTGATATTATGGACAGCTGTCTCGATAATTTGAAAGCTGAACAAATATTGGGTTGGCGGCCGAAAGTTAGCTTAATCGAAGGATTAACACAAACTTATGAGTATTACCGTAAATAATAGGCTAAAGCGGCGATCGTTTCTAGGCATTCAGCCTGAGAGCGATCGCCTATTTTTTATTCATTTCATGGCAACAAGAACCGTTGTAAAACCATCATCACGGCCTATAATAAGCTCATACGTCTCATTATCTTGTGTACATACCTGTTGGATACGAAAGCCACAATCCGTCAACAAGCTGGACAATTCATTAGGTTGATAATGGCGATAGTGATGAGGATTCACACCACCTAGGAAGTACGGATTGTTCAAATGCGGAATAACCTTTTCATTTGGTGCTGAGATAAGAAGAATGCCGTTTAATTTAAGAGAATCATAAAGCTTCTGGACGAATGACCGATCATCCTTCATATGCTCGACGGTTTCGAAGCAGGTAATAACATCGAACTTTTGGATAGGAAGTTCTTCTTGAAACAATCCAGATAAATCGCTTTTCACATAAACGGTTTTGTCGCAGTAGAAATGATCAATCGCCCAATTTAATGCATGATCCGATCGATCCACACCGACAGTCAGTGTGCAAGCAGAGTTTGTAGCCAAGTAATGAGTGCCATACCCTGAGCCGCAAGCCGCATCCAATATATAATCTCCACGACGAATGTAGTTCAATGCAAAATGATATCGATAATGATGATCCATCATGACATCGTGGAAGGACGTCGCGTACATTCGTTCCATCTTCGTAATTTCGTCATCCATTCTCTTTCCTCCAATAACCAAAAAAATCAAACCTTTAAACGGGTACATCTATCCGTGTCCGCAATGTGAATCTATGAATCTACTATAATGTAATATTCAATTGAACAGGAAAGGAGCTGCGTAAATGGCTCAATTGATTGATTTTGCATCACAAGAAGTTTCTATCGGACAAATGTCGCTTCCTCTTAATTTGCCAGCTGGCACAGAAGTTTTGCTGACCTCTATCTTTCTTAATATCGCTAATGCAAATGTGGAAGTGGAACTGTCTGCTACCGTCGGCTGGGAGGCTCAACTATCACTGCTGCCCCTTGTTCCTGAGGTCATCTTCCGTATCCGCCGCGGTGGATTCACACCCGCTAGCACGCTCATCTTTCAGACTACAGATTCCGTTTTTCTCGGAGCTGGCAACTTGATACCGGTACTGACTTCTGACTTGACTACATCCCTTCAGCGTTCCGACTCTCCTGATACCCCAGCAATTGCAGGAACCTATCAACAGTATTTTTTAACCGCGCAACTGAGCGGCACGGGTGGGGCGACAATTATTGGACCCGTTACATTATTAGGATCAATTATCGGGTAATTTACGATTAAAAAGGAGTTGAGAGTATGGCATTTTTAGTTGATTTTGCGTCACAAGAGGTGAAGCAAAACACACAGTCATTACCATTATTGCTGGCTGCCGGTACCGAAACGTTATTAACATCCGTATTTCTTAATGTCACGAGCACAAGCAATAAATTAGTATTGCAAGCTACGGTCGGTTGGCAAGCTGAATTACTTTTGCTTCCGATTGTACCCAAGCTCACATTCCGCATCCGACGCGGGGGTTCTACGGTGGCATTCCCTGAGGTCTATCAAACAACAGATTCGGAATTTTTAGGAACAGGCGGGTTAATCTCGAACATCATAACAACAACTTTAAATCACGTAGAATCGCCTGATCAAAGCCTTGTCGGTTCGTTTCAACAATACTTTTTGACTGTGCAAAGCAATGGACTCGGAACGATTACGGTAGTTGGTCCGGTTACGTTAATGGGTACAACGATTGGCTTTTAAATATCCCAATTCATGCTTTTTTCAATAGGAAAGGAGGTGAAAGCTATGGCTGTAATCATTAATGACTACCAGTTTCAAGAAGTTCCCGTTGGAACAGGGTCTCTCCCCCTTTCTATTTCTCCCGGTTCGGAAGTGCTGCTGACATCTATCTTTCTTCAAGTTACTAATGTAAACAACCGGATTGAGTTAAAAGCAACCATCGGCTGGGAGGCGCAATTACTGGTCCTGAATATCGTACCGAAGCTTCTCTTCCGCATTCGTCGCGGCGGAACGAGTGCCCCCGCGACGGTTGTCTTCCAAACGACTGATTCCGTATTTTTAGGAACCGCAAGTGAAGGTCCATGGGTACCGCTCGATTTCACGACTTCTTTCCAACACACCGAGACGGCTATTCCTGCTATCGTTGGCACATTCCAGCAATACGCATTAACTGTTGAACATATCGGTCAAAACGTTGCTACGATTACTGGTCCAGTTCATTTGGACGGTACCGTTCTTCTATAACACAATAGTCCGATACCTTTACCGTTTCTATACTAAGCAGTATGGCGAATTGATTTCCGTTAGGCTGGAAATCAATTCGCTCTTTGTTTAGATATCCTCGAAAATGTTCTGTGATCCCGTCCGTGTGTCCATCCAGACAATGAGTGCTGCGCCAGTTGCTTTTACAATTAGGTCGTTATAATCACCAATCGATGGTGTTGGAGTGCCTAATGACGGGTCCGCATTCGGATCGAAGGAGACGCTTGTCACACGAAGATTAGGCGCAAACGACGAACCGGCATTGTTTGATTCAGCTAAAAACACATCGATTAACGAGTTGCTTACACGGTTCGTATAGTACATCACCTTCACCCCGCCATTATCACGCGATACCGTTAAATTGGGCAAAATATTTTGCGATCCTGCCGGGCTATCATCTACTTGAATTGGCGTTGACCATGAAACGCCTTTGTCAGTCGACCGCGAGAGAAATATATGTGCAGAACCTGTACGGTTGTCTTGCCAAGCAGCATAGACGATGCCTTCTCCGTTAAATGGCGAGATATCTACGGCTAAATAAGCAATCGTCAAGACGCGAAAACCAAAGGTTGGTACAGGAAGAGGGGTTGGAACTAACGAGACTGTCGATATGGTAATAATAGGACCATAAGTCACTCCCCCATCATCTGATCTGCGCATAAGAAATTGCGGCGTTCCTGGACCATATTGCATCCATCCGACATAAATTTCGCCTGCGGGGCCAATTGCGATACTCGATCCAAAATTCGAAACATCTTGAACTTGATTTGTTAACAGAAAGGGAGTAGACCAGGTTAACCCTTGGTCTAGTGATCGCGAAATCAATGTTTCAGAGCTTTGGAAATTGTTGAAATAACGTGTAAACGCAACATATGCTTGACCAAGATACGGACTGCCATTCGACGTATCTATGCGTATAGACGGCTTGTCGTTATATACAGCGGTGCCAAACCCTTGGTTTACAATGATTGGGGTTGAGAAGGAGGCGCCATTGTTCGTCGAGCGGTACACGATAATGGACGAGTCCCGTACAGGGTTCACATTCAAAGCTGTCGCAGCAACAAGAAACAGATTAGGATAACCGTACGCAGCCACACCATCACCTGATGCCGCGAACCCCACTGGAGGGGAATTCAGCATCTCCGTGTATGATGCACCGCCATTGATTGACCGGTAGATCGTCGTCATGTTATTTCCTGAACGCAGATCATTCGTTGTTACGATGACAGTAGATTGATCCAGTGAATTTAGAGCGATGGATGGTTCTTGTTGTGGACCTGATGGGGTGATTTGTATATTGGCCATGTGATCTTTCCTTTCAGATAGTTTTTTATTTTCCTTGATATAGAACGGAACCAACAATATGATCATCAACAATTGAAAAGGATTGCGGAATGTACATATTGTACATTTCTCTTAATGAAGAGCTTATCCATGCCCCATGTCTTCCATCATGTTTCGGAGGATGTGTTACTTTTCGTATACGCTGTTTATTCAAGAGCTGTTCATAAAGATGTGTGGTTAGCTGCTCCATGGTCGTTAGTGACCATCGTTTCACGCCCCATTTGTAACCATTAGCTGCAAGCTTATTGCGAAGCTTATGATCATCCAGCAGTGCATTCAAGCAGTGTGACAATTCGTCACTGTCCCCAGCTTTTGCAACCAATCCCGTATGATTGTGTTTCACCATTTCCGGAATACCGCCAGCATTGGAAACAACGAGTGGCTTATGTGCAATCTGCGCTTCCATGACAGTAAACGGATGATTGTCATTTAAGCTTGCGAGCACGACGATATCAGACTGCTTAATCAATGACGGAACGTCATTTCTGCTGCCCGTAAAAATGACGTGACTAGCTAAGCCCAAGCGGTTTGCTTTCGACTCTAACTCTGACCGAAGATTCCCATCACCAACGAGTAGACATATCCAATCATTTCTTATTTGTTTGAGAGTATACAGAGCATCTAGTAAACAGCTGTGCCCTTTTACTTTGTCAAATCGCGCAGGACAGATGATGACATTCGCTGCATCCGGTATCTTAAAGGTAGAGCGTTCATTCATCCGTTGCAAATATAGCTCCACGTTCATCCCATATGGGATAACCTCCATATGCTGAGAAGGCACCATATAACCAACGAGCGTATCATGCAGCCATTTCGTCGGAACAATGGTCAAATCGCTTGAGGTTGCGCCATAATACTCCCGAGCACATGCATACTTCCAAATCGTATCGGACGGCAATTTCCCTTCGAGCGATACCCAGTAGTCAGTTGAGAGGCATCCATGGATTGTACTTATTAATGGTATCTCTTCCGGTTTAATTTGCCATAGTGCTCGGGATGAAATGACATCCTGAGTATGAATCAAATCATAATTTCCAAGTCCAAAATAAGATGCTGCAAGGGCATAAGAGCAGAACTCAATTTCCTGTTCTACAATCCATGGATCAATTAGCGACTGGTATGGAGCGTAGATCGCTCGTATTTCGCCTTCGACGAGCCGTTTAAATCTCTCTTTCTCTACCCGCTCACCAGTATTAGCCATATAATAGCTATTTTCATCCGGATGCCTAGCGAACACATCCACCTCATGACCTAGTCGTTCCAAGCTTGCTTTTAAATCTTGAATATAGACCCAAACCCCTCCAACATGGGGGATCAGCCAGTACGTTGCAAGTAAAATTTTCAATTTACTTCACCTCGCTTGACTTGAAGCGCCTTTTCGTACAGCTGTAAAGTTCGATCGCACATCGTATCCAACGACCATTTTTTGAGTCCATAAGATCTGGCTTTATTGGCCAGACGTTTTCGAAGAGAGTCATCATTGAATAGTTTATGAATTTGGCTGCATAACAAATCTGCTCGACCGGCCGGCACTAATAAACCGTTCTCTCCATGAGTAATCATTTCTGGAATACCTCCTACTGCTGAAGCAATGATCGGTTTCCCCATTGCTTGCGATTCCATGACCACGAACGGAAAATTATCATGAATGCTTGGCACTACAACGTAATCCGCTTCCTTCAATAGAGCTGCCATATCGTTCCGATGTCCAAGAAACTTGACATGGCCCTCCAGATTATACTGGTACATCACTTGTTCAAGACTATCCCGCAGCGGTCCGTCTCCGATCAACCAACATATCCAATCCGAACGGTTCTTTAACAGCAATGAAAGTGCATGGAATAAAACATCATGGCCTTTCACCTGATCTAGACGCGCGGGACAGACCAACAGCTTCACCCCTTCTGGTTTAGTCGTTATTATTCCATTAGTAGATTTATGGAGGAAAGATAACGTATCGAATCCATATGGAATAACATCCATTTGTATATCATTCATGAGCCCAGTTGATTCATATTGTTGTTTAAGCCATTTGGAAGGGTAAATATTCCAATCACCAACCATGCTTCCATAATGATCGAGCGCATTTCCCCATTGTTCAGATAGGGTATCATCAGAAATATAACCTTGAAGCCTCCATTCGGCTTCTAGTTTCCCGTGAAGGGTTACAATAAGAGGTGTAGTTCGCGGCTTAACTTCAGATACTCCAATCGCAGAGATCACATCTTGCGCATGAATCAGGTCATATTCCTTTAAGGAAAATTCGGATAATGCTTGACGGAAAGCGATTCGTTCCCCGTCCATTGCTGCCAACCAAGAATTATAATTCAATGATTTCTCATTGAACCGAAGACCCATATACTGCATGATCGGAGTTAATACAGCTTGCTTATCAATCGACTTACCTTTATCGACAACGTGGTAATTCTGCCCAGTTTCGTTATGAGAGAGGATATCGACCTCATGCCCCCTATCTTCAAGTCCTTTCCTGAGTGCCAATACATAAGTGGATACTCCACCTGTATATGGAACACACCAATATGAAACAAGTGCAATTTTCATCCGTCACCCCTCTTTCAGCCAAAAGGAACAAAAATCATATATGATTTCGATACCAGTCTATTGTTCTCATAAGTCCTTCTTCCAACTTCACGGAAGGTCTATAGCCAAGCAAAGTTTGTGATCTTGTTAAGTCCGGCTCTCGTGCCGGTATATCCTCATAACCCGCGCCATAAGCTTCATCATACGTTTTGGACACGATAGAAGATTTCGAATTGCTAAGAGAAACAATCAAGTTTGCAAGTTCCCTAATCGAGATAGAGCGGTTCGTACCGATATTGAATGCAAGTCCGTTAGCTTCCGGCTTGAGTGCTGCTAAAGTACCAGAGATCGTATCATCTACATAAGTGAAACAACGTTTTTGACACCCATCTCCATAAACCTCAAGTAGCTCTCCCTTCAAGGCTGCCTTAATGAATTGTGCTACAACACCGCCATATTGCGAATTTGTTTGCCTAGGTCCGTATGCGTTGAAATACCGAAGCACGTTAACTGGCAGTCCCTTTTGGGCATAAGCAAAGCACATATGCTCATCCAGCGACTTCGCCGTTGCATAGCACCAACGATGAACAGATGGAGCACCATAGATACGTCCGGACATTTCGTGAAAAGGCAGCTCCTCATTTTTTCCATATATTTCGGATGTTGAAGCAAAAATGACTTTGACATGACGCGGATATGCTAATTCAAGTACATTGCGTGTACCGTCAATGTTGCCTTCTATAACTTTAATGGGATCATCTACCGTATTTTTAACGCCTAGAACAGCCGCTAAGTGGTAAACAACATCAGCTTTGGCAATCAATTTCTTCATCACCACTCGATCCATTACTGAGCCTTGGATAAGTGTGTGACGTTTATGGTTTTGGAGATGAGATAAAAATTCCGGCCGCCCATTCGAGAAATCATCTATTGTCCAAACGGTGTGGCCTTCCTCCAGCAAACGCTCAACTAAATGTGAGCCGATAAAACCTGCGCCACCAGTTACTACTATTTTCATTGAAATCCCCCCTCTTTTAAAGTAAGATGACGTTTTTACGGTCTGCAACTTTGCTTGTAGCATTGCGTGTATCTATGACAACAGGTGTGTGTTTCACAAATAGCTCGTAAGGAATATTCGAATGATCCGTTAAAATTAACGTACAATCAATATTTCTCATATTTCGTGCCGTAAGCGGGACTGCATGAAGCACAGTTTCGCCAATTTTCAGTTCATTTACATACGGGTCAAAATAATCTACCTTAACTCCGGATTCTAGCAGTTGCTCTATAATGTGCAGCGCGATGGACTCTCGCAGATCATTTACATCTTTCTTATACGTAACCCCGATGACAAGTACATTGCATTCCTTTAGCTCTTTAGGACGCAAAGTCTTTGCAACCCGTTCTACTATTAAACTAGGCATATCCTCATTTACCTGACGGCAAAGCTCAATAAAAGGCAGATCAATATGGTGTTCCCTCGACTTCCACAACAAATATAATGGGTCAACCGGTATACAATGTCCGCCAACGCCAGGACCTGGATAATATTTCGTAAAGCCATATGGCTTTGTACCTGCTGCCTCGATCACTTCCCATAGGCTTATATCCAGCTCCTCGCATATCTTCAACAGACTGTTCATAAAGGAGATATTCAAATAACGCTGACTGTTCTCGAGCAGCTTCGTCATTTCGGCAACTCGCGGTGAAGACACGACGACCATGCGTTTAAACACTGCTTCATATACTTCCTTGGCATACGATGTGCATGATGGCGTTACGCCTCCGATAACTTTGGGGATATGCTCCAATTCCCATTTCGAACCGGGATCAATTCGTTCTGGTGAATATGCGAGCGAAATTTCTCTGCCTACTAGGAGACCAGTGGACTCCAAAATCGGCTTAAGCAGCTCCTCACAAGTTCCCGGGTACGTAGAACTTTCCAATACAATGAGTTGACCTCTTCGCAAATGTGGAAGCAAATTTTGTGCAGCTCCAATCACATATTTCAAATCAGGTTGATCATGATCATCTAGCGGCGTAGGCACACAAATGATTATGACATCGACTTTCTCGATGACATTGAAGGTAGTCCCAACATGAAAACTATTTTTACTGAAAAGATTTCGAATCTCGTTTTTCTTATAGTCAGACAAATAGGATTGACGCTTGTTTAACATATTGATTTTTCGTTCATCAGTATCAATGCCATAAACCGTATTTCCTTTCTCAAGAAACAACTCAGCCAATGGCAAGCCAACGTACCCTAACCCAATAATACCAATTTTATAATTAGTAGCATGCTCTTTCACTCTTTCAACTCCTTTGACTAATCTTCTAGCATCATACGAAAATTAATCAAAATCGCATTAGATAAAAGTCTATATTTTACAGAAATAGTAGAATGTCACGAAGTTTATAAGATTTTGAGGATATTGAATTATACCGACTAGATGCAATCGTTGATTGATAATCGCCTGTAATGATACAAGAGAAAAATAGGTGGATGTACGTTAACATTATTGTAATAGACTCATATGATAGTGGAATGACAGACAAATTGACCGGAGGGGAACAAATGCGAATACTAATCGCCTGCAGCTGGTCTCTACCTCATGCAGGTGGCGTAAATACGTATGTCAATCAGTTGTCAAAAGGATTACAGCTCGCAGGGCATCACGTAGATATATTCTCCCCGACGCCGGATGGACAGGGATTCCATGTCCCAGGAAAAAGCTTATTCATTGATAAAAGCAAACTAACATCTCTTATTGCCGATCAGACTAGTCTCTATATGAATCACTATTTGCCCGGAACTGATCCATGGATAACTAGCACCGAAATTGAGCGGTATTGTATTGAAGCAGCTGCCTTGTACTTCGACTTATCCGATTATGACATTATCCATGCACAGGACATTGTTAGCGCACATGCGTTGTCACGTGTTAAATCTCCTAAAACTCCTTTAGTAACGACAATTCATGGCTGTCTCACCAAAGAGTGGCTTGTTAAGTTGAAAGAATTGGGGTTACTGGAACAAGACACAAATACCCCGCTTTGGCACTATTCGGCCATACGTGAAAATTTGGGTGCAACCGTCAGTGATGTAACAATCTCGCCCTCGCAGTGGTTAAAAGATGTTTTAGTAAATGAATTTTCTGTTCCAGAACATAGTATTACAGTCAGCCATTATGGTTTTGACATTGACGAGTTTCTTCAAAACATGAATCGAGAATCAAATGTTACAAGACCTGCTGAGAAGAAAGTATTTATGTGCCCTGCACGCTTTGATGTTGTGAAAGGTCAAATTCATCTCATCTATGCACTAGCCAAACTAAAAGAAGAACGTACGGATTGGATTTGTTGGTTCGTAGGAGATGGTTTTCTTCGTGAAGAAATAACGCAAACTGCCAATAATCTCGGTCTTACTGATCACGTTATCTTTATGGGAAACCGCGAGGATGTTCCTGAATTGCTTCGACAAGCTGATTTTGTCGTCCTGCCCAGCATGCAGGATAACCAGCCATTTGCCATTATCGAAGCACAAATTGCAGGCAAGCCAGTCATCACTTCAGACGCTGGTGGTATTCCAGAAATGGTAACCCACTCATCGACTGGACTTGTATTTCATGCTGGAGATAGAGATCAGCTGTTTCATTGCTTAAGATCAGCCTTAGATGAAGATGATTCAACATCACTGATTGAGCTGGCAAATCATGCAAAGAGATGGGGAGAGGAACATTGGTCATTGCATGCGATGACTGAACGTGTCATCGATTTGTATAATCTCGCGAAAAGCAAGCATCCAGAAATCGATAACGAAATTAGTTTGCAACCTATACAACCTACACAAATTATACAACCTATACAACCTGTTCAACGGAAGAAAAAGAAAGGAAGAAGTAAATGGCGCATCTTACGAAGAAGAAGATATCTAATCGCATTAAAAATAAGAAAACGAAAAAACAGAAAAAGAAGACTCGCAAAAAGAAGATAATTAAACGAATGCTTAAAAAAGCAAGTCGAAGATCAATACTTTTTAACCTGAGAAGACCAGAATTGCTAACTGCTCATAATTTACAGCAGATGATCGATTCCAAATTCTCATCAGCCCATGATATTGAACAAAAAAACATCTGGAATCGTATTCTTCAATTAATGCCTATTGGATACACAATTCCCGATATGAGCATTGTGCAACCGCTTATGAATAAGCGTATAAATTAAGATTCTATATATAAGTAATTTCTTATTAGAATTAAGAATAGTTGCTGATAGATCGTATGAGCAGGCTGCCCTTTAGCTTAATAGAAACAAGGAGCAGCTACCGTAGTAGCTGCTCCTTGCTCTATTTAACCCGTGTAGTTTGGTAACCATGCAGCTCATTATACAGCACCCCGGCATGGTAACCGTCGCAAACGGCATGGTGGAATTGTCCTGATAATGGCAACAGTATTTTTTCGTCATGCTGAAAATATTTCCCCATTGTAAAGATGGGTAATAAATAGGTTCCCTCATTATAGATGTTCAGGTTAAAGCCAGTGAAGCTAACCCAAGGAATGCTAGAAATGGGGAAAGTGCCCGGTGGGTTGTTTGTTTTAGCGGCAAATTGTTTAACATTTCCGTACTTTTTTATGTCATCAAGATAACGACTGTAGAGATAGCCACAGGATGACACCACCTTTTGCTGAATACATTTAATTGTTAACCTTATGTTTTCATTTTGGTTAACAATAGAATGTAGCTAGTTTAGTAGACATAATTTTTCCTGTAAAGATCATCACTCCAGAAATTTTTAGAATCCAATTCAAACGTTTATACCGGATAAATACGATGCAAAAGTAAATTAGCTTTGTTCGAACGGTGGATTAAGAGTAAAAAAACTAGGATAGAAACCTACTAAGACAATAAAAAAACCACTTTAGAAAGTGGTTTGAGATCATGTTTAATTTTGTTTTACAAATTGATTTTCTGACCAACACGGCCGGCACTGAGCACTCTATAATTATCGAGCAAGCAGAGTCAACACATCATAATTGTCCATTAGTTCCTAATTCTATCCAGAATGTTGTTAACCTCATCCATCCCGTGACAATAGCGCAAGGTTCCGTTTTCTTCCGCTTTATAACATGATCACTCCGCTTTTCATCATTACGCTCATCGAAAAAGTCTAGTCCGGATTCCCTGAGCTAACTTCTACTTCATGATCGCCGGCAATCGCTTTAACCTCATGAGCAGTCACGGTGCGTTATGTAAATTATTGGGGGTCATTATAAAAAGTCAAAAGGTTTTTCTGATTTCGAAGCAATTTTTAATGAAAATCATGTTATTCCTATAAAATGGGGAGAAATACAGAGGTAAATGGAACCAAAAAAAGGGATACAGTTCCCTTGCTGCGTATAAAAAGAACACGCGGCAAATGAACTACCTCCCTAATTTCGAATCATACCAGCAGTGATAACTCATACATATTTATTTCCGAACGAAAAACTCTCCTGTTAGCGGAACGTCGCCCGAGTTTGGTCCGACCATTACCTCAAATTTACCCGGTTCCACAACCCAATCATGGCTTCTAGTAAGTGTACGGAGTTGTCTGTATCCCAGTGTAAGTGTGATGCGCTTTGTTTCGCCTATTTCAAGATGAATTCGCTTAAACCCTGCAAGCTCCTTGACTGGTCTGACCGTACTGCTGAATTCATCCCTAATATAAAGCTGAGCAACTTCCTCACCTGCGACATTTCCCGTATTAGTTACGTTAAACGATACATCCACTGTTCCATCCGGAGCAATTTCCCTTGCTGAAATGTCAAGATCCGAATACGCAAATGTTGTGTAACTCAGACCAAACCCGAATGGGTACAGTGGGAGCCAATCCATTTCAACATATTTATGTCCATAGAATGGTGTGCGGTTATAGTATACAGGTAGCTGACCAACCGATCTTGGGAAAGACATCGGAATACGACCAGCAGGATTGACATCTCCGAAAATAACCTCTGCAATAGCATTTCCGCCCTGCTCGCCAACAAACCATGCCTCTATAATCGCGTGCAGATGCTCTGCCTCCCATGTGATCGACATCGGACGTCCGTTTTGGAGGACAAGAACAACAGGCGTTCCTGTTTCATAAATTCTCTTGACGAGTTCAAGTTGTCTGCCCGGAAGATTAAGGTCCGCTCTGTCCAGGTTCTCTCCACTAGTCTGATCGTTGTCACCCACCGCTACAATAACAACATCCGCCTCTTGTGCTGCTTTAACCGCAGCGTCCATATAATCGTTGCCGAGGCTGTAACCGAGGATTACCCTTACCCCACGTGAATCATTGAGATACTCAACCTTAACATCGTACTCTTCGCCTTCGACAAATTTGAACGCAACCATCTGATTGGAGTCAAGGTCGCCCCAACCGTCAACAAGCAGCGTGCCGTCGATCCACAAACGCATGCTGTCCATGCTGCTGAGTCCAATGTAACCATCCACTGTATCGCACGGTTTAATTTTGCCTGTCCAACGAACGGTGAAGTTATCTGCGTTTACACCGTCAGCAGGTTTTGTGTAAATCCAGTTGAAGTTTATCTGTTTGTCATTTCGCACACAAACAGGATTTCCCTCAAAAGAAAGAGAATTGTAGTACTCACCTACAAGTCCGTCGTTGTCATCATTGTCCTTGAGCCATTTGCCCGGTATAGTCATTAAGTCGGACTCCAGAATTTCGCAGCCCTTGGCGTAGATAACTTCGGTCTTTTCCGAAACGATGTTTTGGATGCCTTTCAAAAGCGTAACCGCATGCTCAGGCACAACTGGGCTGCTGTAATCTCCGTAACGGGGAATATCCGCGCTTGGTCCAATCACTGCAATCTTGCCAATGTCTCTTTTGAGAGGAAGCGTATTTTTGCTGTTTTTCAACAGGCAGATCGACTTTCTTGCAACTTCGAGAGCCGTCTGTACGTGCTCCTCACTGTGCACAACTTTCGAAGAAAGTTCGATATCTGTATATGGATTTTCAAAGATTCCAACTGTAAATTTAACTGTAAGTACACGTCCAGCAGCTGTGTCTACTACTTTCTCGTCCACCTCACCTGATTTTACAAGGTCAATAATGCTGTCCTGGTATATATCATGCGGAAAGTCGTAAAGCTGCATGTCAACACCGGCTTCAAGACCCATTTTGATAGCTTCCCGATTGTTTTCAGCAACAAAGTGCATGGTATGCAGCATGGAGACAGCCGTCATATCCGCTCGTACGAAGCCCTTCATGCCCCACTTATCGCGAAGTACACCAGTAAGCAGCGAATGGTCGCTAGCTACAGGAGTGCCGTCAATAGAGTTATAGGAACACATTGTGTTCATTGCACCCGCTTGAAAAGCAGCCTCAAATACAGGCAGACAGTAAAATGCATTATCATGATGCCCCATCATGGCCGGAGCACAATTGTGTCCTCCCCTAGGAGCACCGTATCCTGTAAAGTGTTTGGGTTCCGACACTACGGCATCGGGTCTTGTAAGGTCATCCGTTTGAAGCCCTCTTACCATGTTCTCCGCGAACATAGACCCTAGATAAGGATCCTCTCCGTATCCTTCTTCCACTCGTCCCCATCGGATTTCCCTAGCTAGATCGAGAACAGGTGCCCAAACCTCATGTATACCAAAGCTGCGCGCTTCGGAAGCGATGACTCTCGCTTGTTTATATCCGAGTTCTGGCTCAAATGTTGATGCGAGTGCGACCTGCTGAGGGAGCACTGTACAGCCTTTCCACCCAAAACCGTGAAGTCCCTCTTCACTAAAGAGTACCGGAATCCCCCATCTTGAATTTTGGATGATATACTCCTGAATTTTATTAGCAGTCTCCGCTTTGGAATTTCGGTTTTGGATGCATCCGATTCCAATTCCAGCAGATACCTTTTCCATTTTTTCGTAGTTAAGCAAATCTGCATTTAAGCCTTCTACTGAATCGGAAATTTCATTTCCAGAATAAATATCAAGCTGTCTTACCTTTTCTTCAAGTGACATTCTCGATATAAGGTCCGCAACTCTTTCTTCAATAGGCAAGCTTGCATTCATATAAGGGTAATGTTGTAAGTCTTTTCTTGTGCTCATTGTTTTCTCCTTTTAGCTCTCTGAGTGCTTGATTCTTTCATTTGTTGGCTAAAGTATCTGTCAAACTTCAAGTGAACAAGATCACAAGCCTGAATGGCCATATTGCCCAGCCTGGAATAAGATCATAGCTGTATACCGAATTTCATAATTAAGGTTTTTTTCGTTGTCCTGAAGTTGAAACAACTTCTCCAGACTCTAAACTATCAGTCTATTAGTAAAAGCATATTCTTAGATGATAAACTCCCAAACCATATTAGTATTTGAACTAACAAGACTTAATTTTGCACTATGTGGACATGAATGGATAATCGGAGATACGGAAGCAATAGTGAATCATTAGAGTTTCGGAAATCGGCGTACTCAGAAAAAACAACCGTTCCCCTATTATGTATAGGAAAACGGTCGCCGCTTATTTTACTACTTCTTCCCCTGTCGTCACTCGGACGCTAACTAGAGGTTTCGGAGCGCCTTCGAACTTGCAACTAAAAGATCGAGGTTGTCCACTAGGCGCCAGCTTGTCTGGCAGCTTCCCACTTGCGTACGGATGTAAATACCGACTCGATGTTGCCGTTTCGCCTAAGCACCTGCATATCGGCAACTAAAGCAAAACCAGCGTTAAAACCTGCCGCTTTCGATAATACACACTCTATTTCATCAGGTGACGTTGCTTCGAACTGATCGGAAGCCGAACGAACAAGAAACCATCCAAGCATTGACGGAATGAAGTTACGAGCAAAAAACCGTTGGTTGGTGCGCCGCCATTCAAGCTGCCCTTCACGTGTTGCTGCACCCCAAGGCTCACCCCAATTGAACCGTGTGAATACATGCCACAAATAGTTCGGAACGACAATGCTAGCATCATTTATGATCTCTGATGACAATAGTCGGATCGTATATGCGAATCAAAGTGTAAAGTTGATGGCCTTCGACTTCAAGGAAATTATGAAATTGGCTGCTATGCAACAGGACTTGACGGGTACGGGGTGAATCGTTTTGTGAAAATGTGTTATGACGGCTGGGGAGAAGAAGTCATAAATTGATCATAGAAAAACTGCCCCCTAATTGTTAGATGGTGTCTAACAATTGGGGGGCAGTGGAGAGAAACTATGATATACAGTTGTGTGTATTTAGCGAATTTGAGTATCAGCTTGCATCTGCGCATCTTTCAGAACAGTATCCACATCTTTCCCGCCAAAATAAGCTTGCAGTGCAACAACAATAATATCCTCTATGGCGTAAGTGTTCATGCCGTAGTTGACGGTGGGGATCTTTGCGGTCCATGTTGCAAAATCAGATACGATTTTTTGGCCTTGAAAATATTCGTCTGCCGCAGAGTAAGCTTCTCCACTTGCCGCAGCCTTCAGGGTACCGATGACTCCAATCTTAGTATTTAGAGACTGATAGAGTTCAGCGTCGGAGGCAAACGTCTTTCCGAGAAACTCGGCAGCAGCTTCTTTTCCCTCCACATTCATTACATACCAAGAGCTGCCGCCAAGGCTTGATGCATGGACGGAGCCTTTTGCTACTGCAAGCTTAGGAAGCGGAGCTACTGCCCATTTTTGTGACTGAGAAGCTTCTGCTTTAATTGAAGGAGTAATCCAGTTACCGGTAGGTACGCTGGCGACTTCACCATGATTGAATGCACCAACAAATTGGCTCCAATCCGATATCACCTTCACAATGCCGGAATCCAGCATTTCTTTATACAATTCAATCGCCTCTTTTAAAGCGGCGTTGTCTGCAATGAACGGAGTCTTGCCATCCGCTGCTGTATACCATTGCCCAGCAGATTGCATCATCATGCGAATAAGTCCAAGATCGTTAGGGTCAAGGGTGAGCATGCTTTTGCCGGTCTTCTCTTTTACAGCTTTACCGATCTCGATATACTGCTTCCAGTCGATTTCTTCCATGTCAGCTAAGCTATAGCCCGCTTGCTCCAAATAATCTGTCCGTACATACATTCCGGTGACACCTGAATCAAACGGTACGCCGTATTGCTTACCATCAACACTGGTCGGATCAATCTTATAATCAGCGAAATTTTCGACTTTTACAGCGTCTGTCAATTCATAAAACGAATCCGGATACGCTTGCAAAAAGCTCTGTGCTCGATAATCCTCGATCAATACGATGTTAGGTAAACCTTTCGTTGAACCTGAATTCAACACGGTGTTCAGCTTTTGAACGATATCAGCCTGCGCGTTTTCCACGATGTTGATCAAGACATCCGAATGAACTTGTGAATATGCTTCTTTTGCTACACCCATGGCGGCAATGTTAAACGCCGGGTCCCACGCCCAAACAGTAATCTCTTTCGGATTGGATGTGCCTCCATCGCCCGAGCTTGTTAGACTGCCTTTCGTTCCACCAGACGAACATGCCGTCAAGAGAATAACGCTAGCAAGCAGAACGAAAACTAATTTTTTCAATTAATAATCCCCCTTGTAAAATAAAAAAAGATGAAAACGTTTTCCAATAACGCATCCATCTTAACACTTTGTGTACATATTCTTTTGTATTATCTTTGTTAGCTTTTGTGCTATTATTGGATCGTTTATTTACTTTTCATGACGTCTCTAGCACATTCTTTAGTTGTTTTGCACATTCTTTATTTATTAATTAATGGAATGTTAATTTTGATTTTAGTACCTTCTCCCCGTTTGCTTGTTATGTTAATCCCATAATTCTCCCCATACATTAATTTAATTCTGTCGTCTACATTACGTATGCCGATGCCGGAGAAAAATTGGCGTTTCCTCTTCGGCGTACGTATCTTCTCCACTTTCAGCTGCTTTTGCTCTATATCCATACCGTCTCCGTTATCCACAACCTCGCATACTAGTTGGTCCTCCTGCACGGCTATCATGATCAAAATACTTCCTTGTTCTTTAATGTTGAATCCGTGAAAGAAAGCATTTTCGATAAAAGGCTGGAGAATGAGCTTCGGTATGTGGTAATCCAAGCTGTCCGGCTCCACAAAATAATTCACGCGTATCTTCTCACTGTACCGCACATGATTGATATAGACATAATGCTTCATTGTCTCCAGTTCCTGACAAACAGGAATAGTGGACTCTACATCACTAACTGTATTTTGCAGTAGAGAGATAAGTGCATTAATTGTACCTGCTGCTTTTTCCTTATTACCCTGCAGCACCAAAAACTTTATTGATGCCAGCGTATTGTATAGAAAGTGCGGATTGATTTGCATTTGTAGTGCGGCCAGCTCTGCGTTACGCACTTGCTTTTGGGTTTCCAACAGTCGATCTACATAATCATGCAGTGCATCAAGCATATAATTAAAAGCGTTGCCCAGCTCTTTAACTTCATAACTGCTAGTAGCGATATCGATATGATTATCGAATCCACTCGTTGGAATATGTGACATTTGTTTAACGAGTACACGCAGGGACTTCGTCATTTTTCGGGTAATTAAAAATACGATAATAAGGGAAATCGCCACGATGACCATAATGGTCAACGTCACCGCTTCTGCATTCACCATCTGTCCGGTCACGGCTTTCTTGTCAATTAGATTTACCAGATAAAAATCAAACTCCGGCAAATATTCAGAAAACACAATTCGTTCATTACCCATGACGTAGGCGGATCCTTCATCTTCTTCTCCGAGCTGCTGAGCTGCTACTTCTGTATATAACGGCTTGTCCATCAGCCCAATCCGCTCGCTCCGATTGCTGGACACAATCAATCCGTTTTTATTTATCAACAACACGTCATTGCCTTCACTCGTAAAGTTAGCATAAAAAGATCTGAAATTGCGATCACGAATTGCGACATACAAGGTGCCGTAAAAACTACTTGTCTGTTGATCAAATAAAGCTTTGGAAGCCACAAGCACTTGCTCTTTCGCTATGCCTTTGTTATCACCAGCTGGATAGAGCTGGTACAAGATTTGCGCAGATTGGTCATTTGTTGCTTTCGTAACGGTGTGATTTTTCATTTCCTCGGCGAAAGTGGACCAATAATAAGCATCTGTTGAATAACTCCGACCATTCACGCCTATGATCATAATTCCAACGTCATAAGCGCTAAAGTTGGACCGAATCGCCTTCATGCCTTCTGTCATATGGTATGTTTCGGTGGCAAGTGATACTGCATCCGTCTCTTCGCCAGATAAATAGTTTCGGATAGAGGCATTTTGAGCTATCATCGCTGCTCCAGTAGCTACCGTGTAGTTGTAAGACTCAAGGTTGGTCTTCATCTGGTTCAGTAACTTGCTGTTAGTAATGCTGAACGTTTGAAAAAATAATTTCTCCGACATGCTGATCGTTATAGCTAGGGTTATTAGCGATACGGTAACGATGCTAATGAGCGTGACGAGAAACAACTTGAGGAACAAGCCCTGCTTTTTCAGCTTTAATGCAGCCTTTCTTATCATGACTCCTTTATCTCCTCCGAGAATTGTTTCCGATACTGGCTTGGCGATATGCCGGTATGCTTTTTAAACACCTTTGTAAAATAACTCTGGTCCGAATAGCCTACATTTGCACTGATTTCGGATATCGATTCTCCTGTCGTCAAGAGAAGCTCCATCGCTTTTTCCAACCGGACTTTGTTCAGGTATTCACTGAAACCTTCCTCATTATGAGTAGCAAAAAAGCTTGAAAGATACGAAGCATTGAAATGAAACTGCCTCGCCACTCCGGTCAGCGTGATCGGATCAGCGTAATGCTCATGAATATATTCAAGTAGATTAGATATATTTAGATTAAATAATGAGTTCGCCTTGCGAATCACATGTTCTGCCTCATGTATGAATTCTTCAGCAATAGCAATTGCGTCTTTGGCATACCTTGCTTCATCAATTTTTCGGAAGTAGTCGTATTTAGCGTCTTCTCCCCCAGGGGTTTCATACTTCATTTTCCCAAGTGTTGTCGTCACGTTAAATATGAAGTTACCCAAAAACGATTTGAATTCAAAAATTTCGGTGCGATAGTCCTTCGACCACAGATGCACAAATTCCAGAAAGCTCGTAAACGCCTTCTGGAATTGCTTGCGTCGCAGCTGTTCCGATAATTCGCCCATGTCATATTCTTGATACGCATCCGAGAGTCCCGGTAAATGATCATTTTCAATCAGGCTTCGTGTCGGCAGGTAAAAACTATATCTTGTAAGCTTCAAGTAATTGTTCCGATAAATCTCACCAAGGCGGTTAAAATCTTCGAAGCTTTGACTAAGTACGAATTGGGTACCGCTCTTAATCTCTGTCATTTCTGGGACGAGGCACCTGAGCTCCATGACCATTTCGACCCATTGCTCTGGATTCACATTGATTAAGAAAAGAATAGAATCGTTGTCAAACTTCAGCTGCATATAGGCTGCTTTGTCCTTGCTGAGCTTACGCAGCCCTCTATCTATTTGGCTTGCGAAAGTCACCTTATCATCAGAATCTTTAATATGGTGCATGTCCGTACCGAAAATTGCAAAACGCCTGTATGGAAACTTCGAATGCACCAACCCAGGATCTTGCGAAGCCTCGTAACCGCTCATTAGCTTCTCGATTATTCGTGTAAGCTGTTTTTCCTCCATATCAATTCCTTGATCACCCATCTGCGTCCCAACCATTTTGGCAGTTGTTTTATTTAAGATCGATAACAGGTATTCGGCTTCCAACTTCGGCTTTAGGATATAATCCGCCACTCCGCTCTGAAAGGTGGAGCGAACGTAGCCGTATTCACTGAAGCTGCTTAAGACGATCACCTCAATTTGAGGGTACTTCGCCTTCACCCGCTTAACAAATTCCTCACCGTCCATAACTGGCATTACGATGTCTGTTAGAATGACATGAGGGTTGACCTCATCAACCAAATCCAAAGCTTCAAGACCATTCGAAGCCTCAGCGACGATTCGGTATCCCTCTTGTTCCCAATCTAGAAGGTGCTTGACTCCTTGCCTAACAAGCATCTCGTCATCAACAATCATAATCTTATATATTGGTTTCATTTCTGCCCCCTTGCAGCTTTTCAACCTATAATTATTACACTACGACATGATTTCAATCTAAAAAACCCTGAAAATTACCAGGGCATACAGAACCTATTTGACTATCTTTTCAAAGCCTTTGTTAATGTGAAAATGATAGGTAATCGTCTTGATATTCGTATCACTCCTCTAAACTTGGTAATTGTACTTAGTGTAGAGGAATTTTAAACTAGCATCCATGTATGCATGTATTCAGATCATGTATAATTGTACAATTCACTCGTGAGATTTAATGAAAAAATGGTAATTTAATGTATATAAGGACGATTTTTAGGAGTGTCATGAATTGTAGACTTGCCAATCTTAATCGTTCAAGAGGTTATTGCCAAACACAGCAATATTTTCTTCGATGCTATTTTTAATATCGATTGCAATCAGCGTTAAGCGATCGTAATTTGAGCTATATCTTCATATACGTTTGATTAAAAACACGTAGTCAGCTCACATGATGAGCTGACTACGTGTCATTCTTTATTGATTACGAATTAATTAGCTTAACAAAGCTCAATACCCGCTTCAGCATAACTGCTGTCTGAGCACGGCTTGCTGTATCTTTAGGCGCAATCGTGGTTTCCGATTTGCCATTCATAATACCTGCATTAATTACGGCTTGAACCGCTTCACGGGCAAAGCCCGATAGCTGGTCTTGATCAGCAAATGCAGCCAACGAAGTGCTTGATGAATTCGATCCAGCGCTTGTATTACCTTGAATGAGCTGAACAGCTTTCATAATCATAACAGCCATTTGCTCTCTAGTGATGAATGCTTCAGGATTGAACTTGTTGTTGCCTACTCCTTGTACTAACCCGTGCTGAACCGCAGTACTTACATCTGCGGCATACCATTTAGCAGCTGCTACATCGTCAAATACCTGCGCTGCACCATTATTATTCAAGCCCAAGCTTCTTACTAGCAGCGATGCGAATTCTGCACGAGTCACTTTCCCTTCCGGATCATAAACTTGATTCGTTTTCCCATTCACGATCAGCTTAGAAGCGAGTGTTTCTACATCCTTCTGTGCCCAGTGTCCGCGCATATCTTCGAATGTTTTACTGCCTTCAATGATGACATACATGCCATTCGAGTAATGCTTGATCGTCGCTACAGTCTTGCCATCCATAACGGTAAACACCGCTGGTACAAATCGAATGGCTCCCGTTTCAGGATCATATGATACGACCGTTGCTTCATTGAAATTACGAATTACTTTGTCTACGGTTAAAGTACGCTCAATAGAACCGATGGAATGATTATCGTATTCCGCATCTTTCGTTTTCAGCGTTGCTTTATAGTCGATAATATCGCTTATACGCTTCACTCCATTACCGGATAGGGCTGCATCCAATTGCTGCAACTTATCTTCGTTCGCTTTCACCATGCTTACAATTAACACAGCATCGGCATCTACTTTACCTTTCATATCATTGCTGTTTAACATAGACACCGGCCATTCGTAGCTTCCAAACTTGCTGCGGATCGATACGATCGAATCCGGCTTGTTCGCGGCTAATCCGCTCAAAGCGTCCAATGGAATTCTCACTTCATATCGAGTGTGATTTCCAGGAACATCAATCGTTAGAATGGTACCGGCTTGTTCTGCTTTTAAAAACTCCGCTGCCTTTTTGGCAATTTGATTGCGATCAAGCGAAGCCGTCAAGCTATTTAGTGCGGAATCAATCGTTAGCTCAGATTTCTTCGGCTCGTATAAAGCTGGGTTTTCAAGGGCTGGTTCTGTAATACCACCACCGCTACCTCCGTTGTTTCCTCCGTCGGAAGTTTGATTAGTAATATTAATCGCTTTTTCACCTCGAACCTCTGATCCGTCCGTTGCAGTTGCGAATACTTTTACAGCGCCGTCCTTCACGGCAGTCAACAATCCGTTTTGATCGATCGATGCTTTGTCCGTTGTCGTTACGCCATCTGACTCATAGACAGTCCAAGCTACCTTCTTATTGGAAGCGTTCGTTGGCAATAGCTCTGCCGTCAACTTCAGGCTGCCGCCCTTCACTTCTATTGCCGCTTTGCCACTTGCGCTAGTCAGGCTGATCGATTCTACCAACACATTCGTAGATTCTGACTCCCACTTCGCATATAAGGTGATATCTTGTTCTGCTACTCTATCTGTTGCGAAATTCCATTGTTCCTTCAATGCTTCATCCTTGTACCAACCGATGAAAATATAACCTTCCTTGTTCGGTGCTGCTGGTTCTGCAATCGGTGAATCTGGTTTTACTTCGATGCTAGCTACACTACTACCACCATTACTATTGAATGTTACTGTGTACTTTTCTATTTGCGCTTCCCCAAATTGTGAGTAATCCCATTCCGATTGCCAATTCATTGAAATGCGTTTATTCTCAGTGTCCAAGTGTAATGGGGACCAAATATATCTGGAGTCACTCAAGTTTCCATGATTCCAACGATCCGCCATAAAGATAAATTTATCTCTTACAATATTTCCATTTTTATCTCTGTATGGAAGTACAAAAGTACTTTGACTCTCATGAGTCGTACCTTTGTAGTCATCCCAGAATGGATCGCCTTTATCTTCCCACCACCAAGTTAATGGATGTCCTGTAATATGATATTTAGCAGGATTTGGGTTCCAGCCTGTTAAACCAGATGTTATAGAATAATACGTATCATCTTGTTTAAATAATGTTGGAGCTTCTCTACCATTGCTATGAGCTTTCGCCCAAATCGCATTTCCATGTTCCTCACGAGCTGGTTGTGTATAAGTATCATCCAGTTTTAGAACGATGGTTGTCCCATTTCCTTCGGATGAATAGACCAAATATGCTGTTTTATCCTTATCATCATCTACATAAAGGGTCATATCGCGGAGCATACCATCTCCTTCACCCCTTTTGTCAGGATCCCATCCATCATTTGGCATTCTCTCGATATCAAGCACTTTAAACGGACCTATAGGAGATTTACTTACAGCTACACCACCTGATGCTGTCCAATATTTACCCGACATTGGACCATCATGATGCCACCACATTACATAATTATCATATTTCTCGTTGTAAACAACTTTTGGCCGTTCCACAACTTTATCCCAATTGAACAGCCCGTATAATCTTTGTTTCTCTTCGATAGAAGTATCTTTATAAAGTGCATTCAAATCGGCAATTTGTTCCCGTGTATTATGTTTTTTAAGTGTTTGAACTGGTGATTTCATGTTACCAGCGAAATTATAAAAACGTTTTTCCACTCCATTTTCCGGAATGAAATTCCAATCATCAAGCTTCCCATAATTTTGTTCTTGTCGCCAAGATTCGAATCCTACTCCCGATTCCTTATACAATTCATCATCTTCATGAATATACATTGGAATGTTAGAAGCATCCGTCAATCCATCGTAAGTTCTATCACCAAGAGACGGATTATTAAATACCGGCAATACAACACCTTCATTTTTCCAATTATAAAGGTCAGTAGATGAGTAAGCATGTACACCAGTCATCGGAACATAACCAGCACCCATGTTCGATTCCGTTTTATCTTCTCCGTACCAATAGTATTTTTTAGTCTTTTCGTCATATATAATACCTCCGCCATGCGCCTGAATTGGCACACCGTCAGTATCTAGCCACACTTCACCATTTTTGATGGAGCTTACATGACCAAGATTAGAATAGAAATTATAATATTCATTAAGCCAGTAATTATAATGTTCTAGTGATTCTAACGTTAGATGCTCTGTATCTTCGAGTTCATTTAAATAATTGTCCATAATATTTCTTACATATGGAACCATATCTTCGTAAAGAGTGACCAACTTTTCCTTAGCAATTTGAACTATACTCGTATCAATGTCCGCAACATACTTTTGATAAACAGCCAAATCACCAATCGATAAAGTAGAGCTGTTGCCGCCAGTTTTGATAACTTGAATAGCTACGTAACGTGCATTTTTTGAGGTGAAGGTTGCGAATTGATCATAATCTTTTCCTGTATCAAGACCGCCGACGGCTGCCAACTCAAAATGTTGATCCAATTCACTTTGTGTTCCTGTTAATTCAACGTTTGACAAATCTTTATCGCTTGTATAAATTTTGAATTGTCTAATACGACCGTTTTCTTTATCTTTACCTTGTCTCGGTGTGTAGAGGATTTGACTTATATCTTTTCTACTTTTATTCAAGTCAAGAACGATATAGTCGCCTGCTTGGTATTTGCGGCCCCAATCTTCCCAATTCGTTTCATAAAATGTATCTCGATTACCATCTAACATGCTTTCTACAGGTGTGCTCCAGTGTGCTTCTGGGGCGTATTTTACTGTGATCCCTTCAACTAAGAAACTATCTCTCTGCAAATTAACCATTTCATCATTAATTTGATTAGTCGTACGATTCATTTCTTCTTGCGTGGATGAATCCGATTTCATTAATGCATTGCCTGCATCAACATACTGTTTCAAAAGCTCTAATAGATTTTCATCTTTATTCGAAGTTG
Source organism: Paenibacillus sp. NRS-1760 (assembly GCF_050467785.1). Lineage (NCBI taxonomy): Bacteria > Bacillati > Bacillota > Bacilli > Caryophanales > Paenibacillaceae > Paenibacillus > Paenibacillus sp. NRS-1760. Next base: position 110,832 of record NZ_JBITPK010000013.1, on the reverse strand, counting down.
CAATAAATTGTTCAGCATCCGTTATTGCTTTAGCAAGTTGCTCTGAATTTAGTTTAAAATTTGAATCCCTGTACAAATTGATTTCAGCAGCAGATGCAAACTGTGTGCCAACATCACTTTGCGATGCTAGTGCTTTGAATTTAACATGAGTCGCATCGACGGGAGTAAAGGTTGCTGTTTTTATTGCTTTGTTAGCATCCCATGTTCCTTCTGCAATTTTGTTAAAATTCACACCGTCAATACTTGCTTCAATTTCAAACTTAGTAACTGTACCATTCGTATCTGTGTCTTGTCTTGGTGTATATTCCAGTTTGTTAATGCCTTTGTACAGTTTGCCTAATTCATAAGTAATAGAGTGCGGTGGTTCTTGATAGCCATCGCCCCATGGCGTATGCCATTTTGTATTTACATCACCGTCTATGGTAAGCTCCGGACCTTCTCCAGATTGTGCGCTGCTCGCCGAAGCTCTCATCAACTGTTGTGGTATAACACCTATAACACCATCAGACAACATTGCCTTGAATTTGAGGCTGATTTCAACAATTGCATCAGATATTTGTTCATTGCTGCCAGATTGAAGCGCATCGTCAGCTTTTGTAATTAGCGCTTCCAACTCTTCAATATCCGGGTTATCTTCATTCAAGGTTGCTTTATGTTGTTCAATACTTACCTTTAAATCATTTAATATCTGTGTAACGTCTGCTTCTTGGCCTTCAACGTACTGTGTATTTTTGATTACAAAAGTTGTAATTGATTTTCCTTCCACATTTGCATAAAGCTTAGTTCCTAAAACCTCTAATTTACCTTCCTGTAAATCTTTTTCTGAAGTTGTCACATAAGTGGATACTTCACTTCCCGGCTTTGCAAACTTGGAAAGATCAAATGACAATTGTCTGCTGACTTGATCCGGGTTGCGATAAACGATAACCGTTTCCCCCGTCCCTTCGTTATAAGCCGTTAGTGTCTTTCCATCACCGTCGCTATTCTCAAAAAATTTCGAGCCTTGCGGAATGAATTTACTAAATTGCGCCATCGCATAATATTTTTTTGTATACCACCATTGTTCAGTATCAAAATCAGCATGAATCAGACCCCAGTTCATATTCTCTTTGTCTGGTTGCATATTTTGTTCGCTTTCAATAGCTTGCCAAATTACCCATGCCTGCGGTTCAAACCATTTAATATCCACCATAATTTGATCAGCCAGCGCTAATGCCGGTTCGATATCATCATGATTATGAGCAATACCGCTTGGTCCTAAATCAACTTCTGACATCCATAGCTTTTTATTTTCCTTTTCGGCAAGCTGTCGAACCTCATATCTTTTTGAACCTCCATAAGCATGAACATTCATTTGAGATATGCTGTTTTTTGCATCGTCGTTATAATGGCTCCAATTTTCCAGGAAAGTATCAATTACGGATTCTTCCATTGCTGAAACGCCAACATTATTCAATCCTTTTTCATTCAGCTTTTGCCGAGCTTCCCAAATAATCCATGACTGCGCCCAAGGATCCCAATGCGAGCCTTCCTGACGATTGAATGCACCCCAATAATTTGTATTGGGCTCGTTAATTGGCGAAAGAGTATCGAACTCTATTCCAAAATCATCTTTATAATGTTTGACTACCTCTGCTAAATATGCCGCGAAATCATCATAATAATCTTCTTTTAAGTTATTCTCCCAAGCATTATGATTACCAGCAGTACAACCACTGTGGGTCATATAGTATGGTGCAGAATTGGAAAACGCTTCCATAATTAGTTCTGGTTTACGTTTCAATGCTTCCTGCAACCACCAACGCTGTTTTTCATCGCGGTTAATATCAAAATGACCCTCTTCTGTTGAAAAGCCTTGAATATCAGCGCCTTCACGCATATGATTGTGAGTCGGATCATCGCCACCGCCAATGTTGTAGCGGGCAATATTATAATTAAGTCCCTCTTTGCCATATAATGCATCCACCAAATCATTTTTCGCCTGCTCGTTTTCCCAGCCGCCAGTAGCATTAGCAAACCATATTAATGAAGTTCCCCAACCATCCCATACTTTCTTCATCTTGTGTGGACTTAACTTAATTTCAGTTGCACTTGGTGCTGCCGAGACAGCATTCGGCAAGCCAACGAACATCGATCCTACTAGCGAAAATGCCAAGTATGACAACATCATTTTTTTTACGCGTTTTTTAATACCCAATTTCAACCCTCCCAAAAATAGTAACATCCTAAAGCAACACTTTTTTTATAAATCCTCTGTTACCTAAAGGAATGTATGCCTTTAATAGCCATGGCAATCGCCAAGGCTGCATTTGATAAACATCCCTTTGAATCATCGTGTACTTGCCAATAAGCAATACATTCATCACCTCCTTTTAATACGTTGAATGTATAAACTATTTTTTTGCCATATATTTTCGAATATCAAAAGCTACGGCTGCAACTATAATGAGTCCCTTAATAATTAATTGATAATAGGGACTAACACCGATATACGTTAATCCGTAGTTAATAACGCCAAAGATTAATACGCCTGCTGCTACGCCTTGGATTTTGCCCACCCCGCCAGCAGTTGACACCCCGCCAACTACGCATGCCGCAATGGCATCTAATTCATACATGTTTCCGTAGTTATTCGTAGCTCCTCCCGTTCGGGCTGCTTCAAGCACACCAGCAAGACCATACAACGCTCCCGAAATGGCATAAATATAAATAAGATTTCGAGCGACATTAATGCCGGAAACATGTGCCGCATGGACGTTTCCTCCAATTGCATACATGTTTTTTCCCAGACGAGTCTTATTAAATACGACCCAACAGATAAGTGCTACAGCGAGCGCAATAAGCACAATATACGGGATCGTATAGCCGCCTCCAAGATCGATATATCCCGAACCCCACACTTTAAAATCATCTCGAAGACCGCCAATCGGCTGCGATTGATTCGGCTTCATATCGAAGTAAAGGCTATTGATACCGTAGATTCCTACCATTGTTCCTAGCGTAGCAATAAAGGGTGGAACATGAAGCTTTGCTACGATAAAACCGTTTATTAATCCAACAAGCAAACCAACTGCAATGCCTATTAAAATCGGAGCTATTACCCAAAGCTGCGGCAAGTCCGGGTAAAATCGGTTGGCATACGTATCTATTTGCAGCATCGATGCCGAAATAACTGCCGTTAGTCCAACAACTCGTCCAGATGACAAATCTGTACCGCCTGTAATAAGAATAAATGCCGCACCAATTGCAATAATTAGCTTAGTCGAAGACTGCTGCAATATATCTCTAAGCGTAGAAAAGGCTAGAAAGTTAGGATCTGCCACCGCGATGCCAATTACAATCAAAATCAACACCACGAAAATCGCTCTTTGCATTAAATAGTCTTTCACTTTAAACAGTAATTGCGTGTTCATTACGTTTACCCCCTGATACGACCGAACGTTGCTGCGCAGCTAGGCGCATAATTTCTTGCTCTGTTACTGACTTGCCCTCCACAATGCCTGTCAATTTGCCTTCGCTCATAACCATAATTCTGTCAGACATCCCAAGCAGCTCAGGCATTTCCGAGGAGATCATAATAATGCTTTTCCCTTGCTTCGCAAGCTCGGTAATAATCGTATAAATTTCAAATTTAGCGCCAACATCAATACCACGAGTAGGCTCATCAAGCAGCAATATATCTGGTTCTGTAAGCAGCCATCTTGCCAAGAGTACTTTCTGCTGATTTCCTCCTGATAAATAACGAATTTGTTGATGAACAGACGGTGTCTTTGTTCCAAACTTTTCAACATTATCCGCTGCGTCAACTCGTCCTTTTCTTTCATTCAACAGCCCAAATTTATTCTGGTAACGAGACAAATTCGCGATAATCGTGTTCTCATAAACCGATAACACTGGAAAAATTCCTGTTACTCGCCTTTCTTCGGTTAGAAGTGCAATCTTATTCTTTTTCGCTTCAGATGGTGTTTTTAAATTCACTGGCTTCCCGTTTATGGAGATTTTTCCGGAAACTACGCTCCGAAGTCCAAACAAGGCTTCAATAAGCTCTGTTCGTTGAGCGCCAACCAAGCCACCTAGGCCGAGAATTTCCCCTTTCCTCAGCTCAAAACTAATATCCTGAAACGACTTGGGATTAGGCGACGATAGACCTTCTACCTTCATCATTGTGCCGCCAGGCATATTCTTTCGTGCAGGAAAGCGTTCTTTCAAATCACGACCGACCATTCTCGTAATAATGAGGTCTGTCGTTAGTTCACTTGAAGGCCAAGTTCCAACATAATAACCATCTCGCATGATCGTCACTTCATCAGAGATGCGCAAGATTTCTTCCATTTTGTGAGAAATATAAATAATAGATACGCCGCGCTTTCGCAAACTATTGATAATGTTGAATAGCTGTTCAACTTCATTGCCAGTCAAAGAGGAAGTTGGCTCATCCATTACAATAAGCTTTGAATGAAAAGAAACCGCTTTCGCAATTTCCAGCGTTTGAATTTTTGAAACAGACAGCGTCCCCGTGCGCACTCGAGGATCTATATCCACCTCAAGATCTTTGAATAAATGCAATGTGTCCTCGTACATTTTCTTTTCATGAATAAACTTAACCGGACCAAAACCTAATTCCGGAAACCGACCAAGCCAAATATTTTCCATTACATTACGATGCGGTACCGGATGAAGCTCTTGATGAATCATGGAAATTCCATTTTTCAGTGCCTCTTTAGAGTTATGAATCGTTGTTTTATGTCCATTTATAAAAATCTCACCTTCATCGGGTCTATATATGCCGAACAAGCACTTCATTAGCGTTGATTTCCCAGCCCCGTTTTCACCCATAAGGGCATGTACAGTTCCTGGTTTCACCTTTATTGTTGCGTTGCTGAGCGCTTGTACCCCTGGAAAGCCCTTCGAAATTCCTCGCATTTCCAGAACATAATGCTGCTCCATATCATATCCTCCCATCAAAAACCAATAAATAAGTTAGGAGGAAACAGCGGGATACCGCTGCCCCTCATCTTTATTTCATTATTCCGCGTCTGCAATGTTCGCATTTGTGATTTTCTTGTAAGCGATCCATACATATTTATCATCTGTGATTTCAAAACCAATATTTTCTTTTGTTGGCGTCTCGCCTTTGGAAAGCGCTGTAGCAATCGCAACAGATGCTGCTCCTTGGTTTTTCGCGTCATTCAGCACCGTACCCAGCATGGTTCCGTCCTTCAAGGCTTGAATAGCCGGAGCCGTTGCATCTACACCAACAACCGGAATGTACTTATCACCTTTGAAGTAACCCGATGCTTTCAACGCTTCAATCGCGCCAAGCGCCATATCATCATTATTAGAAAGAACTGCTTCGATTTTATCTCCATTTGATGCTAGAAATGCTTGCATTTTTTCTTGCCCTTTGACTCGGTCCCACATCGCTGTATCTTTAGCAAGCTCTTCAACCTCTATGCCTGCGTCCTCAATAGCCTCAACAGAATACTTTGTACGAAGCTCCGCGTCTTGATGCCCTGGCTCACCAGTTAACATCACGTATTGCAGCTTGCCGTCACCGTTCTTATCCGCGCTTGGGTTTGCTTTCCAATAATCACTAATTAATTGCCCCGAAATCGTTCCTGAATCCTCTGCTCTAGCACCGACGTAGTACACCTTATCCCATTTTTCCATATCCTCCGCAATCGGCTCGCGATTCAAGAATACGACTGGCATATTAGCTTCTTTCGCTTTATCGATAATGACGCCTGCAGCTGTACGATCAACTGGATTAATAATAAGCGCATCGTATTTTTTCGAAATAAATAGATCCACCTTCTCATTTTGCGTTGGTTGCGAGTTTTGGCTGTCCACAACATCTAATTTCGCTCCGTTCTTCGCTGACTCCAGCATTGCATTGCGCACACCCGTCATAAAGGTATCATCAAATTTGTAAATAGCTGCTCCGATCTGTATGCTATCCTTTTTTTCTCCCTCTGTATTTCCTCCATCGTTGCTGCATGCTGCGGCCGTCAACATCATACCTGTCAGTAACGCAAGAACCCATTTCTTTTTCATCCAAAATTCCCCCAAATTCATTTTTTAACTTCTCGACCTATTATGTAGAAGAATGATTGTTATTCGAACCCACAATTCTCACGTCTTGTCTGAAAATTCTAATCTATTGTTATAAAACTGATATGGTGTGTAACGATGAATCACTCATATTTCACTAGGGATTCTGTAATTCTACTCCGATACTCCGTTAGCGAAATCCCGACATGCTTCTTAAAGCAAAAACCCAAATATTTAGGATCGGTTATCCCGACGCGATCTGCAATCTCAGAAGCTTTAAGCTCTGTAAGACGCAGCATTTGCTTAACAGCCTCTATCCGGATGTGCATGACATATTGTCCATATGTTAGTTTTACTTCTTTTTTAAATACACGACTGAAATAACCTGTACTAATGTGAAGGAATGAGCATACCTCTTGAATGGACAAAGCTGGATTCATAAAATGATCTTTCGTATACTGAATGGCTTCTTCGACAATATCTTTATATACATGCTTCCGCTGGCTGGAAATCTTCCTCATCATTTCAATGCATATATCAAAAACCCAACGTTTTGCCTCCCTTAAACTCGGCAATCTATACATTTCTGCATGCAGTTGAATACTTGTACCTAACAGTCCGTCAAGATCAATATCAGCCTCTTTCGCTGTACGCAATATTAACGTCAATACTTCAAATAAATAGATTTGAATGTCCTGCAAAGCAAATTTACTTTCAAACAGTTCATCGAATATCGTATCAACTGCTTCAGAAATCTCTTCGGCCGTCCCCATCTTCAAACTGTTCCTTAAAGCTTGCCCCTTCAGTTCGTCGAATCGAAGTTGCTCACTCTCATCATCTTCAATATTGTGAAAATAGATAACCTTCTTGGACCCCATAACAAGACGATAGTCTAGTGCAATAAGCGTTTCTTGGTAAGAATGATGTACATCGGCAATATCTAAAACACGCGAGCCAACACCAATCGTGACATTCAGCTTCAGATCTTGTACAATCTGCTCAAGAACATCCGACAGTGCTGCTTGCATAATCGAAAACCAATGCTCCTTGTGCTGTCCATTATCGATGGCCAGCAAAGCAATGCTTTCTTGATAAATAAACACTTTCCCAAGCGAATTGATGTCCCATACTTCTCGCGTTCTATTCAAAACAGCTTGAATCATATAATCCACACCACGCGACTGTCTTAACAAGGAAGAGGAGTATTCTTTTGCTTCTTCCGTAGGATAAAGAGCGATGAGCGCTACAACATACTGAGAGCCGCGCAGCTGAATATCATAATTCATTGATTTTTCTTCAATTTGCTGGCTTGTCAGTTTTCTAGTAAGCAGCGATGCTAGAAATGATTCCTGAAGCACAGGCATACTTGTTCGATAATGATCTTGCAAAATTCGAAAGTATTCAGAATGCCCTACATTCTTCTTCATTTCTTTTGCTATGTCTGACTCTTCGTCCACAAGAAGCATATTATTCAAACGAATCCCCTCCAATTTAAACAAGATGCGTCATGAATTTTTTACAATTTCATCATATCACCCTATAAAATCACGCCTTATGACAAACTTTATACATTTTTGTCCTTTTCATTGCCTATCCGAAAATGCTTACATTTTGTGTTGGTATTATTTTTAGATTTTGTTTTTTTATTGGTTATCAGCTATGCTCAGCTATCCAATGAGCAGTATTTGGCCCGGATGGATTTATTGAAAAATAAATAATGAATTTTGGTTTAAAGCTAGAGCTCATAAAAAAGCAGCCCCGTCTATAACATGGAATACCATGCTCTAGACGGGGCTGCTTTTATTAAGCTTTGTGATTTTACTTATTTACTCATTTGCCAATGCTTGAATCATTAGAAGTTCATAACTAGCAGCAACGCCTCCTTGTATGCTGAACTTCTCCTCGTATTCCTTATACATGTTGGCAAACAACCGCCTCGAACTGAGACCTCGCGTTGTATTAGCCTCTGAAGTGCTAGCTCCCATCGCTTTTACCGAGTGAAGAAAGTCTCTTGCTGAAGCATACTTTTCTATCTGAATGAAGCTTTCAGATTGAATACTAGAAAAACCAGATTGCTTGAGCAAGATGCTCCATTCATTTGTTGATAGAAACCAAAGTCCGTGCCGCTGCGGCTCAACTGCACTGGCTCGATAAGCTTCGTTAAAAGCATAATGCATCTCGCAAAATGTAGCAGGTCCGAATGTTGTGAATAGGAGCAAGCCTCCAGGCCGAAGCATACGCCGAAGGTGACCAAGTGTTTGCCTTGGATTGCTCAGCCATTGAAAACAGGCGTTGGAGACGATGAGATCATAAGAGGATTCCTGAGCGTCTTCTGCCCATACTTCAACATCCGCTTGAATAAAGCTTATATGATCTGAAGTATTTTTTATGATGCCATCACGTTTCGCTTCATTTGATAAGACACGTTGTTCAGCCAGCTTGATCATAGCGGGAGCTATATCGAGTGCTGTGATACTTGCACTCGGCCATTCATTAACTAGAATCTCAGTCAATGTCCCCGTGCCGCAGCCAATCTCAAGAATGTTGGGAATGGCTATGTTGCGCTTGTTCTTCCACTCTATGAATGCTTTCGCAAGCTGATCTGACATCATGCGCTGAACATGAGCATGAGCGTCATACGAATTTGCACGACGGTTAAATTGGCGTCGGATATCATTTATCCTACTGCTCATGCCACCATCTCCTCAGCTCATTAGCTATTTGGTCTTCCCTTCCTAGGAAAGAGGCATGCCCGCAGGATGGCATCGCGAATAACTTTGCTTTTGGCAACTGGGTCATAAGCTCCGCTGCAGCGCCGTAAGGACAAATACGATCATCAGTCCCGTGCACAATAAATACCGGGCAAGTGATGCTCTTCAGTTGAGACAAACAATCCTCGCTTCGCAAAATTTGAAGTCCTGCGATTAACGCTGGGGTTGTCCAGCTGCCAATCGGGGGGAGGGTTTCGTCTAGATTGGCTTCCCTTTCTGCATCCGAAAACATGAGCTCTCGGAATCTTGATTCAACCCCTTGTCGGTCCTGTTTGAGCCCTGTAATCATCTTCCTAACATATATATCTGCAAAGCCGAGATCAGACTCACCTTTTGTTCGAGTAAATCGAGCAGTTGCTCCGAATAACACAAGACCATCAACAAATCCTTTGGCCGCGAGTCTCAGTGCGAGTAAACCGCCAAGAGACCAACCTCCGATTAACAACGGACTATGGCAAGCCATCGCCTTGTCTACTGCCATTTCAGTCAGGAGCAGCATTTTCTCTGGAGAATCGGCATCACTGTAATCAACAGAAACATGATGAAAATCCGGAAGAAACTCACGTATCTGGTCGAAAACCGCATCTGGCATACTCCATCCGCATAACCATAAAATAGTGCCGCTTGTCTGTCGCTGTTTCACTGATTCGCTATCCAATGTAATCATGGACTCAGCACTCCTAGTCGAAGTCCGATTGAATGAATGCGTGCGGCTGCATTTAACAATTCCTTATCTGTATGAACTGCTGACAAGGAAAAGCGAATACGCGCTGTTCCATCAGGTACAGTAGGTGGACGGATGGCAACCGCTGTGATTCCCTCTTCTTCAAGAGCTTCGCTGAAGCGTAAAGCCATATCGTTAGAGCCTACGATTAAGGGTACAATTTGGGATTTTCCGGAACCGATGTTAAATCCCGCATCACTAAGGAAGGAACGAAATAATGTGCTTGCTGCATAAAGCCTTTCTCGACGCCAGTGTTCCTCTTTTACCAAAACTAACGCCTTTGAAATACCAGCAACGATTGAAGGAGGCAGCGCTGTTGAATATAGGAGTGGTCTAGCCTTATTCACCAGCCATCGTATTAGCAAGCGGCTGCCACAAATATAAGCACCATAAACAGCGAACGATTTACTAAATGTTCCCATATGAACATCAATGTCATTCTGCAATCCGAGTTCATGGCACAATCCTTCGCCTCGCCCTCCGTAGATCCCCCCACTATGTGCCTCATCCACCATAAGCATCGCTCCGTACTCCTGTTTGAGCGCAACAAGTTCACGCAATGGTGCCATGTCACCATCCATAGAGAAAATAGCGTCTGTAACGATCAGCTTACGCCGTTTATCACGATACTTATTTAATAGCGTACGTAGATGTTCCATGTCGTTGTGGCGATACCGGGCGTGCTCCGCATGGCTGAGTACAATGCCATCCACTATACTCGCGTGGTTCAACTGATCGCTAAAAACAACATCTCCTCGCCCTACAAGTGCACTAATAACTCCAGAATTAGCCATATAACCATTTGCAAAAACTAACGATGCTTCACAGTTTTGCCAATCCGCTAGTTCTTCTTCTAGACAACCATAAGGTAATCGGTTGCCCGTCACATGGCGTGAAGCACTTGAACCAGCTCCTTCAGTGAGCAAGGTCTCACGCATCACTTCAAGTATGGCAGGATGCTGGGCGAGTCCAAGATAGTCATTAGAGGACAAATTGAGCAATGTTCGTTCTCCGCGCATCGTATAACCAGGTGATCCGAATACAGAGCTAGTTATACGCAAAGAACGCTCCCTCGAAGCATCAGCCAATAATTCTAGTTCTTCTTCCATCCATTTCATAGTCGGTACCGCCTTAAAGGGCATTTAATTCAATCTCAAAGCCCAAATCCTCAATAATTTGATGATCAGCTGATATGTCTTGGCCTGCTGTCGTTAAATAATCCCCCACAAAAAGTGAATTCGCGGCGAAAAGAGATAAAGGCTGCAGCGTACGAAGGTTGACCTCTCGGCCACCTGCCACACGGATTTCTTTAGAAGGACAAATGAAACGAAACAGTGCTAGTACCTTCAACGCTTTCATCGATGGCGTGCGACCTGCGTGTTCTAGTGGTGTTCCCGGTATTGCATTCAGAAAATTGATCGGAATTGAATCCGCATCTAGTTCGCGCAGCGCATAAGCCATTTCGACAATTTCCTGGTTTGTCTCTCCCATGCCGATGATGACGCCAGAGCAAGGGGACATGCCGTATGTCTTTACTTTTTCCACCGTTTCAACGCGTTGATCATAAGTATGGGTCGTCGTGATGGAAGGGTAGTTGGCTTTACTGGTGTTCAAGTTGTGGTTGTATCGATGTACGCCTGCTTCAGCAAGTCGCCTAGCTTGATCATCCCCAAGAATACCCAAACATGCGCAAATCTTTAGAGGCATCGATTGACGAATTTCTTTTACTGCAGCCACCACTTGGTCTAGCTCCCTGTTTGTTGGGCCTTTCCCGGACGCAACAATACAATAGGTTCCGGCTTTACGCGCCATCGCTTCACGTGCGCCTGTAAGCAATGTGTCTTTATCAAGCAGAGAGTATTTTTTAACTGGGGCCGTCGAAACAAGCGATTGCGAGCAATAGCCGCAATCCTCGGGGCAAAGGCCGCTTTTGGCGTTGATGATCATATTCAGCTTCACTTTTTTACCGTAAAAATGTTTTCTAATCGTAAACGCTGCTTGCATGAGCAGCAGCAGCTCATCATCGTCGGCTTCAAGCACTGCGAGCCCCTCTTCTAACGTTAAACATTCTCCTTGCAATGTTTTTCGGGCAAGCAATTGCCACTCCGTCTCTACTTTAATTGTTTTCATCTCTATCATCCTCCCATAGATTTAACTGCAAATGCCTCTCTAATAGGCGCGAAATGTATGAATTCTTGTAAGGTATGTATAAGCATCTGTGGAGTCTCTTCGGTACGCAAACGAGGAAACCGTCCGAGAACCTTAAGGCCGCTGTACTGTTCAATTAGTTGAGCATTCGTAGCAACACTTGGATCGTCATCTGTTTCCGTTAATTCCCCATCGTTCAGGATGACGCCAACAATAGGAATCCCTCGATGTTGAAGGAAAGAAGCGGTCAGAAGTGTATGGTTAATTGTCCCAATACTGGAACGAGCTACAATTAGAGCAGGAATCCGAAGCTCCGCTATGAAGTCCACCATGAGGGTGTCATCGGTCAATGGCACAGCGACGCCACCAGCCCCTTCGACCAGCAGTGCTTCATAATCTTTTGTGAGCGGTAAACCAGCTGTAATTAGCTCTTTCAGTGTAAGAATCACACCAGCCTGCTTAGCTGCGAGCATTGGCGTAAGCGGAGCTTCGAATGTAAATGGCGCGACTGCCTCAGGCCGTTCGTTAATTCCCGTGCTTCTTATCAGCCGCTCAGCATCGGTTAGTCCGCAGCCAATACGAGCACCGGTTTGAATCGGCTTCCAGACACCCACATTCATTCCTTCAGCACGGAGCATAGCGGTTATGGCTGCCGTTATAACCGTCTTCCCGACGGCTGTATCTGTTCCTGTCACAAATAATCCGCGTATCAAATCATAGTTATAAACGTTCAAAATACTCACACCCCTTCGGTGACGTGAAGTATCGATTCCATCAAAATATTTGTCATGGCATCCAGTTCAGCAACATTACTCGAGAGCGGAGGAATAAAGACGATCACATTGCCGAGCGGCCTTGTTAGCATTCCAAGCTCTCTTGCCCGCAAGGTTGTGCGAACTCCAATTCGATCTGCCCAGTCATATGGCTCTCGTGAAACCTTATCGCGAACGAGCTCTATTCCGATCATTAGTCCCTTTTGCCGGATTTCACCGACATGCTGGTAATCCTTTAGCGCTGCGAGCTTTTGCTGGACAAATGACGCCTTTGCTCTTACTCCTTCGATCATATTGCGCTCTTCAAATAGCTTTAAGCTTGCCAAAGCAACGGCACAGCCAAGCGGGTTACCGGTATAGGAATGACCGTGGAAAAATGTTTTCTGCTCTTCGTAATCAGCATAAAACGCTTCATACACCTCGTCAGTTGCAAGTGTCGCTGCTACAGGCAAATACCCACCGGTCAACCCTTTGCCAATCACCATCAAATCAGGTGAAACATCTTCGAGATTACAAGCGAACATCGCGCCTGTCCGACCGAAACCAGTCGCCACCTCGTCAGCGATGAGCAGTACGCCATACTCACGGCACAGCGCAGCCATCTGGCGTAAACAGCCTGAAGGCATAACGATAATGCCCCCAGCCCCTTGCACAATCGGCTCCACAATAAGAGCCGCAATTTCATCCGACTTTGTCTCAAGCAAATGACGCAGTTCCACTAACGTATCTTCCATTGCCTGCGTCTCACCGCCTGCATGACGATATGCATAGGGATATGGGATAGTGTAAGAAGAAAACAACATGGGGCGAAAAGTGTCATGATACAGAGGAATGGCACCGACGCTCACCGCACCAATTGTATCGCCATGGTATGCTTGGTTCATCGTTACAAACTTCGTCTTACCTCGTATCCCCTTGTTATGCCAGTATTGAAACGCCATTTTGATCGCGATCTCGACACCGGTTGCTCCTGAATCGGAGTAAAACACTTTCTTTAGTCCTTCCGGAGTAATTTCCACCAATTTTTCTGCAAGCTCAATTGCCGGAACATTAGCCATACCGAGAAGGGTGGAATGGGCCACTCGCCCTAACTGTTCTGTAATCGCCTGATTTAGCTCCGGCACATTGTGTCCATGTACGTTAAGCCAGACGGATGAGAAACCATCATAGTAAGCGCGTCCTTGGACGTCATATAGCATGATGCCTTCTCCGCGTTCAATAATGAGTGGATCAGCGTTATTGTAATCTTTCATTTGAGTAAAAGGATGCCATAGGTGGTTCTTATTCATGGCAGCAAGCCGTTCGAAATCTGTTATCACAAATGATCACCATCCATTATTTTTAAATGTTAACCTAAAATATTAAAGTTAGGTTAACAATCGGATTTTGCTATTCTAGCAGACCTATACTCCCCTGTAAAGAGAAAACAAAATGAAAGAATGAAGATTAACACCGCGAGGAAGCAACCGAAAGCCTCATGAAAAATAACAAAATATAGAATTATACTTTTGTTCAGCTACTCGAAAAAATACTAAAATAGAAACAACAAAAACCCTCCTGCTTGGATCACAAAAGGGTCGATCTTTTAAATTATGAAATATGATTTAATATTTTTTTGCTTGCACATGTGTGTGAATAATAAATATTTTCAAGCCCTGCTATCGTTGTCGAACAGACATTTTCCCTCGATCATAAGCAAGGATGATCATCGTCGCACCTAAGCCAGCACAGATCATATACATCATAGAATATGAGGTGAAATCAGCTATTGGCCCCATAATAACGCCGCCCAGCGAAATTCCTAAATCAGCCATAGCAATAAAAAGTCCGATTAACATATTGCGGCTCTTCTGCGGCAAAACAAATGTTAAATAGGTTGTTAACGTAGGATAGATGAGAGCCTGAGCCGTTCCCATTAAAATGGAACCCGCATAGAAAAAAACAGCTCCCCCCGTTACAGAAAAGCTCACGCATTGCGCCGCCAATGTCAAAAGGAGCATATTCCCCATCATAAACGATGAATGCCATTTACCGTCCGAAGGAATCTTTTTTCTTAAAGCAAAACGGGCCAAAACAACGGTACCCGCTTGAAGCATAAGATAGATTCCAGCATTGCCGTTTTTTAATTCCGAAGCGTATAAAGGAATAAAGGTGGTAACTGCTCCAAATACCATTGAAGCTACCAACATCAACATGCTGCACTTAAACAAGGATGGGTTAGCTACTAACTGACCGAAGGATTTAAACATACTTTCTGACTGCCCGGTCTGATTTGCAGCAGTCTGGTCGCTTCCTTGATCCATTTTGGTACCATAACCGAACACCCCCGTAAAGATCGCAATCGCAATCATGACCATCGTAAAATAACTCATATCCCCCGTTTGCCAAATGCCCAAAGCCAGAACAGGGCCAAGGATACCCGGCATATACGTAAATAAAGAATAAAGTGAAATGCCTTGGGAGCGATCCTTCTCTGGCAGTGAATCAATGATGCCAATCTGCAATGCCATTGAGAAAAAAGCGGTAGAAACTCCTTGTAAAATACGGGCAATTAAATAACCCTCTAAACCCGTAATCGTATAGAGGATTAAAGCAAAACCATTGACGATAAGAATAATGCGCAGCACTTTTATCGGTCCGTGCATTTGAATAATTCGGCCTGCCCACGGCCGAAAGAACATGGTTGTGAACAAATACGCCCCCATGATTAAACCGATCGTTGTGTTGCTGGCTCCGAGTGACTCTCCACGCAAAGGTATAATGACATTTAATATGGAATTGCCGCTGAAATAAAGAAGAGCCAGCATATACAATCGTATAAAAGGCCAAGATAATGCTCCACTCACAACTTCCCTTCCTCCTAACTTCTGCATGCAAATATCCTATTCTCCAAAACTCATTCAGCTAAAAAGTGATAAGCATCTGCAACAATTTTTTCGCATATTCCGACTTGACGTCTTTTAATTGTTCGATTCTCACTATTTCTTCAACTTGACCATCTCTAAAAATAATGACTCTATCGCAAATATAGGCCGCAGCCTGTATATCATGTGTGATAAATACATAACTCATGTTGTACATTTTTTTTAAATCTTTTAATAAATCAAGCACTTGGGTTTGAACAGATACGTCTAATGAGCTGATAGCTTCATCTAACACAATGCATTTTGGTTCTGTGGAGATGGCTCTTGCAATACATACCCTCTGTACCTCTCCGCCCGATAGTTCATGTGGATATTTTTTTCTATATGATGGATGTAATCCAACTTGATTTAACAGCGTATCAACCATACTATGTTTTTTTTTATACCTTTTTATTGGCTCCATAATGGCTTCTTCAACCGTAAAAAAAGGGTTAATGGACGACTTATAGTCTTGAAATACAGCGCTAATATTGCCTAAGCGCACTTTTCTATCCCCTACACTCTTGCCATCAAATAAAACGCTGCCTCGATCAGGCTTTTCAATGCCTAATAACAATCGCCCTAAGGTTGATTTTCCGCTGCCGCTCTCTCCAATAATTCCGAGACATTCGCCCACTCCACATTCAAAACTAATATCATTCAACACTTTTTGTCTCTTTTTCGAAAATAATCCGCCTTTTTCATACGATTTATCCACATGATCAATTTTCAGCATTGTTCAACCCTCCCCCATGATCAGCTTAAAATGATTACTCAGCGCCAATCTAGTAGACAACAAATATTTTGTATATTCATGCACTGGTTCTGAAAAAACAGCTCGGATGCTCCCTTGTTCGACAATCTCTCCATCCTTCATGACCAAAACGTCATCAGCCATTTTTTTTACAACGCCGAGGTCATGAGAAATAAAGATCATCGAGCAGTCCATTCGCTCACGCAATTGCATAAATTGTTCAATCACTTCAAATTGTGAAATGGTATCCAGACCTGTTGTTGGCTCATCTGCGATAATAATGTCAGGCTCCAGTACTAATGCGAGCGCAATCATAACTCGCTGCAGCATGCCCCCAGATAGCTGATGCGGATACTTATTCATCACTTCGATCGGATTGTTCAACATCACGCTTGCCATAGCTTTTTTCATTTTTTCTACGATTTCGTTCGTACTCCAGCCGAAATGTTCATAAAGGGTTTCCTTCAAATGAATGCCGATCACACACGAAGGGTCGAATGCACTCATCCCATTTTGCATAATCATACATAGCTGCTTTCCCCTTTTATTCCTCATTTCATGTTCAGAAAGCTGATTTAGATGTTCACCTTTAAATACGATATCTCCAGATTGGCGCAGCCAGGCTTTATTCAACCTCATAATCGACCTGCTGGTGACAGACTTGCCGCTCCCGCTTTCCCCTACTATAGCGAGGCAGCTGCCTTGCTTTAACTCGAATGAGCTGTTATGAATGATCACATGATCCGTTTTCATATCCCATACTTTTAAGTTTTTCACCGCTAATACATTCATGGCTTTAATCTGCCACCTCTTTTTCGCGAAGTCTGTTTTTAGTCACGATTCGTTTCTCTTGATGCTTAGCATTAGAGGTCATTAACTGAGGATCCAATGCAACCTGAAGGGCATCTGACAAGAAATTAAATGCCGAAACAATAATAATAATAGCTATGCCTGGGGCTAACATGAGCTCAGGTCTTGTAAACATAACTTCTCGCGCTTCATTCAGCATCATTCCCCATTCCGCGTCAGGCGCTTGAATGCCTAATCCTAGAAACGAAAACCCTGATATTTGCAAAATCATCGAACCGATCGCGCTGCTCGAGATGACTGTTATGTCCGCAAATGTAACCGGAATCATGTGCTTATAAATAATTTTTGCATTGCTGATGCCAGATGCTTTGGAAAATTTGACATAATTAAGTTCGGAATACTGCATCACAGACGTTCTGATTACCCGAGCAAACCATGCCCATTTCATGACAACAAACGCTATCATAATGTTTTCAAGACCTACGCCTAAAATGCCGACTATCGCCAGTGTCATAACATATAGCGGGAAAGAAAGCATGATATCGCAAATTCGCATAATAAAGGCATCTACTTTTCCTCTAAAGTAACCCGCGATAAAGCCTAATAGAGCGCCTATCCCTATCGATATCGCTAATGCAGCCAATACCCACAGGACACTGGGACGAATGCCATAAATTAATCGGGATAGAATACATCTCCCCAAGTGATCGTTCCCGAGCAGGTATTCCCAGGACGAGGACGCATATCTTACGCTCATCTTGACTTCGTTAGGATCATGCGGGGCAAAAAAAGAGGGGAATAATCCGACAATAAGCGTTGCAGCAATAACGATTAAGGATAAGCTGCCTATTTTATCTTCGCTTATGTTTTTTAATCGTTTCATCTAGATCTCCTTCCTCATTTTAGGATTCAAAGCGGCATTTACGATGTCCGAAACGGTATTAAATAATACAAATGCGACTGCCACTATCAGAACATAGGCTTGAATCACAGGGAAATCTCTGCTTAGAATCGATCTTATACTTAAACTACCTAACCCTGGCCACGCAAAAACATTTTCAACAACGACGGTGCCTCCTAATATAATCGGGATAGCCATACCGAATATCGAAATGGCAACCTGCAAGGAATTTCTTAATATATGCATCGTAATTTTTTTCTCAGACAAGCCAGATGCCCTGCCATATAGAACATAGTCTTCATTTAGATTGCTTATCATCGAGCTTCTGACGTTTCGAAAATAAATCCCTGCATAACTTATCGCAATCACAGTTACCGGCAAAATATAGCTTTTATACGAATCCATTCCGCTCGTAGGCAGCAAATCCAATTTAACGGATATATACCAAATTAAAATAGCTGCAAGCCAGTATGACGGCATGGATGTTAATAAAAATGAGATGCCCCTTACTGATTTGTCTATCATTTTCCCTTCATTTATTGCACTAAGCACCCCCAATAGGATGGACAAAACAATAACAACGATAGATGAAACTAGCGTTAGCTTTAACGTATTCAGTAAAGCTGGACCTACCAATGACCAAATCGGTTTTCCTGTGACATATGAATCTCCAAAGTCTAGTTGCATGCAGGCAACGACCCAATGTAAATAACGAATGATAAATGGCTGGTTCAAGCCAAGTTCTTCTTTCGTCTGAGCAATTAAATCATTTGTTATATTGGGTATGCCTTGCGCTTGCAATACCAATTGGGCCGGATCTTGGGGAGAGAGATTAATGAATACAAACGTTATAAACGAAATAATTAATAGAAGAGGGATTGCTAATAATAGCCTTCTATAGATGTACCTTGCCATATAAAAATCTCCTTTCTACAGAAAATATCAAATGACTCTATCCTTCTTTACTCAAAATAAAAAAGGGAGTAATCCTCCCCTTTAATTTTTCGCGTTCTATTCAAAGCTCATTCGCTCGAATGGCAGCTCAAATTGTGTTTGTTTAAACGAGATATCTTTTATCTCTTTTGGCGCCACGATAGTGACACTGCCATTCGAGATTGGAATAAAGACAGCTTCGTCATGAACGATTGTCATAATATCAGCATATAACGTTTGCCGTGCAGCCTCATCCTTGGATACCATGACCTCATCAATTTTCTTGTAAAGCTCACTTGCTTCCGCCATTCCGCTTGTTGTATGCAAATAAGCATTCTCAGAAGTAAAAGCAGAGATGGTGCTTTGCGGATCATAAGCGAGTCCCCATGTTTGATTGAATAATAAATCATAATCTCCGGTTGATCTTCTTTTGGCGATTGAGGTTGATTCCTCACCGATAATTTCCAATTGAATACCTATCTCCTTCAAAGAGCTTTGAATAAATTCAGCCTGTGTTTTTTGGGAAGAAGAATTGCTGTCATAATATAATTGGATTGCTAATGTTTTATCATCCTTTACTCTAGCAGCAGCGCCTTTCTCCAGTTTCCATCCTGCACCTTCCAATAGCTGCTTCGCTGCTTCCATATCATAGTCTCGTTTCTTCAAATCGACATTCGCATAATTGACGTTAGCTGAAAATAGGGAATGGGCTGCTGATTCAGTCCCATTTAAAATATCCTTACTAATCGTATCTCTATCAATAGAGTGCCAGATGGCTTCACGAACAGCTTTTTCACTTACGGGATGATCGGATTTACTGCTGTTGGCCACGATCATTTTTGTGTTCATCGCTTCACTTCTAACAAGCTGATAATTGCCTGTTTCAATTAATTGTTCCATCGCTTCAACATCGATACTGTCTGCACCGCGATCGTCAGTGAATACAAAGTTCACTTCACCCTTTTGCAAAGCTAGGAATGTCGTCTCTCCTGCTGGGAGAACTTTAGAAGTAATTTTTTTAATTTTAGGTGCGCCGCCCCAGTATGCGTCATTTGCTTCAAACGAAGCATACTCATCAGTTTTATGGTCCATAAGCTTATATGGTCCTGTTCCGTTGTAGCCATTTACGCCATTTTTCGTTTCTCCATCAATAAAGTTTTTAGGGGAGATGAATACGTAAGGCCTAGTCATGGATAATTCAACTAAGGTTGGATAATAGGATTCAGACAGTGTGAGTTCAACTGTATATTCATCTACCGCTTTAACGCTTACTATTTTTGTCGACAGCTTGATCCAAGTATGCTTTTCTTTATTATGTTGTACCGCTTCAATATTTTGCTTTACAGCCTCTGCGTCAAAAGGTACACCATCATGGAACTTCACATCTTTCCTCAAATGAAAGGTATATATTTTGCCATCTTCAGAAATTTCCCATGATTCCGCCAGTAAAGGCATGATTCCCTCCTTTGTGTTTTCGACTAAAGATTCGTACACCATTCCTTGTGCTGGCATTGAACCTGCATACAGATGTGGATTCATATCATTAATGTCTTTGGCCGATGCATACACGAGTTCTGTTTTCTTTTCCTTATTTGCTGAATTCGATTTCGCATCTTTGACGTCGCTGCAGCCTGCCAGTACAATTAAAAGCATCAGCATGGATAAAACAACAACAAGCAAATTTCCTTTTTTCAAAATACTTCCTCCTAAAAAATATAAGTTCATTATGATTTCAACAATTACGCTTTTAAATATTTTCCAATTTCATTACAAATTCTGTTCAAGTCTTCTTCAAAGCTTTGAACAGCAAATGCAGCAGATAACCTAATTTCCTTATGGGATTGAGCAACTTCTTCCAATTTACTCTCATAGGTAAGTATGAATTTATCGATAGTAGGGCAGCTCGAATCTGTATATTTTGCAATTCCCTGAATGATTTTCAGACGATAATAATCCTCCTTCGGCATTCTTGGAATATCCAAATCACCTTCTCTATTAATGAACATCTTTCTGATAGGGACTGCAGAAAAGTCAAAATATTTCCCATCCTTATCAGGTTCAGAAAAAGGATCGATCAATAGCGAGGTATAACGGATATACAACAAATACTCTTGATGAATCGTTTCGAAAATTGGAAAGTTATCTATATCATGACGTGATAAACTTTCGAGTCTTACCGGATAATTGTCATCCGTCATAAATTTAAGTAAATTTATACCTTTTATATGCAGCTTACTGATAATATTCATAATTTCTTTCCAATGGGCCAACATCTCACGAATAAGTAATGGTGTAATTGGCCCTTCAGGATAAATTTTATAAACATATTTTTTGGTATCCTGATCACCGAATATGGCGCTTAATGAAACCTCATTCATAAAGAGCGGCGGATGAACGTATAACGAAATATTTCTTGTTTCTGCTTCAATCGGCGATTCCATTATGTCTATCGCAATACCTAAATGTTTGTATGCTTTACAGAGTTCTTCAACATTAGGTGATGGGTAATTTGTAGAGCCAATAAATACTTTTTTCTTAACCGCTGTCGTTAGGGCATGATTTGTAGGTCTAGCATGCATCCATCTTGTATCGCCAAAGTAGGTGGAAAAACTAATAATCTCCACACTCGGATTAAAATCATTCATATAATGGCGAATTAAGCTATGCGAGCCTAAGGTCGGGGAAATTAATAGCATACACTTTACTTTCCTTAGAACCTTAGGATCGATTAGTTTCAACACTTCGATATAGGCATCCGTTGTGACAGCAAATATAAGGGTATCCCATTCACCTGTAATCGTTTCGTACCCTTTAAATATGTAATCAACAAAACATTCACCCTCCAAAGCACGATGTTTCTCATTCTGAATGCTTACACGTATACGTTGATTGCTCTGTTCAAGCGCATCATAAAATGACCCAGAACGTACAGATTCTCTCCCTACAATCGCTACAGTGCAATCCCAACATTTTTTTAGCTTCAAAGCTAGTTGAATTGAAGCTGGTCCCGTGCCTAACAGCAAAACATGTTTGAAATCACTCATAAAGGCCTTCCTTCCTATCCAAAAGCAGACTATGCTTTTTGGTACAATGCAATATCAAACAAATGATCTGGACGTCTTACCTGTTCAACCAACCTCCATTTTTGAGCATTCACCTCTTTCATTGGGAAATTGAATAATGATTTTATTTGTTCTCCATATCTCATTGCCACAACGACATGCTTATTGGTCAATGAATAGAGCTGATCCAATATGTCATATTTATTTTCAACGGTTGAGCTAAAAATGATATGGGACGCCACTTTCGTAAAATCAAGATTTTCCACCAGCCTATTCTCTAATCGAATATTCAAGCCGCTGCTAAATTTCTCCACAACGCTCCTTCCAAGCTCTATAGCTTCATCGTCAATATCTAAGCCAACGACCTCCGCTCCAATGCGCTTCGCAATCAAAATGGGCGTCATCGGAAATGCACCTGAGCCTATTAATAACACTTTTGAATCCGAGGATAGTTGGAAGCTCCCAAATTCTTCTTCGATGCACGATTCTATGTTTTTGAAATAATCGCTTATCTCAGCATTTCCTTCTTGAAGCTTTAATGCACGATATTTCTCCATAATCGCAACGCAAAATGCCGATTTTCTTCTCAAATCCACCACAAGTTGAAGGATATCATTGGAATCATGATGTCCAAGTAGATCCCAAGCTTCATGGTTACTTCTGTTTGTTACGAATTTCGAATATTCATCTATTAAATTTTCCATCTCCGAGCTATTGTTAACCGTATGATCATATCGACCTGCTAAACGATCAAATTTATCTGAAAATTCAATCAATTTATTTTGAAAACTCTCCACCTTATTCATTGTTTTCCCCCTGCTATAAAAAATCACTACACTTCTATAAAAGCTTTGCCCTGCGCAACAATTCCAACAGATCCTTCAATTTTAAGACTTGCAAGTACTTCTTTATAACAATCCGCCATTACTTTAATCGTGCCACCGGGTTGTTTTATTTGTGCAACAACTCCCTTCTTATTTTTCCATGCTAGATAAGCACCCAATGAAGCAGTACCTGAACCGCAACCCCTTTCCCAGATCATACTGTCTAGATGCGGAACATAAATCAGCGGAGCTAATTCAGCAGATTGTGATTTATACAATAAAATGCCAACCAAGTTTGCTTTTAAAGTTGATCCCAATAATTTAGCTAATCTTTGCGCTTTATCTCTATTCCATTTATCAAATTGCTCTACTTCTATCACAATATGAGTAAACTCCTGGTAACTCACTAGAATAACATCCAGATCGCAACCGTCATGTTTAATCGTTCTCTTTTCTATCTTGTTAGGAACAGGCATAGCAACTTGACATAAATATTCATTTGCCATTTTTCTTACCTGGCACATGATTAATTTATCTGTTCCTGATACCTCTAATCGCATTTCTGCCAAGGCATTCTGATCCAACCCTTTTTCTGACGCAATAAAAGCTGCCAATGACATGCAAGCATTACCGCAAAACTCACCTCCAGCCATGATCAAATGAGCATCCGCTTCTTTTATATTCGATTTTTTGATAAAACCTACTTGCTCGGCATTCACGTTGTCATAGGACATCATTTTTGTTGCAATATGCTTATACTCATCAACAGGATGATTCGATTTAACTAAAATCGTCATATTTTGTGTTGGATTAAACTTAATAAAATCTATTTCCTGTCTTATCACAACTATCCTCAACCCTCCGATTTTTTATTGGTATATCTTTTAATATGTAGAGCTTCCCAAGACATAAAGTTTAATCATTACGATATATCATCTTTTTAAATGTAATGATTACGATTATCACTCACAGGTTTGATTATAGCATGATGTTGAACCGTGTCAATATTGATTTTGGTTTTTTTTGGATTTTCAATCCTATTCGACGCTACTAAATAGCGGTTGCACGAAATTTAATGTTTTCCAAAAAGAAAAAGCCACCTACAAAGGCGGCTTACAATCCAAAAGAGTGCAAAAGAATATTTTCCATTCTCCACTCCCAGCTTTAAATCCAATAACAAAGGAACAATTCCCTCCCATTAACCTTTTTCTTCTGTCCTCGACTGGATGAAAATGCTCTGATTAACGAGAGCTCCTCCATTGTTCATGCTTTTAAAATTCTCTACTGACTTACTATTGTAAATTGTTTTTTATCCAGCTAAGCAGTGACTCTTCCTTAGGGCCCAACCAAGTAAATTTCTTGCGTGAGCCGCACGTACACGGCTGTTCGAAGCGATGGCAAAACGCGCCCAATCCCCAAGCTCTGCAATCGCCTCGTTTGCGGACCAGCTTATCGTCTTGCCGCCAAAGCCTAGCGCCTCACTGACCGATTTGGCGATGTCCCCGTACGATTCCTCTCCATTTTCGGCAAAGAAATATGATGCGGAAGGTGCTTTTTCAAGTGCCAACACATACAGCTGAACCAAATCCTTGATGTGTACATTGGACCAGCGGTTTACACCTTTACCAAAACTCATGTGCCGCTCCAATCTTGATTACGCTCAGCGTAGGCAAAGAAGTTGATTTAAAGTTCATCGTCGTATTCTCTAACGATTCAATGAGCGGAGCGAGCTGGGAATACAACTCCTTTACCAAACGGGAATACAGTTCTATAAAATATTGTTGATATCAGTAAAAGTAAGTATAGAGCCGTTTTAATCAAATAAAACAATTACACAGAAGAAAAACCTTCCAGCAATCGCTTAGAAGGTCCTTTTTGTTGCTTTTAGTGAAGCTTTTCGTCATACAAAAAATGGTCCAAAAGCTTTCTTGAAGACAGTTTTTTGCACAGTTTGTTACGTAGCAATATCATGTTGCATGACTTTATTGCAATCTAAAAAGTCTAACCGCTCCACTTTATACAAATCATAGATCTGTTGCGCATTATTTATCGATTTATATATTTGATGGTTTATATCATTTGCTAATTTGGCATACGGTAATTTTTCTATCGCCTTCCTCGATCGAATATTTTGTTTACGGACTTTCAAAAATACCGTTTCGATATTATGCTCAAGGAATAGTTCACTAAAAAAAGATTCCTTCGCTCGTTGGTTATAACCTTTTCCAAAATAAGGAGTTCCAATCCATGTGGCTAAAAAGCCGGTTTTATTAACAATATCATATAGATCAATGGTACCAATGGGATGTCCATTCTCATTTATAATTGTTCTAGATATACATGTCTCCTGTTCTTCTTCAACGATCAACTGTTTGGTTATGAATAAGTATTGTTCATATAATTGGCAATTATAACGAACGTAAGGAAAAACCGCAGGATCCATCATTAAGTCATACAGTGAATGGCATTCCTGCAAATCACGTTTTTTTAACATTAAATCTACCACCTAGTCCTTTTATTTCGCTTATTCTAACCATTAAAGTATATAAAAGAACTTCGATGCTTTAATTAATTCTATATGGTCTTTGTGTAAATTCATCGTAGAAATTACTTACACTTTAACTGCGGCAGAAAATGATGTGAGCTGATCTTATCAGCTTGTCCACCATCCCTCATTTAAAGCGTGTCCTTTAGCAGATAGGTCTCTAGATGAGCAATAAAAATAGCCACCTCGAAAGGTGGCTCGCACTAAAAAAGTGCAAAAGTATAGACTGCTCGATTTATCCCAAACTCCTCATGCAAATCAGCTCCTCAAGATCTTCGCCAATAATGTCGATTGCTTTAACGTTATGTACACGATACGATGTCAACCAGGTATGGCAGGAGTAGTCATACTTTCAAGAAACAAGGTCGAATTAATGACTAGCGTTTCTTCAGGCCAAGTTCGCGTCAGAATCCGCCATCCTTGCTTTTTCAAATGCGATTCATCAACCGCTTCATACATGATTCGCTTCATTCCTTCAGCTGTTCGAACAGCTACTAGAGAATCTGGGGATGTACGTTTAACTTGATTCAGCACCCCAAGCTTATCTCTAACGAGACTAGCCACGAAGACTCTACTATAAGAGCTATAATCAAAATCTGATCCATTCTCCAATACAACAGTCACTTTATTCCCTAATCCCATACGCTCGAGCAAAAAGCATGATGCATCATAGGCAACAGGATCAATTTCCAAGCAGAGAACCTCAACATCCCCGATAAGATGCAAAATAATAGGACTTAGCGGCATCGGCCCACTTCCAACAAAGACAATTCGAGACTTCTCTTTCTGACCATCCGCTCGAGTAATCCGGCGAAGAGTGGACAGCTCCTCACTAACTAAGGCCATATAAATGTTCCAGTAAGACAGCCTTCGAATGTTATCCAAGACGTAATCCTCTGATTTGCTAATGTGAAGAGAATCGCCTAACTCTACTAAAAATTCGGCTTCTGACAACTTATCCTGCAAATTTCGTTGGTTCATTCGAATATATTCGTTGCTAAGAACGGCCTGTACCTCCTCCGGTAAGTAGTGGGAACGTAATTGAAGTGAAAGGCGCCTAATCATGTTCGTAACTAATTGATTAGCAGGAGACAGATCAACTTCTTTTTGAAGAAGTTCATTTACTTCACGGATAAAAGCGATAAAGCCGTCAACCATTTGTATTCTTGTTGTGTTGCTTGTAAGTAAAATAGAACCAGATGAATAAACCTCCATTTACCCATTTCCTCCTTCATTCTCGATCCAATTTCTTACTAAGAATATATTCATATGATTAAGGTTGTATACGAATATAGGAACGTGGATGGAACAAAGTAAGGGGACGCGAATGTTCGCGTCCCCTTTTATCTCTTTCACTAGTCACTCACTCAAATACTTACTAAGAACCAAATGCACTCCGCAAAATGACTTTTATTTCGTATATAAGCTTTTCATCAGTTCACGGTTTTTTTTCCTAAACAAGTCATTGTGCGAGGATACCATTCCATTCGCATTTGCATCCGGATTCACGTATTGCTTCGCTTTATTAACTGCGTTCGCAGCGTCCTGGAACGCCCCCGCAATGAGATGAAGCTTTCCATCATGGTGTAAAATATCGCCTGCTGCATAGATGCCTGGCATCGATGTTTCGCTCATCGGAGATCCAGAAATCCAATGATCATGGAGCACAACACCATCAGTTGCTAGCTTAATCTAAATCGGAAAATCAATTTATATGATTATCTAATTTATGTGTGTATGCGGATGGAGACACACCAAATTTTCTTCGACAATAAATGATGTGGCGTAAGAGGTTTTCCTATTTCAAGCAGAACCTTTCGCTGGAATAACTTTAATCACAAAAACCGCCTGAAGGCTGTGACAGCCGGTTCAGACGGTTTGGTTTGAAGAACACGCTATTTACAGATGACTATCGAAATATTTCCACATTCTCTTGCAGAAACCCGTCCAGCGTTCGGGGCTGTCTGCCGAGCAAACGCGTGACATCGTCCGTTGGCCTTTCTGGCACCAACGTAGACATCGTCTGAATTTCCACAACGTGGTTTGCGAGCCAAGGTGGCATGCGCCCTTGCTCGATCAGATTGCGAAGCATCGCTTGAGGCTCCACGTTTATGTAGCGAATCGTCTTGCCTAACAAAGCGGATAGCTTCTCGGCGATCTGCGGATAGCTGTAGATCTCCGATCCGGTAAGCGTATAAATACGTCCGGCCGCCTCCTGGTTGGTCAGAACTTCAACTGCAACGTCCGCTATATCCCGGCAATCGATGAAATTGCAAGGCGCATCGCCCATGACGCCGAAGAAAGCACCTTGAGCTGTAATCGTCGGAACATGGCGCAGCAAGTTTTGCATGAATGCATAGGGACGCAATACCGTGCGATTCATACCGGAATCGTCCAAAAACGACTCGATATCGCGATGCCAGCCGGCGACTGACACGGGCGAGAGCTCCTCGAAGGCTGGACTGGATATTTTGACGATATGCTCGATGCCGGCTTCGGCGGCGAGGCGAATGATCGTCATTTCCATCTCGACCTGTCTCGGGCTGTTGGATATGGTCATGAAGAGCTGCTTTACTCCCGCAAACGCGCGGCGAAGCGATTCGGGATCGGCGGCATCTGCCCCTGCCACCTCGATCGTGGATTTACCTGCATCTCCGAGCCGGTTGCGCAGCATCTCCGGTTCCCTGCTGAGCGCCCGAGCGGGCACCCCAAGATCGGCCAAACGTTTCAAAAGCTCGCTCCCTATCGTGCCTGTTGCTCCAATAATCGCTATCATCTTCTATCTCCTCCGTTTAACGTATCATTTTTTTCCAACGCCTTGCGCCAACGCCATGTTATGATCGTGCTTGCAATCGTGCCGGATAATGGAAAATCGATCCATATGCGATCAAACCAAATCGAATAGTCGCTCAAACGAACTGTATCCGGCACTTTGTTCGTCACCCATGCTGCGTAAAAGCCGAGCGAAGCGCAGATTATCGCGAACATGACAACGACTAGCAAACGAGGCGGTCCAACAACCCATCGTTTGCTTCTCCCCCGTTTACGCAGCCAAAGCCCCAACAGCCATGCGATCAGCGCGGACGTTCCCCCAATTGTGGTTAACGCAGCGATCTGAAGACTCTTGTCGCCTGTGATCAGTCCCCCGATGCCTGCCATGACGGCGGGCGAAACATAGGCCATCAGTACTTCGCGCCATAGCACAAAACCTTTCAACTCGGGACCCTCCGATGCAAGGCTATAAGCAGGATCTGTTTTGTGCGAATGCTTCACATTGTTCATGTTGTCACCCCTTTCTTCCAAGATTTGCTGCAACTGTTTATATCGCCATATAATTAGGCACCTAACTATATGGCGGTAAATATGGGCTAGCATGACTAGCCCGTTTTACCCTTTCTGTATGCTACCATTTTCCTTGGATGCGCCCGGCTCGTCGCTCAATGCTGACATGCCTTGCGTCACCCGGCCTAACAAATCGAGAAATACACTGCGCTCCTCGACCGTAAGCAAGCGGACCATCGCTTCCAGTCTCTCGAAGTGCTCTGAAGCCATGTCGCGAAGCTTGCTCGCTCCATTCTCAGTTAAGATGACTGACTTCTGACGGCCATCCGCCGAACTGGTCCGGCGGGATACGTAACCGTCCCGTTCGAGATTGTCGATAAGCCCCGTCACGGTAGCACGCGTTACGCCTAGATGCTCCGCTAATTGCGAGGGCAGCTCTTCGCCCTGATGATCTTCAAGATCCGCTAATAAACGATACCGGCCTGTGGACAAACCGAATCTGGAAAAATGAATTTCCGCGGCATGTTCAAGCTTGGCTCCAGCGGCCATCAGCCTAGACGCGACAAGTACGGCTTGCGCATCGACGTTCAACCCGTAGCGCTCAATCTGACGTTTCGTTTGGACAAGTGAAGGAACAGCTTGACTATCCATCATTACATTTTTATCGTTCGTCATAAATGTAGTATGGCACCTAATCATTTTTAAGTCAATATTTTTTTTCGCTGTCATCCCACCTCCTCTCCCCCTCGTGAGTGTCTAGTAACACAAATGGGCGAATGCGCATAGACTAGCGCTGAATATCATGATTCTTTGGGCATTGGAGATGTGAGAATTGAGCAATACAAAAACAACTAAGGATAAAGCACAGCAATTTTCCATGAAAAAACTTTCACCCGTAAGCATTGTAAGAGAGCATCCTCCCGTCCGCGGTAATTTAAGGACCTCCTCCTCAAATTCTAAGCCCTCCGATAATCAAATGGGCACAATATCGGCTATCGATGCATGCGTAGATCGCGCTTTTCGAATTCCTATATTTTTGAGTACAACAAACTCAGTAAATGACCTGCAAGGACAATTTCTGAATCGTCTTATTACGGAAATTGAAGATGCATTGCTTTTTCCCCGCACATTGCCTGTAAGCGAACAATATCCAGAGAGCATCCTCACGAATATACGACGCTTGGTTTTTTCAAGCTACGGGTTGCTCGCGATCAACTTCCGCAAATTTTTTGTTGAAATTCTTCAATCCAATGTGGGGCAGCCGCCATCGAGCACTCCGTTCTGGGAAGGATCGACTTTCTCTCAAATCGAGCCTGCCATGGCTTTTCAATTCGGAATTCCAATATTATTAGTTAGAGAGAAAGGAACTGACGTCAATAATGGCGTTTGGGCTGGTGGAATCACACCTCTCAACATATTTATTGATTGGGATTCCGACAACCAATCCGTTGACGATTTCTTTAACAGTGTTCAATGGAGAGAGGTCTTTGCAAATTGGACTGCAGAGGTAAGAAAGTAAACCAAGTGTATAGAGCGTGTGCAAGTGATTAAGCCTAAAAAAAGACAACCTTCATCAAAAAGGTTATCCTTTAAACAGTTAACTATGTTATTCATGTGCTTGTAAACGTCTTTTTAAGATATGTGTAATTCGGGATGTTTGCGGTAGAAATCCGCCCAAAGCTCCAGATTGTCAGTTGTAACCAGAGATGTCGGATATTTTTTTGCGATTAACTCCATATCCTCAATCGTATCAATCGGCCAAGGGCCGGATTCAATGCCGTGCTCCGCAATCATTTCCGCATATTTCGGCGTCATAAATTGTTTATGCACCCCAAGATACGTACAGCGGATCTCCTTCATAAACGGGAAAACGTAAGGCATACTGCCACCGCAAATCATTCCCAATTCAATATTAGGATCAAGTTCTCTAGTACGTGCTATGGAAAAATGGTCGAAGCTGATAATCCGCGATTGGTCCGATGTATTCGTACGGCGAACAACATCCAGCACGGCTTCTTCCAGCCCTGGATACCGGTCTCCAGTTTGCTTTAATTCGATAAGCACAGAAATGTTGCCCTTGAGCAATTTCATCGCTTCCTCCAGCGTCGGGATCGTTTCTATTTCCTTCACACGGAACCTTTTCAATTCCTCCAACGTATAATCCCGGATCAAACCTTGCCCGTCCGTCATACGGTCAATGGCAAAATCGTGCATCAGCACGGGCACGCCGTCCTTAGTCAAATGGACGTCCAGCTCCAAGTGGGTAAAGGACAAGTTAATGGCCGCCTGAAACGAAGATAATGTGTTTTCCGGCAATTTCACCGGATAACCCCTATGCGCTACACCTCTGATTTTCATAGTCTTTTCCTCCACTATTATGAATTTATGAATAGGCATTCGGCTGATAAAGTAAACAGCAGAATCTGCAAGCAAATTCTAGTATTTCTTAACTGTCAGATTCAAATCCGCCGCCGAAGTTAATCCCTTCACCTTCAATCCATCTTTCAGAATAACACCCGCCCCGAGAAAACCGAGCCCCGCCACAATCTGAGCGGCCAGCCTCATAGGGTCCATCATCGTGTTTGGATATTGACCACTTAGAATGCCGACGCTGTGAATGGAAATCAGCGTAATTAAGGAGCAAGCTACGCAGACGTACATATATGTTTTCAAGCCAGCAGGCTTGCTCTTGGTCTCCTTGTCCCAGCCAACGGCTAAACCGACAAGCGCACTTAGGACGATTCGCACATACGCTTCGTAGTATAGTTTGAAATGACGTACGATATCTGACACGGCGCCTGCCAGAGCATCATTCATTGCCTTGCCTCCACTCCAGAGCGATCTTTTTAGTTTGTACCACTAAAACATCATGATTTGATCCCGATCCGCGTTTTGCCCATATGCATTTAATGGCCGATGATACAGAGGTAATTTTTCATATAAAACCTGCGCAGCTCTTACTAATTCTTCATCCTCGATGGCTATAATTCGGGTGCGAACTTCAGACTTATCGATTTCCACGATGCGTATGGAAGGATGACACAAGCCTGCAGCAGTTTGAATAAAGTTCCATTGCCCTTCCTTTACAATGGAGTGTACGTGATTGTGGCCGTTGAAGTAAAAACAGTTTCCTTGTCTTTTTTGTAATATGGCTCGCATATCAATCGTAGGATCAATATGCATCTTCTCATCCAGTGACCCGGTTGTCGTGTTATATAGGGGATGATGGGCAAAAACCAAGATTGGCTTAGATGGAGAAACGAGCATTTGTGCTTCCAACCATTCCAATTGTTCCGGATTAAGATGACCGCTATAATCTTGCGGGTCCATTTCTCTAGTAGAATCAACAAACACGAACAGGGCTTCACTTGTTTCAAATACATCGTTTAATGGTTGATCAATCAAAGATTGAAGTTTTGTTTTAGGTAATTCATATGCATCGTGATTCCCTAGTACTTGTCGAAACGATACACCGGAGCTACGAATATACTGATATACGTTTTCGAATTCTGCCTCCGTTCCCATGTGGGTCAAGTCGCCAAGGGAGATGTGTAAATCCGCCTCGATTTCGAATAGCTTTTGCAAATATTTTTCATAGAAACATTCTTTAGCCCTTAACAGTTCTTCATTTCCTTGCACAAATTTGTTATCAAAAAAATGCAAATCTCCAAATAGCGCCAAACGCATCATTTTATCTCTCTCCTATCTAAATTTGAGTCGATTTCATTATTCGCCAGAAGGCACATCAATTGGCTGATCGATTGGGACCGGAATTCCGAAATCGGGATTACCTTGTTCATCCCATCCGAATTTTTGTGCTCTAGTACTTCTATGCGCACTTCCTGCTCCTGATACTGAAATAGCGTGGTAGATTATCCAATCTTCCTTGCCATCAGGTGACTTAACAAAACTATTATGCCCTGGCCCAAACACTTCGTTTTCCAAGCTCTTTTGGAATACTGGACTTTCGGTTTTTATCCAAGATTTTGGATTCATCAAATTATCCTGTTCAGAGCACGTCAGCAAACCTAGTGAATAGTCATCAGACCAACAAGTGCTAGCCGAGAACACAAGAAAAATCTTCCCGTTATTTTTCAAAATGACAGGGCCCTCATTAATCGCCATACCACCTTGCATTTCCCAAGGGTCCGTTGGTGCACTTAGCAGGACGTTTTCTCCTTCTAATGTCCAAGGATTGATCATTTTTGCCATATAAATTGCAGACCCATACTCCGGAAAATGGCCATATCCTGCATATAGGAAAAAAAGACTGCCCATATGTTCAAATACCGTACCGTCCAAGCCTGCATATTCTGTATTAATAAATCCTTTATCCGTCCAGGTTCCTTCAAAAGGGTCTTCTTCCTCATTCTCAAGGACGAATATTTTACGAGTACTGTCCCCGCCCCCATCATTCGCCGTATAATATACATACCATTTTTTGTTAATATAATGAATTTCTGGAGCCCAAAGATTATTACTGTTAATTCCGGTCTCTTCCGGGATCCAGATTGTTTTTTTGTCACCGTTGGCGATATTCGTAATATCGTCTGATCTCCATAGGTCTAGACGATTCCTTCTTGTAACCATGAAATAATAGCTTCCATCTTCATGTTTATACATCCAAGGATCCGCGCCATGCACTAGTAATGGATTCACAAAAGTTTTGCTCATACGATTCCCCACTCTTCTAAATTATTTGAAGTTCGTTTTTAGTCAACAGGTGAAGATCTATGCTTATAGTAGTAGTCTTGGCCTGTCGATCCATAGACCCGCCGTTGCTTTTATTTCCCAACTTCACACTTTTTTGAAGGCAAGCATGGAGTAATGCCTCCATTTCCTATTTTTTAATACCATGCCTAGATATTTGTGTTCATTATACTTAGGATATTTTAAAAGTTATATATTAAATTTAGTACATAATATATAAGTTATAATAAAGAGTATGAGCTGTTGGTCTAATTGAAGAAATCATCGCAGATTTCGCATTTTCAGTGAATACCTCATTAACCGCCATATATTCCGAGAATGCAAAAAAGACAGCTGATAAGGTTGTTTAAATTAGCATTTCGCTTAATAATGCTTTATGAAATAGCCTTTGATTTGGAATACCCTCATTAGATTCGTATTAATATACTTTTCACTATTAACCCTATGATAGCTCCGATAACCTTAGTATCATTCAGGAACAAACATCCAATCACTACATTCTATAAATACATATTATATATGGTGGTAAAAACGCTACGAGACGAATTGAATAATGCACAATAACCTTGGTACGATTCTGGTGTTTTTCATTCTATTAGTGATTATTGCTTGTAGTTGAGGTGTCCTCGGCCGCAATGATAGAAGAGAAGAAATATCTATCCAGAAGGCCCATAGTTTGAGTCTTTTGTGTTCTAAAATTCATATCTAGAGCTTCAATATTCAATCTGGTCACTCATCACTGCAGAGAAAACGTCCAATCCCAAAGCATCATCCGCACGTAATCTACATAGCGTTTAAAAATTGGGATGTGATTGTTTAGCAACATAACCTTCCGGTACAAACGTTTGATTTCTCAAGCAATGCAAAACTGTACGTTCACACACATTGTCCTAGCCTTTTATAAACGGCTAGTATCATACCAGAACAAACATCCAATCACTAAGTTCTATCAGTACATACTCTACATGGAAATCAATACAGGAGGCGAATTAAAAAACACGCAATAACCTAGGTACGATTTTTGTGCTTTTCATTTATTGGACATCATCTCTTGTGATTGCAACGTCCACAGTAGCAATGAGAGACACGATGAGAGAACGCGACGAAAAACGTGAAGAAACAATCAGCTTCCTCAACAACAACAAAGTCTATTAATTGCGTAACCTACATTCGTTAACTCATATAATATCATTAATGAGCAAGTCCATTCTTTGGGCTCGTTTTATAAAAATTAATGTGAAAGGAGGACTCTAATGAAAAGTAGAAGGAAACTTAAAGTATGGGTCATGACAAATGAATTTCATCCAAATATTGTTGGGGGACTCGGTATTGTCGCAACCAATTTGACTAAAATGCTGAGCAAGCTCGATGTAGAAGTTATGGTGTTATGCTCCAGTGACTCTAAGCAACTTTCGTTTTCAAACCCTAACGGCAGACTGCGAATCGTTAGGATTCCCAAAAACTTACGTTACTATAGTCATTACACTCGAGCGTTCAAAGCTAGTACCGTTCTGCGGGCTGCAGTAGCCATGGGCTCCGGCAAACCAGACCTCATTCATGTTCATAGTACGGATTTCGCCGCAGTTGCTTTGGCAGCAGGAAGCTTGTACCGTATTCCTATTATTTATACATGCCATTCAATGGCTTCAAAAGGAATCACTTCATCATCAGGAAAAAACCAAGCCAAACTGTTTCTCACCGCGAAACGGATCGTCGTTCCGAGCAGGTGGCAAGCAAATGAAATCAAGCGGCTGAATCCACGTAAACAAGGCAGTATAACCGTCATTCCTAACGGTGTGAAAGCCAAGTCGAAGCAAACTAAAGGTTCTCCTACCAAATTGCTCTATGTCGGAAGACTTCTTCCTTCGAAAGGCATTAACCCTTTAATCAAAGCTGTTGCTTTGTTAAACCACAATCACAAGAATGTTAGTTTAACAATCGTCGGAAGCGGCTCAGTGGCTTATCAAAATAGTCTACATGCCCTCGCAAAGCGATATGGCATTGCTGAACGAATTCATTGGATTAAAAAGAAACCGAACGATGCGGTACAGCGGATGTACGCTACTTATGGGGCCGTTGTTGTTCCGAGCAAAAAAGAGTCGTTCTGCCTTGTCGCGCTCGAAGCGATGGCAAACGGTGTACCACTTGTATCCACATTGTCTGGCGGGCTAAAGGAATTTGTGAACACTCGGAATGCCCAAGTTATTCATTCCGTTGATAGCTCCACTATCGCCGATGCAATTGCAGCGCTGTGGAAAAATCCGGAGAAGAAAAAGCAGCGTCTGACCAACGCCCATTTGACTGCCGCTCGTTATAGATGGCCTTCAATCGCTCGCCGCTACAAATCACTATATATGAAACTGAGGAAGGTGAATTCGCCTTGAGTGAGCAACCGATTTCTAGTATCGCAGAACGATTTGGAATAAAGGCAAGCAGAATAAAGAAAATTCGGAAAGGAGTTTATCGGGTTGTAACACCTAGCGGGAAAATATTCAGCTTGAAACGAATGCCAAAGCAGCTTGCGCGTTTGCAGTGGACCGATCGAGTAC
Organism: Paenibacillus sp. NRS-1760; assembly: GCF_050467785.1. Taxonomy (NCBI): domain Bacteria; kingdom Bacillati; phylum Bacillota; class Bacilli; order Caryophanales; family Paenibacillaceae; genus Paenibacillus; species Paenibacillus sp. NRS-1760. The sequence continues at coordinate 75,092 of NZ_JBITPK010000013.1, read as the reverse complement.
TGCGACGTGTCCAAAATAGCGGACCACTTCTTGCTTGGCGCAATCCACAAATGCCAGAAGGACGAAGGCTTTATGTAATCTCGCAAAAAGGAGAGCCTTACGTACTTACACCATGGATCTCAGGGAGAGAGCCTTCTCCCCGTTCTTTAAGCGATATGCGAGCATGCGGCGTCGCCTTAGCACAATTTCATTTGGCTGGACGTACCGGACTTAAAGGTAAAATCGCTCATAGCAGGATCGGATCATGGCACTCTACTCTTCGTTATCGGCAACGGAATCTACAAAAAAAGATTACCAAGGCGATTAGAAATGGTTTCAGTCCTCCGATTAACCGCTTTGTACAACAGCACCGCTCGGAAATTTTGCATTATTCGAGCCAAGCGGGAGCGCTGCTGCGAAGCAGCGGATATCGAGCTTATTGCCGTAGTCCACGCCAAAACGGAGTACTATCACACGGCGATGGAGGGCCCAGCAATTTTATTCTAAATAAAAAAGGAACATATCTTATCGACTTCGAAACGCTGCACGTCGATTTGCGCGCCTACGACCTGTTTCGAGTCATCTATAATTCGTGCAAAGATTACAATTGGAATTTCGCGATTGCTAAAGCTATTCTGACAGGTTACCGCAAGGTAGCGAAACTGAGTAAAACCGATTATGAACTTATTCAAGTCTGGTTACGGTTTCCGTACACTACGTACTTGGTGCTATCTCCTTTTGAGAGGTTTCCTTTAACTACAAGCTGGTTGCAATGGGCGCTTGCATCAGAAAGGAAAATCGGCTCGTTCCTGCAAAAACTCGACAATTATGCCGCGAAGCATAGCCAATAAATTTGCGGTAAAATCACTGGTTTGAATATTTCATTTACTCCGGTCTCGACTTTCTAAAAGAAGCTGTTCTTCCTTCGCAGGTAGTAATAATAGAGTAGACTCAACAAACGTGATTGCTTCTTTCCCATTCAGGGATTGAACTGTAGAAATATCGGATTCACTTAGATACTTCGTCATCATCAAGTTGGCCATTAAAACAACCACATTACTAATAAGTTTCTTCCACTTCAGTCTCACCCTCAATAACAGCAAGGCATCTCTGGCATTAAAATTACACTAGCCTGCTGGAGAATCAAAAACGATTGATTTTACCATTTTTGAATTTTAGCACTTTAATTAAAAAAATAAACAATGAGATAGCTTAAAAACGAAAATAGCGAGTAAACCAATAAGGTCTACTCGCTATTTTTTTCTAGTTCATTATGATTTGCTAACTCTTAAGTTCATTAACATAAGCTTCTTCCCTCTTATTCATGAAGGTCCAAGTTTGCTGTTTTCTGCCTTGGCTTCCATCTCTAGTGCTTCCCGCTGTTGATCAGTCAAGAACAATGAAATTTGTCGCTTGCATTTCTTAATTCCTTATTTTTGTCCAGCACGCATTCGAGCTCCGCATCGATTCTTTTGGTTTTCAATCATTCTATTATCCATCCACCTTATAAATTAACAATCAAGATCCTAATCCGATGGAACAGATCTATATTCGTTTTAAATTTGTCTCCAGCGATAAATACCTAGACTCATCTTCTTCTGATTGCTATGTCCTCACCTCGCTCTACCAATTATTGATACCTCCTCATGGTCAGCTTCACCCGTTATTGCCCATAGCATACGTTCTTTGATCAAGCCATTGATTTCACAATTTCGTGACTGCTTCCCACGCCATATTCAAATTCATCTAATAGCCCGAAATATCGTGGATGTTTGACCTCCACAAAGGAGACAATCGAAGGGCCTTTTGAAATATCCGAATAAAAAGGTGGACCGTTCTAATACACCTGTGGGAAAGTACCTGATTCAATTGGTGGAATCCTTTATTTTCACTTGTTTCATTTATTCATCCACCTTAACCCTACACCCTTACCCCTTCACTGCACCAATCGTAATCCCCTTGATAAGATACTTTTGGAAAAAGGGATACATCACCATAATCGGCAGAACACCGATCACAGCAATCGCCATCTTCACCGTCGTACTCGGCAAGTTAGCTCCAGCCTCACCTAGCTGAGCACTAAACTTGCTCTCCGTCAGAAACTGGATGTCGGTTAGCATTCGATTCAATATGTTCTGTACGCTGAACAGCCTGGAATCAGTCACGTAGATCATCCCATTAAACCAATCGTTCCAATAAATAATCGTCTGAATCAATCCTACTGTAGCTACAATCGGCATCGATAGCGGCACAATTATTTTCCAGAATATTTTGAATTCTCCTGATCCGTCGATTTGCGCCGCCTCGATAAGTGCCGGCGGGATCGTCGTCATGAAGAATGTCCGCATTAGGAGCACATTAAAGCCATTCATGAGCAAGCCTGGTACGATCAAGGCCATTATGGTGTTTTTAATATCGAAGTATTGGACATAAACCAAGTAGGTTGGTGTAAGTCCACCGTTGAATAGCAGCGTGAAAAATACAAAAAATGCAATTCCGTTACGTAAAGGTACTCCCTGTCTGGACATCGGGTAAGCAAGCATCGAGGTCATCAGCAGACTTGCTGCCGTGCCGAAGACCGTAATAAACACCGTGATTCCATAAGCACGGGCGAGCTGCTCCGAGTGATTCCACAGATAGCTATAAGCGCCCAATCCCAATTGATCCGGAAAGAAGGTATATCCCTGCCGCAGAATTGAGCTCTCATCGGAGATCGATGAGATTACAAGTAGCAGGAACGGCAGCACGCAGGCCACCGCCAGGGCCATCATCGGAAGATGAAGCCATATTCCCTTGTTGATCGTTTTCATGCTTCTACACTCCAGTCCCACGCCTTAGAACAATGCGCTGTCCTTGTTGAATTTGCGCACCGCGTAATTCGATAACAGTACCAGTATAAAGCCGACTACGGACTGATATAGCCCCGCTGCCGAAGACATTCCAATATCGCCTAAATTCATAAGAGCCCTGTACACATAGGTATCGATAACCTGTGTCGTATCATTCAGTGCCCCAGACCCGAGTGGAACTTGATAAAATAGACCGAAATCAGAATAGAAAATTTTGCCGATGGCAAGCAAGGTCATCATGATGATAATCGGATACAATAATGGTAGAGTAATATAGCGAATTTGCTGCCATTTGGAAGCCCCGTCTAGTTTTGCTGCCTCATAATATTCCGGATCAATCCCGATGATCGCAGCCAGATAGATGACGCATAAGAACCCGGCGCCTTTCCATAAGCTGATAATCGTCAGAATGAATGGCCAATATTGCGATTCGCTATACCATGAAATACCCTCTATCCCCAGACTGGAAAGAATGGTTTTGTTAATAAATCCAGTCTCCATGCTGAGCAGGGAATAGGCCAAATAACTTACGATAACCATCGATATCAAATGGGGCAACAGTAATACACTCTGGTAAAACCGCGACATAAAGCGGCTGCGAATTTCATTCAGTGCAATTGCAATTCCCAGTGCAAAAGCAGTATTTAAGATGATGAAACAAAAATTGTACAATATCGTATTGCGTGTAATGATATACGCATCCTGCGTTTTGAATAAATACTCAAAATTTTTCAGGCCAACCCAGTCACTGCCGAGTAGTCCCTTCGCAAAATTGTAATCCTTGAAAGCGATAATTAGCCCGAACATCGGCAAATAATTGTTGATGAGCAAGTAGACAAGCCCCGGTATCATCATAAGCAGCAGTACGTAGTACTTTCGCACACTGCTCTTCCGGCGGGGCCGATAGGTTTGTTCCATATTACTCCCCGCTTCCCTGGCTGATCGCAGATGAACCAATAATGTTAACTGGACCCAGCAAGCCAGAGGGCTCCTGCTGGACGAACTTGGAGAACCAGTCCTGCTGATTCTTCGCTAGTGTATTGGTCACCTCAATAGTCACTTCATTCTCTCCTTGCTTCCAATAGCAAGCGATATTCCATACATAAGGCGCACACAGCTTCACACCCACATCCTGACCATTGACCCACACCTGTGCAATCTCATAAACCTGCCCCAGATCCAGCCATATCGGGTCAGTTATTTCACCAGTTAATTCACCAGTTACAACACACTCATACTTCATCGTGCCAGAAAATCTCGGCAACAGGTCGCGTGAGCTCATATTACGCAGCTCCTTCATGGTCCCCCAAGGTGTGAACGCTGGATATTCTTTGGCTGTAGAGAGGGAAATGCTCCATTGGACATTCTCAATCAAACGTCTGGATAAAGCACGATCCGCACTGGCATGCAAGCTCAAATCTGTCCCAAGTGGAGCACGCTGCCACTGGCCTATTGGTGCCGGTAGATTCCCCTCTTCTCCATCCGGTACACGAAGCAAAATTAGTGATTCATAAGCGCTCAGTCGCAAATCAAGCTGATACTTTTCTCCTGCCCCTACGTGATCCACCTTGTTAGTGAAGGCGTCATAACGAAGCCATACACCAGAGCCTGGGAGCGTAATGCTAGTCTCAATCGGCTGATCTGGATTCTCATTGAACAGCATAAGAACTTCCAATTGATCATGACGGTACTGGTAGGCTCGTAGATAAGGCTGTTTGTCCCTGAGCACCAGCTCATTCATCCCTCGGTCGATAAGCGTCTCTGCCAGAAGCTTCAATGGAGTTATAGTAACCTGAGGGTAAGCCGCCAGCTTCTTCAGCACTTCCTCGCATGGTACAGATTGGCTCGCTCTTACTGGCAATGCATCAATGAAGATAATAGACAAACCAGCTGATGCGAGCTCAGTAAGCTTATCCAGCCATTCTATTGGCAGCGCCTCGGCATAAGGTACGATTAGGCAGCTATAGCGTTCTTTGTGCACCGCTAGCTCCCCATCGATAACTTCCGAAGAAACCAAGATATCGATCGGCAGCACATCGCAGTCGATTTGGCTCTGCATTAACTGCTTCACCGGCTCCTGGAACAGCATGTATTCCCCGGACCATTCAGCCTCAGCGTGATATAGTACAGCAGCACTCGCAATATGCTCCCCGTCATTCAACAAGTGGCATACCCGGTTCGTATAGTCATTAAGCAGTCGGTAATACCTGAACTGCGGATTATACCCTCTGGCATAGAAGTGCGGCGGGCAATCCCAGTCAGGAAACTCTTTCTGAGAAAAAGCATGCGGCACAAAATGATTGACGCCTCTAACCAGCATATGGTCGGTCAGCCACTTCATCAGCTTCAGCCCTTCCGCCCAGCCATAAGCGCCGAAGATTTCGCAAAAGGTTCTTCCTTGCTTCCTAGGGTCGATATGTCCCAGTGAAGTAGCTAGTTTGGTCATCCCGTAATGGAAAAAGACGCTGTCTGTCTTCCCACCCATCCATGAGAAAGACATTTCATCAAACCCGGGTACAATTTGCCATAACACGACATCCAGACCAGACATGTCCTGCCCCTCCAGCGCACGGAAGAAATGCCCTGCTCCGCAGCCCAGTCTGGCGTGTACATTATTGTCCTCCATTAGATGGCCGATATAGGCTACGCCGCGTTCTCGGCACCAGTCTCCAATCCGCCTGCTGAAGTGCTCCGCATACAGCTTGCTCACTACGTTCATGTAGGCGTAGCGCACAGCAAACGTCTGAGTTCCTCCCTCATGCCAGAGCAGAGGCAGATGCTGCCGCAGGTTCTGACCGTATTCTGCTTCCAGCAGCTCCAGCAAATCGGAACGCCACGGCAGAGCCATCTTGGCATCGCCAAGTCCCGAAGCATAATCGTACGATGCTTTGCTGTTATAGAAGCCAGGCTCATCCGAGAAGAAACCTGCGAATGCGACGCCAAAATCATCCTTGTATCGTGCGTAATAGGCTTCGTAGATTGTATCGATCAGAATCTGCGTCGATTCCGGCACGATCGGGTTCAAATAATCTTTGCGGCGATCATCCCCGCCTTCCCTGGTGACGACGAACAAGCAGATCGTCCAGTAGCCTTCCGGCACAGGCCAATAAAGAACCCCGTCTTGCACTGAAGCATCGAGATCTATTGCAATAAACTCCCCATCCAGCTCGCCCGTAACTGGATCACGCCTAGCTGCAGCAGCACCGACAGGTCTTGCTCCATCTAGCACCGACCAGGGGCGCAGCAGGAATGAAGCTTCAGAATCGGGACCGCGTGCATCAATTCGACGCTCTGAGAGGAACTGCCGCTGGTGTTCCAGCGGCGCGTCCTTCACCTTACCTGCTGCGTGTCCTGTCGGAAAGTGATCATCGTCGAAGACCCAAATTTGCATGCCATGCTTCCGGGCTTCATCCATAATGATATCCATATCCTTCCACCACTGTGGACCAAGCATATCAGGGTGGGGACGGGATTCCACACATACGGCATGGATGCCCGCTTCCCGTATACGAGACAGCTCCTCACGAATGACCGCCTCTTCTTCTCCGCGCTGCCAGAAAAACGGAAGAATATAATTCCGTTCCTCACCTTTTAGCAATTCATGAAGTTTACGACTCATTGCACACCCTCTGCTTTCGCCCATTCATCCAGCTGGCGCTGCTTATCCGCAATAACCTTATCGATTCCTGCGCCCTTCAGCTTCTCAATAAATTGCGGCAAAACCTTATCTGGGTCCACAGAGCCTGTTTCCAGAACGAGATAATATTGCGCGATGACGTTGGATACTGCCGCTATTTCTGTTTTGACCGACTCCGGATTCATCGTAAAGCCCATCGCCTTGGATTTAACCGCCTGCTCATTGAATTCCTTCATCTTCTGCCAAATATCTGGGTCTTCACCCTCAAATACATAAGAGAGGAACTGGTTGCCAAACAGCCAGCTCATATTTAAATTGTAGCCGTTCGTCAGCATCGTGACGCCTTCTGGGTATTTGATGACATGATCGGACACTTTGACATAATGCTTGCCTTCAATACCCCAATCCAGTAGATTAACAAGCTCAGCATCCCCATACATCAGATCCAGAAACTTCATAGATGCCACCGGATTCTTAGCTTGACGCGGAATCCCCCACATAATGTTCAGCACATGATCTGTCATGGATACAGGATTAGACAAGGTTGCACTAATCATTTCCTTGCCAATGGATCTGGACTCCTGCGCATCAAATCCCGGTTTCAGCTTAGAGAGATAACCAAAAGCTCTATCAGCCTTCATTAATTCGATTTGACTCGACTTGTTGGTTGCTGCATCTTTCAACGTATAACCCGCTTCATACCAGTTCCTCATCCGTTTCAGGAGCGCTGCATATTCCGGAGACTCGATGCTATTAACAAGCTTCAGACCATTATCGTAGCCTGGTAGCACGCCCATCCCGTTGCTAAGACCATCATGCCAGCTGTAGCTGGTCAGAAAGGAGAAGCCTGCTCCGCTAGGAATTAGTGGCGTAATGTCTGGTTCATTATATTTAATGATTTTGAGCGCTGCTTCTACATCATCCAGTGTTTTAATCGCACTCGCGTCGATTCCATGCTTATCTGCAAGATCCTTGCGCATTGTAAATCCGTTGGCTGTTGCCAAGTCTCTCACAGGCGTGACGCCGTAAACCTTTCCATCTACCTTACTAGCGTTCAAGTAGTCCGGGTCAAGCGCCTTGCGAATATTTTCCCCATTCTTCTCCAGCAGCTCATCAAGCGGCAACAGCTGTCCTCTGGACACTTGGGAGCTAAATCCAAACGGTGATCCAACGACAATCAGATCCAGCTTCTCATTGCTCGTCAGCATTAAGTTAACCTGCTGGGCATAAGCGCCGTAATTGATTGGCATCAGATTAACCGTTACATTGATTTTTTCCTTTGTTATCTTGTTAATCTCATCCTCTACAGCCTTCATATCCGGTGGCGTGCCGGTAACACTGAGAAATGCGACATTCAATTCATCGATCTTTTGCGATGCTTCCTCACCTGTTGTTCCGGGGCTGTTAACCGGATCTTTCGCCAATCCGCCTGAATTTCCATTCGAACCACATGCTGATATGAGTAGCGATAGACTCACTAGACTTGCGAATAACCATGTCTTCTTGCGCATTTTGTTTTCCCCCTGGCTTGATCATTTGGCTTTCTCTTGCCATTATAGCGGGAAGAGGACCACATCCTCTGCTTCAGGTTCGACCTTTGACTGACGTCATTTCGACTTTGCAAGGGGGGCACCTCGTTGGTGCTGGCGAAACTCGATTGGGCTTAAGCCTGACTGAGCCTTGAACAACTTTGCAAAATGAGAAAAGTTCGAATAGCCCGTAGCCATCGCCACGGCGCTTACAGGAAGCTCAGAATGAATAAGCAGCTGCCTAGCCAGCTTGATTCTCTCCTGCAAAATATACTCTGGAATCGTACAGCACAGCTCTTTTTTAAATAAGCGGGTCAAATAGTCCGGGTGCAAGTATACGTGGTTCGCTGTCGTTTCTCTGGACAGATTCTGATCCAGATTGGATACAATATAGCGTGTCGCCCTTTCAATCACATCGCTAATCGAGGACGGATGTGTGGTATTCACAGCCTTCATAATGACATGGGCAAGCCAGCGCTCCAGATCGGTAAGCGAGCGGGATGCTGCTTCTGCCAGATGCAGGCTCTCCTCATCACAGAACATGAGATGTGCCTGTACCCCTTGCTGCTGCAGGACTGCATGGGCCATTTGCAAAAAATTCTCCTTCAGCGCACGCAAATAATCGCCATCTATTCCCCTATGATCCCGCAGTCCATGGATGCAAGCTCTCGCTTCTTCCAGCAGCCGCTCCTTCACGCCTTGCCTCATCATCGCTGCCCAGCCACTCATATCTGGCAGAGCTGGAGGCGCTGCTGCAAGACGCTTTGCCTCATTCAGAGCAACATAATGGATTCCGGTCACATTATCTCTGTCTAAATTGTGTAATTGAGCCAGCAGAGCAGGGAGTTCATATCCTTGTACTGGTCGTCCCCCATAGCAATATAATTCACAGTATAAATGTACACGACAAAACTCAACCAAGCGGCTACACATAATGGCAAGTTCGTTCTCTAGCTGTTCCTGTTCCACAGGCATAATCAGCAACCAAGCGTCATTCCCGGCAGGTACAACGACACTGCCTAACGTAAGCCTTCCCAGCATCTCTTTGCCTGCGTTCTTGAGCCCATATTCCAGCAGCTTCCGATCTCTGACCAGGAATTCCTGCTGCCAACCACGTATGATCATTAACACTGGCAGAACCAAGGAGTCCGCAGGGAGAGATACTTGCCTTGCCGCCGCTTCCTCTGCAAAAATCTCACTCACTGCCGGAATGGTTTCATTCAGAACATCCAGCCAGAAGCGCTCACGATTTATATCCTGCTGCCGCGACCACCAGTTCTTAACCCGCTGCGCATCCGCCAGTTCTTGCTCGCGCTTCACAGCGTCTGCCGCCTTGCACAGTGCGGCTTCCAGCTCTTCCTTGGTCAGCGGCTTCAACAAATAATTGGAGCAGCCCAGACGTACAGCTTCTTGGGCGTAATGAAAATCCGCATGGCAGGTCATCAGCACAGGAACGGTGCGAATTCCCTTCTCCCGCATCCACTTCAGCAGCTCTAGTCCGCTCCGCTGCGGCATTTCAATATCGCATAGCAGAATATGAATCTCCTGTACCTCAAAAATCCGCTCCGCCGCAGTCGGATTGTAAGCGACATAAACGTTGGAAATACCAAGCTGCAACCAGTCCACCATTTTTTTAACCGCTTTCACAAAATGAATCTCATCATCTACGATCAGCACGTTCAGCAAGGCGTGCCCTCCTCACCTTCCGGGAATGACTTCATGGGTAAACGAACTTCTACTCGAGCCCCGCCTGAATGAAGATTACGAAAGGTAAGGTCGGCTTTTCCGCCATACAATAGCTCCAGTCTGCGCCAAGCATTCCAGATGCCATGCCTGCTCCCGTCCTCCCGCTCCAAGTTCCTCTTCTCATTTAAGAGCTGCAGCAGCTCTGGGGTAAATCCTTCTCCGGTATCTTCAATAACGAGTAGAATGCGAGGCAGCTGACCATCTGATTCCAGCTTTCCATGAATCGATAGCCGGAATGGCGCTTCCAGCGTAAAGGCGTGCTTGATGGCATTCTCCACAAAGGTTTGAATCACAAGCGGGGGTATAGCGAGGTTCAGCAGATAAGATGGCACCTCAATTTCACTGCTCAGCTGATCTGGAAACCGCAGCTCCTGAATACGTATATAATTGCGCATATGCATCAGTTCATCCCCGAGAGAGACGAGTGAGACATGACTACGGAAAATGTAACGGAAATAGTCCGAGAGACAGCGCGACATCTCCTGGATTAATTCATAATTGCGTACAGCAGCCAAACTGTGCAGCATATTAAGGGAATTTAAATAAAAATGAGGATTAATCGTTGTCTGCAGCTGCCTAAGCTCCGCCTGCTGTTTGCTTAATTGTTCCTCATAAACATGGATTTTTAGCTCTCTAATGTGGGAAAGCATTTGGTTAAAATGATCGTTAACGACGCGAAATTCTTCGGTTGAGGCTTTAGATTCTGGAATCCCTTGCATATGCCCTTCACCGATTCGATTCATGGCAGATAGCAGTCTTCTGATCGGAAGCAAAATCATCTTGCGAAGCAGCACCAAACTCAAGGGAATCAGCAATATTGAACCCACAGAGACAAACCTATTCCAGCTCCAGAGATTGAAAAAACCTTTCAAAATATCTTGCTCTGGTATAAGCGCAACCAGTCGGAAACCACCATGCCGGGATCGTTCACCTACCGTCAGATAACGTTCGGGACCACCTGATAAGCTATATCCACCAGAGGCAAAGCTTAAATCAATTTGTTTTTCGCGAACCACTTCAGCATGCAGCATAGGCTCTCCAGCTTCTGTAGAAAATAGCGAAAAACCGCTCTCGCCTAAATTAATCAGGTTAAACGGAATGAGAAGTGTGTCCGCCTTGACCCAGGCGCCAACATAAGTGTTGGGAGCTGCCTGAAGCAAGCGGAGAATATAATAGCTGCCATCGATCTGTCGTACAAGCCAGTCACGCCCCCCAAGCTCAGACTGTGTGGGGGACGCATTCAGCTTACGGGTAACCTCATCGGATACCGCTACTCTTTCCATATAGGATGGGCGTGGACTGAATGCTTCTATGAAGCTTGCATCTAGTGTGCTATAAATAAAAAAGCCGTCCACTGCTCCATTACGGGAGTTTTCGTTCCATAGCTGCTTGGACAGTTGTACCTTTAGCAGTGCCGTCTCGGCTTCTGGCTGCCTTCGGTCCAGCAGCAGCAGGTTCGAGTCAGAAGCCACCATGTTAATTAAGAAGCTGTCGATTTCATCGAGCAGTCCATCAATTTGATTCATATAGAGGGTGATAAAGCTCTGATTGCTCTCAGCGACTTGCTTACGTACTACTTGAGCGGCATAATATTGGTTGAAATTGAGCAGCACAATGAGCGGAACCAAAATGGCGGCTACGCCCACAATGAGTTTGAATCGCATCGTATTTCGAAGCTTGATTCTGCGCTGTGTATTCATTGCTTTTCCCATAGGCTAAGCAAAAAATCCTTATAACGCGCATTCTGCTCCAGCTCTTCTGCCTTGGTTGCGTCACCGTTCTGCCGGCAAATCAAGACAGACTTTTGTAAATAAATGAAGTACAAATGTGTAATCATTCGCGTCCGTTCGATCCAAGCCAGCTTCTCATCATTAGGAATTTCGGCTGCGCGCTCAGTGGCAAAAGCACTCATCGACAAGCGTGTCTCCTCGCTGATCAGCTCCTTGAATGCCTCCAGTTTCGCCGGATTCTTGCCCATACTGGCGTAATACACACTAAAGAGCGAATCATAATAGAGAAGATCTGGCTGGTGCTCTCTTAACCACAAATACTTGTCGAGAATGGCTTCAATAGAAGCACGCGGGGATTTAAAATCGAACTCCACCAGCAAGCGTCCGAACATGCGCTTCAGATTATCTACATACACTTCAGTGGCCAGCTCCTCCTTATCCTTAAAATGATGGTACAAGGTACGTCTGGATGCGCCTGAGCGGGTAGCAACGAGTACCAAATCCGCACCCTCAATCCCCTTCTCGCAAAAGGCGGCCAGCGCCGCCTCTTTAATCATTTCTCTGGTAAGCTGCAGTTGTTTCTCTCTAAGCTTCATCATGTGCTCCCCTATCCTGTAGTGCTGAGCTCTTCGGCAGCACTCGGGCCCGCTTCTGCATCGTTATGCAGGAAGCGTGTGCCTCGAGAGCTGCGTTCTTGCTTGTGAATAATGCTATCCAGCCATGCCACTAATTTCTGCCCTTCCTCCTCAGCCTCATAGAAGGCTTGCATCGGCAGCAGCGTATGCGGAGTCGTGTGATTCTCCTTATCATAGCCGTATTCTGTAAGAAAATAATAAAAATTAGGCAGTTGTTCGTCAAGCTGGCGGGTAGCCGCTCGAAACTGCTGGCTCCATGCCTCCAAACTTTGCGGGTCAATATCGTCTCCTTTGCCATTAAGACGGTTCTGGAATGAGGTGAGAACCTTGTCATTAATCGTACAAGCATGCATGAGCACAGCATGAGCAGGCATGGCCTTCGCATTGTGGCGGAACGCCGCCCCAATCATATCGGTCTCCATCGGAAATGCGAACTGGCGTGTGAAATCAGTATTCCACTGCTTGTTTACAATACTCGGCCATTGCTCGGAAGCAAGGAAGGAGCTGTCAGAGAGATGATAGATTTCTGCATCTGCATAATGGCTCGCAATGTCACTGGCATAGAAGGCTGAACCAAACCCACCAGCACTGGAGCCTGTAATCAGAAGCTTATCCGGTGTGTCGAAATTAGCATACACCCATTGCAGTGCTTCCTCCACATTATTCCTGCCATTATGACGGATATGCCGCACCTTCTTTCCCTTCTCATCGCTGTAAGTAACTGCAGCAGTGCCGGTATGGAAGTCAGCTGAGACATAAGGAATGAAGACGACATTCCACTCGGAGAACGGGTTGTCTGGACGTTGATCGAAGATCCCACGATGCATATTAAAGATGTAGAACGGAATTCGGGCGAAATAATAGCCAAATTGCCCGTACTTGAGATAAGAACGCAGGGACAACGGGATCTTCGCTGTCTCTGCATCCCAGCAGGCCCCGCCCCCGCAGAAATAGACCATCAAATTTCGGCTGCTGCCTTTGCGAGAATACAAGCAAAACGTTGAACCATCTGTGGCCATTGTCTGCTTGCTAAGCTTTACCTTGTTCCACTTGCCCGGTTTCGTATCACGGAAGCTATTCTTTTGGCTTGGTCTTTTGAAAACCTTACGGCTGACAAAGACAATGGAAAGGACTGCCACTGCAACAATAAAAAAGAATGTTCGCTTCAGCCTTTGCATGCTAATTCCCCTCTTCTCTCATAATTAACAGCCTTCAGTCCTTGTGAATGGACACCGCTCCAGCCTTTATTGCGGTACAGCTCCGGATGCTCTCCAGTAAAAGCTGCCGCTGCATCTGAATCATCAGCCAACCGATAACGCAGCCATGCGGTCAAATAACCTCTATGCATGCCGCCCTGCCCCATGCTCTCTAGATGATGAGCCGCTCTCGTCATCGCCATAACAGCTGCTTGGCCTGATCGAACCGCTGCGTAGGCACTCCGATTGGAGGACTTTGGCGAGATCATAAAGTCATGTGTTCCCGCCATGAAAAATAATGCAGCAGTTTGCGTTTCGATCTTATAAATATCCTTGGATTCACACCACATCTGAGCAGGCAGCGCAATCGTAACCACCGTCTGAAGCGGCTCATCCAGATAATTCTCTGCATTCAGGACCCCTGTCGCGCCTTGGGAATGACCCACTGCACCAATGCGGTCTATCAGCAGCTTGCGATAAAAAGGGCTTGCAGGATTAACATTCTCCTGCAGGGCATAACGGACCGTATCTGCAACTTCTCGGCCTGTGCCCGTATGACGGCAATAGCTGTCGATTACAACAAAGCCCCAAGTCGCCAAATGAAGCAGCAGCGCATCATAATTCTCAGGCTGAGCATCCGACCCATTGCCCCAAACAATAACAGGACAAGCTTCGTCCATCTCCTCCGGGCAATAGATTTTGTATTGCGGATTCCCATCCTCTTCCTTAATTACCACACTTCTACTACGATGCGGCCCTAGTTCGCCATAACACTGCTCCACAGGTTCTGGCTGATAGCGGTAAAGCCACCTTCGTAATTTAAGCGGATACATCATTAGCAGATAGACCGGAATTAAAATCCACTTTACCCAGGAGCGGGAAGCTGGCTTCTCTGATGTTATCATCCGTGCTTGCCATCCTCTCATTTTCATTTCGCATTACACCAAGATCATTTACTGCACACCGTGTGTAATGAAAGTATAATAAAGGACACCACCACTGTCAATGCTGGATTTGTGAAGTTGCGTATTGTTATGTCTAGTGACGATAATAGGGCGGAAAAGAGTAGCGTGTTCAGGCTTTTGTGTGGAGGGAAATCCTAACCCTTTAATCGTGGCGTTGTTGAGGGTTCTGGAGAGGATAGGGCTATTGGACCTTCGCCAATAGCACTTTCTTGTACCGTTTCAGTCTCATCGTTCGGTCTTTGTTTCCTATACCGTTGCTTGCTTTTAACGCATAAAAGGCCGTAATCAGTTTAATGACTACCAGCCTTATGACTCAAGAAGTAAAATTCGTATGATCTATTCTCGTATGCACCTGTATGTCAAATTTCACTTCCGGATAGTACTCCTCCCAATTATCCTTCATTTTACGCCAATATTTTGGCTGCTTTCGATGAATCATTTCTCCTATCCCAAGCATATCAACCTTATTTTTCTTGGAAAATTGGATAAACCGATCGATCTCTTGGGTAATGCTTTCATTTAGCGCTCTCTCCCAAGCGGCTACCTCTTTCGAATCGATCTTCGTATCTGCGCATTGTAAACTAGTTAAATTCAGATCCGCATAAATTTCTATTTTGACAATTGCTTTGAGCTGCTGATCCACATTAGGATGTATGACGCTGCGGTTATTAATGTTTTCAAATGTCAGCATCTCCTTCTTTCGCCCACACCCGATCGATTCGGAAGAACCATTCATCTGGCCTGAAGCACGAAGGAAGCCTTTTGTCTCCTGTACATGCAAGAAACCGACGAGATGATCACCTTTAAAAGCAAAAAGTCCCTTCGTCTGCAACAATTGAAGTTTTTTATCTACCTGGTCACTAACAATCTCTACCGACGGAATGCTTATGTCTTTGTACTGGTTAATTAATTCTTGATAGACATCAATGAAAGTAGTTTTATGGGTTAAGGCAGTCGTGTTCCCTCCCTCGGATAAACCCCTTAGTGCTTGAGAAGATATGGATACGTTTGGCATAGATACTTTTAACGCTTCAAAGGCAGTACCTTCCTTTACGTATACTAAAGTTGAATTCCTAAATTGTCTTAACCGTCGGATATCCTCTAACATCTTATCAATTCCGCTCCTGGCTAGGTCCGCACTAAATATAATGGCCGACGTGTGGCCCCAAAGCAGCGTTCGGTCCGATTTCGATCTCATGAGACGGGCGGCCTCGAATAAGCTTCTACCCTCCGTGGATAAAAAAAACGTTCGCTCCTGCATCCCCTTCGGCTGTTGTCCACCAGTTGTCAGCCTCGCAATTTCAGCCGTTAATCTAACCGCACCGTTCTCCCCTTTGTCAATGGCAATGGAATGTACAATATGGAGCTCGTTAAGCTCCATACTGCCCTTGCAGCCCGTATTAATAAAACAAACAACAATTACCGCGACAGCAAACCATTTTCTTGCTTTCATCTTTGCTTACCCGAGAATCGCCTGTTTTGAATCGAACGAAACAATCCGGGTCGTTTATTGCTCATGGAATGCGGCCTACGAACGATAATGTCCGTTAATTCTTCGAACTTAAATGGTGAAGCAGGTCCCAAATAAGGTATGCCGAAAGAGCGAAGCGAAGCGAGGTACGTCAAGAGCATAATGATTCCAATCATCACTCCGACATATCCTAGCAAGGAAGCAAGCAGCGTCATTCCGAACTGAAGCATACGAATGACATAGTTAACAGCCGTAGGAGGCAGCGTAAACGTGCAAATTCCGGTTAGAGCAGCGACGATAACCATAATGGGGGATACGATTCCAGCTGCTACGGCTGCTTGCCCCAATATGAGGGCGCCTACGATGCTGACAGCTTGTCCGACCTGCTTCGGCATGCGGATGCCCGCTTCGCGCATAATTTCGAAAGCGATCATCATCATGAAGCTTTCCACCACCGCCGGAAAAGGAACAGGCTCTTTCGCCGATGCTATGCTCTGCAGTAACGTCGTCGGTACCAGCTCATGGTGAAACGTAACCGTAGCTACGTAAAAGGCAGGAAGCAGCATGCCGATCATTGCGCTGAGAAATCGAATTAGGCGCATCACAGAGCCTATATAGTAATTCCAGGCGTAGTCCTCGCTCACTTGGAATGCTTGCAAAAAAACGAACGGCAGAAGCATTACAAAAGGCGTTCCTTGCACAATGACCGCAATTCTGCCGTCAAGCAATGCGCCGATAACTCGATCAGGCCTCTCTGTCGATTCAATTAACGGAAATAAGGTCCCGCGGTTATCGGTAATCCACTCCTCCACGTAGTTGCCTTCCAGTATCGTATCCGCTGGAATTTCGCTGATTCTTAAGTGGACTTCCTTTAAAATTTCCGGATTCGTTATTCCACCAAGTGACAGAATGATGAGGTTTGTTTTACTCAAGTGACCTACCTTGCGGTATTCAACCTTTAAGATGGGAGACGGAAAATGATAACGGATCAAAGCTAGATTATTGGTCAAGGACTCCGTAAATCCGCTTCTTGGACCTTTCACTACCGCTTCAGTTACCGGTTCATCCACGCTTCGCAGTTGAATTCCGAGCGTATTGATGGATATCGCATATTCTTTTTCATCAAAAAGTAGTACCGATAGGCCAGCCGCAAGAGAGTCCGCGGCATCCTCGATGGTGTAGACCTTCTCGTCCATTTGGAAAGCAGTCAGCAGGTTTTCGTCTTCTTTATATCGAATCAGCATAAGATCAAGCTTCCTCGTATCAGTCATTTCATTTAGATAACATACCGTAGCAGACTGGCCCTGACTAAGGGTGGAATGAACCATAACCAGATCATCCGTCGCTTGCATGTATTCCTTTAGCAATCGTTTGTTATCGCAAACGTTGCTCGTGAGCTTTGTTTTGTTGTTACTGTTGTTGCCCACAGCATTCACCTGCTTTTTTTTTCATATTCTCTTTGATCAAAGCAATAAACAGCAGCAAGGCTGGAATGAATAGCTGAAACATAACAAAATACCAAGCCTGGCTGTCATAAAAGGCAGATAGCTCGATTAATCCCCATACTTTGAACTTGGAGACGATAACAAAACCAATGGCCATCGGAATAATGAACATGTGAGGCTTGCGGAGCCGCAGCAATTGTGAAAGACCTTGGTGCGCGGACCAGAAGTATGCCGTTATTTTGATAAACGAGCTCATCACCCAAACAACAACGAGCGCGGCATCAAACCGTTCTATGTTGCTGAACAGCTTTATATTTTGAATGAGACTAATGCTCGGGTAAGTAAAGGTTGCCGTCGTCTTGCCCCCAAACAGCATCGTGCACGATAAGATCGACATCAAAAGCAGAAGCAAAGTAATGCCCACGGCACTCATGGCATAAGCAGTCGTGTGCTTCGTCTTACGAACATGCTGCAGGACCATTGATATAAACATCAAATCACCAAACCATGACATGGAAAGTAAAAGCCCCCTGAGCGGCTGAGCCAGACCGTTTTCCAGTATTGGAAGCAAATATTCGGGGTGATATTGGTTGATCAGCAGCATGTAGATCAACAAAAAGGTGGTTACCGTAACAAAGAATATTATTTCCGAAACACGCGCAAACACTTCAAGGCCATGATAAGCCGCGTACGCACACATGATAGCACCGGCAGACAAATACCAGATCTGCGGAATGAGCGGATTTAAAACGATAATAAAAAACTGGGAAAACTCGCGTAAAACCCAAGACGTTACGTCAATAAAATAGCAGATAAATAAAAAGGCCATAACGCTTCCGATCCAAGAACCAAGCAGATGCGTACAAATGGAAATGATATTTTTATTCGGGTAAAGTTGATTGAGCTTCAAAAAAACGAACAAATTTATGAGCCCCATTATTCCTCCCGCCACTGCCAAGTACCAAGAGTTTCGTTCCGCATAATCGGCAAATGTTGCAGGGGCGTAAAGACTCGAGGTTCCGATCGTTGAAATGACGATTAGGGTCATCATTTGAAAGTTGCTTATTGTAGTGACACGACGTTCCATATTGAACCTCCCTTACCGATTGCTTCATTATGCGCTGTAATTGGTAATTTATTCGTAGCATAATTGGGTTGCGCTAAAGGAATAATAGCTCAGAGGTGAGATATCATTGTGAAAGCTTATATCATCGTGTCTACTTTTTCAGCCGTCTGGCTTGTTATGGTGTATGTATTTTTATCTGACTACTATTGGTACCAAAGGATAGCTGCTGGAACATGGGGATTTATACTCGTGAATGCCATTACGCTGGTTCCCGTACTGCTTTGTTTCTTTATTGCTGATCGGCTTCAGCCTGTCGAGAAATCGGTAGATTCGCAATAAATTGATTTTATGCGTTCTTCGTTATCAAGTGAGTTTATATTGCACCTCTCTCTTAATACAAATAATGCCAATGAAGATATTAAGAAGTATTCGGGTTCGGGCAGTTCGCTACAGGAATACGGATGTATTATAAATAAAAAAAACTGCGATAATCCCACACTTATTTGGGGTTATCGCAGCTTAATCAGTTTCTTATACCTTGGAAAAACCTCTTTATATTTGTTAACGAACATATTCGAATCCAGTTATACCCCATATCGAATATTGTTAACCTTTGTATTTGTCAATGAAAAGTTTTGAAAGACTCGTTCTCCACCTTTTCCTATTGGCGCTTGCGCTACAAGTCCCACCTTGATTGTCTTATCGACTGGTAAGCTAAAGAATCGCATCATATCAAACTTAACCCCATCCAACGAATAATGGAATGAAAATGAGTTATCAACTCTTGCAACCTGTAACCATACATGATTTCCCTTAATGTTACACCCGTTAGCGTCATCCGAATGATGATTCGTGACAACACTTACTACAGCATGTGTACCAAAATCTGTCTGTTCGAAGCATGCTTTAGCCCACACCTGAAGATCTTGCATAACCATAATGGTCGCCGCATCGTAAGTATCCCTGAAATCATGAGAAACCTGAACACGCATCACAAAATCTCCAGTAACTTCTTTGTAATAAAATGGTGCATTGCAAAGATTTTCCGGTGTAATTCCTGTTTCGGAAACGGGGCCATTATTACAGAAGAAATCACTTTCTGCAGGGGCTTCAATAATCAATTTGTCATTTTCAAAGGTTGCCTTGCTTTCATTAATCCACTTAAAATTGTCAAATATTGAATTTCCCATTTGAGATTCTCCTTTGTTTAGATAAAATATGATGCAAAGTACTAGTTTAAAGTAGCTGATTGCTTAAATACATAGTACCATTTTAAGCTGAGACAACGATATATTAACCTAATCAATCTCATTCAAATTAGAAAATCGACATGTTTGACAGTTAAATTAAACAGTTTTTAATTAACCCAATAATTCACTAGTAAGAGTTAATGATTACATTTGAACATTTTGGAGATGGAAGCAAACGATTCATCGAGGTAGGAAGTCCCAACTGATTTCTGTGTTGATTGTAAGAGATTGTAATAATGAAAATAGTTTGACATGATCAGATCCTCCTTATAAGTTAGTTTAATTAAGGTTGTTTACGAAGTTAATTGTATGTTTTCAATAATCATTGATCAATATTATTATTTCTATCATTATCATAGATATTACGCATGTTTTATCCATAAATACTTGGGAATCGTCATACTCTCAACCCAGACGTGACAACAGGAAAATGGCGGCTATCAGCAGAAAATAAAGTTTTCTTTGAAATAAAAAAGACCCACATCCACTTGAAGTGCACTTAAAGTTCTTGTCGAACAGCTCGATAAAGGATTTGTCACAAACAATACAACAATAATTACCATTTCTCATTGCTCCAGCTTTTTCTAACAAAATTGCTGGATTGAGCACAGAAATTGTTACAGCTCCAGTATTTTTCTAAAAAACCACCCCGAAGGGTGGTCCGTACTCATGATAAGCACTATAGGAATTGGAGTGGAGAGTATTGTGCATAACCTGCAGAGTTGAGTTTTAGCCAGTTCCTCTTTAATGAGGCCTTTCAGTGAATAAAATATCTTCTCATTCCATTATATCTTAATCAACTCGTGCTATTTATAGCTCTGTAAGTCATTGTAAATGGACTTGTAGAGGATACTCTTCATCGTGACAAAATCATTAAGATGATGCGAATGTACGCGAAATATCAACCCTTTCTTGATCAAACCGTCATGTTGACAACTTAGCTACGTATCACTAGTATTTAAAGCATATAATAACGGACTGCCGAATCGCTGAATAAGGAATGATGAAATGGAAGAAGTAAATGAACGAAAAATCGTCAAATCAACTACACTAAAGGACATCGCTGAGCAGACAGGATTTACGGTCAACACCGTTTCTCGTGCGCTTAAAAATAAAGAGGATATCTCTGCTTCCACAATCAAGCTTATTCAAGAAAAAGCTCAAGAACTCGGCTATATTGGCAATACATTAGCTAGCTCACTTCGTTCGGGTATGACAAAAACAATTGCTGTTATCGTGGCTGATGTTTCAAATCCCCACTTCTCAATCGCTTTAAAAGAAATTGAGAAAGCTGCAAGAATGCAAGACTATACGACGATCATTTTAAATTCATATGAGGACCAAGAAGCGGAGAAAAAAGCCATTTTGTCCGCTTTGTCCAAGAATGTAGATGGTATTATTATTTGCCCCTCGCAAGGAAATGACAATAATATGGAGATTCTTCAACGCATGGGAACTCCCTTCGTGCTGCTCGGACGCCATTTGGAGAATGAAACGATGGATTATGTAGTTAGTGATGATGAGAAAGGTGGATATTTAGCTACCTCGCACCTATTGGAACAAGGTCACAAGGACATCCTGTTTCTGAATGCACATCATACGATTTCTAGTGCTCGTGAACGGCTCATTGGTTACAAGCGCGCACTGGAAGAATGGAGAATTCCTAGTAATGATAAGCTTATCCGTGAAGTATCTAATATCTCTGGCGGTTCTCGTAATGAACTCCGTGCAGTCATCAAATCGAAGCTGCACTTTACCGCAATATTCGCTTTTAATGATATGATGGCTTGGGAATCCATCTTTACCCTGAGCAAAAATAACATCAAGGTTCCAGAGAATATTAGTGTTGTCGGTTTCGATAATATTCAATCACGGTTTTTCATTCCCTTCCCATTAACGAGTGTAAGCAACTCCAAGGGGAAAACTTCTCGTAAAGCTTTTGAAATATTAATAAAACGAATACATAAGCAGAATTCCGAGCTACACTACCATGAAGTAATTGATACAAAGCTTGTTATCCGCGAAAGTACTAGATCAATTCTGATGTAATTGCAATAAACTGCATCATTCGAGGCTACCCAAAAATCATCTACTGATTTGGGTCGCCTCTTTTTTTATTTCTAAATAGAGCGGGCATCATACTGCGAACCTCTTTCTATCTATCCTTGTTTCCCATTGATTATCAGTAAGGTATTGATCAATTTTTTATTAGTTACTACATGTAAAAAATCGTTGACATCGCTTTCAATATAACATATATTAATCTACATTAACGTTAATGTAGATTAATAATGAAGGAGACCTCTTTATGACTCTTAATTTAAAACTAGGCATTAATATGGGGTTTGCGAATAACAAGTACCCTGAACCCAAAGTATGGACACGAATTGTCGCCGAAGAAATGGGACTTAAATATGTCCAATTTGTCGCCGACCTCCTTAACGTCTACCTCCCTGATGACATTATTAAAGATCAGACGGAGCAAATTATTGAGAACGCAGATAAATATGGGCTTTCGATAACGAGCAGCTTCCTCAGTTCTTTCACTAGAGTCAATCATTTTATGCATCCCGATGCCAAGCAGCGCAAGGCATGGCTGGATTGGTTCAAGAAATTTGCTGTTATTTCCTCAAGAATGGGAGCCAAAATGACTGGAGGGCATCCAGGTATACTCACCTTCAATGACTACGATGATCCTGCACGCAGAGAAGAGAGAACAGCTGAAGGCATCAAATATTGGCAAGAGCTCAGCTGGTTCTGCCGAGACCTCGGCATGAATTGCATGATCTTCGAGCCGATGTCCATTCCACGTGAGTTTGCAAATACCGTTGAGGAAACAAGGGAGCTGCTCGCAAGGTTGAACAATGGAGCTGGTCTTCCTTTTAAACTTTGTCTTGATCCCGGTCATGCCCCGCATCCGAACGATCGCGATCCGTATCGTTGGATCCGAGAACTGGGAAGCGAATCCCCCATTATTCACCTCCAGCAAACAGAGGCTGGACACAGTCGTCATTGGCCATTCACGAAAGCATACAACGAAATAGGTATTATTCACGCGAATAAAGTCATTGAAGCCCTGGAAGCATCCGGTGCCACTGAAGCGGAACTGATTTTTGAAATTTATCATCGCGAAGCATGGTCATCTGAATTCGACATTATTCCTGACCATCAAGAATCAGTTGCTTACTGGCGGAAATATGTCACGCAATAAGGAGTTTACCGAGAAGGTAGACGTCATCGTGTGCGGACATATTTCGGTAGATATTATACCTAGGTTCCTCTCTGCAATGCCCAGCAACAGCCATCTGACACCAGGCACTCTCGTAGAGGTCGGAGAAGCAGAATATTGCACAGGCGGGGCTGTGTCGAATACAGGTATTGCCTTACATCAGCTTGGGACAAACGCGCGTCTCATCGGAAAAGTCAGTGACGATTTTTTCGGAAGCTTGACCCTTAATCTGCTCAAAGACATTGATGCCTCACTTGCTGACAACATTACTCAGGTAGCAGGAGAAACTAGCTCTTATACGATAGTCATCAACCCACCAGGAATAGACCGTATCTTCCTGCACTGCCCTGGAACAAACGATACGTTCTCCGAGCATGATATCGATTGGGACCAAGTAAGCGGTGCTCGCCATTTTCATTTCGGTTATCCCCCATTAATGAAAAGCATGTACGCCGATGGTGGCGATCAATTGTCCAGCATTCTACGAACGGCCAAGGCGAAAGGAATGATTGTTTCTCTAGATATGGCGATGCCAGGTAAAGGGGCGGATGCTTTATCAGCAGATTGGATTGGTATATTGAATAAATGCCTTCCTTATGTCGATGTTTTCATGCCTAGTCTGGAAGAAATGTTAATGATGATTAATCGTGACCAGTATGAAAAATACCTTCAGCTAGGTGGAGATTTATGCGAGGTAGTGCCTGAGGAGACAATTCAGGAACTTGCAGAGGGACTTCTCCAAATGGGCTGCGGAATGGTCATACTCAAGCTCGGCGCATCGGGATTATATTTGCGCAGTTCCCAAAAGCTCCTGTTGCATTTTACAAGCCAATTGGGCCAGGACATCCGCGAGCAATGGAGAAATCGTGAGCTATGGGCACCTTGCTTTCGTACAAATGTCATAGGCACGACAGGTGCCGGAGACTGTACAATTGCCGGTTTTATACAAGGTCTTCTCCTTCAGCTTGGACCCATAGCTACGATGATCGGATCCGTTGCAGTCGGAGCCTACAGCGTAGAACACCTTGGTGCGACAGGCGGCATCCAGCCATGGGAAACAATTCAAAACAGAATCAGTTCGGGCTGGGAGCGGCTTCCTATCGGTAGACCTTTAAAAGGTTGGTATTGGAGAGAACAAGAAGGCATATGGGAAGGGCCGGCAGACAAACAAACAAACAAACAAACAACGAATAACCAATAATATTGGGGCTACCCCTATAGGAGGATACAAGCGATGGCACGGAAAGAAATAAAACGAACGAAGCTTGGGGTTATTGTAGGCAATCGCGGATTTTTCCCTGGTCACCTCTGTGACACAGGACGTGTGGAGATACTGCGCGTGCTGGAAGAAGAAGGCATCGATGTCGTCATTTTGGACATTAATGAAACCAAGAACGGTGCGGTTATGACCTTGGAGGATGCCAAAGTTTGCGGGAATTTATTTAAAGCTAACCGCGACCAAATCGATGGTATTCTCATCACATTACCTAACTTTGGTGATGAGAAGGCTGTTGCGAACACGATCCGTTACTCGGGTCTGAACGTACCCATCCTCGTCCATGCCTTCAGTGACAATATTACTTTAATGGGCATCCAAGATCGACGCGACAGTTTCTGTGGTAAAATGTCGGTCTGCAATAACCTGAAGCAGTACGGCATTCCGTTCACATTGACAACTCTACATACCGTAGCTCCGGGTAGCGATAGCTTTCGAATCGATTTGCGCCGCTTCGCAGCTACCTGCCGTGTAGTCCAATCGCTTCGCAATGCTCGCCTTGGTTCTATTGGTGCCCGGCCAGCCTCTTTCAATACCGTCCGTTATAGCGAGAAGCTGCTAGAACGTTCTGGTATTACAATTGAGACATTGGATCTATCTGAAGTATTCGGACGAGCAGGCAAACGCAAAGAAAATGATCCCGCAGTGAAACGTAAACTAGAAGAAATCGCAGCTTATGTCGATGTGAAGGGATTTCCACAGTCTAATTTGGTTCGTATGGCGACTCTCGGTGTTGTCGTTGAGGAATGGATTGACGATAACGACCTATCGGGAGCAGCTCTGCAATGCTGGACTTCCATGGAAGAATATTTCGGTGTCGTGCCTTGTACCATCATGAGCATGCTGAGCAGCAGCCTGATTCCAAGTGCTTGCGAAGTAGACATTACAGGTCTTGTCGGTATGTATGCGCTTCAGCAAGCATCAGGCAGACCTAGCGCACTGCTGGACTGGAACAACAATTATGGGGAAGATCCAAACAAAGGCGTTGTATTCCACTGCAGTAATTTGCCTAAGGAAGTCTTCGAGGAAATTCATATGGATTACCACGAGATTCTATCAGGCACGGTCGGCAGGGAAAATACGCTTGGTACGATCCAAGGGCGAATTAAAGCAAGTACCTTCACGTACTGCGGCATTGCAACCGATGACTTAAACGGCGGTATTGCAGCCTATACGGGCGAAGGGAAATTTACGCGTGATCCACTGCTGACGTTCGGAGGATACGGCGTTGTCCAAGTACCGAAATTCCAGAAGCTGCTTCGTTATATTTGCGAAAATGGCTTTGAACACCATGTATCATCCAGTATGTCAAGCGTTGCTGATTCTATGGAGGAAGCGTTTGGCAAGTATATGGGCTGGAAAACCTACCGTCATGGAGAGGCTCGTCACGATCACTAGCCTACAGCACTACGCTTTTATGATCAGTTACGTATCGCAACTCCACAAGATACAAACACCACTCATAGTTAAACAGAAAAATGCAGCTTTCCTCCCTATGAGGTTAGCTGCATTTTATTTCGCATATGGAAAAACCTTGTTCACTATCCATAACTAAAGAAATATCTATCTCCGTTCCTACTACACCATTTCATAGTAAAAATCCACATTAAATCTCGGCTGATTCCAAGGTTTAATGTGGATCATTCATAAAGCACTTTAATTTAAGCTAGTGGTTATAGACAACAGCAGGTTAATTGACTCTAATGAAGTCATTGTTTTGACTCCGTTCTACCGACTTTCGTCCATTTCAGCGTATCATTAATCCAAACTGCCATGCTTCCCGGCTCACGATTAGCCCATGCATAGTAAGGTATGGCTTTAATGTCCACCGCTTCCTCCTGCCATTCGCAGCTCTGAATGTCTGCATACAACCGCGTCTGCCAGAATTGCTCCCTATGCGTGGATTCTGCTTTTCTTATAACACTTCCAGATCCTTTTATGACAGTCACCCCGCCGAGAAAATCGGAAACATGTTCCACGCTAAACTCAGAATTTCGAGTCAAAGCCAGATCTCTTACATCATGACCATGGTCAGCCCCCTCTAAGCAATACACAAGCGGCCCTCGCACCAATGCCGTTTTCTCACGGTTGCTCTCCACATTGGGGTGTGATTCCACCTGTTTGACCTTCATCTCAAGCATAAGTTCGATGATGTCCCCTTCTTGCCATTGCCGATCAATTTTTGCGTAGCCTTTATTAGTACATAGAGGAATCGAATAGCCATTCACCCGAATTGCCGCTTGATCACACCAGCTCGGTATCCGTAGCTTTAAAGTAAATGACGTTGGGGCCTCAGGATTTATAGTAAGCTTTGTCATTCCATTCCAAGGATATTGTGTCTCCTGCTTCAGTTTTACAGTATTTCCTTCGATGTTTAGTTTCATCTCACTGCCGATATACAAATTCACATAACAATCGTTATCTTTAATTCCGTAAATGTACTCACCGATCTTAGGAATAAACCTTGTCAAATTAGGCGGACAGCATGCACAGCTAAATGTAGGCTGGCGTCGATGACTTCCTTCGTTCTCGAGTGGATTCGTATAAAAAAATGCTTTTCCATCCAAAGATATTCCTGCCAAAAGCGCATTATAAAGAACCCTCTCCAATACATCCGCATACTGCGCATCCGCAAACAGGAAATTCATTCGGCTGCTCCAGAACACCAAGCCGATAGAAGCGCAAGTTTCACAGTAAGCTTCGTCATTCGGCAAGTTATAATCTGTCGAGAACCCTTCCCACCGCCATACGTTATCCCCAATACCGCCTGTAATGTACATTCTCTTATTCACCATATTCGACCACAAGCGATGCAAAGCTTCCGCATACTCCGCGTCATTGTTCATTCCGGCAATATCCGTTACCGCAGCATACAAATAGGCTGCTCTCACCGCATGACCTTCAATCGTATCTTGTTCTTTAACAGGCAAATGTGCCTGCATATACTTGGCTATTCCGTACTCTCTGAAGGGAAGGGCTCCTCTTTCACGAGGAACGCCTTCAAGTGCCGACCAACCGTTATACATTTGCTCTTCAGCTTCAGGATTGCCTCTCATCTCAATAAAGAACTCCGCCAGCTGCTTATATCTTCGTTCGCCTGTAAGCTCGAATAATTTGATTAGGCCAAGCTCTATCTCTTCGTGCCCTTCATAAACAAGACGTTTATCTACGCCAAAGATCGCATCAATTAAATCCGCAAACCGACAAGCCGCTGTTAACAATTTTTTACTGCCGGTTGCTTCAAAGTGTGCAACGGACGCTTCGAAAAAAGTGCCCGCCGTGTAAAGCTCATGTCCGAATAGCAGATCGCTCCATCGCTGTTCCGGAGCAACCGTTATGATATAAGAATTCAAATAACCGTCCGGTTGCTGCATGGCGATAATTTTGTCAACAACTTCGTCTATCAGAGCTAGAACATCAGGAGACTGACACTCCTTATAGATCCAGCACGCACCTTCCAGCATCGTATAAAATATGCCATCGTTGAAGATCGCCCCTTCATAAGCACTCTTCAAGCTGCCAGAAGCTCTGTCAAAGTTTCGAAAAAAACCGTCTTCCCTAAATTTGTCCCATAAATGCGGCAGTGTATGCTCACGCATACTGGTCATTCTCTCAGACCAGAAAGCATCATTGATAGACACCTGATCGTAAGGAATTTTGTTCACTCTCTTAAACATACGAATTCGTCTCCTGACTTTGGCAGCTATTATTATTATTATTATTATGTTTTCATTTAAGCTGATGGAATGAACTTCCTAATCTTCAACCACTCAACGCATGAAGATTTCCATGCTCCAACATGGTCATTCTTAGTCGCTAATCCCATTCCGTGCGGGCCACTCTCGTAAATATGCAAATCAAATGGAATCTTATGTTTACTGAGCGCGAGCGCAAACAACAAGCTATTCTCTACGGGAACAGCCTGGTCGTCAGCTGTATGCCATAGAAATGCTGGCGGAGTCTGGCTTGTGACCTGCAATTCAGAGGATAAATGCCTCTTCAACGCTTCATCGGGACTAGCTCCGAGAAGATTAATCATTGAAGGATCATTACGATATTCGCCAAAGCTGATTACGGGATAGCAAGCAATAATCAAATCCGGACGACAACTTGTCTGTGCAACAGCTTCGTCATCGCAAGGTAATCGCAAATCAAACTGAGTGGCTGCCATTGATGCTAGATGTCCACCTGCCGAGAAACCGAGCACACCTACACGATTAGGATCTATATTCCAACTCCCGGCTTGTTCGCGAACATGTCGGATGGCTTGCTGCACATCATATAATGAAGCCGGATGCTTATGTGGTGACACGCGGTATTCCAGAACAAAAGCGGAAATACCTAGTGTATTGAGCCAATGGGCTATTGGCTCACCCTCGTATTCTGCTAATCCCTCATAAGCACCGCCAGGGCAAATGATGATGGCTCCTATTGGATGATTGGCGGCTGCTATATAGGGATGCAATTGAGCCTCCAAATTAAACGCAGGCTGAGATAATTTCATCGAGTCGCCCCTCTGCGAGTCCAATATTCGTATCCGCTGCGCCGTAGTAAATCTTGACCATACCATCTTCCTCAACGATCGCATTGCAAGTAAATACGACGTTCGCCACCCTACCTTTCATTTCATAGTCATGCTCAGGCCATAATATATAGTCCCTCGTATAGCCAATGACGCAGGAAGGATCTTCAAGATCGAGCAAACAAGCTTTTAGCCGGTAAATAAATCCATTACAAGTTTGCGATACGGTATGGTAAATCTCAAGCCAGCCCTTGTCAGTCTTGATTGGAACAGCGCCTGCTCCCATCTTGTATCCGTCCCGGAATGGCTTGCCTTCATAGACAAGTGGTTTGCTTTTTCCCCAAAATACAAGATCGGGAGAATAGCTGACCCACATATAAGAGGGGTTCAATTCATTTCCGAAAGGACGATCGAAACGTACGTAAAGATTATCCCGCTTCTCGGGAAATAACACGCCGTTCCGATTACCAAGCTCGCTTCCCGTACAAACACGTTCAAAACGGGCAAAGTCGGAAGTTCGCAATATACCGATTCTCACATCATTTTGCGATAAATCACTGGCATATAAAATAATAAATTCGTTCTCGCTTATTTGTGTAATCCTCGGATCATACGTACAGGTTTCTGGATGGTCCGGATCGGGAACAGGCCAATTGACTGGCTCAGGGTCTGGAGTAAACTTATACCCATCATGGCTTCTGGCAATCCAAATGCGATGAATGTCATCCAAAGTCGTCACGTCCATCATCATGATGTATTCATCTTTAAATTTAATTGCCCCCGGATTAAACGTGTACAACACTTCTTGCGGCATTTGTGCGGGTGACATAATTGGATTATTCGCATATTTGGTTAGCATTCT
Organism: Paenibacillus sp. NRS-1760; assembly: GCF_050467785.1. Taxonomy (NCBI): domain Bacteria; kingdom Bacillati; phylum Bacillota; class Bacilli; order Caryophanales; family Paenibacillaceae; genus Paenibacillus; species Paenibacillus sp. NRS-1760. The sequence goes on along the minus strand of NZ_JBITPK010000013.1, from coordinate 45,705 downwards.
AGTTTTCATAATCATTTCCCTTTCTTATTTCACGGCTCCGTTTACTACACCTGAAAAAATATATTTCTGAAGAACTAAATAAAACACAACCATCGGAATCGCTACGAGAATAATAGCCGCCGACTGCATCGTCCAAGACGAGCCATAGCTATTCGAGAACCTCATCAGTTCCGTGGTAACAACACCTAGACTCTGCGAAGGCATATACAAATACGGTGAATATAGATCATTATAAATACTGATCGTGCGCAAAATCATAATGGTCGCTGTTGCTGGCGTCAGGAGTGGAAATATAATTGAACGATAAATTCGGAACAAGGATGCTCCTTCTAAATAAGCGCTCTCATCCAGTTCATAAGGGATATTTTTAATAAATTGCAAATAAATATAGATTTGCACAACATCTGCGCCGAGTGATAGAAGCACCATGGAATAGTGAGTATTAAACAAACCCAAATTTTTAATAATTCCGAAGGTCGCTACCTGAGTTGTGATTCCGGGTATGACAAGCGCACCAGCATATGCCCCAAGAATTAATGACCTTAATTTGAACTGAAATCTACCCAGTGCATAAGCTACCATCGTGCCTAATAAGATATTTCCAGCTAAAGAAAGAATGATAATATACGAAATATTAAAGTACGAGCGCAGGAAGTTACCCTTTTGCAAAACATTTGCAAAATTATCAAAATTAAAGAAGCTGCCTGGAAGTGCATACCCGGCTGATAAGGCGAACTCTGTCGGAGTCTTGAACGCCGCAACAAGCACGATATAGGGCGGAAACAGGATGCACAATGCAGCAATAAAAAGACTGATATATTTAAGCGTACGAATCATTTCTCATCCCTCCCGAAGAGCAACCATCTTTGAGCAAGAACTAAAATGATGGTAATAATCATTAACAGAACGCCCATTGCCGAAGCTAGACCGAAATCACTGTAACGGAAAGAGGTCAGAAGCGTATTCGTTACAAAAGTATCACTCATACCAAGCGGCGAACCAGATGGGAAAATGACAAACGGAAATTCAAAGGCAGCTAAAGCTCCATTCAGGTTAAGAAAAAAGCATAATTCCAAAATTCTTCTTAAGCTAGGCAATGTAATGAACCGGAACGCCTGAAATCCGTTTGCTCCGTCTATGCTCGCGGCTTCATAAATATCATTCGGAATCGATTGAAGCGCTCCTATAATGATAACCATCATAAAACCCATGTACTTCCACGTTGACATAAAAGCCAGCGAATAGTTGATAATCTTCGGATCACTCAGCCAGTTCATCGATAAAGACCCAAGACCGATCTCCTTCAACACGACGTTTAGGGCACCGACTTCATTGTTCAACAGAAAGGTAAACATGAAAGCGATGGCCACGCTATTAATGATATATGGCGAGAACAGGATCGCACGAAAGATATTTCTTCCACGAAGCTTACTGTTTAGAATGACAGCGAAGTAAAGAGATAACCCGATTTGCACAAAGCCTACAAAAAAGTAGATTAGGTTATGGCTAAAGATTTCGAAATACTTGGGATCACTAAACACTCGAATATAGTTATCTAAACCTACTCCTGTTTTTATTGATGAAATACCATTCCAATTCGTAAAACTTATCGTAATTAAACTGAATGCAGGGTAATATGTGAATACACCTAGCAGCAGCAATGGAATAATCAGAAACGACCACAGAATAATAATCTTCTGCATTCGTAACGATAGAATAGCCATATTCAGCAGCCTTTCTGGCTTATTTGGAGAACAGTTGATTGCGTATTGCAAAGCCCCTGCTCTCCAATAATCCCATTATTATTTTCTTGCATCTGCCCATTTTTTATTGTATTTATCCAATATAGGCTGAATATTGCTGTCCTTGTTCAACATCACTTCTTGTAGAATCGTTGGATTCGTAATTTGTGATTTGTTCAAAATTTGGTTGTAACGATCCGGCGGAGGCAATACAGTAACGATGCGCGGCCCGTTAGCAAGGAATTCGGCAAGCGGGCCATTATTCGATTTCATATCTTTAAGCGCAGGAATCATGCCTGTATAGTCCTGATAACCCGACTCCTCTATCCAAAATTTGTAGAAAGCTTTGGCTGTCTCCATATTTTTGCTTTTCTTATTAATGACTACATTCCAGCCTGGAGTCATCATAGTGACGGGCGCTCCAGAATTATCAATAGGCAACGGGAAAAACCCAATATCTTCTGCTGGAGTACCCTCTAGAGCTGCCAATCCGTAGTTAGCCAAATAAAGCATTCCCACTTTACCAGAAGCCATCTGCTTTCTCAGAATATCCCAATCGCTGGAAAGTAGATCTTTCTCAAAGTACCCTTTATCGACTAAATCCCTTACAAAATTAAATCCTTTTACTAATGGACTTTCTTGATTATACGGGGCATCCTCGTTAACCATTTGCTCAAACATCGCATTGGAATCCGCTGTATTTGCAAAGGCTACTGTCTCCCATGTGCCAAGCGGCCAATTGCTTTTCAGCATGCTTCCCATCGGAAGAATCCCTTTGGCTTTTAGTTTTTCCAATGCAGCTAGCAGCTCGTCATAGGTTTTAGGAGCGGCGTCAATACCGGCTGCAGCAAATGTTTTCTTATTGTATAAAACCCCTGTCACGTATACCCCCTCACTTACTGCATACGCTTTTCCTTCATATTCAGATAACGGCAGGTATGTTTTCCCTTCGTAACCAAGGTCGTCAATAGGGGCATAAAACTCCGGCCATAAGTCAGTCGTTGGCGTAATAATCGCATTCATGTACATGACATCCGGTGCCTCATTGGAAGCTAGCCTGATTTTGAGAGTACCTTCATAATCCTTGATAGGTTCGATCACTACTTCTGCTTCTGGATATTTCTCATGGAATTTGTCCGCATATTCTTTGAGCTTCTCATCTACATCCGTGCGGTTGATTGCAAAAGTAATCTTTCCTTTAATCTCACTAGTTGACGGCGTTTCCGATGCTGCTGCAGACTCGGCTGGAGGTGTGCTCTCCTCTGATTGCCCTTTGTTATTGCTTGTATTATTTCCACCACAAGCGGATAACAACGACATAGAAAGAACGACTGCTAATAAACTGCTCATAGATTTTTTTTTCATAAAAATCCCCCTATTTGTCTTATTGCAGCTGAACCATTCGGCCGGATGATATCGCTTACAAATGAAATTGTATCATAGCACTTCCACGACCTTAATGGTCTGTAATTACATTTCCATAGTTACGATTACGCTTTTACAGCTCAGCACTTATTCCGATATTCCAACGGCGTATAGCCGTTCATTTTTTTGAATAGCTTAGTAAAATACGTTGAATCCTGATATCCAATTTGTTCAGCTACTTCATATACCTTTAGTTCAGTCTGCTCCATAAGAAGCTGTTTCGCTTTCAGCATCCGGACATCAATTAAATATCCAGTAAGGCTTTCCCCCGTCTCCAGCTTAAATAAGCGAGATAAATAATTCGGGTTCAAATGTACGAGTTCTGCGATAGCGACCATGTCCAAATCCAAATGATAATGATCCGTTATCCAGCTTTTAACGACCCTAATCGCCTTCTTCTCATCACCATTTACTGCTGCCGCTTTAATTGGCGGCTGCTTGGCCTGAAGAACAGCAGACAGCTTCTCATCGAGCTCATCAGGATCAACCGGCTTTAGGAGATAATCAATTACACCGTAGCGCATGGCTGTCCTTGCATAATCGAAATCCGAGAAGCCGCTAATAATAAGACATGACAAATCCGGATGATGGATCTTAATTTCCTGAATGAGCTCCAAACCATCCATAAATGGCATTTTGATATCAGTAATAAGCAGATCGATCTTTCCCGGATGCATAGCATTTATCGCATTTATTGCTTCTTGGCCGTTGTTGTAGGCAGCTTCTACATGATAGTTTGCATTCATTTCACCTATAAGCTTGGTCATTCCTTTTAAAATGGCTGCCTCATCATCCACAATTGCAATATTCAGCATACTGCTCTCCCCTTTCTAGATGAAAACATTACTCCAATAGATTCAACTCTCGATAAAAGGAAGCTTCAATTGTACCATTGCACCTTTCCCTAGCTCACTGTAAACAAACAAGCCGTACTTGGCCCCGAAGTGAAGCTTTATACGTTCATTCACATTTTTTAGTCCGATTCCACTACCCGTAACCCTATTTCCGCTCTCATTCGCATTGCCTAACTGAATACGGTTGTTCAATTGGCTTACCAACTCGGGCGACATGCCAATACCATCGTCTTCAAAGGTGAAGTAACAAACATCACCTTCCACCTTGGATGAAATGATAATGGTTCCTTGTCCCGATCTACTCTCCAGGCCATGGAATATAGCATTCTCAACGATAGGCTGAAAGACAAGCTTGATCATCGAATAGTTTTCAAGCTTGCTATCAATATGATTCTGCAAGTGAAAACGATTTTCAAAACGGTAGTTTTGAAGCTTGATATAGTTCGTCAGATGCTCGATTTCCTGTTTTACAGTGACAATTTCTCGTCCTTGAATAATGCTGTACCTCAGCAGCTTCCCGAGGAATAAGGACATTTGAGACACCTCTCTATCCTCATTAAGCAGTGCCTTCATCCTTAAAGTCTCTAAGGTATTATAGATAAAATGAGGGTTGATCTGCGCTTGCAGCGCTTCCATCTCCGCCTCCTGCTTGCGATAAGAGGCTGCTTGTACATCTTTAATTAATTCATCGATCCGTTTGATCATCCGATTAAAATGAAGTCCCAATATACCAACCTCGTCCGAGAATCGGACAGGGAAGCTGACAGTAAAATCCCCTTCCTGCACCTTTTTCATCAACCGAGTTAATGCCCGCAGCGGTTTGGTAACCGCCAAGGAAATGAATACGGAGCTGATCAAGGTAACGAGTAAAATCGCGGAGGTAATAATTAGCGTGGAATTACGAACCTTCGTCGCTTTGCTGAACAATTCCTTTGTTTTCACGTACACATATACTTTCCAACCCAGCTTCTGAGAGGTTAGATAAATAGCATAATATTGCTCGCCTTTCTGATTAATATGGAAATTACCCGAATCCTGTTGTGATTTTTCTATACTTTCCAGATCTGTCCATGAACTCGATATATTCTCGTAAGCGCTATCAAAAATAACGTTATTTTCATTATCGACAATCGTTGTTTTACCGCCCGTAATCTGATCCAGGTGTTTGAAATAAGCTTCTACCGCGCTTAAATCCGTCTCAACCGCGACGAAACCAACAGGCTTATACGTCGTTAAATCAATAATGTCACGAACCATCGTCAGCACATATTTCGTTTTTCCAGAAGCTGTTGTGGCTGCTTGCGTGTTAATTAATACGGCAGAGCCGCTATGGTCCCTTGCAATTTGCTTTAAGCGGTCATAGTGCGTAGCAATCTCCTTATTGTTTCCATCCAGACTATTGCGGTAAAAGGTATTGCCATAGTTATCAAAAATGTAGACCGCATTCGTCCCCTTCTTCATATCGGACATCAAGCGAATAAAAAAATCGATGCGGCTGTCCTTCTCTAATCCATTCTCAGGAGAGGCGATATAGCTCTGAAGCTCGCTGGAGTACATCGGAATCTTCGTAATCATACGCATATCTTCAATATAATCCTCTATTCGATTTAGAACCTCCAAGGACGTTTGTGAAACGTAATCAGCCGTATTTTGTTCAATTGATTTCCTGTAATAGTTATAAGAAACGATCGCGGAGATGGTAATCGGAATTATCAGCATGAAAACAAAGATAATGACAAGCTTCCTGGACATGCCGATACTCAAAAATTTGAATCTGATATTGTGCATCCTGCACCTCGTTTCTATCGGTTAACTGCTAAGCTCATTAAAACATATATTGTGTCCGAAAACATGAAAAAAGCAAGCGAGAACGCTTACTTTTTTCAATATGATCTATCATGTATCAATAGCCGTTATTCATTAGTACGATAGGGATTATCCCTTTGGTAGGGCGGCCGACAGATGTCACTTCTATTAAGAGGTCATATCTCGGTTGTGTGAGGTGATGCCCGGTTACGGTGAACTCGATTTCAGTTGTGCCGATGTTGCAATGATAGTGCTCTAGAGGAAAGCCCAGATGCGACCCCGGTGTTACTTCCCAATCAGCTGGAACATGCCATTTCACCTGAATAAACTGCTGCATGTACAAATTATTTTCAATCATTAGTTTAAAGGTACGAGGCTTCCCTTCACTCACCACTGGTTCCTGCCCATAATACAGGAATGCGTTGAAAATAGAAAAATCATATTTCACCGTAAATGGACTAAGCGTTAACGTGTCCTTGAAGCTTTTGTCTTTCCATGCATTAATATGAACAGGATGGTCTAACAGCTTATCGCCTTCATTCATTTCGATTAGATAACCTTCCCCTGCATGAAGCAGATCGCAAAACTCGGTGCCTAGAAATTCAGGAGCAAGGCGCATCACTCGTTCAGTCAGCTCTCCTACCGTGGAAGGAATTCGTGTCCCTTGATCACATACATTGAGCGTTATGGTCTTGATAGAGTCGCCAATCGGATCGAGCCATTTCGCAGGAAGCCCTTCTTTGCCAAGAATAATGCCCATAATGGACCCGATCGTGGCAGCTGTACAGTCTGCGTCTTCTCCACAATTCGTGGCGATGCAAATACTCTTCTCAAAATCACCTTCCCCGTATAACCAACCGATGATCATAATCCCAACATTGCTAGGAGCATCATAACCGATGGGCCCTACTGGAATATCACCTTCAACTTGAGGCTGTATCGCGGAAGTACTCAGCAGTCCAAAGCTTCCAGGTACCGCCGTTAAGACATTTATCCTTGCTTCTTGCCACGTAGCTCCCGTTTGATAAGAATGAATAGCTGTATGAACGGCCTTCGCAATTCCGGAATCCTCTGGGATATAGGATAGCCCGATGTCTATTAATCGGTAAGTATCCCTTTCTACAAAAGCTGCACTTTCAATTGCTGCGCAGAATACCTCCGCATAGACCCCTTCATGGCTGTGATCTACGATGGCATCCTCATAGGCGTATTTAACGGCAATTTCCGGATGCCCGGGTGCCAGGCAGGCCCAAATCTCGGAACGTATGAACGCACCGTTGCTGTCGCGGTATAGATTATGATTGTAACCCGATAATGGAGGCACGATTCCTGCACGCAAGTTGTTTTTGCCTGCTCCATACTCCCCCATATTAGGAGAGATATAAGAAATCCAATACTCACCTAATATTTGGGCATTCAAAGCGCTTCCATATTTTTCTGCGGCATTCAACCAGATTAGCTGCAAATCCAAATCATCATTTGGCAAAGGCTCCCCATACAGCTCCTGAGTATAAAACGAAACATCGAAAACACCGCGTTTACATTCAAAAGGAGCTCCCAGCGTCCCCCCAATATTTTTCCCTAACCAACAGCCTTCCAACTTACTTTTATATTCCTGAAAACTTAGCTTCACCGTATCTCCTCCTGATCGTAAAGATGAACAAGTTTATTATATCGAATCCGATTTTCGATCTTAATGGTCTGACATTACATTTATAGTCCTTCAAGTATGGATATTTGGTTCAAGAGATTCATCATTGCCTGGGCCGTTTCCACTCGAAGCGAATTCGCCTTTGGATCAAACACATCTCCTGGTTTACCTCTCATCAAACCCGCGGCTATTGCCATTTCGACTTCTTTGGCTGCCCATTCAGAAACTTCCTCAGCATCATGATAGCCTTCCAGCTCATTCACTGATTGAATAGCTTGCTTGGTTTTCCATTCGAATGCTCTTAGGATAAGGGCGGCCATCTGTTCGCGTGTAATCTTTGCATTGGGGACGAATTTCTCTTTAGAAATTCCGTTAATTAATCCCGCTTCGTAAGCCATTTCCACGTCGCCCGCATACCAGGCCCCAGCTGCAACGTCGGTAAATGCTGAAGAAGCAACAGCTGCGCCTTGTGATTTCATTCCAAGTGCTCGAACTAATAATGAAGTGAATTCGGCTCTTGTCGTGAATGCGTTTGGCTTGAATTCAGCATTCGTTACACCGTTAACGATATGCCTTGCCGCCATGATCTGTATCGTTCGGGATGCCCAGTGAGCAGCAGGAATGTCCTTGAAGGTTTTGTTATACTCCAGCAAAACATATTTGCTCAAATGATCAAGCGATACAGCTACCCTGCCTGTTAGAGCGTCGAGGGTACCGCCCACATAATCCCAACTACTAGCTGCCTCGTTGAAATAATACACACCTAGAAGCTCTCTATCAATTTCTTTGTCCAAGTAAGAGAAAACAAGCTCTACGCCAGACCCCACTTGATCCGCTACTACTTTGCGCCCATCAGGGGAAACAAGTACAATGCTAATATCATAAATCTGTCCGACGATTTTCACGTTAGCATGGTGACGCTGCAGCATCGATTCCGCAATTCTTGTCTCATCTACAATTGGAATGAATTTAACCTTCAACAAGGAATCCTTCACATTCCCCAATTGGTCCCTCAAAGCTTGAATAACTTCCGGCTTAATATTGATCGTCAGAAGTGGCGATTGTACCTTAAGCGGCAGGCTCCCAATTTTACTATTTAGAACAGAAACGGAATTTTGATTGGAATCGACGTTCACTACAGCAATATGATCGATTATTTTCACTGGAGTTGAACCATTGATGTTCGTATTCCCCTGAACGCCTTCACTGCCGCTAGCATCAGAATTAGAGCTTATCTGAATGCTTAATCCAGTTGTGGGGGATTGTACGGCAGATAACAATTGACTATTAATCTCTTTGACAGACGCTAAGGAAATGGCAGCTGTACCGGTTGCAATCGCCTTAAATTTAAATTCACACAACGTGAATGTTCCATTTTCACCCTGTACAGGACCAATCTTCGTGCCCGCAAATTGGATTCGATCCGGATGAACGATAGGATCGATAGCAAAACCGCCAACCCGATCTATGGTTCCCTGTAGCTGCAGGCGGGTTGAATCGTATGTTAGGTTTACTTCATAGCCGTAAAGATCCACGATTTTACTGCCTTCGACTCTAACCGTGAACTCACTGCCAGCTTGAATCGATAGTGTCGAAGGGATTAAAGAATAAGAAGGCAACGGCGATGCTCCTGCTTGATTTGGTACAAAAACCGCTATGGCTAGAGAAATCACTAAGCTTAATAACAGCCACCTATTTTTCATGAATGGACCCCATCCTTTTATGGAAATCGAGAGAGACAGCATCATGGCTGTCTCTCTCATCATTTCAGTTTAATATTAGCTGTGATATAGCAGACATATCCGCTATATCAATCACATGATCTTGATTGTAATCCGCCTTCATGTAGGTACTTTTCCAGTTCGCATCTGCAGACGTTTTCCCATAATAGGAGCCAACTATAGCAAGGTCACCTATACTAATCCTGCTATCGGCATTTAAATCGCCTCGTTTTTGAATATGGACCTTATGAGAAACGCCATCCACTTCAAACTCGTCTCCTTGGCTGTTTGCAACCACAATACCGCTCAAGGCAGTGACTGACTCAGTGATCTGAGTCGAGGGCTTAGCTTTGAACGTGAATTTCAACCAATCTCCGTTAGGTGCAAAACCAGTCCCTTGTGCTGCTGCAATCAATCTTACTTTCCCAGGTTCAACTACCTGACGGCTAAGCACAGCAAATCCTGACTTCAAAGAAATGGCATCGATAAAATCCAGCTTGGCAGGATCGAATGTAATAATCAGATCCTGCGCGTAGATGTTTTCAAACCCATTCACGTTAAAATCTTTCAGCCCATACGTCAGCCCAAATTCTGCCCCGCTGTATACCTGATCGTCACCTACAAGTGTTGATTCATTGCTGGTTTGCGTAACCTTGTTAATAAAGAAATCATCTAAATAGACATCATCCAGCGAACCATCTGACTGAAAGTACATGATTGCGCTGCTAACCGTGCCTGTCCATGTAATATTTTCCACGCCTAAAATTTCAGTAAAATGATCATTGCTTATCATCGTGATAGGTGCCGTATACCATCGTGACCCTGCGCTATCTGTAATATTAAGCGTTACGAATCCCCCAGCAGAGCTGTCAGCGAACTTCGCCCATGTCCCAAAGGAATACGATCCTTGTCCATTCACATTAAGTAAGCTTGTAATGTCTTGATTGGCTCCAGCCCATGTATCCGTACGATTAAAGGCCCAAAGTGAATAATTTCCCGAATGTGCATAAACATTGCTCACATCAATGGACGCCCCTTGCGCCGCCCATGGCGCTATCCCATATTCAAACCCGGGATTAACGAGTTCAGTAATATCGGCTAGTGTTGAAGCGCTTGCCACGTTGGATAGGAGAGATTCATTAGGAATATCGTTCACTGTTTTCATCGCAAAATAATAAAGGCTGTCAGCCGTTAAAAAAGGCACGGTAACGGACTGTGAAGTTCCCGACGATTCAGGGAATGGTCTATTCCCCAGTCTCGTAGCACTTGACCAATTCACATCGGTAATCGGCGAGGTCGAGTAGCGGATATCATAACGATTCGCCGTACCTGTTACCCCATCCCTTCCTGATGCCGTCCAAGCTAATACCGCTTTATTATGATCGATGGAACTTATCACAAGATCTGTAATGGCACCAGGCACCACGGAATCACTTGCAGAATCATGTCCGCCATTCGTAAAAGCTACTGTAGGTGCCCAACTGATCACATCATGGATTGCGCTTGTCCCGCCATTATTAACTTCAAACCGTATAACATCGTTCTGAGTAACAGAGATCGCATCCAAATTCGTCGCGTATCCTGCCAAATCGTCGGATGCGATTAACTGCGCAGCATTACCGGTTGGCCAAATGACTTGACCGTTTTTGGTCACGCGGGCTAGTGCACCGTCACCACCGATTTCATTCTTAAATACTTGCCCTCGGATACTAATCACGCCATTATATGGAGCTGTCCACACGTTAGAGATCCAATGGTCCGCTGAATCGGAAGCGCTTAGATTAAACTGTGAAATATGACCGCCAGCAGTCCCGTACCAGTTCTCCGACAGGTCATACATCAAGCTCGCGTAGCTATTTCCGTCAAATAATTGGTATGACCAGTTTCCTGTGGCTCCTGTCGCTCCAAACTCGTTCGCAGCATTATTGATCTTGCTAGCGGCCGGAATGAAAACATTATTCGATATTTCCGACCATTCGATAAATTTACTTTCATCCATAATAAATTCATTCTCGAAGAATAGGCTGTCTTTTATTGTTCCTGTGGATTGCCCCGTATCGCTCGTTGCCCAAATGGCCCCTGCACCGTTACGAACAAACGTGTTGCCTAACACCTCGTTGTTGCTATTAAAATCCGTACCGAACCTGTCCGGAACGACACAATTACATAGAAGCCACTCCAAAGCTCCACCGAAGTTATTGGCAAAATAATTGCCTCGGAATTTATTGGAGTCATTTTTCCCTTCATTGTCGATAGCCGACTGATCTGTCGATCCCGTATTTGGTGTATTTAAGAAAAGATTATTGGCAATTGTCATATTCTGAGTCCCGAATAGAAAGCTTGCCGTCGTTCCACCACTCTGATTGGCATTGGCAGCTTTGTCTATCCGATTGTCAATCCAATACGAATTTTTTGTACTCATAAATACGAGAGCTTTGGCAGAAATATCATGCAGATCGTTGTTTTTAACTAGTACGTTTTGGAATGTGCTCGTCGGTGCTGCAGAGTTATTGTGCATGACAACAATTCCATAAGAGGTCGTTGGGCCGATCTCGTTATGCGAAATCTCTACATCCTTCACTAGCCACTGCCCTGAAGCCGGAGTAGCCGCGATATCAGCACTTCGGACTTGCACCGCGATCGCATTAGGACCTCCTACCATGCTATGGATATAATTGTTTCGGAAAACAATGCCTTGATGGCCGGTTGTCGAGTACAGAAACTGCGGTCCTATGCCTGCATGACTGAACTCCAAATTGCGAACTTCCCAGTAATCAGCATTCAATAACGTAAGCGTCTTATCCGTCGCGTTGTTGTTGCCACGAATGACAGGACGATCACCTGTGCCGTAGGCATCGACAACTATCCAACTGCTTGGCGTTCCTGTACCTCCCGCAGGCTTGAACTCTTGCGTCCAACTGCCTCCCCGCTCAAGAAAAATTGCGTCACCTGCTGCAAAAGTCTTGGCATTCACATTCGTAAAATCACACCAAGGACCTTCATTCCCAGCCGTGAGCGTTCCGGAGTTCCCCGTGTTCTCATTGCTGCAGGCATTATTACTTACGTAATAATTAGCCGCATACGCAGACGTAGGTGTGCTGAACACCACAACTAGCATTACGATGAAACTAAAACCCATTACATAATAAAAAAATGATGCTGTAAGCTTACTTCTCATCCTGTTCTCGCCCCTTCAAATTATGTTATAGGGTATCATGGATTTTAAATTCCAAAATGATACCGCTTACATTAAAAATGTTATCATAATCATTTGCAGTGGATAATGGATCACCCTTACTTTTATAGTCTTACGATGACTATATCGATCTATATTTTGTCTCCAAAGAAGTATCTGGGTTAACCCGTAGGGTTGATATACCTTAGGGTTCTACTGCTAGTAGTTGTAGTCTCTACACACCCCGCAGTAAAATTTCAGTATCTAGTCATGCTAGAAGTCTAGTGCAGCATAAAAAAGCCACCTCGAAAGGTGGACTCAAAAAGAGTGCAATTGGTAATATACCTGTTTCTTGTTGTCCCTTCAAATGCTATTTTATTGAATGATCAATCCAAAGCCTTGTTGAATGTAATTCACGTTAGGATTAGCGATATTCTCGTTGTCAGATTTAAACGTTGCATACCCATTGCCGGTATATGTGTAAATAGCTGCTCCTTTATGCGGCAATGTGAATCGTAAGGTTAAAATTCCGTCAAGCCCAGTACCATTGATGTTACTTATGTCACTACTATTAATCGTATCCGGTAAGAGAATGCCGGCATTGTTCTGAAAGTGGGTAATCAGGGAACACGGTATTCATTCTGATTCCGGTACCTTCTAAAGTGTCGCTGATTACATTATTTGTTGACTTGCGTCCTCCTCCTCCAAAGAATAAAACGGCTGCTGCACCCCAGTTGTTCTCAATGATGTGGTATGACAACCGCTGACGCGCCATTGACTTTACTCGTCTACACAGCGATGCCATCATCTCCATTATTGCGTAAGCTGCTGTTACGAACAGTCGAATTGGGCTGTTGGAATTTATAAAATGATAGCGATATGCTTCTTTCATGCCCAATAGGCAGAAAAGATTGATATGTATAGATGTTTACACAAAGCAGTCGCCCAAGCTATGAACCCGCTTGAGGCGACTGGATTTTATTTATTTGATTAGGGTTGGAACCGCCAAGCTAACAAAATCGGTCAATTCACGGTCAATCTGATCCAGAACAAACACTTTCACTGTGTAGAATAATTGTGTAGAATCTTTGAATCAAAGGAAGCAGCGAACTCTATAGCAGTATACAATTCATATATCAAAACTGCTTATTCGTCTTTTTCCGTTCCAATTGGCATCATCATACCATTATCCATCCCCATCATTGTAATGCTGCTCGATTCTTCTTCTCCGTCTGCCAAATAAACCTCAGTTCCAAATGCTGGCTCAGCATAAGGGAGGTTTGTGTTTCCGCGGACGAGAATTTGACGGTAATTCCCTGAATGACCTTCGAATCCATCATGGTCCCATGGAACCCAAGAACGTGCATTGCAATAATGGCAAACGAATGAGCGACGGTAGCGATCCTGGGTACGATTCGGATAAGAGCGATGAAGTAGATGCGAATGGAAAAATAAAACATCTCCAGGACTTAGCCGAACGGGTATGGCAGGAGGATAGTTTGCGACAACCTTAGATAGCGTATTCACATTATCGTCTAGATGGCTCACATTCTGCACACCATTCAAATCCTCGAATGCATCCACCGCGTGCACATTTCCTCCTCCAACACCATCAGGAGGATATATGGGCTCGTGGTTCGAACCGGGGACAACCCATAAGCAGCCATTTTCTTCATCTGCTTCCTCTAAGGCGATCCACGCTCCGATTAACGTATCCGGATGCGTCTTAATATAGCATGCATCCTGATGCCAGCCTTGACCGCCTTTTCCAGGAGGATTTAAGAAAAGCATGGACTGAAGGGCGTATACATCCGGCCCGACCAATGCCTCTGTAACATCGACTATTCGAGGGTTAAGCATGCCCCTCTCCGCTGCTCCGCTGAAACGAGACATCATGTGAATTCGTGTCGCCTTTGCAAATTCCTCCTTGAGAGGGTCCTTACTATCACGATCTGCCTGATTATCCAGCTGAAGGCTATTAAGCCTTGATTGCTCTGCTAATTCATATAACTCGTCGATGTCTTCTTTTGACAATAAGTTTCTGACAATTAAGTAGCCTTCTCTGTGATAGTGGGAATAATCCTTCACGCTTACTAAATAGCGGTTATCCCTCGCACGTGATTTAGGTATATAAAACTTCCCCATAACCAGTTCACTCCCTCGATTTATATGCCTACCCCCTAATTTTAGCGTGATAAGGCAGCACTCTCCATAGTCTAAAACAGGCAAATGATGTGTTTATTTGACCAAGGAATTCACCAAAATATTTCGATTTAAAGGATAAGGCGTGTATGGGTCCAATACGGATACCGTGTGGCGAAATAAGGGATCCTGGCACCTTTTTATGTAATCCGATGCCGTTATTCCACGAACTTTTTTATACATTTTTGAGAAATGGTGTTCATCACCGAAGCCTACCGAATAGGCAATCTGTTTTACTGTGCCGGTGCCCCTCATCATCAATATCTCAGCACGGCGAAACCGTAATTCGAGCAGCATCCGTTTGGGGGACATGCCCGTGGTAGCGACAAACATTCGTGTGAAGTATTCATGTGACCAGCCCGATATCGCTGCGATTTCTTCAATCTTTACAGGATCGGTCAAATGCTCTTCCATATAGGTAATCGCGTGTTGAACAGGAATAGGCAAGGGAATGGCTTCCCCTTCCGCAACTTGTGAGGAAAAGGACGATAGTTCTTCTAGAGAGGCGGAAATCAAAACGGCAAGCCTTCTCCGCCAATACGCAGGCTGGTGATTCGCAATCCAAAGTATTTTCTCCATTAAGCCAGTTACGAGCATATGGCGCCCTGCCAGGAACATATGCCCTTCTCGGAGCAAGGCCACGAATCGTTCGTCCGCATTCCGCAGTGAGGCATAATCAAAATGCACAAACAAATGCCGTACGTTTTTTTCCGGCGCGAACCGGTAGGTATGCCAGTCACCTGGGCGTGTGAATATGAAGCATGGCTCATTAAGAACAAATAGGCTTCCGCCTATCTCATATTCCGTTTGGGTACCATCGGGAAAGTAGACTAATTCAAAATCGTCAATTTGCCTGGGCCCGAGCACAAACCCAGCTTGGATGACAAAGTCTCCTGCGTTATGGACTAACGGCAATTGAAAGGCCTCTTGCTCTTGTTCACTCATATTCATCAACTCCCTCTCTATCTAATATGTACAGTCAAAGGAATTATTTTATTAGTCCCTTCGCTTGAAGATATCATATAAATAGTCTAATGCTAAAAAAGAAAAATACCTACTAGTATACATTCAGTCGATACTCGCTGCTGATCCCCTCCGGACAGTATGTATGGAAAAACGAAGCCATATCTTTCCCTCCACTCAACTTTATCTTCACAAAAAAAATGGACATCTTCGTTCCTAAGAAACGGATGCCCACATATGTTGTGTAACAATATATAAAAATACTAAGAATTATAGGTTCGTCAACGTAATAGATAACGGAGAGAAGAAACTGCATACGGAATACCACAACCTGTATGGCCACGATGAAGCTGAAGCAACTTATAATGCTTATGTGAAGCATAAAAAGCGGACAAGAGGTTTGGCAATTTGTAAAAGAAGTTGAAGATATCAGCCGAAAGTACATTACGATGCGTTATGACGAAGAGCTGAAAAAAGTAAAAGCTGCTAATAACAAATAATTCTATAATACAGGGTTCACGGACATCGCTGTATGATAAGGAAACGGATGGAGGTCTCTTAGGTCTCAACCCGTTTTTTATGATCGTTTTATCCTTTTATGCCGGACAGTGTTACCCCTTCAATAATATAACGTTGTCCGATCATGTAAACGACCAATACCGGGAGCAGAGCGATTGAAGCACCAGCCATCATCAGCGTCCAGTCCGTCGCATACATGCCGCGGTATAGATTCAGCATCATAGGTACCGTAAATTGCTCCGGGCTGTTGAGAAAGATAAGCGGATAAAAGAAATTGTTCCACATGCCCAGAAAAGTGAATATGCCGAGTGCTGAAAGCGCAGGCTTGACTAGCGGAAGCATGATGCGCGTATAGATCGTAAAGCGATTGGCACCATCCACAATGGCTGCCTCTTCCATTTCCTTCGGGATGCCTCTAAAAAATTGGCGGAGCAGAAAAACGCCAAAGGCATTTAATAAAGCAGCAGGCACGATGATCGACTGATGCGTATCGAGCCAGCCGAAATTTTTCATCATCAAGTACAGCGGGATGATTGTCACTTGTCCGGGCACCATCATCGTTGCCAGAAACAATATGAACAGCGGTTCCCGGAATGGGAACCGGATTTTGGCGAAAGCGTATGCAGCCATTGAGCATGTTATCAGCTGCGCGAATACGACGATGACATTAATATAGAAGCTGTTAAAGTAAGCTCGCCCGAAAGGCAAGGCCGTCAACGAAGTTTTGAAATTGGACCATACGAACGGTTCAGGAATCCATTTAGGCGGAACGACGAATACTTGGGACAAATCTTTTAGCGCACTGAGTATCATCCATAGGAAAGGCAGCCCCATGACGCAGGCCCCAATGATCAGCACGACATGAAGCACCATCGTAGAGGGTTGAAGCTTTTTCGAATTCATGAGTTTTCTCCTTCCCGGTCATCCTTATTCTTCGTAATGAACCCAACGTTTGGATATTTTCATCTGCAGCAAGGTCAGCGTCAAAATCATCGCAAACAGCGTGACAGCGGCCGATGTGCTTGTACCGAAGGTAAAATCAACAAATGCCGAGTCATATATATGGTATACAAGTGTATAACTGGCTTTTGCCGGTCCACCCGAGGTCATGACAAAGGATTGATCAAACACCTGAAAAGATCCGATCACGGACATGATGGTGACAAAAAATGTAGTCGATGATAACAAAGGAACCGTAATATGCCGCAGCTGCTGCCATTTGCTGGCGCCGTCAATTTGTGCAGCCTCGTAATATGTCGCGGATATTCCTTGTAATCCGGCAAGGAAAAGCACCATACTGCCTCCAAGTCCCATCCATATGCTAAGCAGCGCAATGGAAGGCATTACGAACCGCGTGTCTGTCAGCCAACGGGGACCTTCAATGCCGAACCAATCTTTTAAGTATAAATTAATCAGCCCGAAATCCGCGTTAAAGAGCCACATGAAAACGACTGCTACCGCTACGGACATCGTAATGTTAGGCATGAAATAAATAAGCCGGTAAAGGATCTTTCCTTTTACTTTATTTAAGCCAATAGCAACAAGCATAGCCAGAATGATGCCGGTCGGTACGGTGAGAACGGTATAATATAGCGTGTTAACAAGCGCGATTCTGAAATCGGGATCTTTAAACTGCCCCACGAAATTGTCTAGTCCGACAAAGGTCCGTTCACCGAAGCCGTCCCAGCTCATTAGACTGATGGCGAAAGCTAATATAAGCGGAATCAACGAAAAGATAACCAAACCGACCATTTGCGGAAAGATGAAAAAATATCCCCAAAGACTGTCCACCGTCTTCGTCCTCATGAAGTGACGTTTCGAATCTGTTTGGTCTATTGACGGAGAGGGCCCATTATTAACGGCCGTTTTCATATCGATGTAAGCCACCTTTCTTCTATTATAGTAAGAAGGAAGGGATTTCCGAATGTTCGAAAGGCCCCTTCCATTTCCTTGTGAAAGGACTGCTGGCTGCTTATTTTTTTCCTTTGTATTCCTCAATCTTCTTGTTCGCCAATTCCTCGATTTCCTTCATTGCTGTATCCAAATCCTCATTTTTCAGCCATAGCGCCTCAAAACGGGAATTAATATCATTACTTAGACCGGGAATACCCGCTTCAAACGGAGTTAATGCATAACCGATTTCCCGAGCATCCAGGAAAAACTGCGCATGCTCGGGAAGGTTCCCTTCAAGCACCACTTCGTCTGCTCCCGATACCGAAGGAACGGCATTGCCGCCTCCTTGAAGACGATAGGTTTGACCTTCCTTATTGACGAATTCCGACAAGAAGGTGTACGCCGCCTCTTTATGCTTGGTAGTCTTGTTCAGTACCATATAGGCTGTAGGAATACCTGCGGGCTCGATTTTATTGCCGGTATTTGTCGGCCAGGTGACGATATCGTACTCGAGGCTATCGTTTTTCTTGAACAGTGGAAGGTACCAGCGTCCTGCGCCGACAAAGCCAACCTGATTGGACATAAACATCGCATCGCCGCCTTGTCCTTTTGGAAGCGTACCGGCAAATGTAATGTTTTTACTCTTGACGTTATCATATAAGAATCGGAAAGCTTCGACCGCTTTCGGATCCGTGTAGCCGATATATTTGCCATTGTCGTCATAAACCTTTCCGCCGTTAGAGGTTACCCAACTGTGTGTGCTGTTCCATGCATTATCAAGTACGTAACCATATTTGCCGCTTTCGCGGATTTTGTCGGTCATTTCCTTAAAAGCGTCCCAGTTCCACTGACCATTTATCTGCAAATCGGCGGGCATTTCAGTAATGCCTGCGTCCTTTAAAACCTTCTTGTTATACCAAAGCACCATCGGGTTATTGTCTACCGTGGCCCCGTATATTTTGCCGTCGCGCTCAGCGGCTCCCCATAGGCCCGGGAAGAAATCCTCTTTCTTAACCGCGCTTCTTGCATCATCCATTAACGGTGTGAGTTCCTCAATGCTGCCGTTTTCAATCAGTTTAACAATAAATGCGTCACCGGCATAAAAAATGTCAGGGGCCGTTCCGCCACTCAATTGCGTTAAGATTTTTTGATCGTACTCCCCCGGGATCGGGATTAACTCCGCTTCAATTTCAGGATGCTTCTTATTAAAATCATTTGTGAAATCTTGAAACCTTGTTAATTCTCCCGGATTTCCCCATGTAGCCCATTTGATTTTTACTTTCCCCTCTTTTGGACTGTTTGTTCCGGCTTCTTCTCCATTAGACACCCCGTTGTTGCCACCACCGCCCGTTCCACAGGCTTGAATCAAAGCAGATACAGCAATAATCATGATGAGTAGAGACCATTTGAGCTTCCCTCAAGATATCTAATTTTTATTCAACAATATTTTGTAAGCGCTTTAATTATAGTTTATTGTCAAAGTAGGTTTGAACGGTTTATATTCCGAAAGAGTGTCTTGTTTTCCGCAAATAGCATTATTTTATTTTCGCAACAAACCTTGAAATTCGGCTGGAGATACACCTACGATCTTTTTAAACTGCTTGCTAAAATATTTTACGTCGTTAAAACCAGACTGCTCGGCTACCTCATACACCTTGAGCGATGATCCCTGCAGCAACTCCTTCGCTTTCTTTACACGCAAGGCGATCAGGTGGTCGATGAAGTTCTCTCCTGTCACACGTTTGAACATTTCGCTGAAATAATTCCTGCTTACATTTACCGCATCAGCCACTTCCTGCAAGGAGATCGATTCCCTATAATGGCACTTGATATAGTCAGCGGCCTCCATTACGATCCTTTGGTGCAATGTTTTATCCGGCCGCGGAGAGTCTTCACCGCCCATGATTGTTTGGTAGCCATCTTTTACATGTTGAATGACCTCAGTGACATAACACAGCCTGCCGAGCTCCCGGATTTTCCGTATGATGGAAGAATCTGCGTCTTTGAATACGGCAAACAGGCTAAGCAATTCCTCTGCCTCCTGCAGCACTTCCTCTTTCGATCGATATTGCGGTAACCAATGCTTCATGATTTCATTTATCATTTGTTCTGATCTGGAATGAAATCCCATCGTTAACGACTCTTTGAGATCGTGTAAGGCTTCCGCAAAAGGATAGGGCCATGCCGAAATGGAATCCGTTTGCTCCTCAGCAGCAAGCAAGCGACACGGTCCGAGGAAGAAACCGACCGCGAGCATTTTCTTCGCCTCCATGGAGGCATTCTGAAGGTCAAGATAATTCTCATAAACGACGCTGAGTCCTATGGATACTTGCAATAGGTGCGACTCGGTATGCTGCGAAAACTGCTCGATAAGCTCATAACACCTGACATGCAGGTTTGGGTGTACAGGAAGAGCAGCCACAAGCAAGTCCGGACGAAGCATGACCGACACAAAGGAACCAAATGTTTGATAGAGTACCTGTTTGAGCACTTCTCCCAGCTCCGTTAGGAGATCATTCCTTTCAGCATCCGTTTTGCCAAATACGTTGATCTCCAAAGCGGCAATACGGTAGCTTTCTTCCGGGCATTCTGTCTTTATTCGTTCGATAGCAGCCAGGTCACCGCATAGCGCCTTGCAGAATGTCTTCTCCAGTTTTTTCAGTTTATTAGCGAGCTGTTGGTCTTCAAACTGCTGAACGATTTGTCTGTTCTCGCTTTCTTCCTGAAGCTTTTTTTTCATTTGATTCAGAACCGTTATGAGTGAATCCGAATTAAGTGTCGGCTTCAAGATGTAATCGCTGGCCCCTAACCGGATTCCTTCCCGTACATATTCGAAATCATTATGACAGCTGAGCAGCAACACCTTGACCCAAGGACATAATTCTTTAGTCTTGCGCGTGAGCTCGAGTCCATCCATCACAGGCATAGCAATGTCGGTGATCAATATATCAATCTCTTGATTCTGAATCCATTTCATTGCGTTTTGCCCGTTTGACGCTTCACCAACCAATGTAAATCCGTGTCTCTCCCAATCAAAAGTGGTACGAAGCCCGATTCGCGCTATCTTCTCGTCATCAACCAATAGCACTCTGTACATAAGTTTCCTCCTTTGAATCAGCAATCGTAATAAGCACCCGGGTCCCTTCGTTTTTGATGCTTGAGATGCTGAGACCGTATGTACTTCCGTAATATAACTGGATGGTCTGATGAACATGATTCAGCCCGATATTGGTCATCCCTTTATTGCTGCGCTCTTTATCGTTCATCTGCAGTTGATGAAGCCTTCCCTCATCTATTCCGATACCGTCGTCGGTTATTTTGACCACGATATTTTTTCCGTTTTGTTCGACTTCGATATCAATTGATCCATCTGCATCCTTTGGAGCGATCCCATGGAAAATGGCGTTCTCGACGATGGGCTGAAGCAGCATTCGGGGAATTTGTATTTTTTTGAGCTCCTCTCGGCAATGGATATTTAAGCTGATTTTGTTATCATAGCGGTATTCCTGAATGATCATATATTTCTGGAGCAGTTCAAGCTCCTCCCCGAGCGGAATAAAAACGCCATTCCGTTCAAGACTGCCTTCTAATATTTGAACCAGCGTAGTGACGGCGTTATCTACATCATTTGTTCGGTTCAATTTAGCCATCCACCTAATTGAGTTCAGCGTATTATAAAGAAAGTGAGGGTTAATTTGATAGCGGAGCGCTCGTACCTCCGCCTTTTTTTTCTCCGATTCCTCCTTGGCGATTCGGGCGATTAACAAATCGATCTGTTTGATCATTTTATTAAAACTGCGGCCCAGCTGCCCAATTTCGTTCCGGCCGACGCTCTTGCTCCGGACGCTCAGGTCGCCGTTCTCCCCTTTACGCATCAATCGGCTCAGATTAACTAACGGATTACCGATTTTACGAGTTACGAAATACCCCATGCCCATTGCAGAAAGGATGCAGCAAAGTGCAATCCACATCGTGAATTTCCGAATACTGGCCGAATCGGCTGTTAGTTCCTCGAGAGGTACAACCCCAACCACATCCCAGCCGTTATATAGGCGTTCAGGAATCACCAGCGTGCTTTTGTTGTCTTTGTTATATTCTGTCGCTTGCGAAGGAAGGATGAGCTTGGACTCTTTTCCATACTGCTTGGAATCCGGATGATAGAAATAACGGTTCTCGCTATTGGTGACATAGATGTAACCCGTATCCCCAAATTGAACGCGGTCAAGCTCATCGATCAGAACCTCGCCCATAATTTCAAAGAACATCACGCCGATAATATCGCCGGTTTCCCAGCTTCGTATGGCGCGGCCAAGGCCGAATACAGGAAACCCCATTTCCGTTTTCTTTAAATAAGAGTTTTGAGAGAGTCCGAACCAAACGCTATTACCATTTGCTTCCAATATCGCTTTATACCAGTCGGAATCCCATTGATCCAGAGACACCAAGGAGTCCGAACTTAATACCGAATTGTTGCGGTTCACATCAAATATATAGATATCGAGGATTTCTGACGAATTGATCATGATGGATGTTAGAATGTCTTGTCCATCTTGAATCTTGAGCGTGGTTTCATACAACTTCTCTTTCGATTGTTCCTTCAAAATATTGTGGATGACCTTACTGTTTAACAGCATCATAGACGAATCATCAAGCTTTTTGAAATAAAGGTTCAGCTTGTCACTCACCTGTGTAATAGTAAGCGAGGCTACCTTACTGACTTGTTCCTCTACGATAGAGGACGATTTATGGTAAGACAAAAAACCCATGACCAGAACGGGAAGCGTCATGCCAATAAAGCAGAACCAAAAGAGTTGGGCTACAATGGAATGAAAATGACGGAAACGCATGGTCGTTCCTCCTTTATATTCAACATTAGTTTGCTGAACTCTATATTACTCAAACTATAACAGCGCTTACAATAGTTCATATTAAAAAAATAGATTATCTTCTACTCTTTCTCTTTTTTTATGAAGGTGCATTTTGCAATAATCAAAGCCCCCGAACTATAAAGGTTTTCTGAGCATAATAAAGAGACTTCACCCTGACTTGGAGAAGTTTTCAAGTAACCAACCCGAAAACGAGCCAAGCAAGTGAAGTCACTTGTATATTCTCCAAGAAATCCTAGTATTCTTTAACAAACTGCAAGCACCGCTTGAGAACATCGATACATTTACCTGTCTGCATCGCCGTTTGGACGTGGATCTTGGCTCCCGTTACCATTGCAGGCTTCGGCTTGATCGGGAAGCTCCTTCGGTAGCGACGTTAATCCGCATCTTCGCCGAGAAGACAAATCAAGAACTTGCTAAGCGCCTATTTAATGATCTTGTCACACGCTGTATGCAAGAAGCAGTCATCGATGGGAGTCACATGGCTGTCGATAGTGCAGCGATTCATAGCTATGAGAAGAAGCAACCGAAACGCAAATTAGAACTGACTGGAAATGCCAACTGGGGTGCGAAGTTCGACTCCTTCCGCAACAAAGCCGAGTGGTTCGGCTACAAGCTTCATCTTGCCGTTGATACCACAAGAGCGCTACCTATGACGCTATCGATTACACCGGATCATGTTAATGACGGCGATATGGCCCCCGGCTCTGATAAAAGATACCGATACCGAAAACCAATAATAAATATGGCAGTTTTGACGATTTTCTTAACGAACTGGCAATCGCATTTGAAATTGGATTATAACCTCTGGACAAAAGAATAATGACAGAACTCATAATCGAAAAAACTAATTCTCAAAAAAGTTACAGAAATAGATCTCGAATGGGGGGAAATAGCGGTGATTTATTTTATTACGTCCTTGTATAGGAATAATGAGGTTTTTTTCAAAAAAAACGCCCCGAAGGGCGAAGCATGTTCCTCCACTATCGTACCCGTTAGCTTAATAAAATGAGCATGCCAATGTAGTGACTGCTCATACATGTGTGTTTTTCAACTATCGTTACCCGATAATTGAATAGAAACGTGGGTTCAGGCTTAATATCATACGTAATCTGACCCCAGCCATACCAGGTAGATAATGCGAATGTTGCTCTTTCAGAGTCGTTTCAGAGTGTGTACTCCACCACCTACGTCATGGCCTCAAGATGCTGGAAAGCTGAAGGCAGCGACTCTTCTTCGAGGCGCTGGCGGATCAAGGCGGCACACTCTTCGGAACTAAGCACCGAGGTGTCAACCTCCAGATCATAGATTCCAAGCATATGGACAGCCTGCTGCCACAATCTCACCGGCTTTGGCACAGATCCGTCCTCTTCGTAGCCGGAATTCCAAGTAACGATCCTCCGCTGCATAACAACCTCTAATGGGCATCGCACACCAACAAACAAAACCGGCAGTCCACTTAGAGTCCGGGCACAGCTGGGAAGAATCCCCCGCGGGATCGAATAAGCATCGTGGTGACCGACATCAACTACAACATTCAGTCCCAAGCGGCTGTGCGCAGCAATAGACTCATACATGGCTTGATAAAGGGTCACTATGAGTGGCTCAAGGTCGGGGCGTTCCCCACCTGGCCTAAGCCCAATCCCTGGCCGGTAGCGTTCTGGGGTCATCTGCATGAACCGGTCGACTCCCATGTTCATCCACACACCCTCGAACGTATTCTGAATCACAGTGGCAATACTGGACTTCCCTGACCGCGGAGTCCCGTTTAAAATAATAATCTGTCCGGGCACATCTACCTGTAACATTTGCTTCCCCCTTGATTGTAATGAATAAAAGTTCCTGCTCTCAACCTCAAGACGTTGGAACTCCGGCCACTCTTGGAGGCGCTGGCGGATCAGAGCGGCACACTCTTCAGAACTGAGCACCGAGGTGTCAACCTCCAGGTCATAGTTACCAGGCATATGGACAGCCTGCTGCCATAATCTCACTGGCTTTGGCACAGATCCGTCCTCTTCGTAACCGGAATTCCAGGTAGCGATCCGCCGCTGCATGACAACCTCTAATGGGCATCGTACACCCACAAACAAAACAGGCAATCCACTCAGGATCCGGGCACAGCTCGGAAGAATCCCCCGCGGAATCGAATAAGCATCATGATGCCAGACATCCACCACGACATTCAGTCCCAGACGGCTGTGTGCAGCAATGGCTTCATACATGGCTTGATACAGGATCACAATTAGAGGCTCAAGTTCAGGACGTTCCCCACCTGGCCGAAGCGAGATCCCAGGCTGGTAGCGTTCGGGGGTCATTTTCTTGAACTGACTGCCCCCAACGTTCATCCATACACCCTCAAACATATTCTGGATCGCGGTGGCAATGCTTGACTTCCCAGCCCGCGGATTGCCGTTCAGAATGACTATTTGTCCGAGTTTATCTTCTTGTGACATGCGTTTCCCTCCATACAAAGATTTCGTTCATACTGTGAATGTTTTTTTCATCTTTGGAAGTTACAATATAGATTGTAGCAACTATACGGCTAATGGAATAGTCTGTAATTTTAATATAATAAGGCGTAAAATTGAATTAGAACATAATCTTATCTTGTTGTGCTATTCTGCCCGTTCATATTATGATTCAACTAGATAGATCCTTATGCCGCAGCCATTGTCAGATAGGTCACTTAATAAGCAAAAAAAACCACCCCGAAGGGTGGTCCGTACTCATGATGAGCACTATCGGATTTGGATTGGAGTGGAGAGTCCTGTCCTGAACCTTTAGCTTTTTAGTGTTAAACACATTCATGTCTTTCAACTTCAATAACCGATTAATGAAGGATGTATTCGACACTAGGTTACCCTCCAAAAAAAACGAAACCTGTAAAGACGATGAGTCCAATCAAGGTTTGTTGGTCGCAACTTTGGATCTCCACGACCCCCTATGCCTTTACGCCGAGCACCTCTGATTTTCGTTGAAGCAAATCGTATTGTGTAAGCAGATGCTCTTTTTTGGCTAACTTCGTACCGTGCCTGATGCCAACCGAACAGCTTGCAGCGGCTTTCCTTTACGGTTGCGATGTTTTATTATCGTGGAATTTAGGGGGGGGGGATGCATGAATCTTGATTTTTGTAGCTGACGACGCGTATCCGGATGAAGCTTTCAGCGGTAGATTCAAACGCTGTGCTCCTCCACCTTCGGCTACGTCTACGCTTCACTGAACCCCTGACCAATTTTGGTCCAGCGAAGAGCTCTCCATCAGAGCTATGATAAATCCTGATACTGAACTTCAATTCTTTGGGTTAGCGTAACAAATCCCTCCATGCTCCCGTGGTGGTTCGTTGCCATGACCAGAATTGTCAAACTTAAGGCATGTACCTTGACACGGTACATACCAATCTCAGTGGACGCCGCTTTATTTGAACCGCTGGGATTGCCTTGAAGGCATAATAGTCAGTTCCGGAATGTTGACATGCTCAGGCTGCTCCAGTGCATAGAGTGCTGCTTCTGCAACATCATCGGGGTGTAACGGCAAAACTTTCGAAGTAAACGCACGAACTTCAGCCAGTTGTATATCGGCAGGTACCGCCAAAACCTCGTACAATTTTTCTTTATGCAAGTCTTGAACCAGCTCATCCAATCGTTCCCGACGGCGTGCCACTAAGGCTACATATGCGCCACGCTTTGCCAGTTTCCTGGAAATCGATACCCCGATGCCACTGCTGGCGCCAGTCACCAAGGCTACTTTTCCTGCTAGACTCTCCTTAGCATTCCAAGATAGCTCCAAATCATCCAGTTTCATTTCGCATCCTCCCGGATCCAACATTATTTTGTTAAAAGCACGCGATGTAAACCCTGGCTGCCTCCAGGTGCCGTTCCTATATATAAATATCCGTTATGACTTACAGCCGTAGTTACACCATATAGTGAGCCTTCTGGATCATGCCAGCTTTCGATAAGCTCTCCCTGCGGACTGAACACAGCAGCAAGCCCATGCTTCGCCGGTGCGCTTGCACCGCTAAGCAGCGATTCTGGCAATTTGGCCATGGTACCGGCCAACCAAGGGCTGCGATGCATCTGATCTACAAAAGAGATGCGATTCGTGAAGATGCCCACCCAGAATTGACCATGCTCATCACGTGTAATATTGTCTGGGAAGCCTGCGAGATTTTCCACAAAAATATCAGATGTCCCCTTCTTTGTGCCCTTGAGCCAGTATCTAGTCAACTGGTAATGATATGATTCCGCAACAAGCACAAAATCTTCATCCGCAGACAAGGCAACCCCGTTTGCAAAATAGAGGCCTTCCAACAGGACGGTCGTCTGTTTGGTCATTGGATCGTACTTCAGCAAACGTCCATGCGGCTTATTCTCGGCAATTTCTTTAAATGTCACCTTGCCATAGTTCGAGGTATCGGAAAAATAAATTGAGCCGTCCTGGGCAATATCAAGCTCGTTAGCTAAATAGATCGGCTTGCCGTCCACTTGATCAGCCAATACCTCTATGCTCCCGGAAGGGTTTATAGACAGCAGTCCCTTCTGGATATCAGTAACGATCAAATCGCCATTGGCATCGAATTTAAGCCCATTAGGCGTTCCTTTAGTGTCTGCAAATACTTGGGCTTCTTGCGGATTGCCATCTGCATCGAAACCAACCTTGTAAATTTTCCCGTCAGAATCTCCTGTATATAGCGTACCCTCTTTATCAAACGTAATGAATTCCGGAGATTTAGGGGCATCCGTAACAAGCTCAGCTGAGCTGAGTTTATTGTTCTGTTGCCACGGACCAGGTTCCTTAAAAGAGGGACCCGTCGGCGCGATCCATTTTGCTGGTGTGATAGGTGAAGGTACAAGTGAAAAAATGATTATTCCAAGAAGCATCACCGCAAGCAATGATAATACCACTCTTCGAGCTTTACGACTCGGGCGTTTAGGACTATTCAAGCCTTCATTAGATTTAACGGAACGAACTGGATTATTGGGCATTATAGCGCCTCCTATGTCATGTCAGTGAGATTTAAATTTGGACTACGATTTTACCGAAATATTGCTTTCCTTCAGCCAAGAGCGCGAATGCTTCTCCAATTCGATCCAGAGGGAATACGTGGTCGATGACAGGATGTAAATGATGATGGGCAATCGCTCGATTCATCTTTTCAAAGTGATCACGGTTGCCGACTTGACTGCCGCGAATAGTTACGGCTTTCTGCAAGATGCCAGTGACATCGTATTCCGGAATGGTCAAGCCCGTTAAGAACCCGACCATACTCAAGGTCCCTCCAACACGTAGCGCATTGATGGATTTTACCATTGTTGCCGCTCCGCCAACATCCAGAACATGATCGACGCCGCAGCCAGTCACCTCTAACACCGCCTTATCCCAATCGGGAACTTCCGAATAATTGATCGTTTCCCATGCGCCAAGAGCTTTTGCTCGTTCCAGCTTGGCATTGCTGCTCGATGTGATGATGGCCCGCGCTCCAGCCATAAGAGAGAACTGAAGCCCGAAGATGGAAACACCCCCTGTTCCTTGCAGCAGCACGGTATCACCCGCTTTCAAACCACCGTATTCCATTAGCATGCTCCATGCGGTTAAAGCTGCGATCGGCAAGGTGGAAGCCTCCTCCCACGTGAGGTGATCGGGAATAGGAACGACTCCGTTTTCATTCAGAACGACATACTCGGCCGCCACTCCGTTCAACGGACCTCCCAGACTGTCTCTTAACACCTTTGCTCTTGGGCTGCCGGCAATGAATTGCTGTTGTAAATTACCAGCTACTCGGTCTCCAACCTGAAACTTTGTTACTCCTTGGCCAACGGCTACAACTTCTCCCGCTCCGTCTGATATTGGAATGAAAGGAAATTTGATGTCGATCGGCATTAATCCGCTCAGAATCACTAGATCCCGGTAATTGAGAGAAGCTGCCCTCATGCGGATCAGCACCTCCTGGGGACCCGGCGTTGGTATTTCAAGTTCCACCAGGGTTAATTCCTCAAATCCAAATCCGTTTTTCAGTTGTATAGCTTTCATCGTATTGTCCTCCCTGAAAGATCAGATTGTTTACCCGAATTCCTATTATTACTGGATCCATTGCGCGGACGAAGCATGCTTCCAACAAGCCGAAGACCTTGCTTTCGTGTAATGAAACGCCCTAACTGCGCCCCGATATAGTTCTGCATACCAGGAACGACATACATTTTCCCTTCCTTCAATGCACGAAGTGCAACCTCTACGACTCTTTCCGGAGTGTCTTTCTTTCCGACGGAGGCTTCTTCCGCTCCTACGACATTAAAGAAACTGGTATCCGTCGAACCGGGACAAAGTGCGAAGAATTTTATGCCGCGATCGCGGTTTTCCCAATATAACGCTTGAGTAAACGACAAGACAAAAGCTTTCGTCGCCCCATATACGGCCATATAGGGAAGCGGCTGAAATCCGGCGGTTGAAGCAACATTGATAACTGTACCTGAGCTTCTGCGCAACATGTCCGGCAAGAACAAGTGGGTCATATCTACAACAGCGGCGACATTGAGCATAACTTCTTCATGTTGACGCTCACCTGACACTTCTTCAAACAAACCATGTGTAGCAAAGCCAGCATTGTTGATCAGCAGTTCAATATCCACTTTCAAAATTCGACATTGCTGAAATATTTCGCTAGGTGCACCCTCCTTCGCAAGATCCATTGTGATAACCTCTGCTTTGATGCCATACTTCTTTCTGAGCTCTGATGCCAGGCTCTCAAGCTTGCTCTTAGACCTTGCCACGAGAACCAAATTACTGCCTTGTTTTGCCAGTTGTCTCGCGAATTGCTCTCCAATACCGGAAGAAGCTCCCGTAATAAGTGACCATTTTCCTTGAATTGTCAAGTGTCAACTCTCCTTTTAAATACAATGTTTTATTATAGAAACAATGTTACCAAAACCCCAAAAGTTATCCCCACTTCCCGAGGGAGTAAGGAATCGTTGTGTTATGTTTGGTAACAGTGTTTCTTATTGGTTTCATTGTAACTGCCCTTTTTTAGAAAGTCAATATGAGATTTAGATATCCAACGTCGCATTGACAATCGTCCAACAACTAAATAAAGTTACTGGTAAGAGAGTCAGACACTTTGTTTCCTGATGAAAACACGATAACTGAAGGTGATGATTATGAGCGACCAAGAGATATCTTCCATTACGAATACACAAAAGTTAAAAACCTACCAAGAAGCTCGCTTGCAAAATATTGATAATCTCCGTAAACTCGTGGTTGATGCTGCGGCTACGCTCTTGCAAGAAGAAGGGCCGGAAGCCGTTACGGTGCGTAAGATAGCACAGAAAATGGATTGCTCGACAAAAATCATCTATAACTTGTTTGTTAATAAAGAGGGTTTAGTTCAGCAATTGTATCTGGACGGCTGTAAGCTTCTTGCTAACGAATTCGAGGGGACGCCACAGTCTACTAATCCGGCGCAGCAGTTGCTGAATTTAGGCGAAACCTATTGGCAATTTGGGCAGTGCTACTCCAGCTATTATAAGCTGATGTTTGGAGGAGCCTTCGCAGATTTCAAACCGGACGAGGAAAGCATGCATGGCACCATAACAGCCATGAGGCAATTATTGACAGTGATCAGCAATGCACAAGAGCAAGGTCTGATTCACAGTCAGTATGACACGGAAACCTTTATACTTATATTCTGGGCTTCACTCCACGGCGTTATTCATCTTTACATTGGAGGACACTTGGGAGATGTACAATCGGCCCATTCAGTATACAGGCAAACGTTGTCTTTAATTGTCAGCTCTTTGTTTTCAAATCATAACGCCTAAACGGGGATCCTAATTCGGTAAAGGTGGGCATCACAACTGAGGCAAGTGCCATTTCGTGAAGAAAAACTATTTCAAAAAGCCTTCCCATATATGTTTCTTCAACGTTCTAGTATTAATATAGCCTCCAACTTTTAAAAAGATGGGGGCTAATAGACGTTTGCCCATTTGAATAGACTCCCAGTATATAAAATTTATTCTTTTGGAGTTAACACAAATTATTAACAAAAAAAACACCCCGAAGAGTGTTCCGTACTCATGATGAGCACAATAGGATTTGGATTGGAGTGGAGAGTCCTGTCCTGAATCTGTAGCTTTGGACTGATACTCTCATAAAGGATTTCATTTTGTCCACCTATTCGGGACAGGAACATACTTATAATAACAATTAGGGTTTTGGAGAAAAAAAACCACATGCAAGTATTTTTCACTTGCATGTGGTTAGTAATGTTACTGTCTTATTGTTTAGTATATGAAGCCCATATGATCTCAAAATCTTCTCTGCTTAACTGAGTGGCTATTATCTCATTGTCACTATCAATCTCTTCTAAGGTAGGTATCACCTGATCTGCCAACAATGTTTTACCAACTTCATTTTCGCTAGAAGCATAGCCCACACTACCATCAAAATATATTTCAACTTTCCTAACTTCATATCCTACGTCATCTATCTCCGAGTAAATAATCTGAGGTACTCTTTCCTCAGCTGTTGTTAATTCAATGTGCATATACCGCATGACAACTCTCCATTCAAACAATTAAATTATCTGACCATTACCATTGTTAACCCCTGAACTGACAACACGCTTACTAATGTCTAAATACGTTTCCGTTAAACAAAAATATCTTGATAATCTATTTAATTCTGATCTCCTATTTAAATAATTGCTGCCTTATTACCACCTCGCAACTTGTGATACACCTCCAAAAAACCTTGATAGACATAAAATCAATCAAGGTTTTTTACTATATTACTTACTTCATCCCAAAGTATGGATCTTCAACATGCCCATCTAGATCAGCAATTGCTTCTTCTATAACACTTCTTATTTCGTTTCTCAGATTTTCATTTAATAAACTTTTCATGTACTTATATGCTTTTGTTAACCCTAATCGACCGATAATTGATGATATAAATTCAACATCATTTATTGACTCCTTATTCCAATTACTTAAGATCCAATTTTCAATTTCATTTTTCAAGTTATTGTCCAGTAACTCATATGCATGCCACTGTCTGTCTGATAATTCTAACAAAGCCTCTAGAGCCTCTTCTACGCTAAAAGCTTGTAATTTTATTTTGGTGACTAATTCTTCAAATAGCTCCTTCAACCGAGATGTAGAGATATAATCGGGTAAAGATTTATAATATTCCAACAAATTTTATTACCTCCCAAAATCAACAGAAATATGAGTAATATTACTTGGATTTTTATAGAATTTACTATCTTGTCCAAGAAGTTTATTTCCAACTTTGATTTGTGCAGTCCAACCGTTTCCCTAATTACTATCTGGAAATTTTAAAGCTGCATTCGAATCTGGAGCATTCCACGTTCATAGGTAGCATAAGAAGAAATCACTTTCTCTCCATGCCTTTTAGGTCACCATAATAGTAAACAATACCCTTTAACTGATGTAATGTTGTTGCCAAATAACTTTGTTCACTGTCAAACTCAAATTGCAATATATTCTCTTCACTCGCTGATTCTTGAAAATACCCTCGAATATTAATCTGACCTAACCCATTAAAACTAAGGTCAAATTTAAAGTTATTTTCTGATTCTAAAAAGGTTACCCCCCCTTTTAAATCAAAATAACATTTATGTAACTGAACGAAAAACTCATAAACCTGACCCGTTGAAAACCATAGCTCAGCATCTTTGACATAATAATTTCTACTATTAATTTCAACTTTTCCCTTAACTTCAAAGCCTCCCAAATAACATAATTGACTATATCACAGGATATATTATATATTCCTGACTCACCATAAGCATCTCGCGTGACAGTTAACTTATGCATATATTACTAAGAGTACTATAAAAATAAAGGTGACCAAAGTGTAGTAATTTTACTAGCATCGCTTTAACTAGATATAAACAATGTTTTTCTTCGTCTACAATTTCAAGATAGACAGCTCGTTCTTGACAAACACCAATAAATATGAAAACTTGGAGGTATCCAGATGATCCCCGAAGAAATTCGATCATTAGAGCGTTCAATTGATGAGATAACAGAAATTGCAAAAGGATTTGGATTAGATTTCTATCAAATGCGCTATGAGATTTGTCCTGCATAGATCATTTATACATTCGGTGCTTATGGTATGCCTACAAGATTTAATCATTGAAGATTTGTAAAAACTTTCCACAAAATGGAGCTCCAACACGACTTCGGCTTGAGTAAGATTTACGTGCTTGTAATTAACTCCAACCCCTGCTACGCATTTCTTCTTGAAGGAAATTCTTTAATTCAGAATAAACTCATCGTCGCTCATGTGCTCGCTCACTGTGATTTTTTCAAAAAAAACGCTCGCTTTGGTGTAACCAATCGCAATATGATCAAGAGCATGTCTGCTACAACTGATCGCATTCATCAATATGAAATGGATCATGGCACGGAGGCGGTCGAAAAGTTTATCAATGCGATCCTTGCTATTCAAGAGCATGTCGATCCGACGCTTATTAAGCCTTATCAATTAGATAAGAAACGTTATATCGAAATGGTGCAAAAGGACAGTGAGCGCTCGGAGTGGAATATCCCTTCCTCCTCTTACGATGACTTGTGGAATCTGGACCCGGATCGGACGGCTGCCGCCGCATCAGCCGCTCAATCGCAGGCTGCTGACGCCAAGCGATTTTCGCCACGGCCAGAAAAAGATCTCATCTGGTTCATTGAGGAGTACTCCCCTACTCTTGAGGATTGGCAGCGCGACATTCTATCTATGCTTCGCGATGAGATGCTCTACTTCTGGCCTCAAATCGAGACCAAGATTATGAACGAAGGCTGGGCCTCCTACTGGCATCAGCGGATCATACGCGAGCTTGATCAGACTAGCGATGAAACGATTGAGTTCGATAAGCTGATTTTATATTTCTTGACTACTTTCACCTCCCTCTAAGGTAGGATTCAATAGTTTCCATGCTTTCGCTACAACAATTCAATTTAGTTTTATAATTAGAATATCCCCCCTCTCGTGGTCAACTTACCACGAGAGGGGGAATTTTGAAATTTATCAGATTTATGATTATCATATCGTTGAATTTAATATCCGTAGCATAGACTTTCATAAACCAATTTATTTGAGCAATACTGTCATATCTAATGAATTTTTCAGTACCATCAATATTAAGCACACCACAAGTCTTGTGCGCTATAACAGCAAAAAACGGCATCTCTGCCGTTTGTGTTTAATGTGTTTGTGAAAAATAGGGGGATAGAACCCCTGACAAGTACTAAATATTAGACTCACTTTACAATAAATCAATCCATATTTTAACAGCAGTTGCTAAAATTAATACAGCTAAAATGGCTTGTAATGCCTTCGTATTCAATGTTTTGCCCACTTTTGCTCCAAGTGGTGCCGCAATAAGACTAGCAACAATCATGATAATTGCTGGCAAGTAATCGACTTGCCCTGTCATTAATTTACCAATACTTCCTCCTATAGAGGAGATAAATGTAATGGCTAAACTCGTAGCAATCGTCATTCGCGTTGGAATTTTAAGCACGACTAACATAATGGGGACAAGTAAAAATCCACCGGCGGCTCCAACAATGCCAGACCCTACACCAACAATTAACGCTAGAACTACTGCTATTGTTTTATTAAATGTTACTTTATCTAATGGAATATCATCGATATGTTTTTTCGGTACAAACATCATGATTGCCGCTAATGTAGCTAGTATCCCATACACAACATTTACAGACTGCTCAGATAGATGCGACGAGCCAAAGCTACCGATAAAACTTCCGAGTAATATAGAGCCACCCATGTAGATAATCAGTGATTTATTGAGAAAACCACCTTTACGATAAGCCCAAACTCCCGCGATCGATGCAAAAAATACTTGTACCGCGCTAATACCTGAAACCTGATGTGCTGTAAAAGATACTATCCCAAATATTGGTGGTATATATAAAAGCATTGGGTACTTAATAATAGAGCCACCAACACCAAGCATTCCTGATACAAAAGAACCGATAAAACCTATTAAAAATATGACAACAATAAATGTGATATCCATACTTTTCCCTTCTTTCTAATAACATGGCGGGCTTCGATGATCGAAACCCGCCTAAAAGAACTACATTACGCTTTTTTTATATAAAATTTAAATACGTCAGCGTCTTCTGATTGTTCTAAAATGGTATGTCCGCCTGCATTTGCCCAAGCTGGAAAATCTGCAAGCGCACCTTTGTCCGTCACATGAATCTCTACTACTTCACCTGAAGCAACGGAATCCATTGCTTTTTTTGTTCGAACGATTGGCATAGGACATGCTAGTCCTTTTGCGTCTATTATTTTGACTACTTTCATAATTAAATAACCCCATTTCGTTTTTTAATCTATTTGGACCAATTAACGTACTGAACAACGGTTTGGACCAATTTCCATTTCGGTTTGTTCCTCATAATTAGGATTGATTTTCCCCATATTAACCTGGCGAATTTGCTGATATGCATTCGGTTGTGGTGGTAAATGATCGGTTACAATACTGCGGAATTCACCTTCATCCTCAATATTCAAACCGTGATTTTCAACGAGTAAATCACCTAATCGTTTCGCAACAGTACCGTTTTCATTCAATTCATCGATGATCATAAAATGTGCGGGTAGTACAATTAAGTCCTCTGCAAGTTCTCTATAACGACGATATAATGTCTCACGAAGATCTCCTACCCAATTATCCGCAAGACCTGCTAAGTCAGGACGACCAATTGAATCGATGAATAGAATATCACCTGTTAATAGATACTTATCGTCTACTACAAATGAAGTTGATCCAATCGTATGACCCGGTGAGTAAAGTGCACCTACTTCAATGTTAGAAGTACCGATTTGAACCATCAATCCGTCCTCAAGAGGTTTATAATCAAACACAACTTCTTCTGCATCCTTCGAAGGCAAGTAGTACGTTGCACCAGTAGCCTCTGCAATAGAACGTCCTCCTGAAATATGATCAGCATGTAGATGCGTATCAAATACGTGTTTTATTTTCACATTTTTCTCTTCAGCGAAGCTGGTGAATACTTCTGTAAATCTTACAGCATCGATAAGTGCTGCCTCCCCCTCTGAGATTACCATATAAGAAAGACAACCTTTCCCTAAACGAACGAATTGATATAATTCACCGTTGCCAGAAAGATCAGCAACTTTTATTGGCTCTAAATAACTACTCCAAGATTTCATGCCACCTTCTAAATAACTAACAGATAGAGTAGCATCGGCTTCACTCAACATGTCAGCCACCATGATCGAGGATCCTTCTTTAGCACAGACAACTAATATATCTTTGTCCGTTGGAATTTGAGGAATTATGCTCTCAACACCATCTAATAATTCGAAATACGGAATATTTAGATAGTCGAATTGATGTCCTTCAATTTTCCAATCTTCATATGCATCTGCATTACGTACATCCAAAATAAATAATGATTGATTTTCAATGACTTTACGAGCAACATCTGATGCTGTCCATTTTATTACTGACATTTCAAATTACCCCCATAGGTATATTTTTGTTATTTTTTTAGTGAGAGAAGAATCCCCTCACTAATTTATCCTATTACTCTAAAAAGTTAATGATGGAGCGGCATCTTTGGCAAATTCAAGGAATGTAACGGCTCCACCTACTTCAATACCATCTACAAAGTTTTCCTTAGTTAGATTCATAACATCCATCGTCATCTGGCAAGCGATGAATGTCACACCTAACTCTTGTGCCATTTCAACCAATTGAGGAATCGCTGGAACATTTGCTTTAGTAAATCCTTCCGCCATAAATTCTTTACCAGCTGGCAAGGAAAGCCCATGCATACCTTGCTTATGAATTAAATTCAACCCTTCAAATGTGAAAAAAATAGCGACTTCTTTTTCAGAAGCTGCTGCTGCTGTTGCGATGTTAAATACTTTATAAGCGTCGAATAGACCACCATTACTCGCGATAATTGCTACTTTGTTTGACATAGTGAACCCTCCATAAGTTATATTGATGTTGTTAAGTTGCCAGTCCAACCTGTCATACCTGGTAAGACGTTATACACTTTTTCAAATCCATGGTTTGCAAGCTTTTGTGCTGCGAGATCACTGCGTTTGCCAGTACGACAAATCACATAAATTTCTTGATTCTTATCTAGCTCATTCATACGTGAATCAAGTTCACCCATAGGAATTGATTTTGCCCCTTCAATATGACCAAATGCATATTCCGCCTCTTCACGTACATCTAGAATAGATCCACCAGTTGCTACACGGGAAACGATCTCTTCATTAGCAATGGTATGTTCATGTGTGTTTTCTACCATGGCATCATTTGAACATTTACGAATGTAATGATATAACACATCCCCATCTTCTGTTGTGCCAATATATTGGTGACCAACTGTTTCTGACCAGGCTGCAAGATCAGCTTTAGATCCTTTATCTGTTGCTTGCACCTCTAAGATCTGACCTTCTTCTAGATCGTTCATTGCCTTTTTCGTTTTGACAATAGGCATTGGACAAGCTAGCCCTTTTGCATCTAACATAAAATCTGCTTTAACTGCCATTCTTAACCCTCCTAATACCCTGTGGCGTATTTTTTAATCCAAAAAAAATTTTATTTTGATTTATCTTCCCAAGCCAACATTCCACCGACCATATTTGTAGCGTCATAGCCGTGATAAGACAGAAATTCTGTAGCTTGCCCACTACGTCCACCCGAACGACATATCATAATATAGGGTGTATTTTTGTTAAGCTCATGTAAACGAAACTCAAGTAAACCTAAAGGAATATTGATAATTCCAGGAATGTGACCTTCTTGTATTTCAGCCACCTCACGAACATCAATTAGATTCAGCTTGTTCCCGTTTTCTATGCTTTGTTGCACTTCTTGAACGGTAATCTCTTTCATACCTCTCACCCTCTCCATGCATTCATACCACCACGGACGTTAGTAACCTTATCATACCCTAATTTTTTTAATTGTTTGCAAGCTCGATTGCTACGCATTCCACTTTGGCAAATGACGACGATTTCCTTCCCTGTAGGTAACTTTGACAAGTCAGAACCTAGTGGAAAGTTTTTGAACTGAACAATATGACGACCACTGTATTCACCTGGAGTTCGAACATCGATGAATACTTTATCTTTGTCCGTTAACATCGTCTTCAACTGCTCTGTTTTAATCCCAATTACACCTTTGGTTGGTAACTTACGCCAAATAATAAACAAGATGAGTAAACCAATAACAATGGCTGCCTCCATAGTTCTCCTCCTTAGCCGATAAATAGATTGACATTACCATTTTCTGCATCAGCAAGATAAGCTGCTACCCCCGCATAATGCACACTATCTAATAGTTCTTCTTTTTGTAAGCCTAATAAATCCATCGTCATCGTACAGGTTATTAGCTTGATATCTTGCTCCTGAGCCATTTCAATAAGTTGTGTTAATGACAACGCATTATGCTTTTTCATAACATGCTTGATCATCTTCGGACCCATACCAAGCATTTGCATTTTGGAAAGACCTAGCTTTTCAGCACCACGTGGCATCATCTTACCAAACATTTTTTCTAAGAATCCTTTTTTCACTTCAATGGGTGCTTGTTTACGCAATGCATTAATTCCCCAAAAAGTATGGAAAATTGTTACCTCATGATCATAAGCCGCAGCACCATTTGCAATAATATAGGCAGCCATCGCTTTATCATAGTCCCCACTGAATAACACAATTGTCGTTCTTTTCTTTTCCATTTCGCTCTCCTTTACCTATACCAGTATAGGTATTAATATATTAAAAATATAAAGCCGAGAATTATCGGCTTTTTACGAGTAAATTGACTGCTTCTTGGATAGACTCATTCAATTTGGATTGAACGCCTTTCGCATTTTGCACGCATTCTACTAGATTTTCACTTACAATGACACCAATTGTATGATCTAATCCAGATCTTACAGCTGAAAGTTGTGTAATGACTTCTTTGCAATTTTTCCCTTCATCCATCATACGTAAAATGCCTCTTAATTGACCTTCCATACGTTTGACACGATTTATGACTTTGCTATCGTATGTCATACACACACACTCCCTTCTTTTTTTTTATCGCTATCCTTCTTACACACTCACAATATACCCATACGGGTATAATGTCAACATCATTTTTTAACAAATACATTCATACTGAATGCCTTACTCGCAATACTCACATAGAACTGGTCCATAAGCATCGCCTATCGTAACGACATTATTTGTATATCCAATACGGAGTTGTGTATTGCGCACACTGGTAAAGCAGAGAGTTGAGTGAGCCGTTACGTGACATAAATTTTGAAAGGAGACTGGAAGCGTGCAGTAGGCAGTCATTTATCCTATTGTTAGGAACCGAAATAGGCAGACGCACATATACTTTTTAGCATATACTTTTTAGCAAACTAACGTCTGGAGGAGACAATCTTGTATCAAAGACCTTCTTACTGGGAAAACTCATACTACATCCGGTTCGATTTTATACCTATCTGGAGCACAGGATTTCCGGAAGCTGTACAAATGATAAAGGAAGCTGTACAAGGGGAGCGGAACGACGAGCTGTTCTACGATGAATTGATCAATTTGGCTCCCTCACAGGAGCAGGTGGCTATAATAGAAAGCATCCGTAACGATGAGCGCGGCCACAATAAAATGTTCAGGGAGATGTATCGGGCGTTGACAGGCCATGAGATTACAGGTATCAGTAGTGAGCAATATGAGAGAGTGCAATCCTATACAGAGGGTCTTCAACGCGCCTTGCAGGGAGAACTGGGTGCGGTGGAACGATACCGCAAAATCTGGTTTGGGATGCCCGTAGGCATCTATAAGGATACAGTGTACGGTATCATATTGGATGAGCTTAAGCACGCTGCCAAATACAATTATTTGATTACGCTAAATCACAGGTAGTTATTGACCAAAAGTCAAAGTATCAATATTATTCTACATCAATTGGATGCTGGATTTTATCCTTATATTCATCCACATAAAGTTGGCCGTTGCTGCTTTTAACAGCATAGAATACGTCCTCTAACTTTTTGCCGCGTGACTTCAGTTGGGACAGTAACCATGTTTCCGGGATATGGTTGGAGTTTAAGTTACCACGCAAAAGTTGTCCGTCAATTATAAGCTCTATTGGAAATTGAACGGCCTTACCGGCATTCAACTGCAGATCCTTTAATGTCACGGTTTGTAGTTCCTTTTTCTTTAGAACAGATAGTTTTCCGTTAATCTCAAGGAGGGCATATTCCACTTCTTCTATATTAAAAATCTCTTTCTGGCGAAGCTGTTGGTTTAAAGAATCCAGTGTCATATTATTTTTCTTTAAGTTATCTTCGAGAATGAACCCTCCTTCTATTAGAACGGTGGGTGTTCCTTCTGTCCACATCTTAAAGTTTCTGAATTTCAAAAAAAGCTTAGATAAAGCAAAAGAAGTAATTGTAAAAACGGACAGGGCTATTAATAAGTGGACAACTTGTATTTTTTCGTTAAA
Source organism: Paenibacillus sp. NRS-1760 (assembly GCF_050467785.1). NCBI lineage: Bacteria > Bacillati > Bacillota > Bacilli > Caryophanales > Paenibacillaceae > Paenibacillus > Paenibacillus sp. NRS-1760. Next base: position 5,328 of record NZ_JBITPK010000013.1, on the reverse strand, counting down.
TGCAAAGTTGGCAGCCATAGCACCCAATATGACAGCCGTCACGAATTCGTGAAAGTTCATATTGGAAAGGGTTTGCTTTCCCAATATTCTTGCAATTAACATGAGGATAACGAATGCAGAAAAACTTCTGATCAAAATAAAGAGATGATCCATGCAAATAACTCCTTGTTTTAAAATTTTTAGGTAACAGTTTTAGATTGTCCACTAAACCGGAGTATATACTATACGCATAAATGCTTTGGATACCGAGACATGAAATTAATACGATCGATACACAAAATTAAAAGTGTATGAAACGCCTCCGCTAAGCCTTTCGTACGAGACTGCAAGAAATAAGTAAGCTTGCATATCTTTATTAAATATGAACAATCAACAAACGCAAGGTTTTAACAACTATTCGCATTAATGACTTAGCAATTTGGTGAACTGCACACCATAATGCAATATTTATTCCATAGCATCAATTTCCGTACTTTTTAATAATCATGAGACACCATCACTGATTGAAAAAATTAACATTTATAATATTACATCTTGAATCAAATAATGTTTCATTCTCAAAGCAAACAATATATTCGGTACTGTTTTTCATTAATAGACTGATTAATAATTGCCTATTGTCCTTGTCAATATTTATTATTGTATTTTCTTTCCTAAATTTACCGAAGGATTTACTGATCCACTCGCTTCACAAATTTCAAAAGCAAGTTAAAGTAGATATATTTGGATTTGGTTAAGCTCTTCATCGATCCAACCCGAAAATGTGGCATGGCATTAAAGATTGGGATAAAACATTCGAAAATGTGAATATCATACACCAACAGGAAGATTAGTTGCTAATATACTTGTTAATTTCAATGAATATTATAGTGATAATCTTAGTGATGTTACTAGTGATAACAAAAAAACAAATGCAGAAAAAGGACGTTGGAATGGTGGACCTGCCCATTTGGTTTAATAAAGAAAGAAGGTGTTTTTAAAGCTGATGGATTAGGTGCAGAAGCAGTCATACACTCATTTAAAATGGAAAAAGAGGGAAAAGGACCTTACATTATCTCAAAATGGCTAAAAAGTGCTTCAGTAACCACAAAAACAAATGTCGAATGGACACCACGAAGAGTACGTTATATGTTAACTAATCCAACCTATGCTGCTATGCAAAATTGGAAGGGAGTTTTATATCCACTAATAGGCTATGATGCTTTAGTAAGCTTGGATGATTATACATATGTTCAGAGTACGTTGTTTGGTCGAGAAAACTTTTGGAGAGGTAGAGAGCGACAATTATTATCTTCAATCCTACAGTGTCCAATGTGTAGTGGCAAAATGTATTTAAGACAAACAGGAAGCAAGAAAACACGAAGATATGTATGTAGTAATAAAAATGAACATGGAAATTGTAATAGTCCAGTGATTGACCTCCCTTCACTCAATGATGCAGTTCTAAAAAGAATTGTTGATATCAGTAATGGTAGGTACAGTAAAGAACAAATATCGAGCAAATTAGTTGACGATATAGATGAGACAACAAATGTTCTTCAACAATTACAATATGAATATAACAGTTTAGAAAAGGCAATTCAGGATGTTTTTGATGATTTCTATATCCATAAAAAACTCAGTGAGCAACATTATAATGATTTAATGAAGCGGTACGAAAACAGGCAAAAAGAAATTAATAAAAAACTTGAAAAAATGCCTATACCAAAAACCAATAATAAATATAGGAATATTGATGACCTTCTTAGTGAACTTGTAATCGCATTTGAACTCGGACTAGATTCACGTGATAAACGTATCATGACAGAACTTATTATAGAAAAAATAATTCCAAACAGAACCACACAAATTCACTTTAGATGGGGTGAAATACAAGAGATTAACTACACAAAATCATCTTACAAAAAATAATGAGGTTCTATTTTTCTAAAAAAAAACCACCCCGAAGGGTGGTCCGTACTCATGATGAGCACTATAGGATTTGGATAGGAGTGGAGAGTCCTGTCCTGAACCTGTAGCTTTTAGAGTAACGTACTTTCTTACCGTGCCTGATGCCAATCGTGCCGCTTTCAACAGCATTCAAAACCACTATTTCTTCATAATAGGAAAGCTGCCCGTTAGCTTAATAAAATGAGCAGGACACCGCAGCGCCTGCTCATCGATGTGTACTATTGAACTAACGTTTCCTTTACTCATCTGCCCCTATGTTAACTGATGCTCCCCGTAGTCTTGCTTGACCGTCAATGTCCAAGGTTTTGATGATCGAACTGTAAGATCTACCCGCATCGATTGCTGCGGAAGCAGCTTTAAGGTGGAAATTATTTTGGCCTTGATTCACAAACCGGGGATCGGCAAATATAGAGTGTACATCATTTCTAGTACTGGTCTTATAAGCCGAAAAACCGACATATTCCTCGTTTTTCCAAATCCAAGTTGCTTTCGAAACGTCTCCGGGGGCGTAATAAAGATTGTAGTCTACCACATTTCCAGAGTTTTTCGTGTGTTCGTTATAGATGAAGACATTCGATGATTCCGCAAAGATGATATTATTTGTGATGATATTATTCTTGGTATCATACTGTAGCAGAATTTGACCACTGCCATCATTCAGCGAATTATTTTGATATAGGGTATTGTTGATGATCTTGCAATTCACAGTTGCGCCTCGTTCACTATCGTAGCCGCCCATCGCTATTCCCGTATACCGATTACTGTAGACAATGTTGCTTCGCACGGTAATATCGCTTGTGGATTTCCCTGCATGTTCACTGGCAATTTCAATGCCAATATCGTTCTTGTAACTGTAATTTCGTTCAATAACACTGTCTTTCCCCCCATCAATATAAATACCACCGGCCGCGTTGCTATTGTTAGGAAGTGATTTACCGTAAGAAGGGTTAAAGTTGGATGAGATGTTATATACTCTATTGCCACTGACTAATCCATTTCTCACTTGATCGTAGGACGGATGCGGCGCTACTCCTTCGAAGCCGATGAGATCGATTCCGATATTGTCATTATCATGAATGAGATTGTTCGTCACGGAAAAAGTATCGACATTTCCGTTTAAAACAAGGGACTCGCTTGAACCCAGTACCAGCTTGTAAAGCTCATTACCTTCTATCGCTACATGATGAATGGAGGCGGGTGCATCAGTACCATACACAGCGATACCGTGAGCATCCCGGCCAAGCAGGTCACTGCCGGTTGGTGCAGCGGTATTTTTGATATCATGCACTTTGTTATTCAGAATCTTAATATAGCTTCCTGAGCCGTGGACATATATACCTATAGGCAATTGATCTTTTTTCGTTGTGATAAAATTACGGATTTCAAACCCCTTTATCGTGATATGGCTGGCGTCTTCAATCTCAATAATGCCTTGTTGTCCTGTGACAGAAAGTCCGCTTCCATCAATGACTGCCCTTTCCTTCGGAAAGTTTACGAACGTGATCGAACCACCCCGGGCTGAGCCAGAGCGGGTAATTTTTAGCTTTTGCTTATAGACGCCCCCTCTAACATACACGGTACTGCCCGGTTTTACGACGTCTGCTGCATGCTGGAGAGTTCTCCAAGGAGATTTTTTGGTGCCCGCGTTATCATCGTTGCCTCTGGAGTCTACATAATAGGTGGGAGTGGCTGCTGAAGTAGAGGTGGCACGCAATTGCCCCATCATAATTATTACAGTTGCAACTACCGTACCAAGAATGAATAATTTACTCTTTGTTTGCATTGAGACGGATCTACCTTTCCTGAATGTTTCTTTTAATTATCCTATAACGAATCTTAAGCACCATCAAGTAAACACTTGAGCAAATGTGATCAAGGAAAAGACTGACGTACTTTGGTCTCAGACGGGAATCTCATTATCAGCATTTATTCTCTAGACTTGTTCAACTACCCGCCCGTTAACGTTCCCCGTTAGCGCAATGCCAATGCAAGAAAAAAGAGCCACTATATCAAGTGACTCTTGATCTCTTAAAACCTGAAATGGCTTCTATAATTATGTTTCCTGAGTTCTCGACGAACCACCGGTGCCACTTGCGTTGCTAAAAGTTCAATAGCACTTGCAACCTTGTCTGGCATCTTGATTAGCTTGACGATCTACCAACGGTTTAACTCAGAGTGGGTCGCCCCCAAGAAATCCAAGTGCCATGTCAAGCCAAAGTCTCCCTGCTCTTGCGGAACTCTCAGGTGTTACGCCCACGCCAACCCAAATCGGAAGCGATGGTTGAAAAGGACGAGCAGCAATTTTTAAGCTGGATTAACAAATCTAGGAGCTGCCGCAAGGTAAGCTCCTTCACTATCGTGCCCATTCAACGAACCGCTTCGGCTTCCTTTTTTTGGCGGTAACAATCGGTTGATAATATCCCGAATCTGCTGGCATGTGCCATTCAATGTTGTCAAAACCAGTGGCACTTAATATCTGACTGAATTCGTCTCTGAGCAGAGCCCTGTAAGTTGTTCGTTGAACACTTGTATTCCATTTCCCGTCACATTCAATCAAGATGAAATGATTTACCATGTAGGTTCTGTCATCATTCGACCAATCCCACACCTGAAAAACGACTTGCTTATAGTGAACACGATTATAAATTCATTTAAACTGCTGTATTATTTTAATTTAACTATTCTACCCATCACCAATAAATTGAAATAACAAATGGAGCCCTCAATCCCAAAGGATACCACTAATTTCCTATTGTTGTATACTGCCCGTTAGCGTAACGACGAAGGGCTGCCAAGTGGCAGCCCTTTTAGTCTTCAACTATCGTTCTCAGTTAGTTCAATGATTCCTTTTGCTTCTTCAATAATAAATACATCCAGTAAGATGTAGAGATAATTAAAACTAGACCAACACAGGTAAAAATAACTCCAGTTGTGTGTAGGTGATAATCGGTTGCAGGGATAAAAAAGCCAAACTTATATACTCCCATACTGCCGTCATAACTCCGTACACTAAATGTGTAAGTTGAATACCCTTGAAAGGCTACATATAGTCCAATAATAAACAAAAGAAAACCACTACCGATTTTCAGTTTCTTCATCCAATCCCTCCCAAAAATAAGCTTGTATAAATCAGACGAATTTACATAGTAAAATTTGCATTAATCTGCCCTTTAGCTTAATAAAATAGGAGCAGCTGCCGTTGCGTCATACTGCTCCATGATGGTTGAACTAACGTTCACCGTCCCTCGGTTTTAAGGGTTTATCTCACATATACTCACTCATTCGCAGGATTTCGTCACCTTGGATCGAGTCCATCTCAGGAAGCAACGCAGTTGATGCCGGTTGAGGTGGTGGGCTGGGCATGCGGAAATAGAGGAA
>NZ_JBITPK010000012.1:0-67790 GCF_050467785.1 Paenibacillus sp. NRS-1760 | reverse complement strand
ATTCTTTCGTGTCAACCGCGTGTGTCTCAGCGGCGACAAGAAATAATATATCACAGGGGCCCAATTAAATGCAACCCCTTTTTAAAAAAAAGTTTTAAAACTTGATTTTATCGATAAGAACGCGCATTTAATGCATAACGCGATAGCTCTTTCGGGGAGGCAATACGTGCGTACATACGGAAGATGATCTTATATCTTCTGGTTATCGCTTGCTTAATATCACCATCTAATCTTGAATCATTCAAGTCGAGCAGCATTTCATCCAGCTCTTTGCGAAGGACGTAGTCGAGTTCTTTACATTCTTTATCGTTGAATAGTATTCCGAGCATAGCCGTGAGTGACCTCCTTAAGTTGAAAAGCGCAACTTGATCGTCCTTTAACGAACAAAAAAGCAACATCTCACGCAAATGCGTTTCGACACTGCTTTACTGTTATGCTCAAATATTGGAAAAATTATTACATCTGCAACAACCATAATGTAATTGTACTTTCAATTACCGCCGCAATAAGCAGTGTAATCGTCAAAATAACCATGACAGGAACGGTACGAACAACGAAGCTTTCAAGCTCTCGGCTTATATTCCCTGTCTTAGATCTTGCAAATACAAGTGATCCGACCGCTTTGAAGATGAGTACTCCAAAACGCATGCCATAAGCACATGCAATAATAATCGCGGGAATTTCCAGAATTCCGTGCGGCAGCAAACCTTTAACAATAAGCTCCATCACATACCCGCCGCCATGAAGCTCAGCTGTCGTTTTCAGTAAATAACCGATCATCATTCCATTTACAACTAAGAAAAAGAAAGGCAATACCCCAAACAAAGCACCTAAGTACATAACCAGTATCGATTTAACCGCATTATTCAAAAAAATGAAGATCATCATCGTTAACGTTGGATTTTTGGAATCATCGATCATTTCAGCGAGCTGTCCAAGCCCTTTCAGCTGCTCATCAAGAAAAGCTCTGAACGCCGGGTTCGTGCCTCCGATAACCATACCTGCTAAAAATAATATGGATCCAAACGCTATATAGGGATTCATTTGTTTAAAATGCTCCCAAATCAAACGCCATTTAAACATTTTATCCCCTCCGCAGCTTGTAAGTTCGCAAGATGGATGAATATCTCTGTCGTACGAGCATAGATTGTACTACAAGCGTAAACGACGGCAGCCTTCGTTGGAGGCAAATACTCGTTTCGCAATTAAGGATAAGTGAAGTATAAAGGTCGGATTTATACTTTCTTATCTTTGTACAAGCTTCCATTAGAGAGGAGTGCCCTTCCCAATGAACGTTTTTTATGTACTGAATGGCCGAAAGTTGAAAAGGTATTTCTTAATTGCTATCGCTGTCGTATTTTCCATTGGCATCATTTATGCCGAACGTGACAACATCACCGTCTTTGCTCCGCAGCAGCCGGCTGCAATCTACAGCGTACCCACTGACAAAAAGGTTGTTGCTCTTACCTTTGACATTAGTTGGGGCGATAAACGCACGGAACCCATTCTTAATGTGCTAAAAGAGAAAAACATTAAGCAGGCTACCTTCTTCTTATCTTCACCATGGAGCCAGTCCCATCCCGAGATCGTCAGAAAGATTCAAGAGGCTGGTTATGAAATAGGCAGCCATGGCCACAAACATGATAATTACAGCAAGCTTAGCGATGAAGAAATTCGCAAACAAATTACGACTGCACACACCATTTTATCCGACGTAACGGGAAAACAACCGAAATTGATCCGACTTCCTAACGGAGATTTTGACAAGCGGGTTCTGCGCATTGCTGAAGAGCTGCAATATAAGGTAATTCAGTGGGATACGGATTCACTCGACTGGATGAACATCGGCACCGACAAAATTATTAATCGGGTCGTTACGCGTGCTCATCCTGGCGACATCATTTTGTTCCATGCGAGTGATTCCGTAAAGCAGACACATGAGGCGCTTCCGATCGTTATTGATCAGCTGCGTGAAAAAGGCTATGAGTTTGTTACGGTAACCGATCTCATCACACAAACTGAGGTTGACGGCAAAGCGGTGCAGGACAAGACATCCTCTACATTCCCGCAAATTAATGCTGCTGAACTAGAATATTAAGTTAAACGACCGGCTTCGCAGCAATCGCTGCTGAGTCGGTTGTTTGTTTTTTGACCAAACGGTGCATCATCATAATTTGGTATGCATTGCAGACGAATAAAGGAACCATCATAAATACAATAGCAGATACGTTCGTTTCACCTTGCAGCGCAGGCCAAGACTCAATGAATGTAATGAAGAACATCAAAAACATGGTTGGCACAAAAGCGGTTTTGTTCGTTTGCTTAACCTTGAACCATGATACTGCAACAGAAAATAGAAGCAGGGCAAGCGGCAATGTCCAGAAAAACCAGTTGTTCAGGCGCTGCTCATACAACATATACCCCAGCCCTATTGCTGCGAATAACGTCGTATAGCCTTGTAGCGCGTTCCATAAATATTTTTTGCCAAATACGCTAAGAGCGATGTAGTTTAACGTTAAATAAGCGAAAAAGCCCATTTGGCTAAATGCTCCAATCATTAAACCGACCAAACCCATCATTAATGCATTAAAGCCGACAGCTTTAAAACCTAAGAACCCAAACTCCGGATCTACCCAAGCCATCAACGCACCGGTAATTACGCAGGCAAGCCCGCCTACTACCATGCCGCTCCAAAATAAAAAGAACCACTTTTTTAAATTCACGTTCATTATCCTCCTGTTATCCACATTACCCTTTATTTTACCACGTTCACAATAAAAAGCTAAAGTCTGTCCATGATAATCCGGTGAACTTTGTACATAATAACTATACGATCCATCACTTTTCGAACGATTTGTTTATCCAAACGGTATGCAGCAGCAATGACATAGGAAGGAGCTTGCGAATCATGCGTAAGAGCTTTGCTTTATTTTCGATTATTTCAGCCATGTTATTTGTTTTATCCGGCTGTGGCGCCGAGTCCTCTGGAGGTAGTAATGAGCAGGTCAGCTACAAGGATTTAAAAACGATGGTTATTGATATCCTCAAAACGGAGGATGCGCAAAAAGCGCTGCAGGAGTCATCACAGCAAATTTCCGGTTATAGTGGTCAAACCTCCAAGCTGCTGTCTGTGCAGGATCAGGAGGAGGTTCGCTTAGCGGTTAAGGATGTCCTTATTTCTCCTCAGTACGACAAGGTAATCAAAAAGCTTATGGTTGATCCACGTTTCGCGGGGGAATTTGCCAAATCCGTTAATAAGCAAAATAAACAAATCCATAAAGAACTAATAAAGGACCCCTCCTATCAAGCTGATTTAATTAAGGTGCTTAAAAACCCTGAAATGGACAAGATGATTCTTGAGGTGCTGCAAAGTACGCAATACCGCAAGGAAGTGATGTCCCTTATGCAGGATGCGATGCAAAATCCATTGTTTCGACTTGAAGTGCTTGATCTGATGAAAAAAGCGGTACAAGAAGAGCTTAAACCAAGCCCAGACCAGAAAGTAGATAAAAAGAAAGAAGAATCGGGCGGTGAGCAAAAATCCGATGAGGAAGGCGGCGGCGGGGACGATTCAGGCGGCGGAGATGAACAAGGCGGCGATTCGGCTATGTAGCGGTAGAAGTATTGTTTTCATCGCATAAAATGAATTCAAAAAAGCCCGAACAGGTTGTCCGCATGGCAGCAAGGATTAGTTGCCTTAGACAATGGTTCGGGCTTTTGTTATTTGACTATTTGCCGCATTTCGCTAATACGCTGTCTGCAAGCTCCAAGTACATCTTCCCTGTTTCAGTATCGGCTTTGTATACCGACGGTGCAAAGTCAGGCTCAGATACATGATTGTCTGGCGCCCCCAATGGAATTTGAGCAAGCAGATCTGAATGAAGCGTCTCTGCGAGGCGTGCGCCACCACCGCGGCCAAATACATATTCTCTCTCGCCGGTAACTTTAGATTCGAAATAGGACATATTCTCAACGATTCCAATGATTTCGTGTTCCGTCTTAATCGCCATTGCGCCTGCCCTAGCTGCAACGAATGCTGCTGTAGCATGCGGGGTAGTTACGATAATTTCTTTGCTTTGCGGAATAATCTGATGAACATCAAGCGCTACATCTCCCGTACCCGGCGGAAGGTCTAGCAGCAGGTAGTCAAGCTCGCCCCATTCAATCTCTTGGAAGAAGTTGCGCAGCATTTTGCCAAGCATCGGTCCGCGCCACACGATTGGGCTGTTGTCCTCTACGAAGAAGCCCATGGACATCACCTTAACACCAAACTTCTCAATAGGGATGACCCGTTCATTCACAACATCCGGGCGCTCTTCGATCCCCATCATATCCGGCACGCTGAAGCCGTAGATATCCGCATCGATGATGCCGACACGCTTGCCCCTGCGGGCTAAAGCGACCGCCAAGTTGACGGTCACTGTCGATTTGCCGACGCCGCCCTTGCCGCTCGCGACGGCGATGAACTGCACCCCGCTGGCAGGATCCAGCAGCGGGTTAGCTAAGCCGGCCCCATGCCCCTGAACGGGCGCTGGGCCGCTAGATTTGCCAGCACCGGCGCTAGCCGCAGCCGGTGCTGCAGCTGCCGCTGGCGGCGGCGTAGACGCGCCTGCGCCTGCGGCAGGCGCTGCCTCGGCCCGAAACCGGAAATGCACGGTTTCGGCGCCCAGGCGCGCCAGCGCCTCGCGGAGCGAGGCTTCCAGCGCGGGCTCCATTGCCGCGCCAGACCCAAGGACCGTCATCGAAACTTGACGGTCCCGAACCATTACATCGCGGATGGTAACCCCATCCGCTTTATGCTGTGCCGTCACGATTTCAACGGCCTCTATAACTTGCTCTCGTGTCAACATAGGTTGTGTCCCACCTTTATATAATTAAAACTATATAATAGTTAGTATAACACAGTAAGCCCATGAACCAAGTCATAGGGTGCAGCTTTGCTTCATTTTCGGCGAAAGGTTTCTTACTTGTCGGTTACCTCGTCTTGCAGCACGCTGCCGCTCAGCTTCTCCCCTGCAGTATATCTTAGAATACCCTCATAGATGGAGGCAGCTACCGATCTTTGGTACTCCGTATCCGCAAGCCGCTGTGATTCCCCAGGGTTAGATAGAAAGCCCACCTCAACGAGTGCCGTCGGGATGTTCTCGATTGCCTTCAGCACATAAACATCCTTCACGGTAGCAGCAACTCTTGTCGTATTTTCTAAATTGCGTTTAATCTCATCTTGTATGAAGGTTGCGAGAATCCGATTGTCTGGGTGATTGTCCGGATGAAAAAAGGTTTGTGCACCCGTCCACTTAGCTGAAGGGATACTGTTCATATGTATGCTTATGACTGCGGACGGGTTGCTGTTTTTAATAAGGGACACTCGCTTCTTTAAATCCTCTGTCTTGCGCTTGCTATAGGCTCTTGAATCCCCCGTAGCAAGATCGTAATCCCCTTCCCTTGTCATAACGACGACCGCTCCAGCCTGCTGCAAATAATCGCGCAAATAAAGTGCAATCGCTAAGTTTAAATCCTTTTCGATAATGCCCTGCTTGCTGACCGCACCGCCGTCTGCCCCGCCATGCCCGGCATCAATGGCTATAGTCTTGCCTGACAAAGGCAGCGTCCAATACGACCATGCTTTTTTTGAAGGCATCGATTGTGTAAGCAGTATGCCCGTTAGTGCAATAACCAGCAATCCGATACTGATTCGAATTAAGCCCTTATACGTCAACCAAATGACAACATGCCGATCAATTCGGCGCATAAAAAAACCACCCCGTTTTCCATCAAATGAATACATAGCAGCAAGCAGCTTAATCTAGCCAAATGCACACATTCATTTATATGGGACGAGATGGTCGTTTATGAGACAAACCTTAAGTTATTCGGTTAATTAAACTACTGGCTGCTCAGACATGCCTTCAATCAGTATTTTAGCAACCTCAGGACGGGAGAACTCAGGCGGCGGGCAAATTCCATCGCGCAGCAATGCGCGTACCTTCGTACCCGAAAGCGTCAAATGATGCTCCTTGTCATGAGGGCAAGTTTTTGATGTAGCCATGTTGCCACACTCTTTGCAGAAGAAGCTGTGCTCGAAATAAAGTGGAGTAATGCCTAGATCTTCTACTGGAATCGTTTTGAGCAGATCCTGAGCTTCGTATGTTCCATAGTAGTCGCCTACACCGGCATGATCGCGTCCAACAATAAAATGCGAGCAGCCATAGTTTTTACGAACGAGAGCATGGAAGATCGCCTCACGAGGTCCTGCGTAACGCATAGCTGCCGGGAATACTCCAAGGAATACACGATCCTTCGGGTAATAGTTGTCAAGCAGTGCGAGATAGCTCTTCATCCGTACATTAGCAGGAACATCGTCCGATTTCGTTTCACCAACGAGCGGATTGAGGAAAAGCGCATCAACGATTTCCATTGCTGTTTTTTGAATGTATTCATGCGCGCGGTGAACCGGATTGCGAGTTTGGAAGCCAACAACGGTTTTCCAGCCCTTTTCTGCAAATAAACGACGCGTTTCCGCTGGGTCAAAATAAAACTCGTTAAACTTCTCAGGCTGAGGACGGTTCAGCACCGTAATTTCTCCGCCTACATTTATGGAAGAGCGTTCGAACAGCTTTTGAACACCTGGGTGCTCCAAATCATCTGTCTTGAACACATTCACTGCTTCAACTTTATGGTCAACCGAATAAATGCTATCAATGCTGATAATTGCGTATGTTACGCCATCTTCACCAACTAGCGCTGCACGTTCCCCTGCGGACAACTCTGCTGCCTTCGCTTCTTCTACAGCAAGCGTAATAGGAATGCTCCATACCGTGCCATTTGCTAGACGCATGTCTTTCACAACGGACTGGTAATCAGCTTCGTTCATAAAACCAGTAAGTGGGGAAAATGCTCCAACTGCGATCAAATCAAGGTCAGATATAGCCCAAGTGTTGATCGTAATCGATTTAAGGGTAGCAGCTTCAGCTAGTAATGCTTCACGTTGTTCGCCCGTAGCGACACGGTTAACGAGTACGCCGCCGTGCGGTAGAATTTGATTCATTGATATTGCTCCTCCTCGAGAGTGCTTATTTATGCAATCCGCATTCTGTTTTTTCTTGACCTGCCCAGCGTCCAGCGCGTGGATCTTCACCAGGCATTACTTTGCGCGTGCATTGCTCGCAGCCGATGCTCGGGTAGTTTTGATCATGCAATGGGTTGTAAATAACATCATTCTCGCGAATATAGTTCCATACGTCCTCGGATGTCCAGTGAGCGATTGGATTAAATTTAACGAGCCCGAATTTTGTGTCGTACTCAATTTTTTTGGAATTCGCACGAGTAGGTGCTTGATCGCGGCGAATACCCGTAATCCAAGCATCATATTTCGAAAGAATTTGGGTTAATGGTTTAACTTTACGAATGTTGCAGCATGCGTTCGCATCAGATTTCCAAAGCTCTTCGCCAAACTGAGCAGCTTGCTCCTCAGGTGTAATTTCAGGCTTAACTTCTACGAATGGAATGCCTGGGTAGCGCTTAGCCATCAAATCACGAGTCTCATACGTCTCTTTGAAATGGTAATCCGTATCTAAATAGAAAATGTCCGTTTTTGGGCTAATTTTTTGCAGCATATCAACAAGCACAACATCTTCAGCACCAAAGCTGCATGCAAAAGTAATATTAGGGAAAGTTTCTACCGCAAACGCAATAATTTCTTCCGGTGTTGCGTTTTCCAGTTCTACTTCCTTTTGTTTGATAAGCGCTTCTTTTTCAAAAAGGTTCATTTTTTTTGCCCTCCGTTTTTAATTCCTAGTAAATTGCTCTGTATAAAAATTATACGTCCAAAAAGTGAAATGTTCAATATAAGTTTTAACCAAAATGAAATAAAGTTTGAAATTTTATTGGAAACACCAAAAAACACCTTATGCGTCTTCCGATCAGCAAAGGTGTTTTAAGGGGAAATCAGTATAAGTTGAATGTTTTTAAACAAAAAAATGCCCTCTCTGGCAAGCAGAGAAGACATTTTGAAGTATTAACGTTTCGAGAATTGTGGAGCGCGACGAGCCGCTTTAAGACCGTATTTTTTACGCTCTTTCATACGCGGATCACGAGTTAGGAAGCCAGCACGTTTTAGAGCCGGACGGAATTCAGGGTCTGCTTTAAGCAAAGCACGTGAAATACCGTGACGGATAGCGCCTGCTTGACCGGACATACCGCCGCCGTTAGCAATTACTAGTACATCGTAGTTAGACAATGTGTCAGTAAGGTTAAGCGGTTGTTTTACGATCAGCTTCAATGTTTCTAGACCAAAATATTCATTAAGGTCGCGTTTGTTAATAATGATTCGTCCTTCACCCGGCACAAGACGTACACGTGCAACAGAGTGTTTACGACGACCGGTTCCATAGTATTGCACTTGAGCCATGAAACTTGTCCTCCTCTTTATTACCCGCGAAGTTCGTAAACTTCAGGGTTTTGTGCTTGATGCGGATGTTCAGCACCTGCGTATACTTTAAGTTTAAGCTTCATTTTGTTACCAAGACGGTTCTTAGGCAACATGCCGTGTACAGCCAGTTCGATTACGCGTTCTGGCTTGTTTTTAATCATCTCTTGAGCCGGAGTGGATTTCAATCCGCCGGAGTACATGGAGTGACTGTAGTAAATTTTATCTGACATTTTCTTACCTGTCAGATGGATTTTTTCAGCGTTGATAACAACAACGAAATCGCCTGTATCAACATGTGGCGTAAATGTCGGTTTGTGTTTGCCGCGGATCAGGGCAGCAACTTCACTCGCCAAGCGGCCTAGCGTTTTGCCTTCCGCATCGACGACGAACCATTTACGATCAACTTCAGTTGATTTAGCCATATAAGTGGTACGCATGGATGATCCTCCTTAATTTCATACATTAATCGTTTTTATAACAACGTAAACGTTGATTTGTTTGTTCATTGTTGATAGCCAAGTTTGTGACAATCTCAGTCGGGGCTGTGGGTTAGCCACTTCGAAAGCACAAGTTATATTCTACTATAAAGAATAAGTAAGTGCAAGTAATTTATAGTGATTTATCCCTGTATTTCGCTGGAATATTCAACATCCATCAACATCAATCCATGCGGCATTGCCGTAGGACCAGCAAGCGAACGATTTCGCCCCTCAAGGATGTTTTTGATCTCCGATGAAGCCATCTTCCCTTCGCCAACCCATAATAAAGTTCCCATAATGACTCGAACCATATTGTACAGAAAACCATTGCCTGTCACGTACATATGCACGATTGGGCCTTCCTGAACAAAATCTGCTTCATAGATCGTACGAATATGATGAGGCTTGGTTGAATGTATCGATGTGAAGGAAGTAAAGTCATGTTTACCTACTAGGTAGCTGAGACCCTCCCGCATCGCATCCACATCAAGCGGCGTCGGATGATGAAAGCGATATTGTCGGCCAAATACATCAGGAAACTTACCAGTATCAATCGTATAGCGATACGTTTTGCGCTTAGCGGATCTTCTTGCATGAAAATGTTCTGGCACATCGAATGCTTCAATAATGACGATATCCTTCGGCAGCCGCGTATTAAGCGCAATTGCCCATCTCTCTGTCGGAATCGTAGATTCCGTATAGAAATTGAATATTTGTCCCCGCGCATGCACTCCCGCATCCGTGCGACCCGAGCCAATAATAATGGTCGTCTCACCCGTCAGCTTCTTTATGGCCTTCTCTATTTCACCCTGAACCGTTCTGCCGTAAGGCTGCGTCTGAAAACCGTTGAAGCCTGCCCCGTCATAACTGACCTTTACGCATATATTCCTCAACCTATCCCCCCCTTTAACTATAGGGATACCTAAACGTCCAAAATTCCCTCTTGCTAAGAGAACCTAAGATGCTAAGCCTTATGGACACCTGTAGGTATCACACAAGCTCATCTATTGCCCCTGGCATGAATAACAAATCATTCTTTTCAAACAAAAAAAGGTGGCCGCAAGGGTCCACCCTTTTCATTAAAATATAAGAAGTATAGGGAGACCCTAATACTTACTTATATTTTATTGCGTTGGCAGCTCATCCCCCACTTTGGCAGGCACAAGCCGTTTACCGCTCGCGTATAAAGCTTGGACAAGGTTTAACGCTGTGGACAAGCTTATACATTTCATTTATTAGGTAACCTACGCGCGGTCAACCAATTCTAGGTAAACCATAGGCGCAGCATCGCCGCGACGGGGTCCTAGTTTTAGAATACGCGTGTAGCCGCCTGCACGCTCCGCATAGCGAGGTGCTAGATCGGAGAATAGCTTTTGAATAGCGTCTTGTGTACCATCGACAGTTTCGCGACGAACATAAGCAGCTACTTGACGACGAGCATGAAGATCACCTTGCTTAGCTTTAGTGATCAGCTTCTCAGCGATTGAACGAACTTCTTTCGCTTTAGCTTCAGTCGTTTGAATACGCTCATAAAGGAACAAGTCAGTAACGAGGTCACGGAACAAAGCTTTCCGTGCACTAGCGTCACGTCCTAATTTTTGATATGCCATCTTGTTTTCCCCTCCCTTGCTCTTAAGTCTTCACTAGTTGGTTACTACTCTTCCATGCGAAGGCCCAAACCAAGTTCTTCAAGCTTCTCTTGAACTTCCTCAAGGGATTTACGGCCTAGGTTACGGACCTTCATCATATCCTCTTCGGATTTCGTAATTAGCTCTTGAACCGTGTTGATTCCAGCGCGTTTCAAGCAGTTGTAAGAACGGACGGAAAGATCAAGTTCCTCGATCGTCATCTCTAGAACTTTCTCTTTCTTATCTTCTTCCTTCTCAACCATTATTTCAGCGTCTTTGGCTTCATCGGTCAATCCAACGAACAAGTCCAAATGCTCGGTCAAAATTTTAGCGCCGAGGCTCACAGCCTCTTCCGGTCTAATACTACCGTCAGTCCATACTTCAAGCGTTAGCTTGTCGTAGTTAGTTACTTGACCAACACGCGTATTTTCAACGCTATAATTTACACGAGTAATTGGCGTGTAAATCGAATCTACAGGAATTACACCAATCGGTTGTTCGTCTTTCTTGTTGCGATCCGCTTGCACGTAACCGCGTCCCCGATTAGCAAATACCCGCATATGGAGCCGCGCGCCGGAGGCCAAGGTTGCGATGTGAAGATCAGGGCTTAAAATCTCGACATCGCTGTCTGCTCGAATGTCGCCCGCTGTAATATTCCCTTCGCCATCCGCGTCGATTTCCAACACCTTTTCTTCATCGGAGTGGATTTTCAACGAGAGGCCCTTCAGGTTCAGAATGATTTCGGTAACATCCTCAATCACTCCGGGAACCGTAGAGAACTCGTGAAGCACTCCATCGATTTGAACCGAAGTTACTGCTGCACCCGGCAACGACGACAACAAAATTCGGCGAAGCGAATTCCCAAGCGTCGTGCCATATCCGCGTTCAAGCGGCTCGACGACGAAACGTCCGTAAGTTCCCTCATCATTCAGTTCTACGGTTTCGATTTTCGGCTTTTCGATCTCAATCACTAATAGTACCCTCCTTCAAACGTCGCTCCGTTAGCTTACGTTATTTTAAGTCAAACCTTGTAGTATGCCAAACCTTCACAACCATTATTCACAAGTTGTTGATATTTGATACCACATCAGATCCAACTATACGCGACGACGTTTCGGAGGACGGCATCCGTTATGAGGAACTGGTGTTACGTCTTTAATGAGGTTAACTTCCAATCCAGCAGCTTGAAGCGAACGAATCGCAGCTTCGCGGCCAGCGCCTGGTCCTTTTACCATCACTTCGACAGTTCTCATGCCATGCTCCATCGCAGCTTTAGCAGCTGTTTCAGCAGCCATTTGCGCTGCGAAAGGCGTGCTCTTACGTGAGCCTCTGAAGCCCATGTTGCCAGAGCTTGCCCATGAAATTGCATTGCCGTGAGGATCCGTGATCGTAACGATCGTATTGTTGAATGTCGAGCGAATGTGCGCAACGCCAGTCTCAATATTCTTCCGGTCGCGGCGTTTTGTACGAACGACTTTTTTTGGTTTAGCCATTGTCCATTATCCTCCCTTCTTATTTCTTCTTGTTAGCTACAGTCCGACGAGGACCTTTACGCGTACGTGCATTTGTCTTAGTACGTTGACCGCGAACAGGCAAGCCGCGACGGTGACGAAGTCCACGGTAGCATCCGATTTCAGTCAGACGTTTAATGTTAAGTGAAATTTCACGACGCAAGTCGCCTTCTACTTTAACAGATTTATCAATTGCTTCGCGAAGGCGAGCAAGTTCGTCTTCTGTCAAGTCACGAACACGAGTGTCGTAGCTAACTTCAGCTGTATTCAAAAGTTTTTGCGACGTTGTTTTGCCGATACCGAAAATGTATGTCAGGGCGATTTCGACGCGTTTGTCACGCGGCAAGTCTACACCAGCTATACGTGCCATAGGCTATATTCCCCTCCTTCTATCCTTGTTTTTGTTTGTGTTTCGGATTTTCACAAATCACCATAACGTTGCCTTTGCGACGAATGACTTTGCATTTTTCGCAGATCGGCTTTACCGAAGGTCTAACCTTCATTGTGATTACCTCCCGAATCTTTCGTAATAAGCTCCAAATTGAGCCTATTTACGATAGGTGATGCGCCCTTTTGATAAATCATAAGGCGATAACTGTATAACCACCTTGTCTCCTGTCAGGATGCGAATAAAGTGCATTCTGAGCTTACCGGAAACATGTGCGAGAATTTGATGACCGTTCTCCAGCTCCACCTTGAACGTGGCATTCGGCAACGGTTCAATAACCGTACCTTCGACCTCAATGATGTCTTCCTTAGCCAACCGTCATTCTCCTTTCGCATTTAAATACTTCTGAATTGCATAACGTAACTTTGCGTTGGTCACCCTGCCGGTCTCTTGCATACTGCTTGAAACCTCAGAACTAATTGCAGGCTGTAACTCGAGATGCAGAACGTTCTTTTTCTTCGGTCCATCGAATCGGCGCTTATGGCCATCGGCAATCATGACGAATCGCTCATCAACGATTGCTAGGATAATAGCATAGCTTTCCTCATCTTTACCGCGAAGTACTTTGACGAACTGACCAATCTGGGGACGAGCTTCCATCGTCATACTATGGTTGCTGCGGCAAAATGGTCAATATTTCAAAGCCGTCCTCTGTAACAGCTACTGTATGCTCGAAATGAGCACACCATGAGCCGTCTTCCGTTACAACCGTCCAATTGTCTTCGAGCGTCCGGACATATCGTTCACCGATATTAACCATTGGTTCGATTGCAAGCACCATTCCGGTCTTCAGACGAGGTCCGCGATCTGGTATGCCGTAGTTCGGTATTTGTGGTTCCTCATGGAGGTCCGCGCCGATTCCGTGCCCTACGTATTCCCGTACTACGGAGAATCCTGCATCTTCAATTACCTTTTGAATAGCATGCGAAATTGTATATAGCCTAATATCCGGTTTGACGAGCGCAAGCCCCGCATAAAGCGATGCTTCCGTCACATCGAGCAACTTCTGAACTTCAGGGGTTACAGCTCCTACCGCATAGGTCCAAGCTGAATCACCGTGATAGCCTTCAAATTGCGCACCGATATCGATACTAATTATATCGCCTTCGTTCAACTTGCGTGACCCAGGGAAGCCGTGCACCAGCTCATCATTCACAGAAGCACAAATGCTGGAAGGGAAACCATTGTAACCTTTGAAGGAAGGAATCGCATTTTGACTCTTAATGTACGTTTCAGCGATTTGGTCAAGCTCACGAGTAGTGATGCCTGGTTTCACAGCCTGCGCCATCAATCGATGCGTTTCCGCAACAATGCGTCCTGCTTCCCTCATATAACGCAGCTCCGATTCGGATTTGCATATAATCATTACAATGAACCTCGCAAGCAGGAAACGATGTCTGATGTTACAACATCAATGTCCTTCTCGCCGTCGACTTCGCGAAGGAGACCTTTAGCACTGTAGTAATCGAGTAGAGGTGCGGTTTTGGATGTATACTCATCCAAACGAGTTCCGACCTTTTCCTCTGTATCATCAGAACGCTGATACAATTCTCCGCCGTCTTTGTCGCAGATACCTTCGACCTTAGGTGGATTAAAGATTACATGATAAGTCGTACCAGTCGTTTTCGATATGCGTCTGCCCGTCAAACGAGCAAGCAGCAAGCTGCGATCAACTTTTAAATTTACAACATGGTCAATACTGCGTCCGAGCTCCGCAAGCATAACATCAAGTGCTTCTGCTTGCTGCAGTGTGCGAGGAAACCCGTCGAGCAAGAATCCATTTTTGCAATCGGCTTGTTCAAGTCTTTCCTTTACAATGCCGTTCGTGATCTCATCGGGAACGAGCAAGCCTTGATCGACATACTCTTTCGCTTTGATTCCAAGTGCGGTTCCTTGTTTCATAGCGAGGCGGAATGCATCACCAGTGGAAATGTGGGGAATACCGAACTCTTCTACGATCCGTTCAGCTTGTGTACCTTTACCGGCACCCGGAGGGCCCATGAATAAAATGTTCATTGCTGAGTTCCTCGCTTTAAGCACAATAGGCTCGGGCGGGCTGCCGCAGAGCGCCTGTTGACGAACGCGGAAGCCCGGTCAGAACCTATTGTTATTTATTGATAAACCCTTTGTAATGGCGTTTGATCAACTGGCTCTCGATTTGCTTCATCGTATCAAGTGCAACACCGATAACGATTAGTAATGAAGTACCACCTAGCTGCACTGACTTAGGTAATCCAGCAAGTGTCCCGAAGAATACCGGAATGATTGAGATAACGGCCAAGAAAATTGCACCTGTCAACGTAATACGCGACATAACGCGTGTTAGGTAAGACGAAGTTGGCTTTCCTGGACGAATACCTGGAATATATCCGCCATTTTTCTTCATTTGATCGGCCATTTGAACCGGATTAATCTGAACGAAAGTGTAGAAGAAGGTAAACCCGATGATTAACAATACGTACAATACCATACCAAGCGGCTGGTCATAGCTCATATTCTTAATAATCCAGTCTGCCCAACCCTGAGTGGACCAAAACTGAGCAATCGTAACCGGGAACATGATGAGTGAAACCGCGAAAATGACCGGAATAACGCCTGCGCCGTTCACTTTCATCGGAATGTGCGTCGATTGTCCGCCGTACATTTTCCGTCCAACAACACGTTTTGCGTATTGAACAGGAATTTTACGAATACCTTGCTGTACGAATATAACACCGACGATGATTGCGATAATCGCAATCAGAATCAGTACCATTTTGATAATGTTCAGGAACAGTTGGTCTTGAGCACCTACGAACTGATCTTCGACGATCGTACGAATGTGTCCAGGAATACCAGCTGCGATTGCTGCAAAGATAAGAATGGAAATACCATTTCCGATTCCTTTTTCCGTAATTTGCTCACCCAGCCACATCAAGAAAGCAGTACCTGCTGTCAAGATAATAGCGATAAGCAAGTAATCAACGAATGTTGCGCCAACGATCATTTCATAACCGTATTGACGGTTAAAGCCGATCGCTGTTGCGAAACCTTGGATCATACCAAGAACAATCGTACCATAACGAGTGATTTGTGCGAGCTTACGTTTACCGTTCTCGCCTTCCTTTGCCCACTCAGCAAATTTCGGGATAACATCCATAGACAACAACTGTACGATAATCGACGCTGTAATATATGGGGTAATTCCGATTGCAAAGATAGAGAATTGGAACAAAGCACCGCCGGAAAACGTGTTAAGCAAGCCGAACAGTTCCGAACCGGCTGTATTAACTTGCTTAAACACATCTTTGTTTACATCAGGTACCGGAATAAAAGCACCGATGCGGTATATTAATAGGATGAAAAGGGTGAAGAGGATCCTTGTACGAAGATCCGCCACTTTCCAAATATTGGACACGGTCTTGAACAATTAGATCACCTCGGTTTTACCGCCGGCAGCCTGGATTTTCTCTACCGCAGATTGAGAGAACTTGTTTGCTTTAACAGTAAGTGTAACGCTAACTTCACCATTACCCAAAATTTTGATTCCTGCGAGCGGGTTCTTAACGATCCCAGTCTCGATGAGAACTTCTGGAGTGACTTCAGTACCTGCTGCAAAAGCATTTAGCTCTTCAATGTTGACAATTGCGTACTCTTTGCGGAACGGGTTGTTAAATCCGCGTTTCGGCACTCGACGATACAAAGGATTTTGTCCGCCCTCGAAACCAGGACGAACGCCGCCGCCGGAACGAGCGTTTTGACCTTTGTGACCTTTACCGGCGGTTTTACCGTTACCGGAACCGATACCGCGACCTTTGCGCTTTGGCGCTTGGGTTGAGCCCGGTGCTGGTGCTAGCTCATGCAATTTCATCGTTCGTGCACCTCCTTATTTAATTCTTAGAACAGCTATCTATTCTTGTACTTCTTCAACTTTTACCAAGTGACTAACAGTGTTAACCATGCCGCGGACAGCTGGGCTATCGTTCAAAACAACTGCTTGACGAATCTTCTTAAGACCGAAAGACTCAACCGTTGCACGTTGTTTCTCGTTGCGACCGATTAAACTGCGAACGAGGGTGATTTGCAATTTTGCCATCTTATTTCCCTCCTTAGCGTAACAGCTCTTCGACTGTTTTTCCACGAAGCTTAGCAACTTCTTCCACGCGTTTAAGACGGGAAAGACCTTCAAGCGTTGCATTAACCATATTCATGGAGTTCGAAGAACCTAGCGATTTCGTCAAGATGTCGCCGACACCAGCAAGTTCAAGTACTGCACGAACTGGGCCGCCAGCGATAACGCCAGTACCTTCTGAAGCTGGCTTCAAAAGAACTTCACCTGCACCGAAATGTCCGAGTACAAGATGGGGAATAGTCGTGCCAACGATTGGTACGTGGATCAGGTTTTTCTTAGCATCTTCAATACCTTTGCGGATTGCATCAGGTACTTCGCCTGCTTTACCGATCCCTGCGCCAACGTAGCCTTTACCGTCGCCGACTACTACTAGTGCACTAAAGCTGAAACGGCGTCCGCCTTTTACAACTTTAGATACGCGATTGATATTAACAACTTTTTCAGTCAGTTCTAACGTATTTGGATCTACACGCAAGTCGTTTAACCTCCTTATAAATAAAGTCGATTAGAATTCTAGGCCAGCTTCACGAGCTGCTGTAGCAAGTGCCTGAATTCTGCCGTGATACAAGTAACCGCCGCGATCAAATACTACTTGGGTTACACCCTTAGCTTGAGCGCGTTTCGCAATCAATTCTCCGACTTTGCTAGCTGCATCGATGTTACCACCGTTGCCAATTGCTTCAGTCAATTCTTTATCCTGTGTGGATGCAGAAACGATTGTTACTCCTGAAACATCGTCGATTAATTGAGCATACATATGCTTGGAGGAACGGAATACAGATAGACGCGGACGTGCAGCTGTACCGTTAATTTTTTTACGAACACGAAGGTGTCTTTTCAGACGAGCCTTGTTTTTGTCGCCTTTCGTAATCATACAAAGTTCACTCCTTTCTTTCAGCCTTAAGACGCTATCTTAAGCAAACGAACCGTTTGCTTATTTTTTCTTACCAGCTTTACCTTCTTTGCGGATGATGCGTTCGCCTTCATACTTGATACCTTTACCTTTATACGGTTCTGGTTCACGTACGGAACGAATTTTCGCTGCAGTTGCGCCAACTAGTTCTTTATCGATACCACGAACAGTAATCTTAGTGTTCGCAGGAACGTCGAACTCGATGCCGCTATCTGGAGTGATCTCAACTGGGTGAGAGTAACCAACGTTAAGTGTGATTTTGTCTCCAGTTTTGCTTGCACGGTAACCTACGCCAACTAGCTCCAAGTTTTTGGAGAAGCCTTCAGTAACGCCGCTCACCATGTTAGCGATGATGCTGCGAGTTGTTCCGTGCAACGAGCGATGCAATTTATTATCGGAAGGACGTTCTACTAGGATTTCAGTTTCAGTTACATTCACAACCATATCTTTGTGAATTTCACGGGAAAGTGAGCCTTTCGGTCCTTTTACAGTAATAACTGTGTTGTCCAAGCTGATTGTTACGCCGTTAGGCACTTGGATTGGTTTGCGACCAATACGGGACATTGTTACACCTCCTATCTTTGTGACTTGTTACTTACCAAACGTAGCAAACTACTTCGCCGCCAGATTTAACTTGGCGAGCTTCTTTATCAGTCATAATCCCTTTGGAAGTGGAAATAATTGCAATTCCAAGTCCACCGAGTACACGAGGGATTTCAGTTGATTGTGTATAAACGCGAAGGCCTGGTTTTGAAATACGTTTCAAGCCAGTAATAACGCGTTCTTGGTTAGGGCCGTATTTCAAGAAAATACGGATAATCCCTTGTTTGTTGTCTTCGATATATTCAGCGTCGCGGATAAAACCCTCGCGCTTCAAAATCTCAGCGATTTGCTTCTTCATTTTCGAAGCGGGCATTTCCACGGTCTCGTGACGAACGACATTCGCGTTACGAATACGCGTCAACATATCTGCAACCGGATCAGACATAACCATTGTGTTAACCTCCTTCCCAAACTAGGCTGATTACCAGCTTGCTTTTTTAACGCCAGGAATCTGGCCCTTATGTGCTAACTCACGGAAACAAATCCGGCAAACTTTAAACTTTTGCAAAACAGAATGCGGACGGCCGCAACGCTCACAGCGCGTATACGCGCGCACTTTAAATTTCGGTGTGCGTTGTTGCTTCACTTTCATCGAAGTTTTTGCCACTGGGTATTACACCTCCTAAAAGTGGATTACTTCGTAAACGGCATGCCCATTTGGGTCAGCAGTTCACGAGATTCTTCGTCCGTTTTTGCCGTCGTGACGATGACGATGTCCATACCGCGCACTTTATCGACTTTGTCGTACTCGATCTCTGGGAATATCAATTGCTCTTTCAAACCAAGCGTATAGTTACCGCGGCCATCAAAAGCTTTGTTTGATACACCGCGGAAGTCACGTACACGCGGAAGAGAAATGTTGAACAGTTTATCAAGGAAATGGTACATACGCTCACCGCGCAAAGTAACTTTAACCCCGATTGGCATGTTCTCACGAAGCTTAAAGCCTGCAATAGACTTCTTCGCACGAGTAACGACTGGTTTTTGACCGGAAATGATACGTAGTTCTTCAACAGCTACATCAAGGATTTTCGAATTGGAAACCGCTTCGCCTACCCCCATGTTGATAACTACCTTCTCAATTTTCGGCACTTGCATAACAGACGTATAGTTGAACTTCTGCATAAGAGCAGGAGTTATTTCGTTTAAGAAACGACCTTT
The DNA here is from genome assembly GCF_050467785.1 of Paenibacillus sp. NRS-1760. NCBI lineage: Bacteria > Bacillati > Bacillota > Bacilli > Caryophanales > Paenibacillaceae > Paenibacillus > Paenibacillus sp. NRS-1760. The sequence continues at coordinate 48,505 of NZ_JBITPK010000012.1, read as the reverse complement.
CAATCTTGCTGCCATTGATCATGGACCTCCTTTCCTACCGTAACGATTAGTCGATTACTTCTCCGGAACGTTTCGCGATCCGAACTTTCTTGCCGTTGTCTAGCACTTTGTATCCGATACGTGTTACTTTACCGCTCTTCGGATCGATATGCATAACGTTTGATACGTGAATTGGTGCTTCTTGTTCGATAATACCGCCCTGTGGATTAGCTTGTGATGGACGAGTATGTTTCTTAACAGTATTTACACCTTCTACAAGAACGCGATTTTCACGCGGGTATGCAGCGATAACGCGGCCCTTCTTACCTTTATCTTTACCGGTAATTACGATAACCGTATCGTCTTTTTTCACGTGCAATTTGTTGTTATGGGATTCGAGTACTTTTTTCAGCCTTGGCATGAGTTACACCTCCTGCACGCTTGTGCTTTCAAGCTTATATAGGTTGTTAGATTACTTCTGGAGCAAGCGATACGATTTTCATGAAATCTCTATCGCGAAGTTCACGGGCAACTGGTCCAAAGATACGTGTGCCACGTGGGCTTTTGTCTTCTTTAACGATAACAGCTGCGTTTTCGTCAAATGCGATGTACGAACCGTCTTTACGACGAACCGAACGTTTTGTACGAACGATAACCGCTTTAACAACGTCACCCTTTTTGACAACGCCGCCTGGTGTTGCTTGTTTTACTGAGCAAACGATCAAATCGCCGATGTGTCCAACGCGACGACCCGTTCCACCAAGTACACGGATACACATCAATTGTTTTGCGCCAGAGTTGTCAGCAACCGCTAAGCGCGAAAATGGTTGAATCATTTCAACGTCCTCCTTTCGGAAAAATGCTCAGATACTGCATACGCTCATTAGATAATTACAGCAACTTCAACAACTTCCACAAGTCTGAAGCGCTTATCTTTCGATAGCGGACGAGTCTCCATGATTTTCACGATGTCGCCAATCTTCGCTTGGTTATTTTCATCGTGCGCCTTAAATTTTTTCGTAACTTTAATGCGTTTATGGTACAATTCGTGTTTTTTATATGTTTCAATAGCAACTACGATTGTTTTATCCATCTTGTCGCTTACCACTTTGCCAATTAACACTTTGCGGGCATTGCGTTCGCTCATGTTCTTCCTCCTTCCTTCAGCCATGATTATGCATTCATGTAAGGGATTTACTAGCTGCTAATTCCGAGTTCTCTTTCACGCAAAATCGTTTTAGCACGAGCGATTCCTTTACGCACATCACGGATCCGAGTCGGGTTATCCAATTGGCCAGTAGCCAGTTGGAAACGAAGATTGAAAAGCTCTTCTTTAAAACCAGCGACCTGTTGTTCAAGCTCAGCAGAGGTTAGGTTTCTAAATTCACTAGCTTTCATTTGCTTCACCACCCACTTCTTCACGCTTCACGAATTTAGTCTTGATTGGCAATTTATGAGCCGCAAGACGCATCGCTTCACGAGCGGTTTCTTCGGATACACCAGCAAGTTCAAACAGGATTTTACCTGGTTTAACTACGGCTACCCATTTCTCAACGTTACCTTTACCACTACCCATACGCACTTCAAGAGGCTTTTGAGTAATAGGTTTTGCAGGGAAAATCTTGATCCAAACTTTACCGCCACGTTTGATGTAGCGAGTCATAGCGATACGAGCCGCTTCAATCTGACGGTTTGTGATCCATGATGGTTCTAGAGCTTGTAGACCGAATTCACCGAATGCTACTGTAGTGCCGCCTTTAGCGCGACCCTTCATATGACCGCGTTGTTGTTTGCGGTGTTTGACACGTTTAGGTACCAACATGATTAGTTGCCTCCTTCCTGGGGAGCTTTCTTCTTAATCGGAAGGACTTCGCCGCGATAGATCCATACTTTAACGCCGATACGGCCGTATGTTGTAGCCGCTTCAGCCGTGCCATAATCGATATCTGCACGTAGTGTATGAAGTGGTACTGTTCCTTCGCTGTAGCCTTCCGAACGTGCGATTTCCGCGCCACCGAGACGACCGCTAACTGCGGTTTTGATCCCTTTAGCACCTGAACGCATGGAGCGTTGAATTGCTTGCTTCAATGCGCGACGGAAAGATACACGACGCTCAAGTTGTTGTGCAATGCTTTCAGCTACAAGAATAGCGTCAAGATCTGCATGTTTGATTTCAGAAATGTTGATGTGAACTTTTTTGCCTTTAGAAATTTTACCAAGCTCAGTACGTAGGTTTTCTACCTCAGAACCGCCTTTACCAATAACCATACCTGGTTTTGCGGTTTGAATCGTAACGTTCACGCGGTTAGCTGCACGTTCGATCTCGATGTGAGAAACTGCTGCGTCTTTCAGCTTGTTTTTCAAATATTCACGGATTTTAACGTCTTCCATAAGAAGATCGCCGAAATCTTTGCCAGCGAACCATTTGGACTCCCAATCACGGATAACACCGACCCGGAAGCCTATTGGATTTACCTTTTGACCCACACGTATTCCCTCCTTATTTTTCAGATACCACCAAGGTAATGTGGCTGGTTCTTTTATTGATCCGGCTTGCGCGACCCATCGCACGTGGACGGAAACGTTTCATCGTTGGCCCTTGGTTAACAAAGGCTTGCGAGATAACCAATTTGTTCACGTCAAGCTGGTAGTTATGCTCAGCGTTAGCAATCGCAGAGTTCAACAGCTTCTCCAAAATTGGGGATGCAGACTTAGGCGTGTGACGCAAAATCGCGATTGCTTCGCCAACTTGTTTACCGCGAATCAAATCCGCAACAAGCTGTGCTTTACGAGGTGCAATACGAATATATTTAGCGTGCGCTTTAGCTTCTGGCATGTAGGAACCTCCTCTCGTTCAGTTAGAGATGTTTAAGGGCAAATTAACGTCTGCCCGTTTTTTTGTCTTCACCGGCATGGCCTTTATACGTACGAGTTGGTGCAAATTCACCAAGCTTGTGTCCAACCATATCTTCCGTTACATATACAGGCACGTGCTTGCGTCCGTCATATACCGCAAACGTGTGACCTATGAATTGTGGGAAAATGGTCGAGCGGCGGGACCAGGTTTTGATAACGACCTTTTTCTCAGCTTCGTTCAATACCTCGACTTTTTTAAGCAGGTATCCGTCAATAAACGGACCTTTCTTTAAACTGCGACCCATTTGTGTTCCTCCCTTCAAATAAGCGGTAGCGATACTTTCGTATCACGCGGTTTTTATCAAGCAGCTATTATTTCGTGCGACGACGAATAATGTATTGGCTTGATGCTTTTTTCTTCTTACGTGTTTTGTAACCAAGAGTTGGTTTACCCCATGGTGACAACGGAGATTTACGTCCGATTGGAGCACGGCCTTCACCACCACCGTGTGGGTGATCGTTAGGGTTCATGACAACACCACGTACAGTAGGACGATTGCCTAACCAACGGTTACGGCCGGCTTTACCGATTTTCACGAGTTCGTGATCTTCGTTACCAACAGAACCAATTGTTGCACGGCAAGTGTTCAAGATACGACGAACTTCACCTGAAGACAAACGAACGGATACATAGTTTTCTTCTTTACCAAGAAGTTGAGCACTAGTACCAGCTGCACGAACAAGTTGTCCGCCTTTGCCTGGTTTCAATTCGATGTTGTGGATAACTGTACCGACAGGGATATTAACAAGCGGCATTGCATTGCCGGGTTTAATATCAGAGCCTACTCCAGATACCACTTGATCTCCAACTTTCAAACCTTTAGGAGCGATGATATATGCTTTTGCACCATCAACATAATGGATCAAAGCGATGTTGGAAGAACGGTTTGGATCATACTCGATCGTAGCTACGTTACCAACGATACCGTCTTTAGTACGTTTGAAGTCGATGATACGGTATTTACGTTTGTGTCCGCCGCCATGGTGACGAACCGTAATTTTACCTTGGTTGTTGCGTCCAGCTTTTTTGAAAAGTGGAGCAAGCAACGATTTCTCCGGTGTACTTGTCGTGATCTCTTCGAAAGTCGAGACCGACATGTTACGACGTGCAGGAGAGGTCGGTTTGTACTTTTTAATAGGCACTTTGATTTCCTCCTTTTCTAAACAGACGTTTCAAAGAATTCAAGTTCTTTGCTATCAGCGCTCAATTGAACGATGGCTTTTTTCCAATCCGGTCTGTATCCGCTATGTTTACCATAACGTTTCGGTTTACCCGCAACACGCATTGTGTTAACGCCGGTTACTTTTACTTTAAAGATTGATTCAATCGCAAGTTTGATTTCAGTTTTGTTTGAACGAAGATCAACTTCGAAAACATACTTTTTATCAACCATGTAATCGCTCGTACGTTCCGTGATAACCGGGCGCTTGATAATATCGCGTGGATTTTTCATTACGCAAGCACCTCCTGTACTTTCTCTACTGCTTCTTTAGTGATGATAAGGTTGTCATGCACCAAAACATCCAGAACATTGATGCCGTCAGCTGCAACGAACTTCACACCTGGGATGTTACGAGCAGACAATGCTACGTTATCTTCATAATTAGCCGTTACTACAAGAGCTTTGCGGCCAACTTTAAGGTTGCTTAGAATTGCTGCGAATTCTTTCGTCTTAGGAGCTGCAAATGTCAGTTGATCCAAAACGATAATCTCGTTTGCAATCACTTTCGAAGACAATGCTGATTTAATCGCTAGACGACGAACTTTCTTAGGAAGTTTGAAGCCATAAGAGCGTGGAGTAGGTCCGAAAACCACACCGCCGCCAACCCATTGCGGGGAGCGAATACTACCTTGACGAGCACGGCCAGTACCTTTTTGTTTCCAAGGTTTACGACCGCCACCACGTACTTCGGAGCGTCCTTTAGTTTTGTGATTGCCGAAGCGTTCAGATGCTTGTTGATTAACAACAGCACTGTGCAAAACGTGAACATTTGGTTGAATTCCGAAAACCGTTTCAGCCAGTTCAAGTTCGCCCACTTGCGCGCCACTCACGTTATATACTGTTACTTTTGGCATTTCCTGTTCCTCCTTTCTTTAAGATCAATTATTTCTTAACAGTTTGCTTAACTTTTACGAATCCGTTTTTCGGGCCCGGAATCGAACCTTTTATTAGAAGAACGTTACGTTCTACATCTACACGGATAACTTCAAGCTTTTGAATCGTAATTGTTTCGTGACCCATATGTCCTGGAAGGCGTTTGCCTTTCGGTACACGGTTCGCTTGGATAGAACCCATCGAACCTGGTCCACGGTGGTAACGGGAACCGTGAGACATAGGACCCGTGCTTTGTCCCCAACGTTTGATAACGCCGGCAAAGCCTTTACCTTTTGAAATACCTGTTACGTCAACGAATTCGCCTTCTGTGAATAGGTCAGCTTTAACTTCTTGGCCAACTTCATAATCACCTAGATTAATTCCGCGAATTTCACGAACGTAGCGCTTAGGTGTTGTGTTAGCTTTTTTAGCGTGACCAGCTTCTGGCTTGTTCGATCTGCTCTCCTTCTTATCGGAGAAACCGAATTGAACTGCTTCGTAGCCATCGTTTTCTTGGTCTTTCTTTTGAAGTACTACGCAAGGTCCAGCTTCGATAACCGTTACAGGAACGACATTACCTTCAGCAGTAAACACTTGAGTCATACCAAGTTTTTTTCCTAAGATACCTTTCATGTTGACACCTCATTTCCTTTCTATAATCGCATATGCTGATATTACAGTTTGATTTCGATATCTACACCGGATGGTAAATCCAGGCGCATCAACGCATCAACCGTTTGCGGCGTTGGGTTTACAATGTCGATCAAACGCTTATGAGTGCGTTGTTCGAATTGCTCCCTAGAATCCTTGTACTTGTGTACCGCACGGAGAATGGTGATGATTTGCTTTTCCGTTGGCAACGGAATCGGCCCGGATACGCCTGCACCGGAACGTTTTGCAGTTTCAACGATTTTCTCTGCGGATTGATCAAGAATCCTGTGATCGTATGCTTTCAAGCGGATACGAATCTTTTGCTTTGCCATATAAGTCCCTCCTTCTTTCGCCCAATTTATTATCGGACATACTCCGTGAGAAAACCCTGCACATGCCCCATGGCAAAGGGGCCGGGTGTGTCGGCAACCTCTCACATCATCGCAACGTCAGACCAACAGTCAATATTATACCGAATCTAATAGGCAAATGCAACATAAAGTTTCTTCTTTCTTTATACCCTCATACAACTGCGGAAAGATCGTCAATAATGCATTGCAATCTATCCTTACATTCGCCCATTATGTCCCTTATTACAAGTATCTAGTACACTATCATTATAATAACGGACTTAATGGGCGCTATATGATTATATACATCATCCGGATGAAAATACACCACCAAATAACGCCAACCTTCACATTTACAAAAAAAACACGCAGCGACCACATGTCGCTGCGTGTTTTCCTTCTATAATAACAGAGTTGAAGTGAAGTATCCGCAGGCTCTGATTCTACTTGTTTAGAAGGTGCAGGCAGCTATGACTTTTCTAACAGAGCTGCACACTCTCCATCCAACACTTCATATTCAGAGTTATAACGCCCTAACCAAGTACGATACGATCATCCGCAAGTTTCTTTCCACTTATCAACTCAAACTCACCTAGCAGTTGTTGTACAGTAAGATCCTTTTTGCGTTCTTCTGGTACATCAAGTATAATCCGGCCTTTGTCCATCATAATAAGTCGATTGCCTAGGCGTATAGCCTGCTCCATATTATGAGTAACCATAAGCGTGGTCAAATTCATCTCGCGAACTAGGTTTTCCGTTAAAGTCGTAATGAGCTCCGCTCTTGAAGGATCAAGCGCTGCCGTATGTTCATCAAGCAATAAGATTTGCGGTCTTGTAAAGGTAGCCATTAATAGGCTTAACGCTTGGCGTTCTCCACCTGACAATAAACCCACCTTTGCCCCAAGTCGATTTTCGAGACCTATACCGAGGCGCTGCAGCTCTTTCTTAAAAATGGCACGTTTTGCGCGTGTTACACCAAAGGAAAAACCACGTGACTTTCCACGAGCATAAGCTATCGCTAAATTTTCTTCAATGGACATACGTGGCGCTGTTCCTGCCATCGGATCCTGAAATACTCGGCCAATCCAGCGGCTGCGCTCATATTCCGATAGATGACTTATATCGTTGCCGTCAATTCGCACTTCGCCCGCGTCCGGCTTCATCACGCCGGATATAATGTTCATTAATGTAGATTTGCCTGCTCCGTTACTACCGATAACCGTAATAAAATCGCCTGGCTTCATAATAAGATTGGCACCTACGAGCGCTGTCTTCTCATCAACGGTACCAGGATTAAACAGCTTGGACACTTTAGCGATCTCCAACATTAGCGTCCACCTCCAGGTTGAATATTATCCAAGGATGCCAGCATTTCTGCCGTTCGTCTTTTGGCTATATTCTTTTGCTTCCATGTTCTTCTTATCGTAGGTATGATCAATGCAAAAATGATAATTACTGCTGTAATAAGCTTCATATCAGAAGCATCCAACCATTCAACACGTAGTGCAAATGCATAAATAATTCGATAAATAATCGAACCAAGTATAACAGCCAAAGTTGCTCTAAAGATTGTGCGGGATCCGAATATCGCTTCACCAATTATTACGGATGCAAGACCAATAACGATCATTCCAATACCCATGCTATTATCCGCATATTTATTGTAATGTGCGACTAATGCACCTGAGGTTGCAACTAGTGAATTCGACAAAGCTACGCCAAAAATCGTCGTAACATCTGTATTTGCACCAAAGCTGCGAATCATTCGAGAGTTATCCCCAGTTGCACGAAGACTCAATCCGAGATCCGTTCGGAAAAATAGATCGAGAACCAACTTAACCACAACGACAAAAATGATCATAACAACTAATGTGGATACATTACTAAATAGATTTTCCTGTCCCCTTAAGGAAACGTTTGGTTTTCCCAAAATTCTTAAATTGATTGAATACAGTGCTATCATCATAATAATGCCTGACAATAGTCCGTTTATTTTACCCTTTGTATGGAGTAAGCCTGTACATGTACCCGCTATAGCCCCACCTGCAAATGCACACAATACCGCAATCCATGGAGCTGTTCCATTAACCGTCATAACCGTACCGATAGCTGCGCCTGTTGTAAAGCTGCCATCTACCGTCAAATCCGGAAAATCAAGAATTCGAAACGTTATATATACTCCAAGTGCCATAAGCGCATACAATAATCCACTCTCTAAAGCTCCCTGCATTGATACGAGCATATGACATACCTCCTTTTTCATAACAAGGGGGTGAACGAGTAGCCCGGTCACCCCTTTTGAACTTATGAGCCTATTATTTTTAGCAAATGAATTTTAATTTACTCGATAATGTTGTTTGCTTGATCTTTAACGAATGCTTTCATCTCGTCAGTAACTGTAATGCCTTGCTCAGCTGCTGCTTTCAAGTTGAAAATGAAGTCAAGCTTCTGTGGCACTGTAACATCCATGTCTGCTGGTTTTTTACCATTTTTCAAAATCTCTACTGCCATTTGACCAACTTCATAACCATGATCGTAATATTTGAAGCCTACTGCCGCAAAAGCACCTTTTTCTACCGTATCACGGTCAGCAGAGAAGAATGGAATATCATTTTTATTAGCCACTTCAATAATAGCATCAACGCCGCTAACAACCATATTATCCAAAGTGATGTAGATAGCTTCTACACGGCCAACTAGTGATTCTGCCGCTTGTTTAACATCTGAAGAGTTCGCTACCGAAGCTTTAACGAGCTTAATGCCATGTTCAGCAAGTGCCTTTTCAGCAATGTCGCCCATTACAACCGCATTTGGTTCTCCTTCATTAATAACAAGGCCCACATTTTTTACATTAGGAAATTGAGCAGCGATAAAATCCATCGTTTTTTTAATGGCATCTGGATTCGTATCAGAAGCACCAGTAACATTTCCTCCTGGAGCTTTCAATTGTGTAACGATTCCTGCATCAATTGGATCTGTAACTGCAGCGAATAATACAGGGATGTCCTTGACTTCATCAGCCAAGCTTTGTGCAGTCGGAGTTGCAATTCCTAATGCAAGGTCACTTTTACTTGATTTAATCTTTTGTGCAATTGTAGCAATATTCGCTTGCTCACCTTGCGCATTATTGAAGTCGATTTTAAGATTTTTGCCTTCTTCAAATCCACCATCTTTTAGTGCTGCAATAAAGCCTTCGCGCGTTGCATCCAATGATGGGTGCTCAACAATTTGTGAGATCGCGATCGTATACTGTTTCTCACTGTTGCCTGAGCCCGATTTATTTCCTTCGTTCTCTGTGCCTGCTTTACCTGAGTTTGCACCACATGCTGCTGTTACTACCATAACTGAAGCTAATACCAAGCTAAGTATAAATTTTCTGTTCATTCTTCAAACCCCTCTCATCATATAAATTCTCTTGTAATGAAGCCGTTTGCAAAAAAACATGTACAGCAAAGCATTATCGCTTTCTATCATTAAAGCCTATGTCGGTGCGGAATGACTTCAATTAATAAGTGAAGGACAAGCTCTACCTACTATTCCTTAATATTAAATGGGCTTAAGGCATACAGTCAATGAATAGTTATTTGTAAAATTAAGTAAGAAGCCCTATTGACCGTTTTAATTAGAAAAATAAAAAGCCCTCACCGAAGTGAGGGCTTTTGTCATTCATAGCGGCTAAGCCGCAATGAATTATTTTTGGATAGAAGCTACAGCGCCAGCGCCTACAGTACGGCCGCCTTCACGAATAGAGAAACGAGTTCCCTCTTCAACAGCGATTGGAGCGATAAGCTCAACCGTTACAGTGATGTTGTCGCCAGGCATAACCATTTCAGTACCTTCTGGCAAGTTGATGATACCCGTTACGTCAGTTGTACGGAAGTAGAACTGTGGACGGTAACCAGTGAAGAAAGGCTTGTGACGGCCACCCTCTTCTTTAGTTAGAACGTAGATTTGAGCAGTGAAGTTAGTGTGTGGTTTAACCGAACCCGGTTTAGCCAAAACTTGACCACGCTCGATGTTGCTGCGGTCTACACCACGAAGCAAAGCACCTACGTTGTCACCAGCTTGAGCGGAGTCAAGCAATTTACGGAACATTTCAACGCCTGTTACTACGGACTTACGGGATTCTTCAGCAAGACCGATAATTTCGATCTCGTCGCCAACTTTGATAACGCCACGCTCAACACGACCTGTAGCAACAGTACCACGGCCAGTGATTGTGAATACGTCCTCGACAGGCATAAGGAAAGGCTTAGCAGTATCGCGCTCAGGAGTAGGGATATAAGTATCCACTTGCTCGAAAAGCTCGATGATTTTTTCAGCCCAAGGACCATCTGGGTTAGCAAGTGCTTCACGAGCTGCACCACGGATGATTGGAGTGTCGTCGCCTGGGAACTCATACTCAGAAAGAAGGTCACGAACTTCCATTTCAACTAGCTCAAGAAGCTCTTCGTCTTCAACCATGTCGCATTTGTTCAAGAATACAACGATGTAAGGTACGCCTACTTGTTTCGAAAGCAAGATGTGCTCACGAGTTTGTGGCATAGGGCCGTCAGTAGCGGAAACTACAAGAATAGCTCCGTCCATTTGAGCAGCACCAGTGATCATGTTTTTTACATAGTCGGCGTGACCTGGGCAGTCAACGTGTGCGTAGTGACGAGCAGGCGTCTCATACTCAACGTGAGCTGTCGAGATCGTGATACCACGCTCGCGCTCTTCTGGAGCTTTATCGATTTGGTCGAATGCGATTGCTGCACCGCCGTATTTTTTGGAAAGTACAGTTGTGATAGCTGCAGTCAAAGTCGTTTTACCGTGATCGACGTGACCGATAGTACCGATATTAACGTGCGGTTTGTTACGTTCAAATTTTGCCTTAGCCATTGAACTTGAGCCTCCTCAATTTAACATCATATTTTTTATGTGTGGCCGACATTTGGCTCGCAAGCAAACCAAAATGACGGCAAAAGCAATTTGTTGAGCGCTAGTCCAAAAACGATTACTCGCCTTTGTTTTTAGCAATAATCTCATCAGAGATTGATTTTGGAACTTCTTCATAGTGAGAAAGCTCCATGGAGAATACGCCGCGTCCTTGTGTACCGGAACGTAGTGTAGTGGAATAACCAAACATCTCGGAGAGAGGTACCTTGGAGCGGATAATTTGTGCACCTGCACGAGTATCCATACCTTCGATACGACCACGACGGGAGTTAAGCATACCCATAACATCGCCCATGTACTCTTCTGGAACAGTAACTTCAACTTTCATGATTGGCTCAAGAAGAACTGGCTTACATTTTTCTTTGGCAGCTTTAAGCGCCATCGAACCTGCAATTTTAAACGCCATCTCCGAGGAGTCAACATCATGGTAAGATCCGTCAACAACAACAGCTTTAACATCAACGAGCGGGAAGCCGGCTACAACACCGTTCTTCATTGACTCTTCGATACCAGCTTGGATTGGAGCGATAAATTCACGAGGAATTGATCCACCAACTGTTTTGTTTTCGAATATGAAGCCTGTACCAGGCTCAAGTGGTGAAAACTCAACCCAACAATGACCGAATTGACCTTTACCACCGGACTGACGAACGAACTTACCTTCAACCTTCGCAGCTTGACGGAACGTTTCACGGTAAGCAACTTGTGGTTTACCAACGTTTGTCTCAACTTTGAATTCGCGGAACATACGGTCAACAAGGATCTCAAGGTGAAGCTCACCCATACCAGAGATAATTGTTTGGTTTGTTTCTTCATCCGTATGTGCACGGAAAGTAGGATCTTCTTCAGCAAGCTTGGAAATAGCGATACCTAGTTTGTCTTGGTCAGCTTTCGTTTTTGGTTCGATAGCAACCGAGATAACCGGCTCAGGGAAGTTCATCGATTCAAGAACGATGATGTGCTTCTCATCACAAAGTGTATCACCAGTAGTAGTATCTTTCAAACCTACAGCTGCAGCGATATCGCCGGAATAAACTTCCGTGATCTCTTGACGGCTGTTTGCGTGCATTTGAAGAATACGTCCAATACGTTCACGTTTGCCTTTTGTTGAGTTAAGGACATACGAACCGGATTTTAGTACACCAGAATACACACGGAAGAAAGTAAGTCTACCAACATAAGGGTCAGTCATGATTTTGAATGCCAAAGCCGCGAAAGGCTCTGTGTCTGAAGATGGACGTTCTCCTTCTTCACCGTCTTCAAGAGTACCTTTGATAGCTGGTACATCAAGAGGTGAAGGTAGGTAATCCACAACAGCATCCAACATCGGCTGAACACCTTTGTTACGGTATGAGGAGCCAGCTACAACTGGGAAGATTTTAACTTCGCAAACACCTTTACGGAGTGCTGCTTTAATTTCTGGAATAGTGATTTCTTCACCTTCCAAATATTTCATCGTTAATTCTTCATCCAATTCTGCTACTTTCTCAATCAATTCCGTACGTAGTGCATCTACTTGCTCTACATACTCAGCTGGAACTTCAACTTTTTCAGGGTCTTTACCAGTATCGTCTTTGTAGATATAAGCTACACGTTCAACGATATCGATAATACCTTTAAAGTCGCTTTCCGCGCCGATTGGAATTTGAATTGCTACGGCATTGGCACCAAGACGCTCACGCATGTCTTTGATTACGTTTAGGTAATCTGCACCAATGATATCCATCTTGTTTACGTAGGCAATCCGAGGTACGTTGTAACGGTCAGCCTGACGCCATACGGTTTCAGACTGTGGCTCAACGCCTTCTTTTGCACTGAAAACCCCAACGGCCCCGTCCAATACGCGTAGGGAACGTTCAACTTCAACAGTGAAGTCAACGTGTCCCGGGGTGTCGATAATATTAATGCGGTGTCCATGCCATTGAGCAGTCGTCGCGGCAGACGTAATTGTAATACCGCGCTCTTGTTCTTGTTCCATCCAGTCCATCGTAGCTGCACCTTCGTGCACCTCTCCGATTTTGTGAGTACGGCCCGTGAAGAACAAAATCCGTTCAGTAGTTGTGGTTTTACCGGCATCAATATGCGCCATAATCCCGATGTTACGCGTATTTTTCAAGGAGAACTCTCTTGACATAAAATTGTCTCCTCTCGAATGTAAAAATTCTACCAGCGGTAGTGAGCAAACGCTTTGTTCGCTTCAGCCATTTTGTGAGTATCTTCGCGCTTTTTAACAGCTGCGCCAGTGTTATTGGAAGCATCTGTGATTTCAGCAGCTAAACGCTCTTCCATCGTTTTCTCACCGCGGTTACGTGAGTAGTTCACGAGCCAACGGAGACCAAGTGCCGTACGGCGCTCTGGTTTAACTTCGATCGGCACTTGATAGTTTGCACCGCCGACACGGCGTGCTTTAACCTCAAGTACAGGCATAATATTTTTCAAAGCAGCTTCGAACACTTCCATCGGATCTTTACCCGTGCGTTCTTGAATCAGTTTGAAAGCATCATACAATAGTGTTTGTGCAACGCCTCTTTTACCGTCAAGCATAATGCGGTTGATTAGGCGCGTTACCAGTTTGCTATTATATAGCGGATCTGGAAGCACATCGCGTTTCGTTACAGGACCTTTGCGTGGCATGAGAAAGTCCCCCTTTCTTCTAATAGTTGCTATTTCTAGCATTTCAATAACCTGTTAAGGTTATGATTATGATTTTTTAACTTTCGGACGTTTCGTACCGTATTTCGAACGAGCTTGCATACGGTTGTTTACACCTGCAGTATCAAGTGCACCGCGAACGATGTGATAACGTACTCCTGCTAAGTCTTTTACTTTACCACCACGGATCAAAACTACGCTATGCTCTTGCAAGTTGTGTCCGATACCTGGAATGTAAGCCGTAACTTCTAAGCGGTTCGTTAAACGAACACGAGCATATTTACGAAGTGCGGAGTTCGGTTTCCTTGGAGTCATTGTACCTACACGAGTGCACACACCGCGTTTTTGAGGAGCGCTGATGTTTGTAGCTTCACGTTTCAATGCATTGAAACCTTTTTGCAATGCCGGCGATTTCGATTTAACGACTTTCGCTTGGCGTCCTTTACGGACTAGCTGGTTAATAGTTGGCATGTTGCCACCCCCTTCCCTATATTCATGTCTTTTGAAAATATAAGCATTTATAAAGAAGTTGTTTATAAATCAACTTATATTCTTTCGCGTAAGCGGGCTCTTCCCACCAAAAGACGGCAATAGCTGTTTACGCATGTATGGTAGACATTTTACCTAAAATTAAGCCCACAGATCCAGGCGGATCATAAAAGAACAAACAAAAGTTCTCGCCAGCTAATCATCGCTAAATAATCAACTAACAAAAACGGCTATTGCGTTATTCTTCTTCGGTTACGAGCGCTGCCATCGCGGCCCCGACATCGATGCCGCAGGTTTCCCCAAGCTCTATCATCGTGTCGATCCATTTCATTGGAACTCCCGCCCGCTCACATAGATGAACAATCTTCTCTTTCATCTGCGGATCTGCATCTCGTGCGATATAGACTTTAATGGCTCTTTGTTGCTCGAGCATCTTCGTCGTTTGCTTCGCGCCGACTTTGAATTGCATGATAATCACCTTCAATTCTTCCATTCAGCGAACACACAATTAGGCACACTTCGATATAGTATCACCTACTATGTGCTTGTGTCAAGAACCTTCTAGGATAATCACTTGTAAACTTTTTGTAAATGAATCTCATACTGTAAACATATAAAAGAGCGGTCATCTTCCGCTTCCAAGGAAACGGAAGATGTGACGCTCCTTCGATATTAGTTAGTATCCGGTTTTAAGAACATAATCTCTTCAAGCCGACTAGTCGACTGTTACAGCTTCTGTTTCTAGTTCGCCTTCAACTGCAGTAGTTGTTTCATCTTCAAGTCCAGCAAAACGAATGTTACGATAACGGGCCATTCCAGTACCTGCTGGAATCAACTTACCGATAATAACATTTTCCTTGAGTCCAAGCAACTGGTCAACTTTGCCTTTAATAGCTGCATCAGTCAATACACGAGTTGTTTCTTGGAAGGAAGCTGCTGACAAGAACGAATCTGTCTCAAGCGATGCCTTCGTAATACCGAGCAAAACTGGTTTTGCAACAGCTGGTTCGAGATCTGCGAAAATCGCAGTGCGGTTTTGAGCTTCATATTCATGAATATCAACGAACGCACCAGGAAGCAACGTTGTGCCGCCTGCATCTACGATACGAATTTTACGGAGCATTTGTTTAATCATGACCTCAACGTGCTTGTCATTGATTTCTACCCCTTGATTTCGGTAAACGCGCTGTACTTCTTGCAAAATGTAGTTTTGAACGCCACGGATACCTTTGATACGCAGCATATCTTTAGGGTCAATTGAACCGTCAGTCAGCTCATCGCCGGCTTCGATTTGTTGACCTTGCGTTACGCGGATACGCGAACCATAGGTAACAGCATACACTTTCGATTCCGCTTCACCTTGAACCTCGATTTCACGACGGTCCTTAGCTTCACGGATTTCTTTAACCACACCGTCAAGCTCAGAAATAATCGCTTGACCTTTCGGATTACGCGCCTCAAACAACTCTTGGATACGCGGCAAACCTTGTGTGATATCATCTCCCGCAACGCCGCCCGTATGGAACGTACGCATTGTGAGCTGTGTTCCTGGCTCACCGATGGATTGAGCTGCGATAATACCTACCGCTTCCCCAATCTCAACATGTTTACCAGTTGCAAGGTTACGTCCGTAACAGATCTTACATACGCCATGACGAGCACGGCAGCTTAGTACGGAACGAATTTGCAGTTTTTCAACACCAGCGTCGATAATTGCATCCGCTTTGTTAGAGTCAATCAACTCACTGCGGTTAACAATAATCTCGCCTGTTTTTGGATTACGAACCGTTTCAAACGCATAGCGGCCTTCAATACGGTCATAAAGATCTTCAATAACCTCTTTACCGTCTTGAATTTTGCTTACAGAGAAGCCTTTATCGGTACCGCAATCTTCTTCACGTACGATTACGTCTTGTGCAACGTCAACAAGTCGACGAGTCAAGTAACCGGAATCGGCAGTACGAAGGGCAGTATCGGCAAGACCTTTCCGCGCTCCGTGAGTAGAAATAAAGTACTCGAGTACTGTAAGACCCTCGCGGAAGTTCGATTTAATTGGCAACTCGATGATACGACCGGATGGATTGGCCATCAAACCACGCATACCGCCAAGCTGTGTAATTTGAGATTTGTTACCCCGTGCTTTGGAGTCCACCATGAGCATGATGTTGTTGTAACGATCCATCGATTTCATAAGAACTTCGGTGATCTCGTCTTTACATTTACCCCAAATTGTAATGATCCGGTCATAGCGCTCTTCGTTTGTAATCAAACCACGACGGTATTGATTCATAACGGTAGCAACCTTCTCATCGGAGCGCTTCATGATTTCGTCTTTCTCTTTCGGAATGATAACGTCAGCTACGCCGATCGTAATACCAGCCTTAGTTGAGTAAGTGAAACCAAGTTGCTTAATGCGGTCAAGAAGCATCGCAGTAAGCGTAGTGTGGTATTGGCGGAAACATTCTGCAATAACTAATGCAAGATAGTCTTTACCTACCGCACCAGGCGTTTCGATTGCATCCAAGAATTTAGGAAGATCTGCGCCTTTTTCGTAAACGAAATATTTATCTGGTGTACCGTGCAATAGGTTCGTTTTCGTTGCTTCGTTGATATAAGGGAAATCTTCAGGGAAAATTTCGTTGAAGATGACTTTACCAACTGTCGTAACGAGTAACGAGTTTTGCTGCTGCTCGGTGAAGTTAACTTTTTTAAGCACACGAACCGGAATGAAAATTCTGGCGTGCAAGGAAACAATACCACGTTGGTAAGCAGAGATCGCTTCGTTAATGGTACCAAATACGGAACCACTGCCTTTAGCCTCTTTGTTATCCATCGTCAAGTAGAAGCTTCCTAGTACCATATCCTGTGAAGGAGTAACGACCGGTTTGCCGTCTTTCGGGTTAAGGATATTGCCTGATGCAAGCATTAGCAAACGTGCTTCTGCTTGTGCTTCAGCAGACAACGGAACGTGAACGGCCATTTGGTCACCGTCGAAGTCAGCGTTGTAAGCTGTACATACGAGTGGGTGAAGCTTAATTGCGCGACCTTCAACCAAGATAGGTTCAAATGCTTGAATACCTAGTCTGTGAAGCGTCGGGGCACGGTTAAGCAATACTGGGTGCTCCTTGATTACTTCCTCAAGAACATCCCATACCTCAGGGCTAACGCGTTCAACCTTGCGCTTCGCACTCTTAATGTTATGTGCTAGGCCTTTATTAACAAGCTCTTTCATTACGAAAGGCTTGAACAATTCTAGTGCCATTTCCTTAGGAAGACCGCACTGGAACATTTTGAGGTTTGGACCTACTACGATAACCGAACGACCAGAGTAGTCAACCCGTTTACCGAGCAAGTTCTGACGGAAACGTCCTTGCTTACCTTTCAGCATATGGCTGAGGGATTTAAGCGGACGGTTACCCGGACCTGTAACAGGGCGACCGCGACGACCGTTATCGATCAATGCGTCAACCGCTTCTTGCAGCATCCGTTTTTCATTTTGCACGATAATATCAGGAGCGCCCAGATCAAGCAAACGCTTCAGACGGTTGTTACGGTTAATAACACGACGATACAAATCATTGAGGTCAGAAGTCGCAAAACGACCGCCATCAAGTTGTACCATCGGACGAAGCTCAGGAGGGATGACAGGAAGCACGTCTAGAATCATCCATTCCGGTTCGTTGCCGGAATTGCGGAATGCTTCTACCACTTCAAGACGTTTGATCGCACGATTGCGTCGTTGTCCTTGAGCAGTACGCAGTTCTTCTTTCAATTGCTCCAATTCTTTGTCAACGTCGATATCTTGCAAAAGTTTTTTAACAGCTTCGGCACCCATACCAGCATGGAATCCATACCCGTATTTCTCACGGTAGCTGCGGTATTCTTTCTCCGATAGAAGTTGTTTCTTCTCAAGTGGGGTATCACCTGGATCCGTTACGACATAGGATGCAAAATAAATGATCTCCTCAAGCGAACGAGGTGACATATCAAGTGCAAGGCCCATACGGCTTGGAATCCCTTTGAAGTACCAAATATGAGAAACTGGAGCTGCTAGCTCGATGTGACCCATACGTTCGCGGCGAACTTTAGCGCGAGTTACTTCAACGCCACAGCGATCACAAACGACACCTTTATAGCGTACACGTTTGTATTTACCGCAATGACATTCCCAGTCTTTTGTAGGTCCAAAAATTTTCTCGCAGAAGAGTCCTTCCTTCTCCGGTTTTAAGGTCCTATAGTTGATCGTCTCCGGTTTTTTAACTTCTCCGCGGGACCACGAGCGAATTTTATCCGGCGAAGCCAGACCTATCTTCATATACTCGAAGTTGTTCACGTCCAACAAGGAGCAACCCTCCTCCGTCATGTATGACAATGTCTATCTAATCAGCTAGATTCCGTCATAGGCGCGTGACCATTTGACGGAATCTAGCAACTAGTTTATTCAGCAGCGCCGACTTCGGCACCTTCTATATTGAGGTTAAGCTTATCGCCTGTTGCCTCGTCTTCATCATCCATTTCCTTCATTTCGATCTCTTCTTCATTCTCGGATAGAATTTTAACGTCCATACCCAAACTTTGAAGCTCTTTGATCAAAACTTTGAACGATTCCGGAACACCTGGCTCTGGTACGTTTTCGCCTTTAACGATGGATTCGTACGTTTTAACACGACCAACCACGTCATCGGATTTAACAGTCAATATTTCTTGAAGCGTGTATGCAGCGCCATATGCCTCAAGCGCCCATACCTCCATCTCCCCGAAACGTTGTCCACCGAACTGTGCTTTACCACCGAGCGGCTGTTGTGTAACGAGTGAGTAAGGACCAGTGGAACGGGCATGGATTTTATCATCGACCATGTGCGCCAGTTTGATCATGTACATGACCCCAACTGTAACTTCACGTTCGAAATTCTCGCCTGTCCGTCCGTCATACAGTACGGTTTTACCGTTACGCTGCATGCCTGCTTCTTCCATCGTATCGAAAACGTCATTCTCGCGCGCGCCATCAAATACTGGCGTAGCAGCGTGGATGCCGAGATGCTTACAAGCCATACCCAAGTGAACTTCAAGCGCCTGACCGATGTTCATCCGCGACGGTACGCCGAGCGGGTTAAGAACAACTTCTACAGGTGTGCCATCCGGTAGGAAAGGCATATCTTCTTCAGGCATGATACGAGCGATTACCCCTTTGTTACCATGACGTCCGGCCATTTTGTCGCCTTCGGAAATTTTCCGTTTTTGAGCAATATAAGCACGAACGAGCTGGTTAACGCCTGGTGGCAATTCGTCGCCATTCTCCCGCGTAAATACTTTAACGTCAACAACGATACCGTCTGTACCATGCGGCACACGAAGCGATGTATCACGCACTTCACGAGCCTTCTCACCAAAGATAGCGTGCAGCAATCTTTCTTCCGCAGTTAGCTCTGTTACACCCTTAGGCGTTACTTTACCAACTAGGATATCGCCAGCGCCGATTTCAGCTCCGACACGAATGATTCCGCGCTCATCTAGGTTGCGAAGAGCTTCTTCACCGACATTCGGAATGTCGCGTGTAATTTCTTCAGGTCCAAGCTTCGTATCACGAGCCTCAGACTCGTATTCCTCGATGTGAATGGATGTATAAACATCCTCTTTCACTAGCTTTTCACTTAGCAGGATCGCATCCTCATAGTTGTAGCCTTCCCACGTCATGAATGCAACAACGACGTTGCGTCCAAGAGCCAATTCGCCTTTTTCAGTGGAAGGACCATCCGCAAGGATATCACCTTTTTTAATAACGTCGCCTTTACGTACAAGCGGGCGTTGATTGATGCACGTTCCTTGGTTAGAGCGCATAAACTTGTGTAGTTTATGTTTTACCAAGTCACCAGTAACCGGCTTGCCATCGATTTGCTCGACGCGACGAAGCCAGATTTCATTTGCGGAAGAACGTTCGATTATACCGTCATGCTTCGCTACGATACAAACGCCTGAGTCTTTCGCTGCCTTGTGCTCCATACCTGTACCAACAAGTGGTGATCTAGGGATAAGAAGCGGTACCGCTTGACGTTGCATGTTGGATCCCATGAGGGCACGGTTGGAGTCATCGTTTTCCAAGAAAGGAATTAATGCTGTCGCAACAGATACTACCTGTTTAGGCGATACATCCATGTAATCAACGCGATCACTAGGCATAGTCAAAATGTTATCGGCTTGTTTATTGTAACGAACGATCGTATTCTCTTCTGCAAACTTGTCGTCTGGAGTCAGCTTCGCATTCGCTTGCGCGATTACGTAGTTATCTTCCTCGTCAGCAGTCAGATATGCGATTTGTTCTGTAACAATTCCAGTCTTCGGATCTACCCAACGATATGGTGCTTCAATAAAGCCATATTCGTTAATACGAGCAAAGGAAGACAAGGAGTTGATCAAACCGATATTCGGTCCCTCTGGCGTCTCGATCGGACACATCCGCCCATAGTGGGAGTGATGGACGTCACGAACTTCAAAGCCCGCGCGTTCCCGAGTCAAACCGCCGGGTCCAAGTGCTGACAAACGACGCTTATGCGTCAATTCAGCAAGCGGATTCGTTTGGTCCATAAACTGGGACAGCTGCGAGGAGCCGAAGAACTCTTTTATAGATGCAATAACCGGACGAATGTTAATTAGCGCTTGCGGCGTAATTGCATTCGCGTCTTGAATGGACATTCTCTCGCGCACAACGCGCTCCATACGAGACAGACCGATACGGAATTGGTTTTGAAGCAGCTCGCCAACAGAACGCAGACGACGGTTACCCAGATGATCGATATCATCCGTGCTGCCTACGCCATGAAGCAAGTTGATAAAGTAGTTAATGGAAGAAATGATGTCCGCAGGCGTGATATGCTTGACGGATTTATCAATAATGCCATTCGCAATAACTTTAATTACTTTGCTTTCGTCATATGGTGAGAATACGCTGATCGTTTGTAGTGGAATACTATCAGCATCAAGAACGCCATTAGCTACATGATACGTTTTGAAACCAACATCCTTCTCAAGCTTCTCGAGAATTTCATCAAGCAAGCGGCGGTCAATCATTTGTCCGGACTCAGCAATAATTTCGCCAGTCGCAGGATCAATTAGATTTTCCGCAAGACGTTGATTGAACAAACGGTTCTTGATGTGAAGTTTTTTGTTTATTTTGTAACGGCCTACGTTGGCCAAGTCATAACGTTTTGGATCAAAGAAACGAGCAACTAGCAAGCTCTTCGCATTATCCAAAGTCGGAGGCTCGCCTGGACGAAGACGCTCATAAATTTCAATAAGCGCTTTTTCAGTCGAATCCGTGTTATCTTTGTCTAGCGTGTTCCGAATGTACTCATCATGGCCTAGCAGTTCAAGAATCTCAGCGTCAGTACCGAATCCAAGCGAACGCAAAAGTACCGTTACCGGTATTTTCCGGGTCCGGTCAATACGAACGTAGATGATATCTTTAGCATCCGTTTCAAGCTCTAGCCAAGCGCCACGGTTAGGAATAACAGTAGCTGTGTAGTTTTTCTTCCCGTTCTTATCGACCTTCGTGCTGAAGTACACACTCGGGGATCGAACCAATTGGCTGACTATGACACGTTCGGCTCCGTTAATAATAAACGTGCCCGTCTCTGTCATAAGCGGGAAATCACCCATGAAAACTTCTTGTTCCTTTACTTCGCCAGTTTCCTTATTGAAAAGTCGCACCTTAACGCGTAAAGGAGCTGCATACGTCACATCGCGCTCTTTTGATTCATCGACCGAATATTTCGGTTCGCCCAAGCTATAGTCGATAAACTCAAGCGATAGATTGCCCGTAAAGTCCGAAATCGGAGAAATATCTTGGAACAACTCAATTAGGTCGCTGTCCAAAAACTTCTCATACGATTTTTGTTGGATTTCAATCAGGTTCGGGACTTCCAGCACCTCGTTGATCCTGGCGTAGCTTCTGCGCGCGCGCCGACCATACTGAACAAGTTGTCCTGCCAACTTAACCTCACCCCTCATGTCTGTATCACAGCATCGATAATCACTGCGTCACTATAGACGAACCAGCCGCCTATATAGTCAAATAAAGAAAAGCCCTTATCGAATGGTTCGAAAAAAGAGCATGTTCCGGCAGTTAACTAATCACAGCGCGGCCGTGACAGTCTCATATCAAATAATTTTGCCCAAAACGTAAACATTATACGTCAAATGTGTAAAACTTATGCATTCCGCGCTTTAAATTTACACTTGACATTTTAGTTAACTAAAGAGATCGAGCCCAATTTAATGCTGACATTTTATAATCTTACCATATCGCAAATGTCAAGTCAATAAATATTATTCAGTTTTCAAACATATTTTCAAAACATATTTTTCTCTAATTTTCTAAGCTTTTACAGCTCGGAAAATACGGTAGCCTTTATCCTTTGTTACTTCCTCTACATCTGCAAATAATGACTCTAATTTAGCTTTCGCCGAAGGCGCCCCTTGCTTCTTCTGTATGACAACCCACATGCTGCCGCCTTGTTCGAGCAATTCATAACCTTCTTCAAAAATCCGATGAACGACTGACTTCCCCGCCCTGATAGGCGGATTTGTAACGATGACATCGAACTTCATTTGCTTAACTGCTTCAAATAGATCACTTTGCAAAACGGTAACATTAGATATCTGGTTAAGCTTTGCGTTCTCACGCGAAAGCTCTACCGCTCTTTCATTTATATCAATCATCGTTACTTGCCCATGCTCAGCGAGTTTTGCTGATGTTAATCCAATAGGACCATAACCACAGCCAACATCAAGAATGTTTGCATTTGCATTCAGCTCCAAAGCATCGATCAATACCTGACTCCCGTAATCAACTCCTGATTTCGAGAATACGCCGGCATCCGTCATAAACTTCAAAGAAAAGCCTCGGAGAATTGCTTCATGAACTTGACGATTATGCTTAACATCTGGGCTCTGTGAGTAATAGTGATTCGACATTATTCATCACTCCCCGCTATTCCATATTGCATCGAGTATTTTGATATCGCCTTGCTTCAGCGAAAAGATACTCGATTCTCGTTGAAGGATAAGAATGGACAAGCCAAAAACTTGCACATTCTTATCCTTCAACATACAACGAACCCCTTGAAACCTGACGTTTCAAGGGGCTCGCCGGCCGATTCATCATTCAATCGCATGATCAGCTTATTTTATTGAAAGAAATACTACTTAACTTCTACGGAAGCGCCAGCTTCAGTAAGCTTAGCTGCAACAGCTTCTGCTTCTTCTTTAGCAACTTTCTCTTTAACTGCTTTAGGAGCGCTATCAACCAAGTCTTTCGCTTCTTTCAGGCCAAGACCTGTGATTTCGCGAACAACTTTGATTACGTTGATTTTTGAAGCGCCAGCGCCGTTAAGGATAACGTCAAATTCAGTTTGCTCAGCTTCTACAGCTGCGCCAGCACCTGCTGCTGCTACTGGAGCTGCTGCAGTTACGCCGAATTCTTCTTCAATTGCTTTAACAAGATCGTTCAGTTCAAGAACGTTCATAACTTTAATCGCTTCTAAGATTTGTTCTTTAGACATGATTATACCTCCGGGAATATGGTTTATTTTTTTTGGTTTATCCTACAGCCGACTTGCGTCGGTTCATTACTATAAGGGACTCTTGAAAAAAATTAAGCTTGTGCTTCTTGTTTCTCGCCGACTGCTTTAACTGCAAGCGCGAAGTTGCGCACTGGAGCTTGCAATACGCTGAGGAGCATAGAGAGCAAACCGTCGCGGGACGGAAGTTCCGCAAGAGCTTTAATTTCTTCTTGAGATACGACTTTACCTTCAACAACGCCGCCTTTAAGTTTCAAAGCATCGTTTTTCTTAGCGAAATCGTTCAAAATTTTAGCTGGAGCAACAGCGTCTTCTTTACCGAATGCAATTGCTGTAGGACCTGTAAGAATGTTGTTCAATTCTACATAATCCGTACCTTCAGTTGCGCGACGAACGAGCGAGTTTTTAAGAACTTGGAATTCAATTCCTGCTTCACGAAGTTGTTTCCGAAGTTCAGTTACTTGAGCAACGTTCAATCCACGATAGTCAGCTACTACTGTGCTAGAGCTATTAGCAATTTTTGCCGCGATTACGGCAACTGCCTCTTGTTTCTCTTGGATGATATTTGCGTTAGCCAAACTGTACACCTCCCGTAATAGTATACATTCCGTTAATTACGACGGGCTTTCCACGCCTCGATGCATGAGAAAGGCCTTCGCAGACACTGCGAAGGCCATGATGTCGTTATCGCGCATCAACCCTAAAGGATCGAATATTGCTTACAAACGTTTTATCATAACACCTCGGTAGGAAATTAAGCCTTATGGCACCTACTGTCTACGGTATGCGTATTCGAATTTAGTTCCGTTCTTCTTAGCGGTAAGCCGCTGTAGAAACACGAGCGCCAGGGCCCATTGTTGAAGAAACGGCAATGTTTTTCAGGTAAACACCTTTTGACGCAGCCGGTTTAGCACGATTAAGTGCATCGATCAATGATTTGAGGTTCTCGTTGAGTTTCTCAGCATCGAAAGATACTTTACCGATTGGCGCATGGATTTGACCTGCTTTATCAAGACGGTATTCAATCTTACCGGCTTTGATTTCTTGAACGGCTTTAGCAACGTCAAACGTTACTGTACCAGCTTTAGGGTTCGGCATCAAGCCTTTACCACCAAGGATACGTCCAAGTTTACCAACTTCAGCCATCATGTCCGGCGTTGCTACGCAAACGTCGAATTCGAACCAGCCTTGTTGGATTTTGTTGATCATGTCTGCATCGCCAACAAAATCAGCGCCCGCAGCTTCCGCTTCTTTCACTTTTTCGCCTTTTGCGAAAACGAGAACGCGTTTTGTTTTACCAGTGCCGTGTGGTAGTACAACTACTCCACGAACAGCTTGGTCTTGTTTACGTGGGTCTACACCCAAACGAACTGCTACTTCAACGGACTCGTCGAATTTAGCTGTTGCAGCCTTCTTAACAAGCTCAATCGCTTCTAGAGGCTCGTAAGTTGCTTCGCTATCAAATAGTTTAGCAGCTTCTACATATTTTTTACCTTGTTTAGCCATTGTAATTTCCTCCTCATGTGGTTGTAGCGGAAAATCCTCCTAGGGATGATCCTCCCACTCGCGAAAGCCGAAGCTAACGCAAAGCAAGCTACCTCGCGGTATTAGTCAACAATAGTTACGCCCATGCTGCGAGCAGTACCTTCAACCATACGCATTGCTGATTCTACAGACGCTGCGTTAAGATCCGGCATTTTTTGCTCAGCGATTTCGCGAACTTTGTCACGTTTTACAGTAGCGACCTTTTTCTTGTTCGGTTCGCCTGAACCTTTTTCGATACCAGCTGCGACGCGAAGCAATACTGCTGCCGGCGGCGTTTTTGTTTCGAAAGTGAAAGAACGGTCTTCAAATACTGTAATAACAACCGGAATAATCAAGCCTGCTTGATCTGCGGTACGAGCATTAAACTCTTTACAAAACGCCATGATGTTAACGCCTGCTTGACCAAGTGCTGGACCGATCGGCGGCGCTGGGTTTGCTTTACCTGCAGGAACTTGCAATTTGACCATCTTGATGACCTTTTTTGCCATGCCTGACACACCTCCTAACCCTTTATTCCATGCGTAAATAGCATCCGCCTCCGCAAGGGGGCATTGCTATTTCGCGTCCAAACCACCACTAGTTTAACCCAGTGGGTTCGGAAACCAGATATTATATCTTTTCCACTTGAGTGTAATCCAGCTCTAGTGGGGTCTCCCTGCCAAACATGTTTACATGAACCTTCAACTTCGCTTTGTCCAGCAAAATTTCTTCTACTGTACCAACAAAATCTGCGAAAGGACCCACTTTGACGCGAACCGTTTCTTTCAAATCGAACTCGATTTTCGGTTTTGGTTCTTCCATGCCCATGTGTTTGAGTATTTGCTCAACCTCATCTGGCAATAGAGGAATCGGTTTTGAACCGGAACCTGTTGATCCTACGAATCCAGTTACACCTGGTGTATTTCGAACAACGTACCATGAATCGTCGGTTTGAACCATTTCCACAAGAACATAGCCGGGGTAGACCTTACGTTGGACAGTCTTCTTCTTACCATCCTTCTCTACCACTTCTTCTTCCATAGGAACAAGCACACGGAAAATCTTATCTTCCATGCCCATTGATTCAACACGGCGTTCCAAATTGGCTTTCACCTTGTTCTCATAACCTGAGTAGGTATGCACGACGTACCATCTTTTTTCCATCACAAATCCACCTTTGGACCCTTCTTAAACAATGAGTTCAACCAGAGACGAGATCCCGATGTCAAGAAGCCAGAAGTAAATAGTCACAAGCGTAATCGTGAGCAAAACCACGATCGAATAGCTTGTCAACTCTTTACGGCTTGGCCAGCGAACCTTCTTAAGTTCCGCCCAGCTGTCGGCAAAAAAACTAAACGTTGTACCAAAGCTTTGCTTTAGTTTAGCCAAAAATGCCACGTTCACACCTCCAATTGACTATCTCGTCTCGCGATGAGGAGTCTGCTCGTTACAGAACTTGCAAAACTTCTTCAACTCGATGCGGTCGGGGTGATTGCGTTTGTTCTTGCTGCTCGCATAGTTTCTCTGTTTGCAGTTTGTGCATGCCAACGTGATAATTACCCGCATTGAATTACACCTCCCGAACTGCTACAAAATACGAATCATGAAGCTCTATATGAAAGTTCATTGATTCCAACGCCAAAACGAAATAAAACCTCGATTTTAGGCCTACCTAAACACTTTATCATACAGCAATTTTGATGTCAATGTAAAAGATAAGTGTTAAGCCTGTGAATGATTGGAAACAAAAGCGCCATCGGTCTCGTATCTACCAGTATAGTCTACTTTTGTCCGTTTAAAACTAAAAGGACCGTATATTCCACCTAGACACCGCCAGATGGAAGACAGTCCTCGTAAAAATGATTTACGTATAAATGCGGCTAGCCGCTAATGTCTCTGACTTCCAAGTAACGTTCGAGCTTGCGTTTCACCCTTTGAAGAGCGTTGTCGATAGATTTCACATGTCTATCCAAATCAACAGCAATTTCCTGATAGGACCTTCCATCCAAATAAAGCATAAGCACCTTGCGTTCAAGGTCGCTTAATATTTCGGACATCTTATCTTCAAGGCCAATGAATTCTTCTTGATTAATAATTAATTCTTCTGGATCAGATACTCGCGTACCACAAATGACATCCAGCAGTGTGCGATCCGAATCTTCATCATAAATGGGCTTATCTAGCGAAACGTAGGAATTTAGCGGAATGTGTTTCTGACGCGTGGCTGTTTTGATGGCGGTAATAATTTGCCTGGTTATACACAATTCAGCAAAGGCTTTGAAGCTTGCTAGCTTGTCCCCTTTAAAATCTCGAATTGCCTTATAAAGACCAATCATACCCTCCTGCACGATATCTTCACGATCCGCACCGATAAGAAAATACGAGCGCGCTTTGGCTCTCACAAAATTCTTATACTTGTTTATCAAATATTCCAACGCTATGCTATCACCATTGCGGACCGCTTCGACGATATCCTCGTCCGTACTGCTGTCATACTCGAGCGTACTCCATTCTTTGAGGTCGATACTCACGAACTATCCCTCCGGCCTGCAAGGCGTACACCGCTAGATTCTTATTCACGCAAACCTATCTAATTGAACTCAAAGTCTGAGCTCAAACAGCGTTTCACGTCGAAAGATAAGAATGTATACTGAACAAAATCAACACGTTCTTATCGCTAATAATAGAGTCAGTATACATTATGTAACCTTACACCGTCAACCAATCTGAGCCCCGACAACCACAGATATACTGGGAATTTTGTAACTTAGTGGAATGATCCGAGTCAATCATTCTAAATCTATTTGAAGATTATCGCTTTTCCAATCTTTTATTTCTCTCCGCGCCGAAGTTTCTCCAGCTGGCTTCGAACCTCTAAACTAATTCTGCCGTCAACTGAATTCCGTTTTCCCGGCTGTTCTTCACGGAGTGTCTGCTCGATATTTTTGCGATTCTGGCCTATATCAATTAGCAATTCCCGTGCCGATACACGAAGCGCACCTTTGCCGAATGCCACATGCTGCTCGACCAAATCCGAAGTGGCTACATATATATTTCTACGTCTGAGGAACAGCTCCGAGCATAAACGCTCAATGCATTCATCAGCTGTTTCCTTCTCTTTTGTGTAAACGATAGTCAGCCTGTGGTGCCTGTAAGTAGCGCCTAATCCAGGCACCTGATGCGCATCGAACACAACATACACTTTCATTCCTGTAAAACCTTGATAATCCGCCATTAAATCGAGCAATTTATCCCGCGCTTCTTCCAGATCATGTTCCTTCAGCTTCTCGAGTACCGGCCAAGCGCCAATTATGTTATAACCGTCGACTAATAAAATATCGTCGCGCCGGTTCATAACCTAAATGCTCCGGCGCTGCCGAACGACCTCATACATAAGAACACCAGCTGCAACGGAAGCATTTAGCGAGTTCAACTGACCAAGCATAGGAAGTTTAACGAGAAAATCACATTTCTCCTTAATAAGTCTTCCCATGCCTTTACTCTCGTTGCCTATAACGACAACCAGCGGCATGTCGAATTTCATTTTATAAACATCCTGTTTTGCACTTACATCGGTTCCCGCTACCCATACGCCCGCTTCCTTCAGCCTATCGATCGTTTGCGCCAAGTTAGTAACGCGTGCAACCGGTACATGCTCAGCGGCACCCGCAGATGTTTTAAGAACCGTAGCCGTCAGCCCTGCCGCACGACGTTTTGGAATGATAACGCCATGTACGCCTGTGCATTCCGCTGTCCGCAGTATAGAGCCCAAATTATGAGGATCTTCAATTTCATCCAATAGCAAAATAAATGGAACCTCGTCCCGTTGTTTTGCTCGTTCCAGAATGTCCTCAACATCCACATAAGCGAAGGCCGCTGCCTGTGCGACAACTCCCTGATGTGTAACTCCAGGGGCTAAGCTGTCGAGCTTCCGCTTGTCGACAAACTGTACGATGATACCGGATTTCTTAGCTTCCGCTACAATGGGCTGCGTCAACGTTTTTTGAGCACCGTCAGCAATCCATATTTTATTAATTTCTCGTCCGGAACGCAGTGCTTCCAACACAGGATGTTTACCGGCTATCATTTCATCTTGATCTTGAATCGTTTCTTCTGTCATCGGTAACCCTCCTTTATTTTTTCATTTACAAATAGTTTCATGAGCCTTGTTAATTCTCATGCTTCTTAATTGCAATGGCAAATAGTTCATGTATTCTTTCGATTCGGCCTTCATAATAAAGATATCCAACCAAGCTCTCCAATGCTGTTGCTAGACGATAATCAGCTAAATCAGCGTTTTTGGGAGGCGCTCCCGATTTTGAATTGCGGCCTCGGCGGACGATGTCCGCCTCCTCCTCGGTTAAATGCGGCTGCCAGAGATCCAATGTTTTCTTTTGTCCTTTGGCAGAAACAAATTTTGTTGCCTCACGGTGAAGGTGATGTGATTTCTGATTCGGCAGTGAAATAAAATATTGTCTTACAAGAAGCTCAAACACAGCATCGCCCATATAAGCGAGAACGACCGGATTCATCAGCTGCGGTGACTTGGACGGCGGGTAAAAGAGCAAGCGGTTCGTATCGATATGCTCGCTCATTTACGCCGCCAGCGGATACCTTGCGGTGTATCCTCAAGGACGATGTTTTTCTCTATGAGCAAATCACGAATTTCATCCGCTCTAGCCCAATTTTTGGACTGGCGAGCTTCGGTCCGCTCCACTATAAGCTGTTCGATATCCGCATCCAGCAGTTCAGCGTCCGCTTGTTGCTGCGGCAGCAAGCCAAGTACAGCATCCATACGCTCAAACAATGTAAGCAAAGCATAAATCGCTTCAGCAGAGGCGTCTGCACGATTCAAATATTGATTAGCCTCAGCTACCAAATCAAACACCGTTGTAATCGCATCAGGGGTGTTGAAATCATCGCTCATTTTGGCATGGAATTGTTCATGAATCACTTTTAATCTTGCATCCAGCGCTTCGTCGCCAGAAGGGACAAGTGCGTTGCCACTGCCTGCCGCCTCATTTAGCTTGCCTTCAAACGATGAAAGCCTATGCTTTAAATTCGCTGCACTGTTTGCAATCCGTTCTACGCTGTTCTCAGCTTGTGCAACCGTGTCATCACTGAAGTTGAGTGGACTGCGGTAGTGTGTAGAGAGCATAAAATAACGAATCGCATGAGGTTTAACCCGCTTCACCAGCTCATGCACCGAAATGCCATTGCCAAGCGATTTGGACATTTTCTCATTATTTATATGAATATAGCCGTTATGCATCCAATAGTTCGCCAGCGGTTTGCCTGTCAGCGCCTCAGATTGCGCAACCTCGCATTCATGATGCGGAAACTGCAAATCATGACCGCCGCCATGGATATCAAGAGTATCCCCAAGGTATGCGCGAGCCATAGCCGAGCATTCGATATGCCAGCCTGGGCGTCCATCGCCGAAAGGGCTTTCCCATTTGATTTCGCCCGGCTTAGCGCCTTTCCATAATACAAAATCCTGTTGATTCTCTTTGCGGTCGCCAATTTCAACTCGAATACCGAATTGAAGCTCTTCAATATTCTGATGAGAGAGCTTGCCGTAATCCGCGAATGCAGACGTACGATAATAAACGTCTCCCTCACTCATATAAGCATAGCCTTTATCTATCAAACCTTGAATAAACGCAACGATTTGTGGAATATGCTCCGTTACCCTTGGATTAAGTGTCGCCTTATGAACACCCAGCGATTCGATATCTGCATAAAATGCCGCAATAAACGTCTCCGCTACTTCAGGGACTGTCGTACCAAGCTGTTCTGCTTTACGAATCAGCTTATCATCGACATCTGTAAAGTTAACCACATATTGAACTTCATTACCTACGTCTTCCAAATAACGACGAACAACGTCAAAGAAAATAACCGGACGAGCGTTTCCAATATGAATATAGTCATAAACGGTTGGTCCGCAAACGTACATTTTCACCTTACCTGGCTCTTGCGATACAAAAGGTTCTTTTAGCCGCGATACTGTATTATAAATGGATACTGTCATTTTCGTATTTCTCCTCCAGCTACAGGATTCCGAAGCTTATCGAGCTCGGATTTTAATTCGTCTATTTCCTTCTGCATTGTACGGAACATTTCGATGACCGGATCGGGCAGCTTCGTATGATCAAGTCGATCGCCTACACGCTCGCCGTTTCTTTTGACCACGCGTCCCGGGTTTCCAACTACCGTACAATTGGCAGGAACCTCTCTGAGTACAACCGCGTTTGATCCTATGTTAGAAAATTCGCCCACTTGAAATGAGCCGAGCACCTTCGCTCCTGAGCCAATAACTACATTATTGCCAATTGTCGGGTGACGCTTCCCTTTTTCTTTACCCGTTCCGCCAAGAGTTACTCCCTGATAAATAACGACATCATCGCCAATCTCACAGGTTTCACCAATGACGACACCCATGCCATGATCAATAAACAATCGCTCGCCGATACGGGCACCTGGATGAATTTCGATGCCAGTCATAAAGCGGCTAACCTGGGAGATCAAGCGCGCTGTAGTATACCAACCTCTACGGTATAAGGGATGGGCAATGCGATGCGCCCAAATTGCGTGCACACCTGAATAGGTGAAAATAACCTCGAAGCGACTGCGAGCAGCCGGATCATTCTCAAAAACAGCTAGTATGTCCGATCGAAAATGACGAAACATAAACAATGCTCCTTTTTCCTACGCTCATAAATTTCTAATAAAAGAAAAGCCTCTGCAGCATAATATGCTGCAGAGGCGTGTGATCTCGCGGTTCCACTCTGCTTGAATAAATCGACAGCTATCCTCGCTGAAGTTTATTCACCTTAAGGTCTTTAACGCAGACGATACGTTGCTGCCTACCCTGTCCAGCCAAATATATGCCAATATTGCCGATTAAGCGTCGCCGCCATCCTCATCATTGCGCATTACCTGCTGACACAGCTCGGAACAAAGCTCCCAGGTGCATATTTCCGTTCGGCGGACCAGACAACTTGCAGCCCCATTACGTTTCCTCATAGTCACATGGTGATGCGACTCCGACTCGAATGACGGTTGTCCTCTCTGCGAATCCACAAGCAAACGTACTTCTCCTGTTCATGGCCGTTTGATTCATTCATTTATTAGTCATAGTATACCGAATACCCAAAAATGTGACAAGGGCATTATGCATACTCTCATTTACAAGAATTAAGCTAAAGATCCTGCCAAACGCGCGCGCAGACGATCAGTAACCTTATCTTTGCCTAGCAAAGCAAGCGATTGATTCAAATCAGGACCATGCGTTTGTCCAGTAAGGGCTGCACGAATCGGCATGAACAGCTGCTTGCCTTTAAATCCAGTTTCCTTCTGTACAGCTTTGATCATCTCTTTGATGCCATCCACTTCAAAGGCTGTTTCTCCCGCTTCGATTTTTGACAGGAAGGCCTGCAAAACAGTTGGCACTTGCTCCTCGGCAAGAACCTCTACCGCTTCGCTTTCATCCTCTACCGTATCACGGAAAAATAGCTCTGTCATTGGAACGATTTCTGAGGCGGAACGTAGTTTGTCCTGATGCAGCGCTACTAGCGCAGTCACCCAGGCTCTGCCTTCTGCATCAATTTCAGCAACGACACGACCCGCATTTTGCAAATGTGGCAGGCAAAGATCAACAACGCGGTTCAAGTCCGCTTTTTTCAAATATTCATTGTTCATCCAGCTAAGCTTCTGCGTATCGAATACGGCAGGGCTTTTGCTTAGACGTTCAGGATTAAACACATTAACCAATTCTTCGCGAGTAAACATTTCCTGCTCACCCTCAGGAGACCATCCAAGCAATGTAATAAAGTTAAACATCGCTTCCGGCAAATAACCGAGATCGTCATACTGCGAAATAAACTGAATGATGGACTCATCTCGTTTACTTAGTTTTTTGCGCTGCTCATTCACAATTAGCGTCATATGGCCGAATTTTGGAGCTTCCCAGCCAAAAGCTTCATAAATCATCAATTGGCGCGGTGTATTCGAAATATGGTCTTCTCCACGCAATACGTGACTGATTTTCATCAAATAATCGTCCAGTACTACAGCGAAGTTATAAGTTGGGATACCGTCTTTCTTCACGATGACAAAATCGCCCATCTCTGTTGTATCAAAGCTGATTGAGCCTTTTACGATATCGTCAAAAGCATAGGTCCGATTCTCCGGTACACGGAAACGAATACT
Source organism: Paenibacillus sp. NRS-1760 (assembly GCF_050467785.1). Lineage (NCBI taxonomy): Bacteria > Bacillati > Bacillota > Bacilli > Caryophanales > Paenibacillaceae > Paenibacillus > Paenibacillus sp. NRS-1760. Next base: position 15,121 of record NZ_JBITPK010000012.1, on the reverse strand, counting down.
CGGCACACGTCCTTCCGCTTCGAAAGCTTGGCGCTGTTCTTCCGTCAGATTGCGATGGCGTCCGGAATAACGAGGCGTTTCGCCGCGCTCCGTTTGCTCTTCCCGCTCCTTCTCAAGCTCCTCTTCCGAGCAGTAGCAGCGATAAGCAAGACCACGATCAAGCAGTTCTTGCCAGTACTTGTTGTATATATCAAGACGCTCAGTCTGACGGTAAGGTCCGTACCCGCCGCCAATATCGATGCTCTCATCCCAATCCATGCCCAGCCATTTCAAGTACTTAAGCTGGCTCTCTTCTCCGCCCTCAACATTGCGCTTTACATCCGTATCTTCGATCCGAATAATAAATTTACCGCCTTGGTTTCTCGCGAACAAATAATTGAATAAGGCCGTTCTTGCATTACCAATATGTAAATGACCCGTTGGGGATGGGGCATAACGTACACGAACTTCTGCAGTCATATAAATAACCTCCTAAAAGTTTTGCGAAGCACAAACTAACTTCGTGAGCATATACAGATAAAGTTTTGCGAAGCACAAACTAGCTTCGTAAGCATATACAGATAAAGTTTTGCGAAGCATAAACTGGCTTCGTAAGCATATACCAATAAAGTTTTGCGAAAAAAAATCTAGCTTCGCAAGCATATGCTGATTAATGAATACTCCCGATCATAGCACATCCTTTATTAGACAGACAACGGATTGCGCTGCAATTCCTTCACCGCGTCCTGTGAACCCAAGCTGCTCGGTTGTCGTTGCTTTCACATTCACCTGTGTTACATCAGCCTCAAGCGCCTTCGCTATAATTTCAGCCATTTGCGGAATATATGGCAGCATTTTTGGCTTTTGAGCAATAATCGTGGAATCAATGTTCCCAAGCTTATATCCGCGCTCACGCACAAGCTTCCATACTTCCTCCAGCAGCTTTAAGCTGTCGGCATCTTTAAAAGCAGCATCTGTATCCGGAAAGTGTTTGCCGATATCGCCAAGTCCAAGCGCACCCAGTACTGCATCCGTTATGGCATGCAACAGAACATCCGCATCGGAATGGCCTAGAAGCCCCTTCTCATATGGAATCGTTACTCCCCCAATAATGCATGGACGTCCTTCTACCAATTGATGCACATCAAATCCATTTCCAACTCGAATCATCCTTGCTCACCATTCCCCTCTGCCCTATCGGCATGACGCTTCGCAAGCAAAAATTCCGCCCACGGCAAATCTTCAGGCGTCGTAATTTTAATATTTGCATATTCGCCTTCTGCAACAGTAACGCTTGAACCCATGCGTTCTACAACCATTGCGTCATCTGTTCCAATGAACTCTTCTGCAAGTGCACGCTCATGCGCCTCCTGCAGTAGAACACGTCGAAAAGCTTGCGGCGTTTGTATCGCCCACAAGCTTCGGCGGTCCGGAGTCGAAACGATAACTCCCGCTTCATTGACTTGTTTAATCGTATCCTTTACTGGAACAGCCAGCACAGATGCACCGCTCTGCTCAGCCTGCGAACAGCAAGCACGGACGGCATTCGCCGATACCAGCGGACGTACACCGTCATGCACCATCACCCAGTCGTTCTTTAGCTCCTGCAGACCTAAGTATACCGAGTGCTGTCGTTCTTTCCCCCCGGCAACTATAGCGGTTACCTTCGTTATGCCATATAGGGAAGCCCAATTGCGGCAACGCTCCACGTCCTCGCTGCCTACGACCAGAACCACTTCATTTACCAAATCCATCGATTGAAACAGCTCTAGCGTATGCACAAGAATAGGCTTGTCCGCCAGCTTCAAATACTGCTTGCTTTCTTTCGTTCCCATCCGCGTGCCTCGTCCGGCCGCTACGATGATAACTCCCCAATCTGCTCCCATGCCTCGACCCGCCTCACACTGAGTTAAAACATAAGTATTTATAAACCTAGCTTCTTATAAATAAACTTACGTTTCTCTGCGAAACGAGCTTGTGCCGTCTTTTGTCGACGTTAGCCGTTTGCGCTATAACAATAGTACTATCATACCTTGTTACTGCGCTTTTTCCAACAGCTTCGGCTTTGCAAATATCATTCGGCCCGCAGAGGTTTGAAGCACGCTCGTTACAAGCACTTCCATTGTTGTCCCGATATATTCACGTCCGCCCTCAACGACGATCATCGTGCCATCATCCAAATATGCGACACCTTGTCCATGCTCTTTGCCGTCTTTTATCACTTGTACGATGATTTCTTCTCCAGGTAGAACAACCGGCTTCACAGCATTAGCCAAATCATTAATATTGAGCACCGACACGCCTTGAAGCTCACATACTTTGTTTAAGTTGAAGTCGTTGGTAACAACTTTACCATGAAGCGCCTTAGCCAGCTTGACCAGCTTGCTGTCTACTTCTCCGATTTCTTCAAAATCTCCTTCATAAATAAGAACCTTTACGTCCAGCTCTTTCTGAATCTTGTTCAAAATATCAAGCCCGCGGCGTCCTCTATTGCGCTTCAATAAATCAGATGAATCAGCAATATGCTGCAGCTCCTCAAGCACAAACTCAGGAATGACTAACGTGCCTTCAATAAATCCAGTTTTACAGATGTCTGCAATACGGCCGTCAATAATAACGCTGGTATCGAGTATCTTATGCTCCTCGTAACCACCCGCCTCATCTACAGGCGCGACTCTCCGTTTCTCCAGCAGAGCTGCAAAACCTTCTGCCAGCTCCTCCTGCTTATGCAGACCAATTCGCATGCCCAAATAACCGAAGCATAACATCATAGCAGCAGGAAGGAGACTTCCTATACCATCTAGACCCGATACTGCGGGATAGATCAGAACAGTAAGCAATAAACCTGCTAGAAGACCGCCAGCTCCAGCAATCAGCTGCTGCATAGGAAGCGCTGCGGTTTGCTCCGCACCCTTCTGCATATAGCGAATGACTTGCCCTGCAACCATCGTTGCTACAACTACACCAAAAACCGCGCCAATTGCTACATTCATGTAATAAGTGCCGGATCGCTGTAGCATTCCGAAGGATGAGCCAGACCATACGGCCGCTCCATTTATCCATCCGTATACTTCACCGCCTGCCATACCACCGAACAACATACCCAATATTTGAATTATTCGTCTAACCATTATGGTTCACCTCCACTATAATTATGTTCCAATAATTGGATCGCTAACCGTGGGGGCACGGATTAATTGAAAACATTTATAATTTTTAATAATTCACATTTTGTAAAAGGGGGATAGGAGGCTTATAATGGATATTAGGAAGAAAACATAAGAGGTTGGTGAAAGAGGTGGAACCGATGAGCGCTCCTACACTGGATCAATTTCAGCAGCAAGTATCCGAATTGTTGCTTCGGCACCGCAGCTTGCTAGATGTTATGTCCAAATTTGGACAGTCAGGCGCTTCGGTAAATCGTGCAGTCACTAAAGCAGTCACAGACTGTGGATGTATTGAACTAAATGCCCGCAAACAACAATACTCGGACGAACTAAATCTTGAAAATGCGAAAACGACGCTGCAAAGTCATCTCACTGGAGCCGTATGCGAGCATTGCCGCGATGCGCTCAAGGCCGATCTTGGCCGCAACTTGTTTTATATGACTGCTTTATGTAATTTGCTGGACATTCAACTGGATGAAGTTATTGCTGATGAATACGACAAATGCTCAACTTTAGGCCTGTTTAACTTAACGTAAATATGCAACATATGAATCGCGAAGGAAAGAGACTATAGCAGACTCTTCCTCCCGAGCAACGAGTAACACAAGAGGCCTCCCATATTGGGAGGCCTCTTTTTTAGCGTTAATAGTGCTACTTCTGTTGCATGAATCCAGAAACAATAACATCTAACGGGCGTGTAAGAAGAGAATATAAAATAGCAGCTTCCTCTTGGCGGTTCAGAACTTTCTTAGAAGCGTAATTGAAAACACCTTTCTCTGGCTCTTGAACCTCTGGTCCAAAAATGCCGAGCTTAACGATCATCTTAACAGCTGGCAACGCCCATTTATCAGTCTCACCGGAGAGCTTAACCGACTCGAACAATTCTGCTGGATACTGCTGAGAGAAGACGCGCCACATCATAACAGCGGCTTCTTGGCGAGTAATGTTGCGATCCGGTTCAAACAGATTCGTTGTTGTACCTTTGACCAGCCCCAGCTCATACGCTTGCTGAACAAAAGCAGCGGCCGAATGGCCTTCCAAATCCGTAAATACGAGTTCTTCCGTACTGCTTCCTTTTAATCCGCTAATCTCCATAAGATGCTTAACAAATTGTCCCCGAGTAACTGATTGCTCAGCATTAAATTTTTCATCCTCAATATCGGAGTAGTGCCCTAATGTTTTCAGCGTATAGATTGCCTTCTCATAAGGGTGGTCTTTCGCAATATCAGCAAACAAGGTTGGCGCTTTATGTTTCATCCCATAGCCGAGCGGATTCAGATACGGCTCCTTAAAGTAAAGCACTTCATCGCCTGACCCTAACGAAAATGCCGTGAATTTACCCGTAAGACTATCTACAAACAGATTTTTATCTACTTGTTTAAGCGCACGCGGTCCAAGGAAAGCATCTGAAATCATCAAGCTTCCTTTGCCGTCTGCTTCTATTGATGTATTTAGTTGTCCAAGACGAAGGTCAGTATAAATGCCCATGAATTTATTTAATGAATCAGTCGTGCTCGGCGTGAATGCGTCGAACTTGGCAGGTTCAGCATATGCCGGGAAAAACGAATTAATAAACGCCTGATAGAAGAAATCACGGAGAGGGCCTATTTTGTTGTAAGTAATGAATACTCCCATCTTTTGATCCGGAATAAGGAACATAAGCGAGCTTGTGCCCACAATGTCTCCAAACTTGGCAATCACGGAAGAACTGCTTCCCGCCCCAGGAAGCTGAATAGGTGCCTCAAATCCATAAGTAGTGTTCGGCAGCAATGAATGAATCGAAGAGCGATACGTTTCCATCTGATCAACGGTTGCTTGCTTAAGAATGCTGCCGGATTCTGATGAACCGCCATTCAGGAAAGTAATCATAAACTTGCTTATGTCCTCAGCAGTAGAGAACATTCCCCCTTGCGGCATTACAGTAGGAGTAACTGCGTATCGTTCATGTTTGCCGTTTGCAGCGTCGTACTCCGAAACTAGATTTTCTGTAAGTTTTTTATCAAGTAAAAACCGGCTTGAATCCATTTTCAGCGGTTTGAATATATTCTGTTCCATATAATCGTTAAACGGTAAACCGCTGACTTTTTGTACGATCAATCCAAGCAGCATCGACGCAAAGTTATCGTACATGTAGGCGCTGCCCGGCTCCCGAACAACAGAAGGCATATGCCCCCGAACATAGTCTTCAATTTCAACTACTTTCCCGAAGTCAGTATGTATATCCTCTGGCTGCGGATCACGTATTTCAAAACCCGTCGTATGCGTAAGTAAATGCTCAATCGTAACCGGCTTGCCGAACGGGTTGTCGAACTTCAAATCCTTCACATACTTGGTGAAATCGTCTTGAAGAGAAATCTTCCCCTGCTCTACAAGCTGCATAACCGCGGCTGCCGTAAAGGTCTTGGACACTGACGCGATGCGAAACACGCTTGAAGCAGGGTCAATCGGCTTTTTTGTTTCCAGGTCTGCAAAGCCATATCCTCGCTGCACTACCGTTTTCCCATCCTTCACAATAACGACAGAAGCTCCTACATATTGCGATTTGATTTGTTCCGTTGCAAAAAAATCGTTTAAAAAAGTTGTCGCATTTTCAGCATTTAACGCTTTTGGAGCAGGCGCAGCACTCGGTTCCACGGGAGCCGCATAGACGGCTGGAGCCAGCAGGCTGACTGATAAAGCAGCAGTAACAATCGTTTTGGTCCATAAAGAAGGCTTTCTAATACTAAATAGTCGTTTCAAACCAGCATCTTCTCCATTCGAATTCGTTTTTGACCGCCTATTAAATACGAATTTGGAAGATGATTAGTTTCAAAATTATCCCATAACAGATTGCTAAAAGGGACTGTAAGAACGAAAAAAATAGCGCCCAAGCACAAAGATCTGTGCTTGAAACGCTATTTCACATTCAATATTTCTGCTTTTATCAAGCCGGCTTTTCCGTTTGAACAGGGTCTTCTGCGTTTTCATCACGTTTCTTCCGCTTGCGGTTTCGCTTGGGCAAACGGCGATCAACGTTTTTTTTTAGGCCGTACAGCGCATATAGAAGCAGCGGTACAAACAAAATTTTGGATAAGTCATTTTTGAACAATAGACCTAATACGACAGATACAACAATAACAATAGGGACAACCCATACTGCGCTCTTAGGAATACCGACCTTTTTGAAATTCGGATATTTAATCGTACTAACCATAAGAATGGAAAGCACTACTGTGCTTGCAAGCAACACGGATACATAAATGTCATTTTGAAATAAAGCTAATGTCGCTAACACTCCACCAGCCGCCGGTATCGGAAGACCGATAAAATAACCTGGCGCACTTGATATTACATTGAAACGAGCAAGCCGCAGTGCCCCGCAAATCGGGAACAATGCCGTTACAATCCAAGCCAAGGCTGGATTAAGATCTTGAAAAGCAACTACATACATAATAAATGCTGGAGCTACGCCAAACGAAATCACATCGGATAATGAGTCCAGCTCCTTACCGAATTCACTTTGAACGTTCAGCGCCCGAGCAACGCGTCCGTCAACACCATCAAGCAGCATGGCGATTAACACCATCATAGCCGCAGTATCTGGTTTTTCATTGAATACAAGAATGATGGCGATTACTCCTAGGAATAAGTTCCCCACCGTGAGAAGGCTCGGTATCGATTTTGTGATCATCTTTTCCACCTCTTCTCTACTATGCCCCAAAACCCTTAACGAATGTATCTCCACGTTACAGGACCACATTCAATCCATTGTATGGGATTTAAATTTGCCTGTCAATGAACATCTGCTCTTGTATCCGCTTTAGACCTTCCTTAATCGCACGTGCCCGCACCTCGCCAATACCTTCAACCTCATCCAATTCTTCAATTGTCGCCATCAGAATATGAGGCAATCGACCGAAGTTTTCAATCAGATTGTTCATAATAATGAGCGGCAATCTTGGAATTTTATTCAGCAGTCGATAACCACGCGGTGACACGGATTCATCGTTCATGTTGCTCGTATGTGGATAACCGATCAAACGGATGATTGGCGGCGCATCCAGTAGCTCATCAGAGCTCAGCTTCTTCAGGCCTGCCCGAATTTCTCGTATTTTCTCATCCGAATTTTCTTTGGCATAATCCTTAAGTAAGTACCAAGCATCCTCTTCAACTCCGCCAACGAGCTCATCCATTTGCATGCTGATGAGCCGTCCTTCCGTTCCAAGCTCATTTACATAACGCTTGATCTCCATCTTGATGCGCAGCACCATTTCAACACGTTGAATGACATGCGCTACTTCCTGCAGAGTAACGAGCTCTTCGAATTCAAGCGCTGAAAGATTCGTAAAGGATTGGCTAAGCACCGCTTTATATTTCTCGAGCGTTTGAATCGCTTGATTGGCCTTCGTCAAAATAACACCCATGTCCTTCAGCGAATAACGCAGATTGCCTTGATACAAAGTAATAATATTACGGCGCTGCGAGATGGATACAACAAGCTTGCCTGTCTGCTTTGCAACCCGCTCAGCTGTACGGTGCCGAATTCCCGTTTCGATCGACGGAATGGAGCTATTCGGTATAAGCTGCGTATTCGCATACAAAATTCGGCGCATATCCTCGCTCAAAATAATAGCTCCGTCCATTTTTGCAAGCTCATACAAATAGTTAGGCGAGAAATCGCAATTAATGGAGAAACCTCCGTCTACGACTTCCATTACTTCCGGGCTGTAGCCAACAACCAGCAACGCCCCCGTTTTCGCTCGAAGCACATTTTCAAGCCCATCCCGAAAAGGGGTGCCTGGTGCGACTAATTGCAATAATTGATTCATAATTTCAAGCTGTGTAGGTTCCTTCATCATCTGCCCCCCTATCCAAGCGCTGCCTTAAGTGCTTCCGACACTGTAGATACGCCAATAATTTCTATGCCTGCGGGTGGTTTCCACCCTTTTAAACTTTTTTCTGGCATTATGACACGTTTAAAGCCTAGTTTCTCTGCTTCCTTCACCCTTTGCTCAGCACGCGATACCGCACGCACTTCTCCCGTCAATCCTACCTCACCAAATATAACGTCATACGGCTTCGTTGGCGCATCGCGAAAACTGGAGGCTATGCTGACCGCCGCTGCTAGATCGACTGCCGGCTCATCAAGCTTAACTCCGCCAGCTACGTTCAAGTAAGCATCCTGTGTTTGTAGAAACATGCCGTTCCGCTTCTCCAACACTGCGATAATGAGCGCCATTCGGTTATGGTCGATACCCGTTGACATTCTGCGCGGAGATGGAAAATTAGTTGTGGCCACAAGCGCCTGAAGCTCAACAAGCACAGGCCTTGTGCCTTCCATGCTTGCAACTACGGTTGACCCTGATACACCAAGCGGACGCTCAGATAAAAACAGCTCAGAAGGATTCGAAACCTCTCGCAGTCCATCCTCACCCATCTCGAAAATGCCAATCTCGTTCGTCGAGCCAAAGCGGTTTTTGACTGCCCTTAAAATTCTGTACGTATGATGGCGCTCTCCTTCAAAATAAAGAACACAATCCACCATATGCTCTAGAAGCCTTGGCCCCGCAATCGCGCCTTCCTTCGTAACATGGCCGACGAGCACCGTCGCAATTCCTTTAATCTTGGCCACTCGCATAAAGTGGGCCGTGCATTCTCGTACCTGCGATACACTCCCGGGAGCCGATTGAACATTTGGATCGTAGACGGTTTGAATGGAGTCAATAACGAGAAAATCCGGCTGGACTGATTCTATGGCATCGTTAATTTGCTCCATATTGGTTTCGCATAGTACATAAAGCGATTCCGTCAGCGCACCAAGTCGATCTGCCCTTAGCCTTGTTTGCCGCACGGACTCCTCCCCAGAAATATAGAGCACTTTCAATCCTTTCACCGCGAGCGCATGAGACGTTTGCAGCAACAGCGTTGATTTTCCGATTCCGGGATCTCCGCCGACAAGAATTAGCGAGCCTGGAACAACACCTCCGCCGAGCACTCGATTAAGCTCAAGCATCCTTGTTTCTATACGAGGCTCTTGCCCACTTTCTATATGTATGATGGACTGCGGCTTTTCTTTCGCATGAAACGACGACAATCCGACGCCCTTCGTTTTCACAACGGTTTCTTTCTCTTCCACCATCGAATTCCAAGCGTGGCAACCGGGGCATTTCCCCAGCCATTTTGGCGATTCTGTTCCACATTCCGTACAAACAAATTTTGATTTAATTTTGGCCATTCTGTACTCCTTAAACGTTATGAACCAGCGTAAATGAATGATGCCAGCCCTAGCGATTGTGCTTAAAATCACACTACATAAAGTTTACCATTTTATCCTCCATGTATAAACCCACATTGTTAATGAAAAAAAGGAGATAACCTACTTATTATTCGTTTCCCACAGCTAAGCTTATCCATTTCACGTCTTTTCATTGTTATCCACAGAATTACGAACAAGTTATCAACATTATCCACAACTCATCAACATATCCCCAAAGCCTTTTTCTATAAATACAACATAAAAAACGCCCTCGTTATCCACAGTGGATAAGAGAGCGAAATATTACTCACAACGCAGCATATTTATTAGAGCTCCAAATGATAAATAAATAGAATTAATGCTGCTTAATCTCAATTCCAGCTTGCCGAGCAACTAACACGCGATGCGTTGTCAATTGTGAGCCGAGCATCACGCTTTCCGTTTGCTGGCCTGCCTCGCCCTGTTGTCCCCCGCCTCTATGAGCGTGCGCTTGCCGAAAAGAATCACTGTTCACCCAACCCTCAAAGGAAGCTTTGGTTTCCCAAGTCGTGCTTACTTTAAGCTCATCATATTCTTCTAAGCCTTCCGTTAACAACACTTCCATGCGCACAAAACCAGGCGATAAATCTATGCCTTTGGAGTTTTGAAATCTACTCGCCACCGTCTCCCCGTGGCCTTTTTTTACTTTTATCGTATTGGTGACAACAATCATCGTTGTTCCTCCATTCTATGTATCGCTATAGCCTTATTATACGATAATGATTATCATTGTCAATTTATTGTATTAATAAAAACTGTCCCGCAAGCAGCTATTCTGATTGCGGGACAGTTTAATATCATGCTTATTTTGTCGTGGATTCTTCTGGCTCTTGTTCGGAAATCGATTTGGTAACGGTTAGACCGCCATCCTTCTCATCGATTGTGAACGTATCGCCTTTTTGGATTTTACCCATCAACAAATCTTCGGACAAACGGTCTTCGATATGTTTTTGGATTGCCCGGCGAAGCGGACGAGCTCCATATTGTGGATCGTAGCCTTCCTTCGCAAGGAAGCTTTTTGCTGCATCCGTCAAGATGAAGTCAACTTCCTGCTCACGCAGACGCTTGCGTAGCTCATCCGACATGAGTGTAACGATTTGAGCAATATGCTCCTCGCCAAGCGAATGGAACACGATGCTTTCATCAATACGGTTCAAGAACTCCGGACGGAAGCTTTTCTTAAGCTCGCCAAGCACTTTATCCTTCATTTGCTGGAAGTCGCGTCCTGCATCCTGTACGGCTGTGAAACCGAGCGAGGAATTACGCTTGATTTGATCCGCTCCAACGTTAGAAGTCATAATAATCAGTGTGTTGCGGAAATCGACAACGCGGCCTTTGGAATCAGTCAAGCGACCATCCTCCAGCACCTGAAGCAATATGTTAAATACTTCAGGGTGAGCTTTCTCAATTTCATCTAACAAAACAACGGAATATGGCTTGCGGCGAACTTTCTCGGTTAGCTGTCCGCCTTCTTCATAACCTACATAACCAGGAGGCGCTCCGACTAGACGGGATGTCGAATGTTTCTCCATATATTCCGACATGTCGATACGGATAACCGCATTTTCATCTCCGAACATCGCTTCTGCAAGTGCTCTGGCGAGCTCCGTTTTACCTACACCCGTTGGACCTAAGAAAATGAATGAGCCGATTGGACGCTTCGGATCTTTCAAGCCGGCACGCGCACGACGAATCGCTCTGGATACTGACTTCACGGCATCATCTTGACCAATGATACGATCATGAAGAATATCTTCCATTTTCAGAAGTCGTTCCGTCTCTTCTTCAGCCAGCTTGCTAACAGGAATACCCGTCCAGCTAGCTACAACCTGAGCAATATCCTCTGGTGTCACTTCAGAATCAGTACGGCCTTGTTTTTCTTTCCACTGGTTTTTGGTAATATCAAGCTCTTCGCGAATTTTTTGCTCCGTATCGCGAAGTGCTGCCGCTTTCTCGAATTCTTGGCTTTGAACCGCTGCATCCTTCTCCTTGCGGATATCTTCCAAACGGTTTTCAAGCTGCTTCAAGTTTGGCGGTACAGTGTAAGAATGCAAGCGCACCTTTGAACCGGCTTCATCGATAAGGTCAATCGCTTTATCTGGCAAGAACCGATCCGGAATGTAACGATCCGATAATTTAACTGCTTGCACGATAGCTTCATCCGTAATTTTCACACGGTGATGAGCTTCATAACGATCGCGTAAGCCGTACAAAATTTGAATCGCTTCTTCTGGAGATGGCTGGTCTACCGTTATAGGTTGGAAACGACGCTCAAGCGCTGCATCTTTTTCAATATATTTACGGTATTCATCAAGGGTAGTTGCACCGATACATTGCAGTTCACCGCGTGCTAGCGCAGGTTTCAAAATATTAGAAGCATCGATTGCTCCCTCTGCTCCGCCTGCACCAATCAACGTATGAAGCTCATCGATGAATAGAATAATATTGCCCGCTTGGCGGATCTCATCCATAATTTTCTTCAGTCGATCTTCAAACTCACCACGGTACTTTGTACCTGCAACTACGGAGCCCATATCCAGCGTCATGACACGCTTATCACGCAAAGTTTCGGGAATTTCATTCTCGATAATCTTCTGCGCGAGACCTTCGGCAATCGCTGTTTTACCAACGCCCGGTTCCCCGATTAGTACTGGATTGTTCTTCGTACGGCGGCTAAGCACTTGAATTACACGCTCAATTTCTTTGCTCCGGCCGATCACAGGATCCAGATTTCCTTCCTTCGCATAAGCAGTTAAATCTCTTGCAAGTCCATCGAGCGTAGGCGTGCTAACATTCGCTGGCGAACCGTGATTGCTTGAGACTGCTTCACTGCTGCCAAGAAGCTGAAGGACTTGTTGACGAGCCTTATTTAGGCTAATGCCAAGATTGTTGAGCACACGTGCCGCAACGCCTTCTCCTTCACGGATGAGACCAAGCAAAATATGCTCTGTGCCAACGTACGTATGTCCAAGCTTTCTTGCTTCATCCATCGAAAGCTCAATTACTTTTTTCGCGCGTGGCGTATAGGCAATGTTGTTAGGCTGCTCTTGACCGCGACCGATCAACGCCTCAACTTCATCTTGAATCTTCTCAAGCCCAAGTCCTAGTCCAATCAATGCTTTAGCAGCTATTCCTTCCCCTTCGCGAATAAGGCCTAGCAAAATATGCTCCGTACCAATATTGTTATGTCCGAGACGAACCGCTTCTTCTTGCGCCAATGCAAGCACCTTCTGTGCTCGCTCCGTGAATCTTCCAAACATCATATTTACGCACCCCCATGGCCTTTTTCACCACGCAATTGCTTGCGTATGAGTTCTGCTCTCCTGAAATCTCTCTGCTCTGGACTCATCTTCTCGTCGAAGGTTTGTTGCAAAAATCCAGGCTGAGTCATGACCAAAAGTTCATTCAACACTTGTGGCGTTACATCTGATAAAATGCCTAGGTCTGCACCAAGCCGCACATCTGACAACCGCTGCGCAGCTTCCTTGGAATCCATAATTGAAGCATATGCTAAAATACCATATGAGCGCTTCACGCGATCCTCTGTCCTCAGCCGCGACTCATGCATAAGACGTTTGCGTGCTGCTTTCTCATGCTCGATGATTTGTCTTGCAACACCGTAAAGATTTTCAATAATTTCATTCTCGGATTGCCCCAGCGTAATTTGGTTAGACACCTGAAATAAATTCCCAAGCGCTTCACTGCCTTCGCCGTACAAGCCTCTTACCGCCAAGCCTACCTGTGTAACAGCTGACAATATCCGATTGATTTGAGATGTTAAAACGAGTGCTGGCAAATGCATCATGACGGATGCCCTTATGCCTGTGCCCACATTCGTTGGACATGTCGTCAAATAACCGCGTTTCTCATCAAATGCATAATCAGCCGACTCTTCAAAAATATCGTCAATTCCGCTGGCCAATGCCCATGCCTCCTGGATTTGGAAACCTGGATACAGACATTGAATGCGCAAATGATCTTCTTCGTTAATCATTATGCTAACAGATTCATTATCGCTTAAAATAACGGCCCCGCATCGCGATTCGTTCGCTAAATTGGGACTGATTAAATGCTTTTCAACAAGCACCCTTTTATCAAGCTCGCTTAAATCTGACAAAACAATGGTCTCAAATGATCCAATTGACTGCAGCTTGCCGCTCTGGCTAACTTCAGTCAGCTGATCCATGACATCCTTAGATTGCTGATTTGTTGCAAGTAATGGAAAAGGCTGATGACGTAAATTTCGGGCTACTCGCACTCTGCTGCTAATGACAATTTCAGATTCAGGACCTGCGTCCTTCATCCATTCGCTGAGCGCATGCTGTGAGAATCGATGCTTAGTCAAGAGGTTCCTTCACTCCTTCTATGCTAGCCTACAGGTCTGCCATTTTGCGCTCTAATTCACGTATTCGATCACGCAGCTCAGCCGCGCTTTCAAATTCCTCTTGATCAATCTTCTCCTGCAGATCCCGCCTCAGCTGTTCAATCTCGCGCTTGCACTGGATTTGCCCGCCTGAGCGCTTAGGGATTTTACCGCTGTGTACGGTGCTGCTGTGAATACGTTTGAGAAGTGGATCAAGCTTACCTTCGAACGACTGATAACAAGAGCTGCAGCCGAATCGACCGATTTTGCTAAACTGTGTATAGGTCAGTCCACATTCCTCGCAGCGCAGCGCTGGCTGCTTAATGCCGGTAATCGTCGACCCGCCAAGCTGTTCGAAATCAAGAAGCCCCGATAGTAAGCTATGAATAGAAAAGCTATTTGGCGCGCCTGGAATGCCTTCGCCTTTCTCACGAGCACAGCTTTCACAAATATGAAATTCGGTCTTCTCGCCATTAATGATTTTTGTGAAATGAAGCGTAGCCGGTTTTTTACCGCAATCTTGGCAAAACAAGCCTGATCCCTCCTCCCGGTATTAACGGTTTGTCATTACTTAACCAGCAATGAGATAAGCATGGACCTTAACAACCTTGCCCGAATTTCATCCCTTAGCGGCAGCTTCAGTGCAATGGTATCGCGATGCACAGCCGCACGGAGCAGATTTCCCTCGCGCTTAGTGATAAGTCTTGCTTCCTCAAGCTGATAAATAAGCCCTTCCGCTGCACCTTGATCGACACATTCTCCAACCGTTTCTTCGATATGGAATTGAATCGCCTTTAATGCAGGAAGCTCAATCCGTTGTATTCGGATATAGCCTCCGCCGCCGCGCTTACTTTCAACCATGTATCCTTTCTCCATGGTAAATCGAGTACTAATTACATAGTTGATTTGCGACGGTACACAAGAAAATTTGTCAGCCAGGTCATTGCGTTGAATTTCTACTGCGCCCTCTGGACTTTCTTGAAGCATAAGCTTTAAGTACTGTTCGATGAGATCGGAAATGTTACGCAAACCACCAACCTCCCTGAGAAATAACCAATAAAACTAAAGTTGAAACATAGGTATTAATGAGGTCTTGCGATCAAATCAGAATATACACCGAATATTCGGACAACTGACTTTGACTTTCTTTGACCTTGATTTTATTATATGCAATTTCAGCAAAAGGTCAAGTGCTCGGTAAAATTGATTTTCCATTAGCTTGGTACGCTTGCATGCTGTTTATACATAGCCGGATTCATTTATATGATTAACGCTCTTTTTCTGCATGCAAATACAACAAAAAACCTATCGCATATTATGCGATAGGTCTCTCGTGCT